>NZ_JAVIZX010000001.1:1200000-1817500 GCF_031453675.1 Paracidovorax wautersii | reverse complement strand
AGGCTATAGGGCACGGGCTTGCCGCCGATGACCAGAACGCGTTTGTCGCCTGCGGCGATTTCGGGGAGGAATTTCTGCACCATCACGCTTTCGGCGCCGCCCTTGTTGAGCGTCTCGATGATGCTGCCCAGGTTCATGCCGTCCGGTCCGACCCGGAAGATGCCCATGCCGCCCATGCCGTCCAGGGGCTTGAGGATGATGTCGCGGTGTTCCACATGGAAGCGGCGGATGTCTTCAGCGTCTCGCGTCACCAGCGTGGGGCCGATGAACTGCGGAAATTCCATGATCGCGAGCTTTTCAGGGTGGTCACGCAGCGAGCGGGGCTTGTTGAAGACGCGGGCGCCGTCCCGCTCTGCCTGCTCCAGCAGATGGGTGGCGTAGAAGTACTCGCTGTCGAACGGCGGGTCCTTGCGCATCAGCACGGCACCGAATTCCGCCAGGGGAACAAGCCGGGTGCCCTGGACGGTGAACCACTCATCGGGCTGGCCGCTCAGCGTGATGTCCCGCACCCGGGCCATGACCTTGCTACCGCGCTGCCAGTGGATGTGCTGCGGTTCGCAGACAGCGATGGTGTGGCCGCGCCGCTGCGCCTCGCGCATCATGGCGAAGGTGGTGTCCTTGTAGATCTTGAAATGCTCGATGGGATCGGCGATGAAGAGGATATTCATGGAGAGCACGGTAAAGAGAGGGGCCTCACGCGCTTTGCGCAGGCCGACGCCCGTACTGTTGCACAAATAGCGCGATGCTGCCGGCGACCACGCCCCAGAAGGCCGAGCCCACACCTGCAAGCACCACGCCGCTCAAGGTGACCAGGAAGGTGATGAGCGCCGCTTCGCGGTGCGCCTCGGCGCGCAACGCGGTCGACAGGGCCGTGCCGATGGTTCCCAGCAGTGCCAGGCCTGCAATGCCCACGACGAGTTCGCGCGGGAAAGCCGACAGCACCCCCGTGACGACGGCACCGAAGATGCCGATCCCTATATAGAAGAAGCCGCAGGCGGCCGCTGCGGTGTAGCGCCGAGTGCGGTCTTCATGGGCCTCCGGTCCCATGCAGATGGCCGCGGTGATGGCGCTGAAATTCAGGGCGAATGCGCCGAAGGGTGCCAGCACCAAGGTAACGACTCCGGTCATGGTGATGAGCCTGGACACGGGGAGGTGGTAGCCGGTCGCGCGCATGACGGCCACCCCCGGCAGGTTCTGCGACGCCATCGTCACCACGAAGAGCGGCAAAGCCAGGCTGACCAGTGCTGCCACGCTGAAGGTGGGTGCCGTGAACACCGGCATGGCCAGCCCCAGGTGCACCGCCGCCCATTGCATCTGACCCTGCGCCGCCGTCCAGCCGATGCCCAGCGCCAAGGTCAGCACGACGGCGTACCGGGGCAACCACCGCCGCGCCAGCACATAGCCGGCGAGCATGACCAGGATCAGGCTCAGGCCGGTTTCGGCGGCGTTGAAGGCCTGCAGTCCGAAGCGTGTGAGTACGCCGGCCAGCAGGGCCGAGGCGATCTCCACCGGGATGCGGTTCATCACCCGCTCGAACCAGCCCGTGGCACCGGCCAGCGTGATGAGCACGGCACAGGCCATGAAGGCGCCGATGGCCTCGCCCATGGTGAAACCACCCGCCAGGCCGGCGGTGGCCAGCACCGCCGCGCCTGGGGTGGACCAGGCCACCATCACCGGCTGGCGCAGCCAGAGCGATGGAACCAGGGAACACAGCCCCATGCCGAGCCCCAGCGCCCACATCCAGGACGTGATCTGCTGCGGCGTGGCATGGAAGGCCTGGGCCGCCTGGAACACGATGGCGACGGAACTGGTGAAGCCCACCAGAACGGAAACGAAGCCCGCGGTCGCAGTGGACAGGCTCAGATCTTTGAAAAACGGCATGGGCGCGCATTCTGCCCGCAGCAGCAGGCGCGCTGGGCGCACCGCCCACCACGTCATATTCAAAATTGATAGCTGCTTGCGCTTATGGATATTGGGCTAGATGCCAAAAACACCTCAAACCCTGGACTCCATCGG
This sequence comes from Paracidovorax wautersii, assembly GCF_031453675.1. NCBI lineage: Bacteria > Pseudomonadati > Pseudomonadota > Betaproteobacteria > Burkholderiales > Comamonadaceae > Paracidovorax > Paracidovorax wautersii. The sequence continues at coordinate 1,815,484 of NZ_JAVIZX010000001.1, read as the reverse complement.
CGGCAAGCGACTGCAGGCATACGCAGCCCCCGTGCAGGACCGGCAGCCCCGCGGCCTAGATTTCGATCTTCGAGCCCAGCTCCACCACGGCGTTACTCGGCAGGTTGAGGAAGCCCGCCGCGCCGCTGGCGTTGTGGTGCATCTGGGCGAAGAGCTTTTCGCGCCAGGGCGCCATGCCGCTGCCGATGGTGGGAATGACGACGTCGCGCGACAGGAAGTAGCTGGTCGTCATGGTCTCCAGCTCGCAGCCGCGGCCCCGCATGAGCTCCAGCGCCCGGGGCAGGTCGGGGTCGTTCTTGAAGCCGTAGTGCACGATCACCTGCCAGCAGTCGCTGCCCAGCGGCTCGACCTGCAGGCGCTTGTCCAGCCCGATCCAGGGCGTCTGGTGGTTGCGCACCGTGACGAACAGGTTCTGCTGGTGCAGCACCTTGTTGTGCTTCAGGTTGTGCAGCAGGGCGTTGGGCACCGAGCCGGTGTCGGCTGTGAGGAACACGGCCGTGCCCTCCACCCGCGTGGGCGGGTTGATGAACACGGCGGTGAGGAAGTCCTTGAGGTCGATGGCCTCCTCGCGCAGCTTGTCGTTGAGCAGCTCCCGGCCGCGCTTCCAGGTCATCATCAGCGTGAAGACGATGCAGCCGATCATGAGCGGGAACCAGCCGCCGTCGAACAGCTTGAGCAGGTTGGAGCTGAAGAAGGCCAGGTCCACCACGAAGAAGAAGCCGGTGGCGCCGAGGCACAGCGCCAGCGGATAGCCCCAGCCGTAGCGGATCACGAAGAAGGTGAGCACCGTGGTGATCAGCATGTCCAGCGTGACGGCGATGCCGTACGCGGCTGCGAGGTTGCTGCTGGAGCGGAACATCACCACCGCCAGCACGATGGCGACGAACAGCACCCAGTTCACGAAGGGCATGTAGATCTGGCCGGTGTCGCGCACGCTGGTGTGCAGGATGTTCAGGCGCGGCAGATAGCCCAGCTGGATGACCTGCTTGGTCACGCTGAAGGCGCCGGTGATCAGCGCCTGCGAGGCGATGACCGTCGCCATCGTCGCCATGACCACCAGGGGGATCAGCGCCCAGTCGGGGGCCATCATGTAGAACGGGTTCTTGACGGCCTCGGGCTCGGCCAGCAGCAGCGCGCCCTGGCCGAAGTAGTTGATCGTGAGCGCCGGCATCGCCACGCTGAACCAGGCCAGGCGGATGGGCTTCTTGCCGAAGTGGCCCAGGTCGGCATAGAGCGCCTCGGCCCCGGTCACGCAAAGCACCACCGCGCCCAGGATGATGAAGCTGATGCCCGGGTTGTTCCAGATGAAGCCCAGCGCGTGGTGCGGGCTTAAGGCACCGAGGATCTCGGGGTGGCCGACGATGTGCGGGACGCCGAGCGCGGCCAGGGTCAGGAACCAGAGCAGGGTGATCGGCCCGAAATAGCGCCCGATCCCCGCCGTGCCGCGCTTTTGCACGGCAAACAGGCAGAACAGCACCGCCAGCGTGAGCGGAATGACCGCCTTGCGGAAATGGGGCGACACCACCTCCAGCCCCTCGACGGCGGACAGCACCGAAATGGCCGGCGTGATGACGCCGTCGCCATAGAACAGGCAGGTGCCGAAGATGCCCACGGCCAGCAGCGCCTTGCGCAGGCGGGGCTTGTCCTTCACCGCCTGCGAAGCGAGCGCCAACATGGCCACCAGCCCGCCCTCTCCGTGGTTGTCGGCCCGCAGCACCAGGACCACGTACTTGAGGGAGACGATGACCGTCAGCGTCCAGAACAGGATGGACAGCACCCCGTAGATGTTGCCCGGCGTGAAGGGCACATGGCCCGAGCCGAAAATCTCTTTGACCGCGTACAGGACGCTGGTTCCGATGTCGCCGTACACGACACCGATGGCACCCAGCGTGAGCGCTGCGAGCGAGGATTTGGAGCTTGACACTATGCGGAGCGCCCCGGCGCGGTGCCTGCGCGGGGTCGGATTCTTGCGGGACCGCTATTGTGCGCCGCCCGCCCTGCCTCAGCTACGGGCCGCCCGCCTTGTTGCAACGCAACAACTGGCCTCTGGCGTGGCGGGCGCGCCAGTGGCAGGCAGGGCGCGCACGCACCGCGCCGGCCGATCGACCGCTCAGTCGTAGACCTCGGCCTCGGGGTCCGTGGCTTCCAGCTCGTAGCTGGCGGCCAGCATGGCCAGGCGGGCGACCACGCCGTACATGTAGAAGCGGTTGGGCGCGCTGGCGCCGGGCCGGGCGCCGGGCTGCGGCAGGTGCGTGCTGTGCTCGAAAGCCAGAGGCACGAAGCTGGCACCGGGCGCGTTCAGGTTCTCGTCGATACCGCGCTCGGCATGCATGCGGTAGAAGCCGCCCACCACGTAGCGGTCCATCATGTAGACCACGGGTTCGGCCACGGCCTCGTGCACGCGCTCCTGGGTGAGCACGCCCTCCTGGATGATCACGTCGTGGACCTGCTGGCCATCCTTGATGATGGCCATCTTGTTCTTGGTCTTGCGGTTGAGCGCGTCCAGGTCCTTCACGTCGCGCACCGTCATCACGCCCATGCCGTAGGTGCCGTGGTCCGGCTTGACGATGACGAAGGGCTTCTCGTTGATGCCGTATTCCTTGTACTTGCGGCGCACCTTGGTGAGCTGCGCATCCACGGCGCTGCGCAGATGCTCCATGCCCGTGCCCTCGGTGAAGTCCAGCCCCTCCGCGGTGCTGAACAGCGGGTTGATGAGCCAGGGATCGATGCCCAGCAGCTTGCCGAAGCGCTTGGACACCTCTTCATAGCTCTTGAAGTGGCGGCTCTTGCGGCGCACGCTCCAGCCGGCGTGCAGCGGCGGCAACAGATACTGCTCGTGCAGGTCTTCCAGGATGCCCGGCGGGCCGGCCGACAGGTCGTTGTTGAGCAGGATCGTGCAGGGATCGAAGTTCTTCAGCCCCAGGCGGTGCTTGGAGCGGATCACCGGTTCCAGGGTCACGGTGTCGCCGTTGGGCAGCGTGACCGTGGTGGTCTTCTTGATCTCCGGGCTGATGGAGCCCACGCGCACGTTCAGGCCTGCCATGTTGAAGATGCGCTGCAGCTGCACCACGTTCGACAGATAGAACGTGTTGCGCGAGTGGTTCTCCGGAATGATCAGCAGGTTGCGCGCCTCGGGGCAGATTTTCTCGATCGCGGCCATGGCGGCCTGCACGGCCAGCGGGAGCATCTCGGTGGTGAGGTTGTTCCAGCCGCCGGGAAACAGGTTCGTATCGACCGGCGCGAGCTTGAAGCCCGCATTGCGGATGTCCACCGACGTATAGAACGGCGGCGTGTGCTCCATCCACTCCAGGCGGAACCAGCGCTCGATGGCCGGCATGGAGTCGAGGATGCGCTGCTCGAGCTCGTTGATGGGCCCCGTGAGGGCGGTGATGAGATGCGGAACCATGGGAGCCCTCGGGGGAAAGCGGGAAATCGGGGGACGTAGCCTTGAATTGTAGGGAGGACATGGGGGCGCAGACGTAATCCGCAAGCCCGTGCGCCCTCGCCCACCTCCCCGCCCGATCGCCCTCCCCTGCCCCGCCTCAGCGCCGCCAGAAAGCCGGTGTCAGCAGCGCCATGAAGCTCAGGATCTCCAGCCGGCCCAGCAGCATCGCCAGGTTGCAGACCCAGAGCTGGAAATCGGTGAGCACGGCGTAGGACGACGCGGGCCCGAGCTGACCCAGGCCCGGCCCCATGCAGTGCACGCTGGCCAGGATGGCCGAGAAGGCGGTGACCGGGTCCAGGTCGGTGAGCAGCAGCACCATGCTCAGCACGATGACGGTGGCGCCGTACACCAGCATGAAGGCCAGCACCGAGAAGATCATGCGGTGGTCCACGACGGCATTGCCCAGCCGCACCGGCTGCACGGCGCGCGGGTGCACGATGCGCGTCATCTCGCGGCGCGCCTGCTTGAGCAGGATGAGCATGCGCACCATCTTGATCCCGCCTCCCGTGGAGCCGGCGCTGGTGGCCACCCCCGACAGCAGCAGCATGAAGATGGGCGCGAACGCCGGCCAGGCCAGGTAGTCGGTGGTGACGAAGCCGGTGGTGGTGGCCACCGACACGACGTGGAACATGCCGTAGCGCAGCGCGTCGCCCAGCGCGTACACGTCCTTGAGCCACAGCAGCAGCGCCACCAGCAGGCCGCCACCCAGCAGCGCGGCCATGGTGGCGCGCATCTCCGGGTCTCGCCAGAAGCCGCGCAGATGGCGCTTGCGCATGGCCACGAAGTACAGCGCGAAGTTGCAGCTGGCGAACAGCATGAAGACGACGGCGATGGCCTCCAGCACGGGCGAATGGAAGTACGCAAAGCTCAGGTCGTGCGACGACAGCCCGCCCAGGCTCACCGTGGCGAACATGTGCATCAGCGCATCCTCGGGCGTCATGCCGCCCAGCCAATAGGCCAGCGCGCAGGCCACGGAGAACAGCGCATAGACGCCCCACAGGCCCTTGGCCGTCTCGGTCATGCGCGGGGTGAGCTTGGTGTCCTTGACCGGGCCCGCCGCCTCGGCCTTGAACAGCTGGCTGCCGCCCACGCCCAGCAGCGGCAGCACGGCCACGGCCAGGATCAGGATGCCCATGCCGCCGATCCACTGCATGAAGGTGCGCCACATGTTGATGGACAGCGGCAGCTGGTCGAGCTGCGTCATCACCGTCCCGCCGGTGGTGGTGAGGCCCGACACGGCCTCGAAATACGCGTGCGTGAACGACAGGGGCCGGCCGATCTGGTGTGTGGCCAGCATCAGCGGCAGCGCGGCGAACAGCGGCAGCACCACCCAGACCATCGACACCAGCATCACCCCGTGGCGCGGCAGCAGCTCGCGCCGGTAGGCGTTGGTGTTGATCCACAGCACGCCGCTCACCACCCAGGTGATGCCGATGGACCACACGTAGGCGGGCCACAGCCCGTCGTCGGCGTACCACGAGGTCGCCAGCGGCACGGCCATGGAGGTGGCGAACATCGCCAGCAACACGCCCAGGACGCGCAATACGGGAAGCAGGTCGGCCATGGAAATTGCCAGGGAAGAAGGGAGAGTAGGGTTGCGCGGCCGCGGGCCGGTCAGAAGAACGTGGCGCTCACGCGGAAGAGCTTCTCCACCTCGCGCACCAGGCGCTTGTGCGGCAGGAAGAACACCACGTGGTCGTTGCTCTCGATCACCGTGTGGCTGCGCGGGATGATCACCTCCACGGCGGACTCGCCCGCCGGCGCGGCGGCCGCGGCCGCGCTGGCCGCACCGTCGGAGCCTTCATCGTGCGGCAGGCCGCGCACGATCAGGCCCATGTGCACCTCGGCCGGCAGGTGGATCTCGCTGACCTTGCGGCCCACCACGCGCGAACTCTTGCGGTCGCCCCGCGCCACGATCTCCAGCGCCTCGGCCACGCCGCGGCGCAGGCTGTGCACGGCCTGCACGTCGCCGCGGCGCACATAGGCCAACAGTTCGCCCAGCATGGCCTGCGCGGGCGAAAGGGCGATGTCGATCTGCGTGCCGTGCATCAGGTCGGCATAGCTGCGCCGGTTGATGAGCGCCAGCACGCGGCTGGCGCCCATGCGCTTGGCCAGCAGGCAGGCCATGATGTTGTCCTCGTCGTCATCGGTGAGCGCCAGGAACAGGTCCACCTCTTCGATGTTCTCGTCGCCCAGCAGGTCCTCGTCGGTGGTGTCGCCCTGCAGCACGAGGATGTCGGACGGCAGGCGCGAGGCCAGCGCCACGCAGCGCTCGGCGTTCTCCTCGATGATCTTCACGTTGAAACCGCCCAGCTGCGACAGCTGCCGCGCCAGCCGCTCGCCCACGCGGCCGCCGCCGGCCATCATGATGCGGCGCACCGGGCGCGCGGGCTGCCCCTCGCGGCGGTGCAGGGCCGACAGCACCTGCGGGATCTGCTCGCGCGCCGACAGCACGAACACCTCGTCGCCCGGCTCCACACGGGTGTTGCCGTCGCAGGCGATGAACCGGTCGGGCTCCTCGGGAAAGCGCCGGTAGATGGCCACGATGCGCATGGCCACGTCGGGGGCCGTCTCGCGCATGGTGGCGATGCGCATGCCCACCATGGGCGCACCAGAGCGCGCGCGCACCGAGACCAGGCAGGCCCGCCCGCCCGCGAACAGGCGCACCTGCAGCGCTTCGGGGTATTCCACCAGCTTGCCGATGTAGCGCGTGAGCGATTCCTCGGGGCAGATGATGCGGTCCACGCCGAAGCCGTCCTTGCCCAGCAGCGCGCTGTGCTCTTCCAGGTCGAAGCCGGAGGAGCGCACGCGGGCGATGCGGGTGGGGATGCTGAACAGCAGCTGCGCCACCTTGCAGCAGACCAAGTTGGTCTCGTCCTGCGCGGCGCAGGCGATCAGCAGGTCGGTGTCGCGCGCCCCGGCCTCGGCCAGCACGGCCGGGTCGATGCCGTTGCCCACCACGCCCCGCAGGTCGAACCGTGCCTCCAGGTCGCGCAGGCGCTCGGCGTCGGTGTCGATGACGGTGATGTCGTTCTTCTCGGACACCAGGCTGTCGGCCACGCTGTAGCCCACGCGCCCGGCGCCGAGGATGATGATCTTCATGGTGAAATCGGCCTCTAGCCCAACAGGGACAAGCGCAGTCAGCTATCGAAACAGGAGTGACGCGATCACGCGCGGATCTCGCCGTCCCCCAGCACCACGTACTTGAGGGAGGTGAGCCCCTCGATGCCCACCGGGCCGCGGGCGTGGAATTTGTCGGTGCTGATGCCGATCTCGGCGCCCAGGCCGTACTCGAAGCCGTCCGCAAAGCGGGTGCTGGCGTTGACCATCACGCTGGCGGAATCCACCTCGCGCAGAAAGCGCTGCGCGTGCATGTGGTCGCGCGTGAGGATCGCGTCGGTGTGGTGGCTCGAATAGCGGTTGATGTGCGCGATGGCTTCGTCGATGCCGTCCACCACCTTGATGCTGATGATGGGCGCCAGGTATTCCTCGCTCCAGTCCTGCTCGGTGGCGGGCACGACCAGCGCGCCGGGCACGTCCGCCAGCAGCGCCACCGACTCGGGGCAGCCGCGCATCTCCACGCCCTTGGCGGCGTACACCACGCCGATCTGCGGCAGGAACTCGGCCGCCACACCCCGCGCCACCAGCAGGCCTTCGCTGGCGTTGCAGGGGCTGTACTTGTTCGTCTTGGCGTTGTCGGCCACCTTCACGGCCATGGCCACGTCCACGGGCGAGTCCACGTAGGTGTGGCAGTTGCCGTCCAGGTGCTTGATGACGGGCACCTTGGCCTCGCGGCTGATGCGCTCGATCAGGCCCTTGCCGCCGCGCGGAATGATCACATCCACGTACTGCGGCATGGCGATCAGCTGGCCCACGGCCTCGCGGTCGGTGGTCTGCACCAGTTGCACAGCGTCTTCGGGCAGGCCGGCCTCGGCCAGGGCCTGCTGCACCAGGCGGGCCAGCGCCTTGTTGGAGTCGATGGCCTCGGAGCCGCCGCGCAGGATGCAGGCGTTGCCGCTCTTGATGCTCAGGCTGGCAGCCTCGATGGTCACGTTGGGCCGGCTCTCGTAGACCATGCCGAACACGCCGATCGGCACGCGCATCTGCCCCACGCGGATGCCGCTGGGCTGCTGCTTCATGCCGATGATCTCGCCGATGATGTCCGGCATGGCGGCCAGCTGCTCGCAGCCCAGGGCGCAGGTTTCCAGCACCTTGGGGGTCAGGCGCAGGCGGTCCACCATGGGATCGGACAGGCCGTTCGCCACGGCGCGTTCCAGATCCTTGGCGTTGTCGGCCTGCAGGGCTTGCACGTTCTCGCGCAGCAGGCGGGCCAGGGCCAGCAGCGCTTTGTTTTTGATAGCTGCCGGCGCCCGCGCCACCTGCGCAGAGGCCGTTTTTGCCTGCAAGCCAAGCGTCTGGGTGTATTCGGCGATGTTGAGCGCGTTCATGGGGCCCGATTGTGGCGCAGATGCCCTGTCCCGCGCCGCCTTGGGCCGATCCGGCCTCCAGCCCGGCAGGGCTTGCTTCTGTATTCATAGCTGCTGGCGCTTTACCTGTCTGGCGTGCAAGCCCAAAACACCTCGAAAATCCTGCAGACCGCGAGGGCGTTACGCTTGGCGACTTCCTCCACGGCCCCTCCCGCCCTGCCATGCCCCTCTCTGCCACCGATGCCCTGCCGTCGCTGCATGCCGATCTGGCGCGCCTGCGCCGAGGCGAACTCACCGCCCATGCCTTCAGTGCCCGCGCCCGGGACACCGCCCCCCTGCTGGCCGCGCTGCCCGCCCGCTACGCCGAGGTGCTGCATGGCCTGCTCGACCGGCTGGAGTCCGGCGCGCTGTTTTCCGAAGAGAGCTGCTCCTTCAGCCAGAAGGACCTGATCGACAGCCTGCAAATGTGGCTCGACAAGGCGGGGGCCGCTCTGCCGCCGCAGGGCTGACGCGCGCTACGACTCCGCCCGCCCCGCCCACTTTTCCTTGGCGAGGTAGGCCCGCACGCCCAGGCCCCTGAAAGGCTCCGGCGGCATGCGCGTGGGGCGGCCCACGGCCAGGGCATCGGCGATCAGCGGATGGTCCTGGCCCAGCGCCAGGTCGGCCGCCAGCGCGCCCAGTACCGTGTGCTTGACCACGCCGGCCCCGTTGCAGCCGGCCACGCCGTGCACCTGCGGCGCAAAGCGTCCCCAGCGCGGCGCGCCATTGCGCGTCATGGCGATGGCCCCCTCCCAGAAGTGCGCCAGTGGCACCTCGTCGGCCAGTGACGGAAAGCGCGCAGCGAACACGGCCGCGTGCGTGCGCCGCACCCGCTCGCGCACGGTCGCCGGCACGCGGAAGCCAGACGCATATTCCACGCCCTGGCGTACCAGGATGCGGTGGTCGTCCGTGTAGCGCAGCGTGGCGCCGGTGATGGCGTTCACCGGCGTCACGCCCCAGCCCGCAGGCGCTCCGAGCCGCGCGCGCTGCGCGGGCGTGAGCGGCTCGGTGAGCGATGCAAAGGTGGCGAGCGGAAAGGTCTCGCCGCGGAACAGCCCCAGCTGCTGCGCGAAGCCGTTCGTGGCCAGCAGCAGTTGCGGCGCGGTGACGCTGCCGCCCGCCGTGCGCGCCACCACATGGTTGCCGGACAGGTCGAGGGACGCCACCGGCGAGCGCTCGTACAGCGTGACGCTGCCCGGCAGCGCATCCGCCAGCCCGCGGCACAGCGCGGCGGGGTTCAGCAGCACCGTGCCCGGCGTGTAAAGGCCGACCCGAAAGTAGTCCGTGCCCAGCCGCGCCGCCAGGCCGCTGCGGTCGAGAAGCTCCTGCGGCTGGCCGTGCCGGCGCAGTGCTTCGACATGGTGCGCCAGCGTGCGTTCTGCCGCGGGCGAGACGGCGCAGTGGTACTTGCCGGCACGCCGCCACTGGCAGTCGGTGGCGTGCGCGGCCACCAGCCGCTCCAGGTCGGCCATGCCGGCGTCCAGCAGGCGCTGGTAATGCGCGGCCTGGCGCAGTTCCTCCATCGAGCTGCCGACGTTGTGCGGCACGTCGATGGCGAAGCCGGAATTGCGGCCCGAGGCGTTGTCGCCCACGGTGCCCGCCTCCACCAGCGCGATGTGCGCGTGCGGGCGCAGCTCGGCCAGGCGCCGCGCCGCCGCCAGGCCGGCGTAGCCCGCGCCCAGCACCAGCCAGTCGGCGCGGACGTCGCCCGCCAAGGCATGGCGCGGCGTGCGTGCCGGCAGGATGGCGGACCAGCCGTTGTCGGTATCGTGCTGTGGGGCGCGCAGCGTGCGCGGCGGGGGGCGGCTCACCGGGCCACGCAGGCCTTGCACAGCTGCAGCGCCAGCCGCTGCAGGGCCTGCCAGCCGTCGGCCGGCCAGTCGGGGACCTTGAGGCCTTTGACGATGCCGTCCACCGTGTGGGCGGACTGCAGCAGGCGCGCCGCGGTGGCGTCGTTCAGGCGCGGCAGCACGCGCTCGAACAGCCGTTCCTTGGGGCCCCAGACGCGGTTCTCGCGCAGGGCCATGGGCAGGGGCTTGCCGGCGTTCATGGCGTCCTTCACGCGCTTCAGTGCGCGGATGTCCTCGGCCAGCGCCCAGTGCACCAGCACCTCGGCCTCGCCTTCGGCCTGCAGGCCGTCGAGCATGCGCTGCACGCGCAGCACCTGGCCGGAGAGCACCGCCTCGGACAGCTTGAACACGTCGTAGCGCGCCACGTTGAGCACGGCGGATTCGACTTGGCTCCACGACAGCTCGCCCGGCGGGTGCAGCAGCGCGAGTTTCTGGATCTCCTGGTGCGCGGCCAGCAGGTTGCCTTCCACGCGGTCGGCAAAGAACTGCAGCGTGCGCTGGCCTTCTTCGCCCGGCGCCACGCGCTGGCCCTGCGCGCCCAGGCGCTGGGCGATCCATTGCGGCAGCGCGCCGCGCTCCACCGGGTCGATCTGCACGCTGACACCGTGGCCGTCCAGCGCGCTGAACCAGGCGCCGGTGCGGGTCGCCTTGTCCAGGCGCGGCAGCATCACCAGGGTGAGCGTGCTGTCGTTGCCCTGCGCGCTTTCGGCGATCTGCTGCAGGGCGACGCTGCCGTCCTTGCCCGGCTTGCCCGAGGGAATGCGGATCTCGACGATCTGTTTGTCGGCGAAAAGGGACAGCGAGCCGCCGGCGGCCAGCACGGCGCTCCAGTCGAAGTGCGCCCCCGCCACCGTGTAGCTGCTGCGCTCGGTGTAGCCCTGCGCGCGCGCCGCGGCGCGGATGGCGTCGGCCGCCTCCTGCTGCAGCAGCGGCTCGTCGCCGTGCAGGGTGTAGAGCGACCGCACGCCCTTGCTCAATTGGGCCGGCAGCTGGTTCAGTGCAAGTTGCATGGGTGGTGAGGCAAAAAAGCCATCAGCGCTTATGCATCAAGCGTCTGCAGCTATCAAAACAGGAATGCACCGTCTCCAGCGCGGACGCCCCTCTCAAGGCCGTGCCGGCGGCTTGATAGCGGCGAGTCGCCGCATGAGCTGCATCACCAGGTCGCTCTGCATGTCCCGGAAGAGCATGGCCTCTTCACCCTCTTTGGACAGCGCGATGGTTTCGTTGTAGGTGATGTCGCGTTGCTGGAGGAGTTCTGTGTCGGGAATCCATTCGTCCCCCTGCGGACCGCGCAGGCGGAAGCGCACGCGCAGGCGCAGTTGCAGCTCGCGTACCTGACCGGATGCGTTCTGGCCTACCACCACGCGCTCCTGCCGCTCGGAGAGGATATCGACGGTGGCCTCGGCCTGCGCTTGCTGCGCGGGCTCGGTCAGAACCGTCAGCTTGCCGCCGGAGGCTTGCAGTTGTCGGCGCAGTTCGCGCACGAAGGCCGACGTGCCGGGCACGTACAGCGTGGCGAAACCGAATTCCGGCGCGCCACGCAGGCGGAAGCCGCAGGCGGCCAACGGCGTGGCGGCCAGCGCGATCAGAAGGGTGCGTTTGTGCATGGACGGTTCCTGGTGGCGGTGGCCGGACGGGTTTGGTAGACGGGCCACGGTCAGACGACGACGTTCACCAGCCGGCCCGGCACCACGATGACCTTCTTGGGCGCCGCGCCGTTGGCGAAGGCCTGGAAGTCGGGGCTGGCCAGCGCGATGCGCTCGATCTCGGCCTTGTCGGCCGAGGCGGGCACCAGGATGGCGCCGCGCAGCTTGCCGTTGACCTGCAGCATCAGCTGCAGCTCGTCCTGCACCAACGCCGCGGCATCCACCTGGGGCCAGGGAGCGTCCAGCAGATCACCGAGCGCGCCGGCATAGCCCAGCCCGTTCCACAGGCTGTGCGCGATGTGCGGCGTGGCCGGGTACAGCGCCCGCAGCAGGATGCCGAAGCCTTCGATCAGTGCGACCTGCGCGCCCGCGCTGTCCGTCGCCTTGAAGTCTTCCAGCGCGTTGATCATCTTCATCGCGCCGGACACCACGGTGTTGTACTGCATGCGCTGGTAGTCGTAGTCCACCTGCTTGAGCACGGTGTGGATCTCCAGCCGCAGGGCCTTGGCCTCCTTGCTGAACTCCACGTCCTTCAGGCTGCCGGCGCTTGCCACGCTTGCGGTAGCCGCTCCCATATCCATAGCGGACAGCTTGACGCCGAAGTTCCACACGCGGCGCAGAAAGCGGTAGCTGCCTTCCACCGCCGCGTCGTTCCATTCCAGCGTGGCCTCGGGCGGGGCGGTGAACATGGTGTACAGGCGGGCCGTGTCGGCGCCGTACTTCTCGATCAGGTCCTGCGGATCGACGCCGTTGTTCTTGGACTTGGACATGGTGCCCACGCCCTCGTAGTCGATGGGCGTGCCCACGGGCAGCAGGCCGTCGCCGCTCGTGGCCTCGTTCTTGAGCTTGGCGCCGATGATCTTGCCGCCTTCATCGAGCACATGCTCCACATCGTGCGGCCAGAAGTAATCCTTGCCGCCCTTGGCGGTGCGGCGGCTGTAGATGTGGTTGAGCACCATGCCCTGGGTGAGCAGCTTGGTGAAAGGCTCGTCCACGGCCACCAGCCCCAGGTCGCGCATGACCTTGGTCCAGAAGCGCGCGTACAGCAGGTGCAGGATGGCGTGCTCGATGCCGCCGATGTACTGGTCCATCGGCATCCAGTACTTGGCGCCTTCGGCCACCATGGCCTCGCTGTTCTTCGGGTCGCAGTAGCGCATGAAGTACCACGACGAATCCACGAAGGTGTCCATGGTGTCGGTTTCGCGGCGCGCGGCCTTGCCGCAGACCGGGCAGGTCACGCCGGCATGGAAGCCCTCGTGCTTGTGCAGCGGGTTGCCCGAGCCGTCGGGGATGCAGTCCTGCGGCAGCACCACGGGCAGATCCTTCTCGGGGACCGGCACGGCGCCGTGCTCGTCGCAATGGATGATGGGGATCGGCGTGCCCCAGTAGCGCTGGCGGCTGACGCCCCAGTCGCGCAGGCGCCAGGTGGTCTTGAGTTCGCCCAGGCCCTTCTCGTGCAGCGCATGGGCCACGGCGGCCACGGCTTCCTTGTATGACAGGCCGCTGAAATTGTCGGAGTTGATGGTGACGCCCTGGACCTTGTCGCCGTACCAGTCCTGCCAGCGGTGGTAGTCGAAGGTCTCGCCGTCGACCAGCACCACCTGCTTGATCTCCAGGCCGTACTTGAGCGCGAAGGCGAAGTCACGCTCGTCGTGCGCCGGCACACCCATCACGGCGCCGTCGCCATAGCCCATCAGCACGTAGTTGCCCACCCACACCTCCACCGGTTCTTCGGTGAGCGGATGGGTCACGGTCAGGCCCGTGCGCATGCCCTTCTTTTCCTGCGTGGCCAGCTCGGCCTCGGTGGTGCCGCCGGTCTTGCATTCCTCGATGAAGGCAGCCAGCTCGGGGTTGCTGCGCGCAGCGTGCGCAGCCAGCGGGTGCTCGGGCGCCACGGCGCAGAAGGTCACGCCCATGATGGTGTCGGCGCGCGTGGTGAACACGTACATCCTGCCGTCGCCGATCAGCTTGCCGTCATCGCCCTGGATGTCGTGGGTGAAGGCAAAGCGCACGCCTTCGCTCTTGCCGATCCAGTTCTCCTGCATCAGCTTGACGCGCTCCGGCCAGCCGGGCAGCTTGTCGCCGGTCACGAAGTCGAGCAGCTCTTCGGCGTAGTCGGTGATCTTGAGGTAGTAGCCGGGGATCTCGCGCTTCTCGACCACGGCGCCCGTGCGCCAGCCCTTGCCGTCGATGACCTGCTCGTTGGCCAGCACGGTCTGGTCCACCGGATCCCAGTTCACGACCTGGGTCTTGCGGTAGGCGATGCCCTTCTCCAGCATCTTGAGGAACAGCCACTGGTTCCATTGGTAGTACTCGGGGTCGCAGGTGGCGACCTCACGGCTCCAGTCGATGGCCAGGCCCATGGCCTGCATCTGCTTCTTCATGTACGCGATGTTCTCGTACGTCCACTTCGCAGGCGGCACGCCGTTCTTCAGCGCGGCGTTCTCGGCCGGCAGGCCGAAGGCGTCCCAGCCCATGGGCATCAGCACGTTGTGGCCGTTCATGCGCAGGTAGCGCGTGAGCATGTCGTTGATCGTGTAGTTGCGCACGTGTCCCATGTGCAGCTTGCCGCTGGGGTAGGGCAGCATGGAGCAGGCGTAGAACTTCTTCTTGGGCTCACCCCGCGCGTCGCGCGCGTCCTCGTTCACACGGTAGGCATCGGCAGCCGCCCAATGGCTGTGGGCGGCGCGCTCGACTTCGGAGTGGATGTATTTGTCTTGCATGGATGGACGGGCCGCGCGGATGCGGCCCCGATGGGTGTCTACGGGTCAGCGGCGATTTTAGGCGGGATGCATGCCGCCGCGGCTACGCCCTGCGCCGTCAGCGCGTCCGCAGGGCAGGCGGCGCCCTCGGTGCGCCGCCAGGGAACCTCTGGGCAGCGGGCCGCTCCCATGACCGGCGCCATCGCGCGCCGTGGGGCTCCCCCCGCCCCGGCCTGCCCGCGGCGTGAATCCACTGTGCGGTTGCCCGCCTCCCTCCTACCCTTTTCTCTTGACTGAAAGGATGCCTTTCCGTGGTTCTGCCGTTGCCTTCCGATTGGGACCCGTGGGTCCAGACCGCCTGCGGGCTCGCCGTGCTGGCGCTGGTGGCGCTCCTGGCGCGCGCCATCGCGCAAAGCCTGCTGTGCCGCCTGCGCGGCCCCCAACAAGGCAGCGCCCCGACACGCTGGGCCCGTGTGCTGCTGCACCCCAAGGTGCTGCGCCGGGCCGCGCAGATCGTGCCGTCGCTCGCCGTCCAGATCGGGATCGCCGCCGTACCGCACCTGCCGGGCGCCGCCGCCGAGGTGATCCGCAACGTCGCGGTGGCCCTGACCGTGCTGCATGCGGTGCGCACGCTCCACGCGTTGCTCGACGCCGCGCTGGAGCAGCAGCAGCGCGAGGAGGCGGCGCAGCAGCCGACCGGGCGCTCCATCAAGAGCTACGTGCAGCTGGGCAAGCTGCTGCTCGGCCTGGTGGGCGCCATCGTGATCGTGGCCGCGCTGGTGGATCGGTCTCCGCTGATCCTGCTGTCCGGCCTGGGCGCCATGTCCGCGGTGCTCATGCTGGTGTTCAAGGACACGCTGCTGTCCTTCACCGCCGGCCTGCTGCTGTCCACCAACGACATGCTGCGCGTGGGCGACTGGATCGAGATGCCGCAGGTGGGCGCGGACGGCTTCGTGATCGACATCGCGCTGCACACGGTGAAGGTGCAGAACTGGGACAAGACCATCACCACCGTGCCGACCTGGCGCCTGATGTCCGAGAGCTACCGCAACTGGCGCGGCATGTTCGGCTCGGGCGGGCGGCGCATCAAGCGCACGCTGCGGCTGGATACGGCCTCCGTCCATTTCCTGGAAGCCGCGGAGGTGGACCGCCTGTCCCGCATCGCGCTGCTGCAGCCGTACCTGGAAGGCAAGCGCCGGGACATCACGCAGACACATGCCGCTTTGGAGATGCGACTGGGCCCACAGGCGGCCGAGCCGGCCAACCAGCGGCGCCTGACCAACATCGGCACCTTCCGCGCCTATGTGGATGCCTACCTGCGCGCCCACCCCGGCATCCACCAGGAGATGGCGCTGATGGTGCGCACCCTGGAGCCCACGCCCGAGGGCGCCCCGGTGGAGCTGTACTGCTTCACCGCGACGACGGCGTGGGTGGAGTACGAGGCCATCCAGGGCGACATCTTCGACCACCTGCTGGCGATCCTGCCGGAGTTTGGTCTGCGGGCATACCAGAGCCCGTCCGGCAACGATATCCGCGAAGGCCTGCTGGGGCTGCGCGCGGGTCTTGCTGTTCCGGAAAGCCTGGCGTCCTGAGCGGCGGCGGCGACGACGCCGGGGTTGTGCAAGGCCCGCGGACGGGCTGCGGGCCTCAACGAGCGTTCGCGCGATCCGACGGCTCGGCCACGAAGCCGATGCGGCGCAGCCCTGCAGCCTGCGCCGCGCCCATCACTTCGACCACGCGGCCATAAGGCACGGCCGCGTCCGCGCGCAACTGCACCTCGGCATCGGGGCGCTGCTGCGCCGCCTGCGCCAGCCGTCGGGCGAGCGCGTCGTCCGGCAGCGGTTCGTCGTCGAGGTAGGCTTGGCCCGCGCGGTCCAGCGCCAGCCGGACGGGCTGCACCGGAGCACCCGGCGCGGTGCCCGCAGCCTGCGGCAGGTCCAGCCGGATCGCACTGGACAGCAGGGGCGCCGTGAGGATGAAGATGACCACCAGCACCAGCATTACATCGACCAACGGCGTCACGTTGATGTCGCTGAAGGGCCGAGGCCCGGAGGTACGTTCGAGTCGGCCGAATGCCATGGGACGGCTGCCTGCGAAAAAGATGCGCCGTCAGTCGGCGGCACGCGCGGCCGGCGCCACGCCGGCATCGTCGAGCAGCATGTCGCGCACATCCCGGGCGAAGCCTTCCAGCTCCGCCTCGACCCGGCCGATGAAGCGGCCGAACACGTTGTAGGCCAGCACGGCCGGCAAGGCCACGGCCAGCCCCGCGGCGGTCATGATCAGGGCCTCGCCCACCGGACCGGCCACGCGGTCGATGGAGATCTGACCGGCGCCGGCCATGGCGGTGAGGGCATGGTAAATGCCCCATACGGTGCCCAGCAGCCCGACGAAAGGCGCCGTGGACCCCACCGTGGCCAGCAACACCTGGCCGAAATGCAATCTGCCGACGGAGCGATGCAGCGCATCGCGCAAGGCCCGGGTGAGTTGCTGCGACAGTCCGCCCCGCGTGGCGAGGGTGCCGCCGCCGGCGGCATCCACCACGGGGCGCACCGCGGCCACTAGCGGCGTCACCACGCCCTGGCGGTCAAAGGCGGCTAGGCGGTCCTGTGCCTCCTGCAGCGAGGGTGCCTGCCAAAAGGCCGCCGTGCAGCGGGCCAAGTCCACGGTGGCCTGGCGCAGGAAGCGCAGTTTCCAGAACACCACGACCCAGCTGGCCACCGACATCCCCAGCAGCACCAGGGCCGTGCCCTGCGTGACGGCATCGCCTTGCCGCAACCAGTGGAGGCTGTCCATGGACTGCTGACGTACCGTCAGTCGTTGAGGCCGAGCACGTCGAACATGTCGAACAGGCCCGTGCGTTGCGCCGCCAGGAAGCGCACCGCGCGCAGGCTGCCCTGCGCGTAGCCCGCACGGCTGGACGCCTTGTGCGAGATCTCGATGCGCTCGCCGGTCCCCGCAAACAGCACCGTGTGGTCGCCCACGATGTCGCCGCCACGGATGGCGGCAAAGCCGATGGAAGAAGGATCGCGCTCGCCGGTGACGCCTTCGCGGGCGTACACGGCGCATTCCTTCAGATCGCGGCCCAGGGCCTCGGCAATCACCTCGCCCATCTTGAGCGCCGTGCCGGACGGCGCATCCACCTTGTGCCGGTGGTGCGCCTCCAGGATCTCGATGTCGTAGCCGGTGGACAAAGCCTTGGCGGCCATTTGCAGCAGCTTGAAGGTGACGTTCACCCCCACGCTCATGTTGGGCGCGAAGACCACCG
Source organism: Paracidovorax wautersii (assembly GCF_031453675.1). Classification (NCBI taxonomy): domain Bacteria; kingdom Pseudomonadati; phylum Pseudomonadota; class Betaproteobacteria; order Burkholderiales; family Comamonadaceae; genus Paracidovorax; species Paracidovorax wautersii. The sequence continues at coordinate 1,798,110 of NZ_JAVIZX010000001.1, read as the reverse complement.
CAGTCTTCTCGGCGTATCGGGCGATCTCGGCCTTCTGCGCATCGGAGAAGCCGGTGGTGCCGATGACGACTTTCACGCCCAGTTCCGCGCAGACGGCCAGATGGGCCAGGGTGCCTTCGGGACGGGTGAAGTCGATCAGCACCTCGGCGTTCTTCAGCCCCTCGCGCAGGTCGGAGGTGATGGTCACGCCGCTGGCGTGCCCCAGGAACGCGGAGGCATCGAGGCCGATGCCCGGGCTGGAAGGCTGGTCCAGCGCGCCGGCCAGCACGCAGTCGTCCGTGGCGCGCAACGCCTCGATCAGCATGTGGCCCATGCGGCCGGAGGCGCCGGCGACGGCCACGCGGCAGGGTGCGGAAGAAGCAGCAGCGGTCATGGATTCAGGAAGGCAGACAAGGTGGGGCGGGCCGTACCGGGCGCAGGCGGCCCGGCAGCGGGCATCAACGGGCGGAGGATTCCAGCGGAGGGTAGCTGGAGGGCAGCGGTGCCGTGGGGGCGTCGGCTTCGGAATCCTTCACCGGCGCGGGCTTGGGAAACTTGGCGAGCTGCGCCTCGGTGGCTTCCAGCTGCGGCACCTTGTTCTTGGTGGCTTTGGATCCCAGGGTCGCCACGAACTCGGACTCGGTGGGCATCTCGTCGCCTTCGTAGCGGTCGAGCTGATCGCCCTTGAAGAACACGGTCAGCTTGCGGGTCTGGATCTCCACGTCGGGGCGCTTGAGCGTGAAGACGTACTCCCAGCGGTCGGCATGGAACAGACTGGTCGTGAGCGGCGTGCCCAGGACTTCCCGAACCTGCTGCCGGCCCATGCCGGGCTTCAGCGCCTCGACCTGCTCCCGCGACACGAAGTTGCCCTGGACCACGTCCACCTTGTACGGAGTCACCATGCTGGCCACCCGGTTGCTGGCGCTGTCAAAGCTGCCGCAGGCGGACAGGCTGGCACCGATCAACACGATGGCGCCCCAACGGGCGCCGCAAGAGACGGGAGCAGACATGGATATAGCCATAAGGATATGATCGACCCATTGTAGCGGCTGGTTCCTCCGGGCCTTGACGCGCCTTGCGGCACACGAAAGACCTTGTCATGACGAATATCGACGAACTCAAAAGCACCGGACTGAAGGCCACCCTGCCCCGGCTCAAGATCCTGGAGATCTTCCAGAAGGGTGCCCTGCGTCACATGACGGCCGAAGACGTTTTCCGCGTGCTGCTGGAAGAGCGCTCCGACATCGGACTGGCGACCGTGTACCGCGTGCTCACGCAGTTCGAGCAGGCCGGCATCCTGATCCGCAGCAACTTCGAGAGCGGCAAGGCGGTGTACGAGCTCAACGAAGGCCAGCACCACGACCACTTCATCTGCACGATCTGCGGCAAGGTCGAGGAGTTCTACGACCCCGAGATCGAAAAGCGCCAGCAGATCGTGGCCAAGTCCAAGGGCTGGGTGGTGCAAGACCATTCCATGGCGCTGTACGGCCAGTGCGCAGCCTGCGCCAAAACGGCCCGCTGATCTTGCCGCCGCGGGCGGCGGCCTGAACGGCGATCCCACAGGAATACGAGGCTCCGACGTGGAGCCTCTTTTCTTTCAGGAGCTGTCGCGCTCCATGGCGCGCCGGTGGCGCTCCACGAATTCCTGGTAGGTGTCGATCCCGCGCAGGTTGAGGATGGTGTTGCGCACGGCCGCCTCGACGAGCACGGCGATGTTGCGGCCGGCCACCACCTGGATCACCACCTTGAGCACCGGCACCCCCAGCACGTCCTGCGTCAGAGGCTCATAAGGCAGGCGCTCGTATTCCCGCTCCAGCGTTTCCTTGCGTACCAGGTGCACGATGAGCTTGAGCCGCATCTTGCGGCGCACGGCCGTCTCGCCAAAGATCGCGCGGATGTCCAGCAGGCCGATGCCGCGCACCTCCAGCAGGTTCTGCAGCAGCTCGGGGCACTTGCCCTCGATGGTGGTCTGGTTGATGCGGAACAGGTCCACCGCATCATCCGCCACCAGGCCGTTGCCGCGGGAGATCAGCTCCAGCCCTAGTTCGCTCTTGCCCAGGCCGGATTCACCGGTGATGAGCACGCCCAGGCCCAGGATGTCCATGAACACGCCATGCATCGTCGTGCGGTCGGCGAAGTGCTTGGAGAGGTAGGCGCGCAATACGTCGATGACGAAGGCCGACGATTCGCGGGTGGCGAACATCGGGATCTGCGCGCGCTCGCACATGGACAGCAGCGCATCGGGCGGCACCTGGCCGTCGGCCAGCACCAGCATCGGCGGCTCGAGCGTCACGATGCGGGCGATGCGGCGCTTGCAGTCCTCGGGCGTGGCGTTGGAGAGGTAGGCGATTTCCCGCTCGCCCAGAATCTGCAGGCGGTAGGGATGGATGTAGTTGAGATAGCCCACCAGGTCTGCGCCCGAGCGGGCCGAGCGCACGGCCACTTCGTCGAAGCGCCGCTCGGAGGCGCCGAGGCCGGCCACCCATTCCCACTTCAACGGACCGCGGAACTCCTCGAACAGGACATCGGCGCTGATGACGTTGGGCTTCACGGGGTCGGCGCTGGAGTGCGTTCGGGCAGCGAAAAAGAGGGCGCGTCAGGCGGCGGTCTGCGCAGACTGCCAGTTGGCAATCAGGCCGTGCAGCTGGGCGGCATCGGTGCTGGACTTGATCCGCTCGCGCAGCGCGCTGTCGCTGAGCAGTTCGGCGATCTCGGAGAGGATCTCCAGGTGTTTCTGCGTGGCCGCTTCCGGCACCAGCAGAAAAATCAGCAGGCCCACGGGTTGCTCATCGGGCGCATCGAAACCGATCGGATGCGCCAGCTGAAACACCGCAGCCATGGGCGACTTCAGCCCCTTGATGCGGCCATGGGGGATGGCCACGCCGTGGCCCAACCCGGTGGAGCCCAGGCGCTCGCGCGCAAAGAGGCTGTCCGTGATCAGGGCGCGGGAGAGTCCGTGCTCGCTCTCGAACAGCAGCCCAGCTTCTTCGAAAGCGCGCTTTTTGCTGGTGGCGTCGACGCTCACGAGCACTTGAGCGGGCGGCAGTATGGAGGCAAGACGATTCATAGTGAGAAAAACGATTATGCACGTGCAACGATCAAGCCCGGCAAAACCCTCGAAGTGTAAGTACAAGCAACAAAAAGCCGCCCTCTCGGGCGGCCGTCAGCCGTAACATCTAAGAATGACCGTGGCGGCTGCTGCGTCGCGGTACTCGTGCCAATCAGGCCGAGGCTCCCATGGCCTCGGGGGCGCGCTTCATGGCAGGGCGGTGGTGGCTCTGCAGCCGATCCTTGTGCCGCACCACCTGGCGGTCCAGCTTGTCGACCAGCTCATCGACGGCAGCGTACAGGTCGGAGTGGGCGCATTCGGCGAAAAGGTCGCTGCCCTTCACATGGATATTGCATTCGGCGCGCTGCCGCTTCTCCTTCTCCTTCTGGTTCTCCACGGTCAGTAGCACCTTGACATCCACCACTTGGTCGAAGTGGCGCGTGATCCGGTCCAGCTTGGAGGTCACGTAGCTGCGCAAGGCGGGGGTCACATCCAGATGATGACCGCTGATCGTCAAGTTCATAGACAGGTCTCCTGTGAGTCACAGTTGAAAAAAGCCGCTCCGTACCGGGTGGGAGCGTCCGACGAACCTGAATGCATTCACGCGTTGGATTCACTATGCGCGCCACCCCGTGGAAAAGCAAACGTACCCGCCATGGGCGCGCGGGTTCTGGGCGCGAGGTGCCATCCGGTCAAAAAACCATCACAATGGCTGAGTTCCCCGCGGGCCCCTGTTCTGGCGCCCCGCCCTCCAGCCCACCTCCCAGCCAGTTTCCCGGCCCGGCCCACCCCGGGGTTGGCGTGGGGTCGCCCAGCGGCCTCCCCGCTAGAATCCGCCTTCCAGCGCGCTGCCCCGCCCGCCTTCCGATACCGCTCCCAGCTCCTATTTCCATGACCCAGCCCAGCCCCGCCGCCCTGCACACTTCCACCCTGACGTCGCTGCCCCTGCTGGCCCGCGGCAAGGTGCGCGACAACTATGCCGTGGGCGAGGACCGCATCCTGATGGTGGCCAGCGACCGGCTTTCGGCCTTCGACGTGATCATGGGCGAGCCCATCCCCGGGAAAGGCGAGCTGCTGACCAAGATGGCGCTGTTCTGGTTCGACAAGCTCGGCCACATCGTCCCCAACCATTTGACAGGCGATGCGCCCGAGAGCGTGGTCACCCCGGCCGAGGTGCCCCAGGTGCAGGGCCGCTCCATGCTGGTCCAGCGCCTGCAGCCGATCCCGGTCGAGGCCGTGGTGCGCGGGTATCTGGCCGGCAGCGGCTGGAAGGAGTACCAGGAGTCGCGCGCGGTGTGCGGCGTGCAGTTGCCCGAAGGGCTGACCAACGCGGCCAAGCTGCCCCAGTCCATCTACACGCCCGCGGCCAAGGCGGCCATGGGCGAGCACGACGAGAACATCACCTTCGAGCGCACGGTGGAGATGATCGGCATCGATCTGGCCACGCGCATCCGCGACATCAGCATCGCCCTGTACGAAGCGGCTGCGGAAATCGCCCTGACCAAGGGCATGATCATCGCCGACACCAAGTTCGAGTTCGGCCTCACGCCCGACGGCCAACTGGTGCTGATGGACGAAGTGCTCACCCCCGACAGCTCGCGCTACTGGCCCGTGGAAGGCTACGAGGCCGCCCTGGCTGCCGGACAGAACCCGCCCAGCTACGACAAGCAGTTCGTGCGCGACTGGCTGGAACAGGCCCAGGTGAACGGCAAGCCCTGGAACAAGACCGCCCCCGCACCGCGCCTGCCGCGCGAGGTGGTGGAGAAGACGGCCGCCAAGTACCGCGAGGCGCTGGAGCGCCTGACGGCGGCCTGAACAGGCGGCCTCGCGGGAACAAAAAACGGCCCTTCGGGGCCGTTTTTCATGGAAGCGCCCCCGTTCAGGGGCGGCTGCCTACCCGCATGCAAGCCTGCAGCGGCGCGCTCAGCTCAGCACCACGCTGGAAAGCCGGCGGCGGTAGGTCGCCACCACCGGGTCTTCGGGCGGAATCTGGCCATCGGCCACCTTCACCTTCGGCTGCTCGATCAGCTCCAGCACGCCGACGTAGGCCTTGCGCGCGGCCTCGTCGTTCCACGCCTTGTCGCGCATGAGGATCTCCAGCAGCTCGTCCATCGCATCCGTCCAGCGCTGCGAGGCGATCAGGGCCAGCGCGCGGCCGTAGCGGGCGTCGAAGTCGCGCTTGTTGGCGGCGATCTTGGCATCAAAACCGGCCTCAGCGCTTGCTGCATCTGCGCTACCAGCTACCGAATCAATAGCATCCATCCACAGCTTCAGAGCGCCGAGCTTGCGCGACAGCCCGGCCTTGGCGATGACGGGTGCGAAGGCCACCTTGGCATCGTCGTCGCGGCCCCGCTGCAGCAGGAGCTTGATGTAGTCGAAGCGGGCATCGTCGTTGGCAGGATCGGTGGCAACGGCGTGCTGGAGCGTCTCCAGCGCGGCCTCGGGATCGGCCTCCTCGGGCGCCGCTTCCGGCAGCACGTCGTCTTCTTCGGGAGCCACCGCGTCCGCCGGCGGCACGTGCTTGTCGAGGAAGGCGCGCACCTGGCCCTCGGGCTGCGCGCCCATGAAGCCGTCCACGGGCTGGCCGTTCACCATCAGCACGCAGGTGGGAATGCTGCGGATGCCGAACATGCCGGCGATCTGCTGCTCCTGGTCCGAGTCGATCTTCACCAGCCTGAAGCGGCCGGCGTACTCGGTCTCCAGCTTCTCCAGGATGGGGCCGAGCGTCTTGCACGGGCCGCACCAGGGCGCCCAGAAGTCCACCAGCACGGGCATCTGCATCGACGCGGCGACGACTTCGGCTTCAAAATTTTCTACGGTGACATCGATCATTGGTTCAGGCCCGTTGGGGGTGCGCACGCGGGGCGCGTGCACAAAAAGTAAAATCGCGGGTTCCACTTCGGCGGGCAGGGAGCACCTGCGGCGCCCCACTCCACATGAAACCCATCCAGATCGGTGTGGTCATGGGCTCCAGCAGCGACTGGGACACCATGCAGCACGCAGTGCAGATTCTCCAGCAATTCGGCATCGCCCACGAGGCGCGCGTGGTCTCGGCCCACCGCATGCCCGACGACATGTTCGCCTACGCCGAGGCCGCTGCCGGCCTGGGGATCAAGGCCATCATCGCCGGCGCGGGCGGCGCGGCCCACCTGCCCGGCATGATCGCCGCCAAGACGACGGTGCCGGTGCTCGGCGTGCCCGTGGCCAGCCGCCACCTGCAGGGCGTGGACTCGCTGCACAGCATCGTGCAGATGCCCAAGGGCATTCCAGTGGCGACCTTCGCCATCGGCGCGGCCGGGGCGGCCAACGCCGCGCTGTTCGCCGTGGCCCTGCTGGCGAACGAAGACCCGGCGCTGCGCGCCAAGCTCGAAGCCTTCCGCGCCGAGCAGACCGAGGTCGCCCGCGCCATGACCCTGCCCCCGGTGGCCGCATGAGCGTGCAGCCCGACATGAGCGCCGCCGTGCCGTCCCAGGGCGCGAAGGCCCCCTCGGGGAGCGTGGGGACCTCATTGCTCCCCGGTGCCACGCTGGGCGTGCTGGGTGGTGGCCAGCTGGGCCGCATGTTCGTGCACGCCGCGCAGGCCATGGGCTACTTCACCGCCGTGCTCGATGCGGACGCCGACAGCCCCGCCGGGCTGGTCAGCCACCACCACGTCCAGACCGCCTACGAAGACCCCGAGGGCCTGGCCCGTTTGGCCGGCCTGAGCGACGCCATCACCACCGAGTTCGAGAACGTGCCCGCGCAGGCGCTGCGCACCCTGGGCGCCGAGCGCCCCGTGGCGCCCGCTGCCAGCGCCGTCGCCATCGCGCAGGACCGTGCGCAGGAAAAGGCCCACTTCGTGCGCTGCGGCGTGCCCTGCGCGCCCTACGCGGTGATCGAAACGGCCGCCCAGCTGGCCGCGGTGGATGCCGCCGCCCTGCTGCCGGGCATCCTCAAGACGGCCCGCCTGGGCTACGACGGCAAGGGCCAGGCCCGCGTGAAGACGCCAGAGGAGCTGGCCGCTGCCTGGCAATCCATGGGCCAGGTGCCCTGCGTGCTCGAAAAGAGGCTGCCGCTAGCGCTGGAATGCTCGGTGATCGTGGCGCGCGGCGCCGACGGTGCCTGCGTGCACCTGCCGGTGCAGCGCAACCTGCACCGCGAGGGCATCCTCGCCGTGACCGAGGTTTATGAAGGAAATGTGCCCGCAGCGCTTGCGCAGCAAGCGGTAGCCGCTGCGAAATCGGTAGCAGAAGGCCTGCAGTACGTGGGCGTGCTGTGCGTAGAGTTCTTCGTACTGGAGGGCGGCACGCTGGTGGTCAATGAGATCGCTCCGCGCCCCCACAACAGCGGCCACTACAGCCAGAACGCCTGCGACGTGTCGCAGTTCGAGCTGCAGGTGCGCACCCTGGCCGGCCTGCCGCTCACGCAGCCGCGCCTGCACAGCCCGGCCGTCATGCTCAACCTGCTGGGCGACCTGTGGTTCGCTCGCGGCGGCACGCAGCCCCAGACGCCGCCCTGGGACGCCGTCCTGGCCCTGCCCGGCACCCACCTGCACCTGTACGGCAAGGCCCAGGCCAAGCCCGGACGCAAGATGGGGCACCTGAACATCACCGCCCCCACGGCCGAAGCCGCACGCGCCACCGCGCTGCAGGCTGCGGCGCTGCTGGGCATCGCGCCCTTCTGAGCGCGCAAGGCACGCCATGATCCTCGACGGCCGCCTGGCCACCTCCATCGACGCCGCCGCACGCGTGCTGCGCACTAGCGGCCTGCTGGGCCTGCCCACCGAGACGGTGTACGGCCTGGCCGCCGATGCCGCCAGCGACGCGGCCGTGGCGCAGATCTTCACCGCCAAGGGCCGGCCCAGCGACCACCCGCTGATCGTCCACGTGGCGGATGCGGCCGGCCTGGCCCACTTCGCCGGCGAGGTGCCGGCCTTCGCCCAAGCGCTGGCCGACGCCTTCTGGCCCGGCCCGCTCACGCTCATCCTGCCGCGCCTCCCCGGCCGCGCCACGGCGGCCACGGGCGGACAGGACAGCGTGGGCCTGCGCTGCCCCGCGCACCCGGTCGCCCAGGCCGTGCTGCGTGCCTGCGCCGCCGATGATCCGGACCTGGGTGGCGCGCCCGTGCACGGCCTGGCCGCGCCCAGCGCCAACCGCTTCGGCCGCGTGAGCCCGACCACGGCGCAGCACGTGCAGGACGAGTTCGGCGACGCGCTGCTCACCCTGGACGGGGGCGCCTGCGAGGTGGGCATCGAAAGCACCATCGTGGACTGCACCCGCGGCGTGCCCGTGCTGCTGCGCCCCGGCGCCATCGGCCGCGACCAGATCGCTGCCGCCTGCGGCATCGCGCCGCTCTCGAAAGAGGAGCTGCCCGCGCAGACACCGCGCGCCTCGGGCACGCTGGAGGCGCACTATGCGCCCACTGCCAAGGTGCGCCTGATGGACGCGCAGGCGCTGCAGGCCGGGCTGGACGTGCTGGGCGCCGACGCGGCCCACCTGGCCGTCTATGCCCGTACGGCGCTGCGCATGCGCTCCAGCAAGATCGTGCTGCGCCGCATGCCCGACGACGCCGCTGCCGCGGCCCAGCAACTGTTCGCGGCACTGCGCAGCTTCGACGACGAGGGCGTGAAGCTGATCTGGATCGAAACCCCGCCCGCCACGCCCGACTGGGAAGGCGTGCGCGACCGTCTGCAGCGGGCCGCCGCGGCCTGAGCCGGCTGCGCCGCCGCGTGTATCCGCCCTGTTGCACCCGCCGGCGGCACAGTCGTTAAACTCCCATCCACTTTTTCTGGAGAAACACATGGCAGCAAATTGGATGCGCCGCACCTTGGTGGTCGCCGCATGCGCATCGGCCACCCTGCTGGCGGCCTGCGGATCGAGCACGACCGAATCGGCCATCTCGCCCTCGCGGTTCGTCACGTTCGGGGACGGTTTCACGGACATGGGGCAGACCGGCTCGCGCTATACGGTCAACGGCACCGGCGCGGTGGACAACTGGGCCAACCAGCTGGCCTCCCGCTACGGGCGCACGATCACGCCGCAGGTCAGCGGCGGTGCGGGCTTTGCGCAAGGCAATGCCCGCGTGACCGCCACGACCGACGCCGCGGGCGGCACCGCGCCGTCCATCGAGGCCCAGATCACCAGCTTCCTGAATACCGGCCGCTTCAGCGCCGAGGACCTGGTGATCGTCAACGGCGGCATCAGCGACCTGATCGTCGGCATGACGGCCGTGACGGCCGGCACCTCGACGGTGGACCAGTTCAACGCCGCCGCCACCACCGCGGGCCGCGAACTGGGCGCGCAGGTGGAGCGCCTGGTGGCCGCCGGCGCGCAGTACGTGCTGGTAACCAACACCTACAATCTGGGCCGTACGCCCTGGGCCATCACCATCGGCCAGACCAATACGCTGAATGCAGCCACCCGCGCGTTCAATGATGCCTTGAAGATCCGTATCGAATCCCTGGGCAAGAACGTGCTGATCGTGGACGCCGAGTCCTACTTCAACGACATGACGTTCAGCCCGGGCAACTTCAGCATGGACAACAGCACCGCGGCCGTCTGCACCTCGGTCGACCCCGGCAACGGCATCGGCACCGGCGCCGGCCAGGTCAACTCGGCCCGCTGCACGCCTTCCACGCTGCTGCCCGCTGCCGACTCCAACCGGTTCGTGTTCGCGGACAACGTGTACCCGGCGCCCTCTGCGCACCGCCAGTTCGGCGACTGGGCCTACGACCGCCTGCGCAACCGCTGGTAAGCCGGCAGACCGGGCGGCCAGGCCGCCCACCGCCCCAAGCAAAAGCCGACCCGCAGGTCGGCTTTTTTCATGGCCGGGCGGGGCCGCGCGGCCCCAGCGCTCAGAACCGGTAGCCCACGCCCACGGCCACCACGTACGGGTTGAGCCGCATGTCGATGCTCTGGCCGCTCGACAGGTGCGCGGTGGTCTTGAGATAGCTCTTGTAGAGGGCGGCGTCGAGGAACCAGCGCTCGTTGAAGGCCCACACGAACCCGACCTGCGGGGTGACGCCCCATTTGTCGTCGATGGAGGCGGTCGTGGGGTTGGCCAGCGTGCCGCCCGTCAGGCCCGTCAGCGCCGCGGTGGTGCGCTCCTTGAAGAACTTGGCATAGGTCACGCCCAGCCCCACGTAGGGGCGGAAGGAGGCGTTCGCCTCGCCGAAGCGGTACTGCGCGAACAGCGTCAGGGGCAGCACCTTGGTCTCGCCGAGCTTGCCGGTGCGGGCGATGGCACCGTCGCCCACGAAGTTGTGCTTGAACGGCAGGCCCACGGGCAGGTCCAGCGCCCAGTGGTCGGTCACCATGTAGGTGAGGCCACCGGTGAGCGCCGTGTCCGATTTCACGTCGATGCGCGTATCCGGAAAGCTGGGCGCCGACAGGTGGCCGCTGCGCATCTGGGGCGCGATGTGGGTGGCGCCGGCGCGCACCGAGAACGAACCCGCGACCTGGGCGTGGGCGGTGGTGGCGCAGGCCACCAGGACCAGCGCCGCGGCGCCGGTCTGCTTGAGGAATACCATGGAAATTGTTCCTGTGATGGGGTTGCGGGCCGCTCAGAGCCAGCCGGCGGTGGCCAGGGAACGGGACAGCAGCTGTCCGATCTGCTGGTGCGCGTAGGGCGTGGGGTGGAAGCTGTCGGCGAAGGCGTACGACTTCCACCAGTCCGCGCCGCCGGTGGCGCCCGCGGGCGGTGCCGCCGACAGGGCGGCGGCCGTGCAGGTCGGGAAGGTGTAGGTCGGCAGGCCGTCGCTGCCGACGCCGGTGGCGGGGCAGGCGGGCGTGGTGACGTTGGTGTACTGGTACTGCGCCGGGTTGGTGGACTGGTCCTTGAACGAGGTGTAGAAGTCCACCACGACGATGCGCGCATCACCGGCCAGGCTGGTCGCCAGCTGGGCATTGAAGGCCTGGATCCAGCCGTCGAACAGCGCCTCGGCAGACGCTGCGGCGGCCGTGCCGCTGCTGGCGGCGATCGAAGCCAGCACCGTGCGGAAGCGGGGCGTGAGCGTGATGCCGGGCATGTTCAGCACGGCCACGCGGGGCGCGCCCCGGGCCACGGTCTGGGCGCGGATGCTGGTCGCGAACTGCGTGGCGAGCGCCTTCATGTACGTGGCGCCCGCAGCGGCCAGGCCGTTGGCACCCGCGGCGGCCGCGGCGTTGACCGTGGCGGCGTCCAGCTGGGTGCCCAGCAGCGTCAGGTAAGTGGCGCCGCCATCGGTGCGCACACGCAGGTAGGCGCCGATCAGATCCGCCGCGTCGTTGCCGCCGCCGTCGACCAGCACCAGATCACCGGCGCCGAAGCCGGCCGCGCCCATGTCCTGCAGCTGCTTCTGGATGGAAACGGGCGAGGTCGGCGCCGTCGGGTTGTTGATGCGGCCGCCGCCGATGGCGTAGTTGGTACAGCCTGGGCTGGGATTGGCGGTGAACGTGGTGGTGCTGGTGGCCACGTAGCGGGGGCACAGCGACAGGCCATAGCTGGCGGCTGCGCGCTCGGGCCAGATGGGCGTGGAGCCGGCGCCGGTGGGTGCCGTGCCCTGCACGGTGAACTTGAAGCCGAAGGTGCCGCTGTCGGCCAGGCTGTCGCCTGCGACCTTGACGGACGTGACCTGAACGGCCGGGGTGGTGTCGGCGCCGCCGCCGCCGCAGGCGGACAGCGCTGCAGCGGCCACGACCGCCAGCGCCCAAGATGAGCATCGTTGCATAGGCATTCTCCTGTTATGAATTAGAACGACCGTTCTTTTTTTGGAGTGCCCATGGTAGGGGCTCTGAAACGCCCCGGGAGTGCGGGTAAACACCGACGCTGCGGTGTCCCGCCGGGCCCGCCCCCGCCACGGCAACGCGGACCGCGCGACAGCCGGCGCGGGAGGTTAGCTCTCATTTAAGGAGCAATCAGCGCAGGCGCGGAGACGACTTACAAATGTAAAGACTTCAGATGCCAGATACAGCGAGCGCATGGCGCTCTCATTTTTGAAGCGTGCTATTGGTTACTGATCTCGCGCGGTCCATTCGACCAGCGCCTCAATGGCCGGCCGGGCAGCCGGTGCATTGGGATGGTTGGCGATGGCCACGAAGACATAGCGCCGGCCGCTGGCCGCATGCACATAGCCGGCCATGGCGGACACGTCGCGCAGCGTGCCGGTCTTGAGGTGGGCACTGCCCGTGGCGCGGCCTTGCGTGCGCCGCAGCGTGCCGTCCACGCCCGCGATGGGCAGCGAGGCTGCCAGTTCGGGCATCAGCGGCGACACCCACGCCACCTGCAGCATGCGCGCGAGCGACTGGGCGCTGATGCGCGCCCCGCGGCTCAGGCCCGCGCCGTTGTCGGCCACCGGCGGCTCGGCCGGGCCGAAGCGCTGGCGCCACCACTGGCCGAGCACGTCGCGCGCGCCCTCGAAACTGCCCACGCCGGTCTTCTGCAGCGCCAACGTGAGGAAGACCTGCTGGGTCATCACGTTGTTGCTGTACTTGTTGATGTCGCGCACCACCTCCGCCAGCGACGGCGAGGTGGTGCTGAAAGCCGGAGCCAGCCCCGCGGGCACCTTGCCGTCGCGCACGCTGCCGGTGAGCTTGCCGCCCAGTTCGCGCCACATGCCCTCCACCGCACGGGCCCGCATAGCCGCGCGGATCGGCCGGCGCCACGGACCATTGCCGCTCGCCGCAGGCCGCCGGGTACACGCCCTGGAAGCCGATGCGGGCCGGGTCGCCCAGTTCGGCTTTCAGGGCGCCACGCCAATCGCCACACTCGGTGCCCGGCGCCGCCAGCGGCACCGTCGCCTGCAGCTGCATGGGCGCCAGCGGCGGCTCGTAGGCCACGCGCGCCACGCCGCTTTGCGGCTCGGGCAGGAAGGTCATGGCGACCGACTTGAAGTTGAGCAGCAGCGCATCGGGCGCGGCGTTGTAGGGCCGCAGCGGCTCGCCGTCGAACAGCGCGGCATCGTGCTCGGGCAGCTGGAAGGCGGTGCGGTCGAGCACGATGTCGCCCACGATCACCTGCACGCCCTGCGCCCGCAGCCGCTTCATCAGCAGCCACAGGCGCTCGACCACCAGCTTCGGATCGCCCTGGCCCTTGATGTACACGTTGCCCTGCAGGCTGCCGCCCTGGGGCTTGGCGTCCAGGTAGACCGGCGTTTCCCAGACGAAAGCGGGGCCCAGCAGGTCCAGCGCGGCATAGGTGGTGACCAGCTTCATCACCGACGCGGGGTTGGACGCCACCTCGGCGCGGTAGGCCAGGCGCGGCGGCAGCCGGCCCTCGGCATCGGCCACCAGCACCGACAGCGCCTCGCGCGGCACCTGGGCGCGGGCCAGGGCAGCTTCCACGGCAGGGGGCAGGGGTGACGACGGGGCGGCAGCAACGCGGGCGGCGGGAGCCGCTGCAGGCTGCGCGGCCAGGGGCGCGGCCATGGCCAGCGCCAGGGCCGCCAGGACGGCACGGCGGCCGGCGCGCGCCCGGCTCTTCAGGGAAAGCGGACTCATCCGGCGAGTCTATCGCCCCATCCCGCGCGCGCCCGGGGCCTGCGCCGATAATCCCTGCTTCGCCTTCCGCCGGCCGGCCAGCCGCCCTGTCCACGGCGCCCCGCCTTCCTCTCTTCCATGCACCTGCTTGCCTTCGACACCAGCACCGACACCCTCTCCATCGCCGTCCAGCGGGACGAGGCGGTGTGGGAGCACAGCGCGCCCGGCGGCGCGCAGGCCTCGACCGGGCTGATCCCCGCCATCCGCGGGCTGATGGCCCAGGCGGTCCTGGGTTTCGACGGGCTGGACGCGATCGTCTTCGGCCGGGGGCCGGGCTCGTTCACGGGGCTGCGCACGGCCTGCGCCGTGGCGCAGGGCCTGGCCTTCGGCGCCCGCGCCGGCCGCGGCGTACCCGTGCTGCCGGTCGACACCCTGCTGGCCGTGGCCGAGCAGGCCCGCGCCGCCCACGGCTGCACGCGCGTGGTGGCCACGCTGGACGCGCGCATGGACGAGGTCTACTGGGCCCCGTTCGAGTGGCAGGACAGCGGCTCCTGGTCCGTTCCGGCGGACTTCGAACTCGGCCGCCCCGAATCCGTCGCCGTGCCCGCCGGCTGGACCGTGGCCGGCAACGCCCAGGCCGCGTACGGAGAGCGGCTGGCACCGGACGCCCCGCACGTGCACGCCCTGCCCACGGCCGCCGCGCTGCTGCGCCTGGCACCGGCGCTGCTGGCCGCCGGCGCCGCCGTGCCGGCCCCAGCCGCCCTGCCCCGCTACATCCGCGATAAAGTGGCGCAGACCACCGCCGAGCGCGAAGCCGCTCGCCGGGCGGCCGCCCTCCCCGCCACGCCATGAGCGCCTTGCCCCAGTCCACCGCCGTTGCAGAGGCCCGTTTCGAGCCGCTGTCCCTGCCGCGCCTGGACATGCTGCTGCAGGTGGAGGAGAGTGCCTACACCCACCCCTGGACGCGGGGCAACTTCATCGACGCCCTGGCCGCGGGCTACGAAGCCCAGCTGCTGATGGCGCAGGACGAACTGATCGGCTATTTCGTCGCCATGAAAGGCGTGGACGAAGTGCACCTGCTCAACATCACCGTGGCGCTGGCCTACCAGCGCCAGGGCTGGGCGCACCTGATGCTGGACGCCCTCGCGCTGTGGGCGCGCGGCCAGCGGGCCGAGTGGCTGTGGCTGGAGGTGCGCGTGAGCAACCAGCGCGCGCGCCAGATCTATGAAACCCATGGCTATCGCGTCGTCGGCGAGCGCAAGCGCTACTACCCGGCGCTGGACGGCGAGCGCGAGGATGCCATCGTGATGAGCCTGAAGCTATGAGCCTGGACCTCGACCCGCGCCAGCGCGCCATGCTGCAGGAGATGGGCATCTCCGTCTGGGCGCCTGTGGCCCGCGAAACGCCCCCCTCCTCTGCACCCGTAGCGGCGTCACCTGCAGCCGCGGCGATGGCAGCCCCTGGGGCACCGACCACCGCCCGCGCGGCGGAACCACCCACCGCTCCCGGAGGGGCGCCGAAACCCGCCGCCATGCCGGCAGCCGCAAAGCCCCGGCCGGCACAGGTCCCGGCAGCCGCACACACGCCCGCGGCGGCACCGGCAGGCACCGGCGTCGCGTCAGCGGCACCTCTGCACCTGGTGCTCCATTCCTCCGTGGCGGTCTACCCGTCCGCAGACCCGGCCGGCACGCCCGCCGAACTGGGCGCGGGCTGGCTGGTGGTGCTGGAAAGCGCCACGCCCGCCGAGCCCCTGGCCGGGGACGCCGGCAAGCTGCTGGACAACATGCTGCGCGCCATGCGCCTGCACCGCCATCCGCGCACGCTGGTGGCCACGCTGGAGCGCCCGCAGCCCGGCAGCAGCGCCGCCGCGGGTGCCGAGCCCGCCGCTGCGCTGGCGCACACCCTGGCGACGGCACGGCCGGCGATGGTGCTGCTGCTGGGGCTGGGCGCGGCGCGCGCCGTGCTGGGCAGCCGCGAACCCCTGGGCCGGCTGCGCGCCGGTGTGCACCAGATCACCGCGCCGGACGGCACGGCCGTGCCCGCCGTGGTGAGCTATGACCCGGCCTACCTGCTGCGCGCGCCCGATGCCAAGGCGGCCGCCTGGGCCGATCTGTGCCGCGCGCTGGCGCTCGTGCGCAGCGCCGCCGGCACGGCCTGAGCCGGGCTGCGACCGGCAGCGCCGGACACAGGGCGGTGCCATAATCCGCCGCTTGCAATTTTTTGGAGACAGCTCCGTGGAAACCTACCCCAGTTGGTAGCTTTCAGCTCCCGGCCGCCGACTGCCGCGGGTTGAAAGCGCCCCCCGCCCCCTCGCAGACGACGCACACATACCGGGAGTGAGCCCATGCTCAACATCTTTACGCTGGCCAATGGCCGGCTGGTCCAGGAAGAAATCGATTCCCTGGAAGAACTCGCGCGGTTCCAGCCCATCTGGGTGGACCTCGAATCCCCCTCGCTCGAAGAAAAGCGCTGGATCAAGCAGCACTACGGCCTGTCCATCCCCGAGGATGCGATGGACGAGGACATCGAGGAATCCGCCCGCTTCTACGAAGAAGACAACGGCGAGCTGCACATCCGCAGCGACTTTCTGATCGACGACGACGAGCAGCCGCGCTCCGTGCGCGTGGCCTTCATCCTGAACCTGGTGAACGACACGCTCAAGAGCAAGGGCGTGCTGTTCTCCATCCACGACGAGGACGTGCCCGTCTTCCGCCTGCTGCGCCTGCGTGCGCGCCGCGCGCCCGGCCTGATCGAGGACGCCAAGGAAGTGCTGCTCAAGCTGTTCGACGCCGATGCCGAATACTCGGCCGACACGCTCGAGAACATCTACGACGAGCTGGAGAAGGTCAGCACGCAGGTGCTGTCGGGCGACGTGACCGATGCGCGCGCCGGCGAGGTGCTGAGCGCCATCGCGCGCCAGGAAGACTTGAACGGGCGCATCCGCCGCAACGTCATGGACACGCGCCGCGCGGTGAGCTTCATGATGCGCAGCAAGATGCTGAATGCAGAGCAGTTCGAGGAGGCACGCCAGATCCTGCGCGACATCGAATCGCTGGACAACCACACGGCGTTTCTCTTCGACAAGATCAACTTCCTGATGGACGCCACGGTCGGCTTCATCAACATCAACCAGAACAAGATCATCAAGATCTTCTCGGTGGCCAGCGTGGCGCTGCTGCCGCCCACGCTGATCGCCAGCGTCTACGGCATGAACTTCAAGTTCATGCCCGAGCTGGACTGGTCCCTGGGCTACCCGTATGCGCTGGCCCTGATGGTGGCCAGCGCCCTGGGACCGATGTGGTACTTCCGCAAGCGGGGCTGGTTGAAGTAACCCTGAAAGCGGTGCCGCGCTCAGCCTGCCCGGTCCGGCAAGACGATGCAGCGGGCACCTGCCCGCCAGGGGGCGCAACACCACAGGCCGCGGTGGGCGTGGTGTCGGCAAACGCGGAGCGCGCTCACCCGACGGCCGAGGTGCTGCAACCACCCCGGCAGGTGTCCGAGCGGCCTATTGGAGCGGCACGCGGCCACCGCTGCTTTCAGCGATCGCCCCTGACATATGGGCACTTGGCCCGGACGGAAGCGACGCCGACCAACCGGCCAGCCGCGCCCGTGGCGTCTGCTGGCTGGCTGGGGCCCGTGCGGAGCCGCAGGCGCCACAGCAACGGCCCCGGGCAGAGATTTCATGCCAAATAGGCCTGCAGCGCTTATTCCACAAGCGCTTAAAGCTATTTAAATCATAGCATTCGCATGAAACGGTCCACGATGTGGTCCGCATAGCGGGCGGCCACGGTCTCGACGAACCGGGTGAAGTCCACGTGGGCGGCATCGTCTGCGCGGTCCGACACCGTGCGCACGGCGCCGAAGGGAATGCCGTAATCCGCGCAGACCTGGGCGACGGCGGCGCCCTCCATCTCCACGGCCAGCACGACGTGGTCGGCGGCGCGCAGGGCTTCCCGCAGGGCGCGGGCGCCGGTGGCCGTGGATACGAACCAATCCCCGCTGGCGACCAGCCCGGTATGCCGCCGGGGCGCACCCGCAGGCGCGCCACCCAGCGCCGCCAGAGCGCCGGTGCCCAGGTCGAGCAGGCAGCTGTCCACGGCCCGCGACAACAGGTCCGTCACCTGCGCATCGCAGGCCAGGCGCGTGCGGCCGTAGCCGGGCAGCTCCCAGCGCGGGAACAACGGGGAGGCATCCATGTCGTGCTGCAGGTAGTCGTGCGCGACCACCACGTCGCCCACCTGCACGCCATCGCCCACGCCGCCGGCCACGCCGGTGAAGACGATGCGCGCCACGCCGAAGCGCTCGATCAGCGCCGTAGCCGTGGTGGCTGCGGCCACCTTGCCGATCCCCGAAAGGGCCAGCACCACGGAGCGGCCGTGCAGTTCGCCGCGCCAGAACGCGCGGCCCGCGTGGGTGATGCGCTGCGGGTGCGCGAGCGCGTGGACCAGCCCGGCCTGTTCTTCTGGGAGGGCGCTGAGGATGGCGGTGGTCATGGAGTGAAGGAGTCGAGCAACGGGTGGGGAAGGATGGGCGCGGGAGAACACCGCACGCCGCGCAGCAAGCGCCCGCGGCCAGGGGTGACGGCGCGGCGGGGATTATCCCGCCGCACAGACCGCAAGACTGTGGTGACCTGCGGCTGCCATGGTGCGCACTGGCTGCGGCATGGTGATCGGCCCCCAGTCGCGCAGCACATCCACCTCGCACTCACCCTGCCCCAGCGCGCCGGATTCGACGCGGCCGAAACCGTGCAGCGCGCCTGCAGCGTCCAGAGCAAAACCATGGCTGTCGCAAAGAAAGAAATCCACGAACGGGTCCAGCTCCGGTTGCCGGCGCGGCACCCGGGGCGGGTCGTTCCAATCCCCTCGGTACATGCCACGCAAGCCGGCGCCACACACCCAGGTCGAGCCATCCTCCAGCCGATAGACCGCCAAACCGTAACCCGTCCAAAGGGCGCGCACAGGGCCCGCGAGACCTTGGACAGGGACGGGCGCAGGCACGCGCCATGTGTTATTGCGCGCAGCCTCGAAGCCGACCCCGTTTTCGGCCGACCCCCAGCCCAGCACCCGGCCGTCGGCAAGCACGGCCAGCGCGGAGAAGTCCAGGGCATGGACGGAGCGTACCGGCGCCAGCCCGGCGATGGGCGCTGGCACCGGGTCCGTGCGCCGCTTGCCCTGCCCCAGTTCACCCTCGTAGCCATGGCCCCAGGACCACACGACGCCATCGGCATCGAGGGCGTAGACGGTGCCCCCTGCAGGATGGGCGGCAATGGCCGCCACCGGCGGCAGGCCGGCCACCCGCACGGGCGTAAGCGCCGGAGGCGGCCGCGCCAGGCTCCTGGACAGGGGAATGCCCATGCATCCGCCCGCGCCCCAGGCCCAGACGGCGCCCTGTTCGTCCAGGGCGAAGCCGTTTTCGGCGCCCATCGCGATCTGCCTCACCGCCGGAAGTCCCGGCACCAGCCCCGGCGGGCACACGCCCTCCATCACGGGAGCAGGCGAGACGTTCACCGGCATGCTGGCCAGCAGCGCCTTGAGTTCGGCGTCGAACGCAGCGTCGGCGTCTGCGTCGTCATCGGGATTGCCTGCGGGCACCATGCCTGGCTCGGGGGGATTGCCCGCCGGGTCCAGGTTGCGATGTCCCTGGTCACGCAGCACGGTAGGCAGCCAATAGGCCTTTTCGTCCGCAGGGCGGCCCCGCCCGAGCATGTCGCAGGTGTTCCAACCCCAGCTCCAGACACGCCCGTCGCCATCCAGTGCCAGCACCGCGGATGCATTGGCGCACACGGCCCGCACCAGCGGCATACCGGGCACCGGCACGGGTACGAGTTGGTCGTCACCGGGGCCAGCCCCCACCTGCCCGAGGTGGTTGGCCCCCCAGGCCCACAGCCGCCCGCGCTGCGCCGGGGCTGCGCCCTCGGTCACTTCTTGTCGCGCAGCTCGCGCCGCAGGATCTTGCCTACCGGTGTCTTGGGCAGGTCGGTGCGGAACTCGATCACGCGCGGGCGCTTGTAGCCCGTGAGATTGTCGTGGCAGAACTCGCGCACCTGGGCTTCGGTCAGGTTGGGGTCCCTCTTGACGATGACGAGCTTGACGGCTTCGCCGGTCTTCTCGTCCGGAACGCCCACCACCGCGCACTCCATCACGCCGGGCAGCGTGGCGACGACGTCCTCGACCTCGTTCGGGTACACGTTGAAGCCGCTGACCAGCACCATGTCCTTCTTGCGGTCCACGATCTTGAAGTAGCCGCGCTCGTCCATCACGCCGATGTCGCCGGACTTGAAGTAGCCGTCGTCCGTCATGACCTTGGCCGTCTCGTCCGGGCGCTGCCAGTAGCCGGCCATCACCTGCGGTCCCTTGATGACGATCTCGCCGGTCTGACCAACGGCGGTCACGTCGCGGCCCTCGTCGTCGATGAGCTTCATCCAGGTGCTTGGAAGCGGCACGCCGATGGTGCCCGTGAACTCCTTCGATCCCACGGGGTTGCAGCTGGCCGAGGGGCTGGTCTCCGACAGGCCGTAGCCCTCGCAGATGGGGCAGCCGGTCTTTTCGAGCCAGAGCTTGGCCACGGCGCCCTGCACCGCCATGCCGCCCCCCACCGACACCACCAGGTTCTTCCAGTTCACGGTGTTGAAATCGGGATGGTTGGCCAGGCCGTTGAACAGCGTGTTGACCGCCGGAAAGCTGTGGAAGGTGTGCTTGGAAAGCTCCTTGAGCACCCCGGCCAGATCGCGCGGGTTGGGGATGAGGATGGTCTTGCCGCCCGTGCGCATGGACAGCATCATGTTCACCGTAAAGGCGAAGATGTGGTACAGCGGCAGCGCGCACACGCTGGTGGGCTGCTCGCCGGCCGGCACCTTGTTCATGGCCGGCTGGTTCCAGGCCTCGGACTGCAGTACGTTGGCAATCACGTTGCGGTGCAGGAGCACCGCGCCCTTGGAGACACCCGTGGTGCCGCCGGTGTACTGCAGCAGCGCCACGTCGTCGGGGTGGATCTCGGGCGCCTTGAGCGTTGCGCCCGCACCGCGCGACAGCGCTTCGTTGAAGCGCACCGCGCCGGGCAGCTGGAACGGGGGCACCAGCTTCTTGACCTTGCGCACCACGTAGTTGACCACCAGGCCCTTAAGGAAACCCAGGCGATCGCCCATGGTGGCCAGCACCACGTGCTGCACTTGCGTCTGCGCGATGCAGGCCTGCAGCGTATGCGCGAAGTTCTCGATGATGACGATGGCTTTGGCGCCGGAGTCCTTGAGCTGGTGTTCCAGTTCACGCGGCGTGTACAGCGGATTCACGTTCACCACGACCAGGCCGGCCCGCAGGATGGCGGCCACGGCCACCGGGTACTGGGGCACGTTGGGCATCATGATGGCCACGCGGTCGCCCCGGGCCAGACCCAATCCCTGCAGGTAGGCGGCCAGATCGCGGCTTTGCGCGTCGGTCTCGGCGTAGCTCACGTCCTTGCCCATGAAGCTGTAGGCGACGCGGTCCGCATACTTGCGGAAGGCTTCTTCCATCAACGCGACCAGGGAGGGGTACTGCGTCGTATCGATGTCGGCCGGCACCCCTTGCGGATAGGCACCCAGCCACGGGCGTTCGTTCATGCTTGTCTCTCCAGAGTTCTATTCGTAACCAAAGGAACCTGCGCATTGTGTCCGCGCAGTGCCGCAGGCCGTGTCTGTACTTTCCCTAGACCCTTGCGGGGAATGCGCATTCGTGCGTGCGCGCCCGTCGAAGCCGGCACGCTCACTCCACAGCCTTGCCGATGTCCTCGACGACCTTCTTGGCATCGCCGAAGACCATCATGGTCTTGTCCATGTAGAACAGCTCGTTGTCCAGGCCTGCATAGCCGGCCGCCATGGAACGCTTGTTGACGATCACAGTCTTGGCCTTGTAGGCCTCCAGGATGGGCATGCCGTAGATGGGACTGCCCTTGGTGAGTGCGGCGGGGTTCACCACATCGTTGGCGCCCAGGATGATAGCCACGTCCACCTGGCCGAATTCGCCGTTGATGTCCTCCATCTCGAACACCTGGTCGTAGGGCACCTCCGCCTCGGCGAGCAGCACGTTCATGTGCCCCGGCATGCGGCCCGCCACCGGATGGATGGCGTACTTGACGCTGATGCCCTTGTCGATCAGCTTCTGCGCGAGTTCCTTCACGGCATGCTGGGCGCGCGCAACCGCCAGGCCATAGCCCGGCACGATCACCACCGACTCCGCCTGGCCGATGATGAAGGCAGCGTCGTCGGCGCTGCCGCTGCGGACCGTGCGCTGCTCGGCCGCGCCGCCGGCCGCAGCGGCCGAGGCATCGCCGCCGAAGCCGCCCAGAATCACGTTGAAGAACGAGCGGTTCATGGCCTTGCACATGATGTAGCTCAGGATCGCCCCCGAGCTGCCCACCAGCGAGCCGGCGATGATCAGCATGCTGTTGTTCAGGCTGAAGCCGATGCCCGCCGCCGCCCAGCCCGAGTAGCTGTTGAGCATGGAGACCACCACCGGCATGTCGGCCCCGCCGATGGGAATGATGATGAGCACGCCCAGCACGAAGGCCAGCGCCAGCAGCAGCCACAGCAGCGGCCGCGCCTCGGTGGCCGTGTAGCCGACGATGAGCGCCAGTGCCGCCAGCCCCAGCAGCAGGTTCAGGCCATGCTGGCCCCGGAATGTCACGGGCGCGCCCTGGAACAGCCGGAACCGGTATTTGCCCGACAGCTTGCCGAACGCGATCACCGACCCGCTGAAGGTGATGGCACCGATGGCCGCGCCCAGTGCCAGCTCCAGCCGGTTGCCGTGCGGCAGCGCCGCCCCCTTGGCCGTGATGCCGAAGGCCCACGGCTCCACGGCCGCCGCCACCGCGATGAACACGGCCGCCAGCCCGATCATGCTGTGCATGAAAGCCACCAGCTCGGGCATCTTGGTCATCTCCACCCGCTGCGCCATCACCGCGCCCGCGGTGCCGCCCACCACCAGCCCGGCCAGCACGTAGCCCATGCCCGGGCCCACGCCGCCGGCCAGCTGCGCGATCAGCGCCGCCGTCGTCAGCACCGCGATCGCCATGCCGGCCATGCCGAAGACGTTGCCGCGGATCGACGTGGTGGGATGCGACAGGCCCTTGAGCGCCTGGATGAAGCAGACGCTGGCCACCAGGTACAGCAGCGTCACCGTGTTCATGTTGAGCATCATGCGTTGCTCCCCGGCACCCGCCGCTGTGGTACGCCAGACCTCCGGGAGGCACGAAGGGCGCTCCACGCCAGCCCATGCACTCCTGCGCAGGCCGCCAAGAAGGCCGTGCCCACTCCCACGCCCACCCCTATTCCGTAGCTGGAGCCGAACAGTGCGCCCGCCGCACCCGCCAGCAGAGCGAAGCGCCCGTAATCCCAGGCGTTGTCAAACCAAGCGCCCCAGCGCCCCGCGGTCATGACGGCTCCTTCGCGGACGGGGCCTTCTTGCGGTCCTTCTTCCTGAACATCTCCAGCATGCGCCGGGTGACCAGAAAGCCGCCGAACACATTGACGGCCGCCAGCGCCACGGCCAGCACGCCCATGGTCTTGCCCAGCGCCGTCTCGGTGAGCGCTGCCGCCAGCATGGCTCCCACGATGACGATGGCCGAGATCGCATTGGTCACCGCCATCAGCGGCGTGTGCAGCGCGGGCGTCACCGTCCAGACGACGTGGTAGCCCACATAGATGGCCAGCACGAAGATGATGAGGTGGATGATGGTGGGAGAGACGGCTTCCATGGCGAACCTCCTAAGGTGGCAATCAGGTGCTGGAGGACCAGGGACCCTGGGCCGCCTTCCTCTTGGCGAAGTAGCTGTCCACCGCCCCCAACAGCTCGCGCTGCGCGGCGTTTTGCGGCGGCTCGATCTGCGCGGCGGCGCGCATGATGGTCTGCAGGGTCTGCAGGTGGTAATCGGTGAACTTGTCCGCGCTCGGCCCGAGCACGGCCGGCAGCTCGGACACCGCCAGCGGCCGGTTGCGCAGCATGTGCCCGCTGGCAATGCACAGGGCCGACGCATCGGATTCGGCCAGGCCCAGGTGCTCCGCCAGCAGCGCCTGCACGCCCGCCTTCTGCTGCGCGCTCACGGAGCCGGTCGCCTGAACCGTTGCCAGAGCCAGCACGGCGACGACGTCCACCGGATGCTCCAGCGTGTAGAGCGGCGGGGTCGTCACCTTCTTCTTCCACGCGCGCCGACGAAAGAAGGTCAGCGGGTTGAGCCACCCCACATCGATGCCGAAGCGCCGCAACGCTTCCATGGCCATCGTGAACGTGATGACCAGCCCCAGAATCTGCAGAACGACGCCCATGGACCTTCCCTCTCTCTTGGTTTGAATCGGTTGGCGGCCAAGCCGCTGAACCGTGCAGCGCAGCCCGCCGGGTTGCGCGCTGGCATGCACGGGTGCGGCAGCATAGCCCGCTCGGTACGGCAACACAGCGTCACGCACGCTGCACGGCCCCGTCGCGGGCGACCAAGCAGGCGGCGACGATATCGTCCTGCAGGTCCACATGGAGGGCTCCCTCGGCATTGAGGATGAGCTTGAGGAAATCCAGCACATTGCGTGCGTACAACGCCGAGGCATCGGCCGCGACCAGCGCCGGCAGATTGGTTTCGCCCACCAGCGTCACACCATGGCGCACCACCGTGCGACCCGCTTCCGTGAGCGCGCAGTTGCCGCCGGGTGCACCGTGCGGCCCGGCCGCGCCGCGGCCAGCGGCGAGATCGACGACGACGGAGCCCGGCTTCATGGACTGCACCATCTCCGCCGTCATCAACAGAGGCGCCTCGCGCCCGGGGATCAGCGCGGTGCAGATCACCACGTCGGCCTGTGCCACGCGCAGCGCCACTTCCGCGCGCTGGCGCGCCAGCCAGCCGGCCGGCATGGGGCGGGCATAGCCCCCCACACCCTGGGCGGCCTCGCGCTCCTCGTCGGTCTCGAACGGCACGTCGATGAAGCGCGCGCCCAGGGATTCGACCTGGTCCTTGACCGATGGGCGCACGTCCGAGGCCTCGATCACAGCCCCCAGGCGCTTGGCGGTGGCAATGGCCTGCAGCCCCGCCACGCCGACGCCCAGCACCACCACGCGCGCCGCCTTCACGGTGCCTGCGGCGGTCATCAGCATGGGAAAGAAGCGCTGGTAGCGGTCGGCGGCGACCATCACGGCCTTGTAGCCAGCGATATTGGCCTGGCTGGAGAGCACGTCCATGCTCTGGGCGCGGGTGGTGCGGGGGGCGGCCTCCAGGGCAAAGGCCGTCACGCCGGCCTGGGCCAGCCGCTCCAGGCCGGGGGCGTCGAAGGGGTCCAGCATGCCGACGAGCGTGGCACCGGGCTGCAGGGCGGCACACTCCGCGGTCTGCGGCGACCGCACCTTGAGCACCAGGGTGCAGCCCCAGGCGGTGGCGGCATCGACGAGCTGCGCGCCCACGGCTTCGTAGGCTGCGTCGGTGACGCTGGCGCGCACGCCGGCGCCGGACTGGATGCAGACCTCATGGCCCTGCGCGCGCAGCTTCTTCACCGTCTCCGGTGTCACCGCTACACGGGTCTCTCCCTCCAAGGTCTCCGCCGGAACACCGATCTGCATGATGTCTCCCCCAGGGCTGGAACGCCGGACGGGAGCCGGCGTTTGGCGAGGGAGCTTACTCCATGCCCCGGCGGAGGCGAAGATCCATGCAAAAGGCCCGGCGGCATCTGCATGCCACCGGGCCTTGGTTCGTGAGCCTGCGGGCCGAGCGGCCCACAGATCAGTGCGGTGTCAGTTCACCACCTGGGCCAGCGCGCCCGAGGCGTACAGGCCGGCCATTTCCTGCAGGCCGCGGCCCTTGATCTTGGCGCCCTGGCCTTCGCAGCCGAACTCGACGTAGCGCTGCTTGCAGATCTGCTTGGCGGCTTCGCGGGCAGGCTTGAGCCATTCGCGCGCGTCGAACTTGTCGGGGTTCTCGGCCAGGAACTTGCGCACCGCGCCGGTCATCGCCAGGCGGATGTCGGTGTCGATGTTGATCTTGCGCACGCCGTACTTGATGGCTTCCTGGATTTCCTTCACGGGCACGCCGTAGGTCTCCTTCATCTTGCCGCCGTACTGGTTGATGACGGCCAGCAGGTCCTGCGGGACGGACGACGAACCGTGCATCACCAGGTGGGTATTGGGGATGCGGGCGTGGATTTCCTTGACGCGGCTGATGGCCAGGATGTCACCCGTGGGCGGGCGGCTGAACTTGTAGGCGCCGTGGCTGGTGCCGATGGCGATGGCCAGCGCATCGAGTTGCGTGGCCTGCACGAACTGCGCAGCCTCTTCGGGGTCGGTCAGCATTTGGCTGTGGTCCAGCTTGCCGACGGCGCCGATGCCGTCTTCCTCGCCGGCGTCACCGGTTTCCAGGTTGCCCAGGCAGCCCAGTTCGCCTTCCACCGTGGCACCGACCTTGTGGGCCATGGCCACGACCTTCTGCGTGACGTCGACGTTGTAGTCGAACGAGGACGGGGTCTTGCCGTCGGACATGAGGGAGCCGTCCATCATCACCGAGCCGAAACCCAGGTTCAGCGCGCCCTGGCACACCTCGGGGCTAGTGCCGTGGTCCTGGTGCATCACCAGGGGAATGTGGGGGTACATCTCGGCCGCGGCCAGGATGAGGTGCTTGATGAAGGGCTCGCCAGCGTACTTGCGGGCGCCGGCGCTGGCCTGCAGGATCACGGGCGCGCCGACCTCGTCGGCCGCCGCCATCACCGCCTGCACCTGCTCCAGGTTGTTGACGTTGAAGGCAGGAATGCCATAGCGGTTTTCAGCGGCATGGTCGAGCATTTCGCGCATCGAGACGAGAGGCATGGGATGGATCCGTTTCAGGTGGGTGAAGGCCCGGGGGCCCGGCAAATGCGGCAAGCGGCGCGGTGGTAACCGCTTGGTAACTCGCGGATTTTATCCGGACACCCCGCGCCGATCGCAGCGCGGGCCAAAGGGTGCCCCGCGCCAGTCGGTGAAGCAGGCAGTATGCCGCCGGTGGGGCGCCCCGAAGCTGCGCCCGTGGAGCCTTGCCCTGTAGGACAGGACCCACACCACGATGGGGAAATGGCTCGTTACAACCCACGGGCTTGCTGCACGGAACTCTGCTGCGGGTGCAGGCACCATCTTGCTCAGGCTTGACCCATCGAAAGGACCCTTGTGCCCCGGAATTCCGCGCTGCACCGCACCCCGCCACTCATCGCATCGCTCGGCCTTGCCGCTGCCCTGGGCCTCCCCGGCCTGGCCCACAGCCAGATCACGCTGAAACCGGACGGCCAATGGCGCTATCTCTTCACGGCCAGCGCCAACGCCACCACGGGCAACAGCGACACGGCCAACCTGAATGCCCAGGGAGATGCCGTACGCCTCACCGACTACGACAAGCTGAGCCTGACCGGCAAGGTCGCCTACGCCAACTCCGATGGCGCCAAGACCACGCAGCGCATGAACGCCGGTGGACAGTACAACCGGGACTTCTCGCCCCTGAACTTCGGCTTCGGCAGCGCGGACTACCTGCGGGACCGCCCATCCAACATCGCCAGCCGGTTCTCGGTGGCGACCGGCGTGGGCCGGCATGTGATCCGCGAGGAGGACCACAGCCTGGACCTGTCCGTGGGCGTGGGCTACAGCGATGACCGCTACGTGGAGCCTTCCGAAGTGGCGGACGCCGTGCGCTCCACCTACGGGCGGCTCGAGGGCGTGCTGGCCGAAGAATCCAACCACCGGCTCACCTCCAACACGAGCCTGCGCCAGAAGTTCACGTTCTATCCCAACCTGCGGGATTCGTCGTCGTACAGAGCGCAGTTCGACGTCGGCCTGAGCGTGGCGATGACGCCCACCATGAACCTGACAACCGGCGTGAACTACCGCTACAACAACGACCCCGGCACGGGCCTCAAGCGCACGGACGCCGCCCTGGTGACGGGCGTGTCGTTCCGCTTCGACTGACGGCGCAGGCGGGCGGGCTGCATCGGCCTGCCGCCGGGGCGCTCAGTGGGCGCTCAGTTCGCCCGGCAGATCTTGAGCATGTTCGTGCCGCCCGGCGCGCCCATCGGCTCGCCGCAGGTGATCACGTACAGGTCGCCCTGCTGCACGATGTTGCGGGTCTTGAGGTGGCCCTCGGCCTGCTCCAGCGCCGTGTCGCGGTCCACGCTGGTGTCCATCAGCAGCGGGCGCACGTTGCGGTACATGGCCATCTTGCGCTGGGTGGCCACCTTGGGCGTCAGGGCATAGATGGGAATGTGGATGCGGTGGCGGCTCATCCACAGGGCCGTGGATCCGCTGTCGGTCAGGGCCACCAGGGCCTTGGCGCCCAGGTGGTGGGCCGTGAACAGCGCACCCATCGCGATGGACTGGTCGATGCGGCCCAGCGTCTGGCCGATGAAATCGGAATCGCGCTCGGGGTCTTCCGCGGCCTCGGCGGCAGCGCAGATCTTGGCCATCTCTTCCACCGTCTCCAGGGGATAGCGGCCGGCCGCCGTCTCGGCGCTCAGCATCACGGCGTCGGTGCCGTCCAGCACGGCATTGGCCACGTCGCTCACCTCGGCGCGCGTGGGCACCGGGTTGGTGATCATCGACTCCATCATCTGCGTGGCGGTGATGACCACCTTGTCCATGTCGCGCGCCATGCGGATCATCTTCTTCTGCAGCGCCGGCACGGCGGCATTGCCCACTTCCACGGCCAGGTCGCCGCGCGCGACCATGATGCCGTCGGAGACGCGCAGGATCTCCTCCAGCAGCGGCACGGCCTCGGCCCGCTCGATCTTGGCGATCAGGCCGGGCTTGTGGCGGAATTCGGCCGCAGCCACGTTGCACAGCTGGCGCGCCATTTCCATGTCGGTGGCGTTCTTGGGGAAGCTCACGGCCACATAGTCGGCCTGGAAGCTCATCGCGGTCTTGATGTCCTCCATGTCCTTGGCCGTCAGCGCCGGGGCCGTCAGCCCGCCGCCCTGCTTGTTGATGCCCTTGTTGTTGGACAGCTCGCCGCCGATCTTGACGGTGGTGTGCACGGCCTCGCCGCGCACCGCGTCCACCGTGAGCACGATCAGCCCGTCGTTCAGCAGCAGCACATCGCCGGCCTTCACATCGCGCGGCAGTTCCTTGTAGTCCAGGCCCACGCCGTTGATGTCGCCCAGCTCGGTGCGCGACGCGTCGAGGATGAAGGGCGAGCCGGACACCAGCATCACCTTGCCGTCGGCGAATTTGCCGACGCGGATCTTCGGCCCCTGCAGGTCGGCCATGATGGCCACCTCGCGGCCCGCGCGCTGCGCGGCCTCGCGCACGGCGGTGGCACGGTCGATATGGTCCTGCGCCTTGCCATGGCTGAAGTTCAGCCGCACCACGTTCACCCCGGCGCGGATCATCTGCTCAAGCAGCTGCGGGTCGCTGGAGGCGGGGCCCAGGGTGGCGACGATCTTGGTGGCGCGGCGAATTTGCATGGCGGTGTGGTCTCTCATCTGGCTGTAATCGGGTTTCAATTCTGCATGAAAAGCGGTTACACCGTCTTGGTGGAGACCCCGGGCCAGCGCGGTGTTCGGCTGCCGCGCAGGCGGGCCGCCGCGGCTGCACATCCGCCCGGCTGCCGTCTTGACCCGCCTCAAAATCTTAATGAGATACATTCTCATTTGTGACACAATCGGCCGGTGAGCCAGAGAACCACCCGGCACGGCGGCGCCGCCCGGGGCCACGCGTGATCGCCACGCACGGGGTATCCAGCAGACAACCCCTTCCGACACTTCCATGGTTCACCGTCTGCACCCGCGGCCCGCCGCTCTCCCGGCCTCCGTCCTCTTCCCCCGTTCCCACGCCGTGCGCCCCGCCGCCTGGGCCGCCTGCCTTGCCGTGCTGGCCGCTCCGGCATGGGCCCAGGCGCCCGCGCCCCAGGCCGCACTCCCGGTGCAGGTCGCGCAGCTGCCGCAGGTGGACGTGGTGGAAGAGACAGAGCGCCAGCCCGGCACCCTCACCACGGTCAGCGGCGATGCGCTGGAGCGGGCCAATAGCATGAAGGACGTCGTACGCCATCAGCCGCTGGTGGCTGCGCCCGGCACGGTGGCTGGTACCAGCCGCAACCGCAGCAGCTTCGACCGCTCGGGCACCACGGGCTACAACATCCGCGGCATCGAGGGCAACCGCGTGGGCCTGGACGTGGACGGCGTGGAGATGCCCGATGCCACCACCCCGCCCCTACGTGAGCCGCGTGGGGGTCAACACCTTCGGCGCGGGGCGCGACTTCATCGACCCCGAGATGTTCTCGTCGGCCCAGATCCAGTCCGGCACCACCCCGGCACGGCGCACGGCAGGCGGCATCGGGGGCGCGGTGAGCTTCCGCACCAAAGCCGCCAGCGACTACCTGCGGGACGACAAGCCCTCGTACCTGGGGGCCAAGATCGGCTACGACTCGGCCGACCGGTCGTGGAACGAAAGCTTCACCGGCGCGCTGCGCAGCGGCGACGCCGACGGCCTCATCGCCTACTCGCGCCGCGACGGCCACGCCAGCCGCAACCACAGCCCCAGCGTGGACAGCTATCCCAACGACTGGCATTCGAACGCGCTGCTGCTCAAGGGCGGCCTGCGCGTGGACGGCAGCAACCGGCTGGAACTGTCGGCCGACCTGTACCGGCGCCAGAACGACACCTTCTTCCACGGCTGGAACAATGCCGGCACGGCCCTTACCGAAGCCTCCCGCCAGGCCAGCGACACCGAGCGCAACACCCTGCAGCTCACGCACCAGTGGACGCCGCGCAACGCCTGGGTGGACCATGCGGACACGCGCCTGTTCTACCAGGACACGGCCACCCGGGACCTGACCGACACCACCACGCTGGCCACCGGCGCCGCGGTGCGCAACCGCTCCGAGAACCGGACGCGCACCTGGGGTCTGTCCACCACCGCGGACAAGCGCATCGGCCGCCATCTGCTGAGCTTCGGCGCCAACGCCTCCACGCAGGACGTGGACCGCCCGTGGGAGGTGGAGGGCTTCATGAAGCCCCAGCCCGACACCACGACCGACCGCCTGGGGGCCTTCGTGCAGGACGAGATCATCTTCGACGCCGGGGGCCAGCGCCTGGCCGTGATTCCCGCCCTGCGCGTGGACCGCGTGAAGATCCAGACGCGCGACCTGTCCAACTTCGTCGGCGGCGTGCTCACCGAGCAGGATGTGCAGCGGCTCTACGGCAGCCCGCCGGCGACCACCATCGTCAGCCCCAGCCTGGCCGTCACCTACGACCTGGCGCCGCGCCTGCGCAGCTACGCGCAGTACAAGCGCGCCGGGCGGGCCCCGTCGCCTGGCGAGATCTTCGGCTCGTGGAACATGGCCAGCAACTACGCCACCGGCAACCAGTACGCGCTGGTGGGCAACCGCGACCTGAAGGAAGAGACCAGCGACGCCTTCGAGCTGGGCCTGACCGGCCACCCCACCGCCGGTGTGCAGCTCCACAGCGCGCTGTTCTACACGCGCTACAGCGACTTCATCGCCTACACGCGCTACACGCGCGCCAGCGCGCCGGGCCTGTTCACCAACGTGCCGGCACACATCGGCACCATCTACCAGGCAGAGAACCGCGACGAGGCCACGATCTACGGCTTCGAACTCAGCGCCCGGCTGGAGCACGGGCAGTGGAGCCCCGCCGCCCAGGGCCTGTACACGACCTGGGCGCTGGGCCTGAGCCGCGGCACGTCGCGGTCGAACTACGCCGGCGACCGCAAGGTGGACCTCGACTCCGTGCTGCCGCGCAAGGCCATCATCGGCGTGGGCTACGACGCGCCCATGCGCCGCTGGGGCCTGAACCTCACCGGCACCTTCGTGGCCGGCAAGCGGGCCGAGGCCACCAACCGCGACAGCTTCACCAACAACCCGGGCGCATCCCTGGGCGACGCCAGCACCGAACTGTTCCGCGTGCCCGGCTACGCCACCTTCGACCTGAGCGGCTACTGGCAGCTCAACCCCAGCGTGCGGCTGCAGGCCGGCATCTACAACCTGGGCGACAAGCGCTACTGGGACTACGCCAGCGCCCGCAACCTGCAGCCGGCGCTGGCACGCGACCAGCGCGACATCGAACTGCTGACCTCTGCCGGCCGCACCGTCGCGGTGTCGATGTCGGTCGCGTTCTGAACAGGCTGGCAACTCTCCGTTGATTCCCCGTCCACCCCCATGACCCCAAGGAACCCTTCCATGACGCATCCCCGACCCCTGTCCGCCCGCCTGGGCTGCCTGGCCGCAGCGGCCCTGCTGGCGGCCTGCTCCGCCGCACCGTCCGCACCTGCACCGTCCGGCGCCGCCGGCCCTGCCCGCCCCGCCGGCGGCCACGGCAACGCGGCCTTCATCGGCGGCTACGACGCCAACCACGACGGCCGCGTCACCCGCGCCGAGTACGACGCCGTGCGCAAGCAGCGCTACACGGCGGCCGACACCAATGGCGACGGCTGGCTGAGCGAGGCCGAGTACGTGGCCGAGTTCCAAGGCCGCCTGCAGCAGCAATACGCCGACCAGAAGCGCCTGCCGGACGACGCCTATGCCGGCTCGCTGAAGCAGGCGCATGTGCGCTTCGGCGTGCTGGACAAGAACAAGGACGGCCGCCTGTCCGCCGACGAAGAGCAGGCCATGGCCGACCGCACCTTCCAGAACGCGGACACCAACGGCGACGGCGTGGTGGACGCGGCCGACGCGAAGAAGAAGCCATGAGCGGGGCTGCGTTCCCTGCGCGCGCCGCGGCGGCCCTGGCAACCTTGCTGGCGCTGGCACTCGGCGGCGGTGCGGCACACGCCCACACGCCCTACCTGCTGCCCGCCAGCTTCGAGGTCGAGCCCACCGGGACGATCAGCGTGGACGCGGGCTTCACCGAGAAGTTCTTCCTGCCCGACGTGGCCTTCGGCGACACGCGCTTTGCCCTCACCACACCCGACGGCAGCGTGCTGCCCTTCGGCGATGTGCGCCAGTTCAAGACGCGCACCGTGGCCGAGCAGCAGCTGCCCGGCGCCAAGGGCACCTACCGCCTGAGCACGGGCCCGCGCCTGGGCGCGATCTTTCGCAGCTGGGACCTGAACGGCAAGGTGGAGGTGGCGCGCGACCCGGCCACGCCCGTGCCGGCCGGCGCCAAGCTGCTGAGCCACTACCAGTCGCTGTCCATTTCCGAGGCCTATGTGACCGCCGGCGCGCCCACCAAGGCTGCGCTGGCGCCTTCGGGCCAGGGCCTGGAGATCGTGCCCGTCACGCACCCGAGCGACCTGTTCGCGGGCGAGACCTTCGAGTTCACCGTGCAGTTCAACGGCCAGCCGCTGGCCGGGCAGAAGGTGGACATCTACCGCTCGGCCATGGACCTGGCCAGCCAGCACAGCGCCGAGAGCCTGAAGACCGACGCGCAGGGCCGCATCCGCTACGCGATGCAGCAGCCCGGCGTGTACCTGGCGCTCATCCGCCACCGTGCGACGGCACCGGTCGGGGCGGCGGCGCCGATGTACGGCCACAACTACACGCTCACCTTCCGGGTGCTGGCGCCCTGATCGGGGAACTTCAATAAAGATAGCTGTCAGCGCTCGTATTCAAAGGGATTCAGATAGTTTTCTATTTGAACTCCTTACATAGCAAGCGCAAGCAGCTATCTTTTTGATACTGGCATCCGGGCCGGCACCCGCGGCAGTTCCACCCGTGCATCGAGCCCGCCTTCGACGCGGTTGACCAGCTCCAGCCGCCCGCCATGGGCGCGCGCCACGGTGTCTGCAATCGACAGCCCCAGACCGAACCCGCCCGAGGCCGCATTGCGCGAGCCCTCCACGCGGTAGAACGGCTCCAGCACGTGTGGCAGGTGCGCCGCGTCGATGCCCGGGCCGTCGTCGCGCACCGTGATGCGCAGCGCCTGCGGCGTGTCCTCGATCCACACCTGCGCGCTGCCGGCGTAGCGCAGCGCGTTCTCCAGCAGGTTCTGCAGGCCGCGGCGCAGGCTTTGCGCGTAGCCCGCCAGAGGTGCCTGCGCCGCGCCGTGCACGGCGATGGTCTGGCCCGTGGATTCGTGCAGGTCCTGCACCAGGCCGCCCACCAGCGCGTTCATGTCCACGCTCTGGCGCGGGCCTGGCGCCTCCGTGCCGCGCAGCACGTCGAGCGTGGCGGCCACCATGCTTTCCATCTCCTGCAGATCGGCGCGGAACCTGGCGCGCAGCGCCTCGGGCTCCAGCATCTCGGTGCGCAGGCGCAGCCGCGTGATGGGCGAGCGCAGGTCGTGCGAGACCGCGGCCAGAAAGCGCGTGCGTTCCGCCACGCTGTCGGCAATGCGCCGCTGCATGGCGTTGAACGCCTGCGCTGCCTGGCGCACCTCGCGCGGGCCGGTGGTATCGAGCGGCGGGCTGTGCAGATCCTGCCCCAGCGCGTCGGCCGCGCGTGCCATGCGCGCCAGCGGCCGCATGGCGATGCGCACGGCCAGCAGCGCCACGGCGACCACCACGGCGATGCGCAGCAGGTAGATGCGCAGCACATAGTCCGCCAGCGCCGAATACGGCCGCACGGCGTAGCCCGATTCGTCCTCGCGCGCCTGCACCTGCAGCCACTGGCCGCCGCCCAGGCCCAGCAGCAGGTGCACCTGGGCCTCGGGCTCGCGCGCCGTCAGCAGCGCGCCGGTGCCGGCGCTGTCCCCGCCATCCCCACGCAGTTGCACCGACAGCAGGCGCAGCGGCACGGGCGCCCCGGCGCGCCGCGCCAGCACATCGGCCACGATCTGGCGCGCGGCCGCGTCGGGAACGGCATCCGGCGCCACCGGCGCCGCAGCCAGCGCATCGGCGGTGCCGTCATCGATCAGCGCCAGCCCGTGGTCGGCCGAGGCCAGCGTGCGCGCCGCAGCGGCGCGTGCCTCGGGCGGCAAGGACGAGAGCAGCAGCAGCGAATCGGCCGCCCGCGCGGCCACCACGCGCAGCGGCACCTCCAGCAACTGGCCGCGCCGCATGTCCCACCAAATCGTGCCGGTGAGCGCCTGCGCGGCCAGCATGCCCGCCACCAGGATGGCGACGATGCGGCCGGTGAGCGTCTGCGGCCACAGCGCACGGCCCAGGCGCCGCAGCAGGCCGCCGGCCGGTGGCTCCAGCGCGGATTCGGCAGCGCCGCTCATGGCTGCGGCTGCGCCACCACGTCGCAGGCCAGCTGGTAGCCCGCGTTGCGCACGGTGCGGATCAGGCGCGCCTGGCGCGGGTCGTCCTCCAGGTGCTGGCGCAGGCGGCTCACGCACACGTCCACGGCGCGGTCGAGCGCCGAACGTTCCTTGCCGAAGGCGTGCTCGGCCAGGTAGTCGCGGCTGAGCGTGCGGTGCGGGTTCTGCGCCAGCGCCTGCATCACGCGGAAGTCCGACTGCGCCAGCGCCACCACCACGCCGGCGGGCGAGACGAGCTGGCGCGCCCGTGCATCCAGGCACCAGCCCGCAAACTGCAGCGCGGCCGCCATCTCGGGCTCGTGCAGGTGCGCCGGCAACTGCCGCGCGCGGCGCAGCACCACGTTGATGCGGGCCAGCAGCTCGCGCGGATCGAAGGGCTTGGGCAGGTAGTCGTCCGCGCCCATCTCCAGCCCCAGGATGCGGTCGAGCAGCGCACCCCGTGCCGTGAGCATGACCACCGGAATGTGCGTGCGCTCGCGCAGCGCGCGGCACAGCGCCAGGCCGTCGGTGCCGGGCAGCATCAGGTCGAGCACCACCAGATCGGCCGTGTGCCGCGCCAGCCATTGCCACATCGCATCCCCGTCGGCCACGGCCGTGGGGCGCAGGCCCGCCGCGCGCAGGTAGTCGCACAGCAGCTCGCGGATCTCGGGGTCGTCGTCCACGATGAGGATGCGTGCGCCCTCGGCACCCGTCGGCGCACTCATGCCGGCCCCCTCCGGGCGTGGATTTGTAATGGAATATGTTGGCCGCCAGCACTGCAACATGGCATTGCATTCGGGCCCCGGGACACCGCCCGTTCGATCGATCGCCTCACTAGAGTGCACCGTTTTCAACAAGAACGATTTGCATTCTAAGGATGCCCTCCGCGCGCATCGCGGCCCGTGCCATGACCTCTCGCTCTCTTCTCCGCCGCGCCCTGCTGCGCGTGTGCACCGCCGGCGCGCTCTGCGCCTCCTTCGCCCTGCCCTCGCTGGCGGCACCGCCGCGCACCGTGGTCGACATCGTCGGCCGCACGGTCGAGATCCCTGCCCAGGTCGATCGCATCCTGCTCGGCGAAGGCCGGTTCCTGTATGCGCTGGCGCTCATCGAAGGCGGCCAGCCCCTGGCGCGCATCGCCGGCTGGCAGGGCGAGCTGCCGTTCGCCGACCCCAATGGCTATGCCGACGTCCGCAAGCGCTTTCCGGCCATCGACCGCATTCCCGTGATCGGGCGCACGTCGGAGGACAGTGTGAGTTCGGAGCAGAGCGTCTCCACCCGCCCCGACATCGCCATCTTCGGCCTGGGCGGCCACGGCCCGGGACGCCAGAGCGGGCTGGTGAAGGAGCTGGAGAAGGCCGGCGTGCCCGTGGTGTTCATCGACTTCCGCGCCCAGCCCGTGCAGCACACGCTGGCCAGCATGCGCATCCTGGGCCAGGCCATCCACCGCGAAGCGGCCGCCGAGGCCTATGCGCGCTTCTATGAAGAGCACCTGCAGCGCGTGCGCTCGCGCGTGCAGTCCATCCCCGATGCCCAGCGCCCGCGCGTCTTCGCCGAGCTGCTGGCCGGCGTGTGGGACGGCTGCTGCCACACCGTGGGCCAGGGCAACATGGGCGAATTCATCACCGCAGCGGGCGGCGTGAACGTGGCCGAAGGCAAGGTGCCGGGCGCCATCGGCGACCTGCACCTGGAGGCGCTGATCGCGCAGGACCCGGCGGTCTACATCGCCACCGGCAGCCGCCCGCAGGGCAACCGGCTGATGCTCAAGGCCGGTGCCGGCGTGGCGCCTGCGGACCTGTCGGCCAGCCTGCAGGCGCTGACCGCACGCCCGGGTTTCGAGGTGCTGCCCGCCGTGCGCCAGGGCCGCGCCCATGGCCTGTGGCACAACTTCTACGACGCGCCGACCAACATCCTCGCCATCGAGGCCATGGCCAAGTGGTTCTATCCCGAGCGTTTCACCGACCTCGATCCGCAAGCCACGCAGGACGAGATCAACCGCCGCTTCCTGAAGGCCCTGCCGCTGCAGGGCGCGTACTGGGGCGACCTGCGCCCCGCCCCCGGCGGAGCGGCGCGTTGAACGCGGCCACCACGCCCGCCCTCCCGCTGTCCGCCACCGCCCCGCAGACACCGTTGCAACAGGCCTACCGCCGCCTGGCCGGGCTGCGCCTGCTGGTGCTGGCAGCGCTCGCCACCGGCATCGCCGTGGCGCTGCTGCTGGACTTCACGACCGGCCCCTCGGGCCTGACCCTCGCGCAGTTGCGCGACACGCTGCTGGATGCCGCCCACGCACCGCCCGCACTGCGCGTGATCGTCTGGGACATCCGCATGCCTTACGCGCTGATGGCCGTGGCCGTGGGCCTGGCGCTGGGCCTGGCGGGTGCGGAGATGCAGACCGTGCTCGCCAACCCGCTGGCCAGCCCGTTCACGCTGGGCCTGTCGTCCGCCGCAGCCTTCGGCGCGGCGCTGGCCATCGTGCTCGGCTGGAGCGTGCCCGGCGTGCCCGCCGCATGGGCCGTGCCGGCCAATGCCTTCCTCTTCGCCATGGCCTCGGCCCTGCTGCTGGACCTGGTGGCGCGCTGGGGCGGCATGAGCGCCACGGGCGTGGTGCTGTTCGGCATCGCGCTGGTGTTCAGCTTCAACGCGCTGGTGTCGCTGCTGCAGTTCGTGGCCACGGCCGAGGCGCTGCAGGGCCTGGTGTTCTGGACCATGGGCAGCCTGTCGCGCGCCACCTGGCCCAAGCTGGCGGCCCTGGCGGCGGCGCTCGCGGTGGTGGTGCCGTTCTCGCTCGCCAACGCCTGGCGCCTCACCGCCCTGCGCCTGGGCGAAGACCGCGCTGCCAGCTTCGGCGTGGACGTGCGCCGGCTGCGCCTGGGCGCGCTGCTGCGCATCAGCCTGCTGGCCGCGCTGTCGGTGGCCTTCGTGGGCAGCATCGGCTTCATCGGCCTGGTGGCGCCGCACATCGCGCGCCGGCTGGTGGGCGACGACCACCGCTTCTACCTGCCGGCCGCAGCGCTCACGGGCGCGCTGGTGCTGTCGCTGGCCTCCATCGCGTCCAAGACGCTGATCAACGGCGTGGTCATTCCCGTGGGCATCGTCACCTCGCTGGTGGGCATTCCGTTCTTCCTGGCCATCGTGCTGCGCACGCGGGGGCGCGCATGAGCGCCGGCCTGCACATCGAACGCTTGGGCGTGGCCTACGGGCGCCGCCGCGTGATCGACGGCCTCAGCGTCGCTGCGCTGCAGCCGGGCACCGTGACCGCCGTGCTGGGGCCCAACGGCAGTGGCAAGTCCACGCTGCTGCGGGCCCTGGCGGGACTGGTGCGCGCCGAGGGCCGCGTGACGCTGGAAGGCCAGGCGCTGGAGCGCGCCAGCCTGGCCGAGCGCGCGCGCCGCATCGTCTACCTGCCGCAGGCGCTGCCCGCGGCCGTGCACCTGCGCGTGGTCGAGTCGCTGCTGGCGGCGCGCAATGCCTCGCCCCACGACGCCCGCACCGGCGACGGCCTGCGCGCGCACGACGCCGTGCAGGAGGGCGCAACGCTGCTGGAGCGCCTGGGCATCGCCCACCTGGCCATGCGGCACCTGGACGAGCTCTCGGGCGGGCAGGCGCAGCTGGCCGGCCTGGCGCAGGCACTGATCCGCCAGCCGCGCGTGCTGCTGCTGGACGAGCCGCTGTCCGCGCTCGACCTGAACCACCAGTTCCACGTGATGTCGCTGGTGCGCGAGGAAACCGAGCGCCACCGGATGGTCACGCTGGTGGTGCTGCACGACCTGGGCGTCGCCCTGCGCCACGCCGACCGCGTGCTGGTGCTGCGCGACGGCCGGTTGCAGGCCGACGGCCCGCCCGCCCGGGCCATCGACCCCGCGCTGCTGGCGCGCGTGTATGGCGTGCAGGCGCGCGTGGAGCCGTGCTCGCGCGGGGTGCCGCAGGTCATCGTGGACGGACTCCGTGCCGCTTGACGCCGCCCGGCCCGCCCCCTCTCCCCCTTTCTTTCACCTCCTGAGGAGTTATCCATGTCCCATCTGTCCTGGTCCCGATCCGTGCTGAGCGGCCTCGCGCTGAGCGCCCTTGCCACCCTGGCGCAGGCCCAGCCTGCCCACCCTGCCGGCCACACGCCGACCGCCAGCGCCTGCGAAGCCTCGATCGAGGGCCAGCCCGGCAAGCGCTTCAGTGCGCAGGAAATCCGCGTGAGCCGCCAGTGCGCCACCTTCACCGTGCACCTGGTGCACACCGGCAAGAAGCCCTGGCAGGAAGCCGGCCACAACTGGGTGCTGGCGCGCTCGGCCGACATCGATGCCGTGATCGCCGCAGGGCTGAGCGCTGGCCCGGACCGCGCCTGGGTCGCCCAGGGCGATGCACGCGTGATCGCCGCCACGCAGATGCTGTCGGGCGGCGAGCACGCATCCGTCACCTTCCCCGTGTCGCGGCTGAAGGCGGGCGAGCGCTACACCTACTACTGCTCGTTCCCCACGCACGCCGAGCCCATGCGCGGCCAGCTGGTGCTGGTGGACTGATCCACCGTCGCCCCCTTGCCAACGCCCGATCCCTGCCTGTCGCCGATGCCCACCACATCACCCCGGAATCCCATCGCCCTCGCCGCCATCGCCTTCGGTTTGATCGCCAGCTATCTGCTGGCGCCCCTGCTGCCGCACTGGACCGGCTGGGAAAACGGGCCCGTCGAGAACGCACAGGCCGCGCTGCTGTTCTGGGGCGGCGTCTCCGCATTGCACTGCGCCGCCCAGTCCGAAGCCGGGCGCCTGCGCGCCTTCTGGTGGATGGTGGCACCGATCTGGTTCATCATGGTCGGCCGGGAACTGAGCTGGGGTGCGGCCCTGCTGACGCCGCTCGACTTCTCTGCACAGACGGGGCCCACGTTCTCCTCCACCCAGCAGCTTGACTACAAGCCCGCCGTGGCCCCCGTGGTCGGCATGCTGGCGGCCTTCAGCCTGGCCGTGTTCGTGCGCACGCGGCAATACCGCACCCTGCAGTCCCTGTGGCTTCGGCGCGCCTTGCCGCTGGCGGAAATCGGACTGTTCGCGGCGGCCCTGCTGCTGTCCACCGCCGCAGAGGGGCACATGGGCCTGTCCATTCCCTGGACCGAAGAATGGGCGCTGCAGAACCTGGAGGAACTGGCGGAACTGTGCGCGTATGCCGCGCTGTTCTGTGCCCAGTGGCGCGTGAGAGCCTGCTTGCGATCTTGCGAAGGGCAGCAAACGAGCGCTTAGGCGCGCATCAGCGCTTCGATCTCGTCGGCCTTCACGGGCACGCCCCGCGTGATGAGCTCGCAGCCGCTGTCGGTCACGATGGCGTCGTCCTCGATGCGGATGCCGGTGTTCCAGTACGCCTCGGGCACACCCTCGGCCGGGCGCACGTAGATGCCGGGCTCGATGGTCAGCACCATGCCGGGCCGCAGGATGCGGCTCGGGCGGTTCTTGATGGCCTCGCCGGAGAGCGGATCGCGCCGCTCGCTCACCTGGCCCAGCTCGCTGGGCTCCACGTAGCTGCCGCAGTCGTGCACGTCCATGCCCAGCCAGTGGCCGGTGCGGTGCATGTAGAACTGGAAGTAGGCCCGGCTGTCGATCACGTCCTGGGCGGAGCCCACCTTGTTCTTGTCGAGCAGGCCGAGGTCGAGCATGCCCTGCGCCAGCACGGCCACGGTGGCGTCGTGCGGGTCATTGAAGCGTGCGCCGGCGCGGGTGGCGGCCACGGCGGCCTCCTGGCTGGCCAGCACCAGGTCGTACAGCGCGCGCTGCGGCCCGGTGAACTGGCCGTTGGCCGGGAAGGTGCGCGTGATGTCGCTGGCATAGCCGTCCAGCTCGCAGCCGGCGTCGATCAGCACCAGCTCGCCGGCGCGCACTGGAGCGGCGTCGGCGCGGTAGTGCAGCACGCAGGCGTTGGCGCCTGCGGCCACGATGGAGTTGTACGCCACGGCCTGCGAGCCGTGGCGGCGGAATTCATGCTGCAGCTCGGCATCGAGGTGGTACTCCCGCACGTCCTGGCCATCGCGCAGCATGCGCGCGCTGCACTGCATCGCGCGGATGTGCGCACCCGCGCTGATGACCGAGGCGGCGCGCATGATGTCCTGCTCGTGCGCGTCCTTCACCAGGCGCATCTCGTCAAGCAGGGTGCACAGATCGTCCTGCTGCGCCGGGCACAGCGCGCCGTAGCGCACGCGGGCCCGCACCTGGTTGAGCCAGCCCTCCACGCGCGCGGCCAGCCCGGCATGGATGGCGAACGGGTACCAGACGCGGCTGCGGTTCTCCAGCAGGCGCGGCAACTGCGACTCCAGTTGGGCGGACGATTGCGCCGCATCCACGCCCAGCGCGGCCACGGCGGCGTCCGGTCCCAGGCGGTAGCCGTCCCAGATCTCGCGCTCGAGGTCCTTGGGCTGGCAGAACAGCGTGCTCGTGCCGTCGGCCGCCAGCACCAGGCAGGCGCCCGGCTCGGTGAAGCCGGTCAGGTAGTAGAAGTAGCTGTCGTGCCGGTACAGGTAGTCGGTGTCGCGGTTGCGCAGCCGCTCCGGGGCCGTGGGAATGATGGCGATGCCGCCCTCGCCGAGCATCGAGGCAAGGCGGGCGCGGCGCTGGGCGTAGAGGGCGGTCGAGGCGGTCATGCGCGCCATTGTGCTTGCATCTGCAAAGCCCCGGCGCATG
Source organism: Paracidovorax wautersii (assembly GCF_031453675.1). Classification (NCBI taxonomy): domain Bacteria; kingdom Pseudomonadati; phylum Pseudomonadota; class Betaproteobacteria; order Burkholderiales; family Comamonadaceae; genus Paracidovorax; species Paracidovorax wautersii. The sequence continues at coordinate 1,756,914 of NZ_JAVIZX010000001.1, read as the reverse complement.
GCAGACTCCGCCCCTCCGCCCCTCCGCCCCTCCGCCCCGTTCCATGTCCGGCCTTGCCTCTTCGCTGCTGCGCTTCATCGTCGCCACGCTCCTGCCGCTCACCGGGCTGCTGCTGACCGGGGCGCTGCTGGTCTACGCCGTCTACGCCCGCTGGGCGCCGCTGACGCAAAAATGGGTGCTCACCCGGCGGGCGCTGCAGGTGCTGTGGGGCGTGGCGCTGGCCTGCGACGCCGTGCTGGCCGCGCGCCTGTACCTGGCGCACAGCGCACAGCAGGCCTGGCAGGACGGCGCCGCGCTGCGCGCCAGCCGCCAGCGGTTCGTGCTGCCGCAGGACTTTGCGTATGGCGAGCTGGTCATTCCCGCCGGCAGCCTCGTCAACCGCACCGATCCGTTCGACCGTGGCGAGCCGCACCGGCCCCTGGCCCTGCACGGCCTGGAAGCCGTACGTTTCGCGCAGCCGGTGGAGGTGGCCGGTGTGCGCGCCAGTGCCCTGCAGGTGACGCCGGCGCGCGTGGAACTGGCGCAGGACCAGCGCCTGGGCCCGCTCTACCGCTACGACGCCGCCACCCGCGCCTGGGTGGTCCACCGGGCGGTGCCGGCCCTGGCCTGCAAGCGCGGGCAGATCGCGGTGTTCGAGGTGCCGCACATCGCCTACGACGTGCAGGCCGAGATCGGACAGCCGCCGCCGGACGGCCCTGCCGCGCGCTTCCGACCCAGCCAGTGGCTGCTGCGCGGCTGCGAGCCGGGCCCGGCCATCGCGGTGGAGCCTGCGGCGCCGGCGGTGGCGGTGGCGCCCGCCCGCTAGCGGCGCACCGCGGCGGCCGGCTCAGCGGTTCAGGTCGGCCAGCCGCTCCGGCGTGCCCACGTCGGTCCAGCGGCCGGTGTAGAGCGACGCGGTGACGCGCCCGGCGTCCATGGCGCGGCGCAGCAGCGGGCCCAAAGCGGCCTGCGCGCCGCCCGGGTTGCCCGCCGGGATGTTGCACCACGGCGCGGTGAACAGCGCCGCGCGCAGCAGGGCGATGGTGCTGTAGGTGTAGCGCGGGCCGGGATGGTCGGCCGGCAGGTTCAGCGCACGGCCGTCCTCCGCCAGGCCGAAATCGCCGCGCGCGTTGTGCGCCGGGTTGGGCACCAGCCACAGGTGCGCGAGCGCGTCGGCGTGGGTGAAGCGCTGCGCCGCGTCCGGGTCGAAGACGAAGTCGGGTGCGAACACGTCCCCCGCCGCCAGCCAGAACACCGGGCCCAGCTGCGGCAGCGCGCGGGCGATGCCGCCGGCCGTCTCCAGCGCATGGCCGAAGTCGCGCCCTTCATGCGAGTATGAAATTGATAGCGCCTTGCGCTTATCCAGCAAGGGCTGCGAGGCAAAAACACTGCCAAACCGCTGCGGAATCTGCTCGCCCAGCCAGGCGGTGTTGACCACGGCGCGTTCCACGCCCGCGGCCGCCAGCGCGGCCAGGTGCCATTCCAGCAGGGGGCGGCCCTGCACGGCCAGCAGCGGCTTGGGCGTGGCGTCGGTCAGGGGGCGCATGCGTTCGCCCCGGCCGGCAGCCAACAGCATGGCGGGCAGCGGCAGGGGCCCGCTCATGCGGCCACCGCTTGCGGCAGGGCGCCACGCTGCAGCGCATGGCGTTGCACCTGGGCGGGCTGGAACAGCGCGAGCAAGGCCGCCATCAGCGCCTCGGCCTTGGGGGAATGGTCCGCGCCGAAGTTGCACACGTAGACGTCCAGCGTCACGGCGCTGCGCTCGGGCCAGGTGTGCACGCAGAGGTGCGACTCGGCCAGCAGCACGGTGGCGGTGACGCCGCCCGGACCGTGTCCGGTGGCGGGAAAGGTGTGGAAGAGCTGCCCCACGGCCAGCAGGCCGGCGGCCTGGACGGCGTCGTTACAGGCCTGGCCCAGGGCGTCGGCATCCAGCAGCCAGTGCGGCGCGCAGCGGCAGCCATGGAGATCGGCGGTGAGGTGCAGGCCTTGCATGGGGCAGGACTGTAGTGCATCGCAGGAGCGCGCCGTCGGTCGTGCCAGCGGCCGGCAGCGCAGGTCCGCAGCCACGCCTGGCTGCCCGCCGCCGGGCCTGGGGGCGGCGGTGCGCCTTGCCAGGCGGCAGGCGCCACGGCCGGATCGCGAACCCGCGGCAGGGGTACCCCGGCCCGCGAAAGGCGGCGGGGAACGGGGCCGGTAAAATGCCAGGTTTCCCCCAATCGCCCCTCGGAGCAGCCCCCTGATGGCCAATTCTCAACAAATGGCGAATGCGATCCGCGCACTCGCAATGGACGCAGTTCAACAGGCCAATTCCGGCCATCCCGGCGCCCCCATGGGCATGGCCGACATGGCCGTGGCGCTGTGGGCCCGCCACCTCAAGCACAACCCGGCCAACCCGCTGTGGGCCGACCGCGACCGCTTCGTGCTGTCCAACGGCCACGGCTCCATGCTGCTGTACGCGGTGCTGCACCTGACGGGCTACCCGCTGCCCATCGAAGAGCTGAAGAACTTCCGCCAGCTGCACAGCAAGACGGCCGGCCACCCCGAATACGGCATCACGCCCGGAGTGGAAACCACTACCGGCCCGCTGGGCCAGGGCATCACCAACGCCGTGGGCTTCGCGCTGGCCGAAAAGCTGCTGGCGACCGAGTTCAACCGCGACGGCCATGCCGTGGTGGACCACCACACCTTCGTGTTCCTGGGCGACGGCTGCCTGATGGAAGGCATCAGCCAGGAAGCGATCTCGCTGGCCGGCGCCTGGAAGCTGAACAAGCTGATCGCGCTGTACGACGACAACGGCATCTCCATCGACGGCCAGGTCGCCCCCTGGTTCGTGGACGACACCCCTGCCCGCCTGCGCGCCAGCGGCTGGAACGTGATCGGCCCGGTGGACGGCCATGACGCCGACGCCGTCGATGCCGCCATCGCCAGCGCGAAGACCAGCGCCGACAAGCCGACGCTGATCGTCTGCAAGACGGCCATCGGCAAGGGCTCGCCCAACCGTGCCGGCACCTCCAAGGCGCACGGCGAACCGCTGGGCGCCGACGAGATCACGCTGACGCGCAACGCCATCGGCTGGAACAGCGCCCCCTTCGAAGTGCCCGCCGAGGTGTACGCCGACTGGGACGCCAAGGCCGCCGGCGCCGCCGCCGAAGCCGCGTGGAATGAGCGCTTTGCCGCCTACTCCGCCGCCTTCCCCGAACTGGCTTCCGAGTTCACCCGCCGCATGGCCGGCGACCTGCCCAAGCATTTCGCCCAGACCGCCGTGGACACCGTCGTCGGCGCCCACACTAAGGCCGAGACCGTGGCCAGCCGCAAGGCCAGCCAGTTGGCCCTGGAATCCTTCACCGCGCAGCTGCCCGAGCTGCTGGGCGGCAGCGCCGACCTGACCGGCTCGAACCTGACCAACACCAAGAGCACGCCCGCACTGCGCTTCGACGAAGCCGGCAAGGTGGTGCAGGTGGAAGTGGCCGTGGGCACCGAAACCGCCCGCGTCGGCGGCCGCCACATCAACTACGGCGTGCGCGAGTTCGGCATGGCCGCGATCATGAACGGCGTGGCCCTGCACGGCGGCTACATCCCCTACGGCGGCACCTTCCTCACTTTCAGCGACTACAGCCGCAACGCCATCCGCATGGCCGCCCTGATGAAGCTGCGCGTGGTGCATGTGTTCACGCACGACTCCATCGGCCTGGGCGAAGACGGCCCGACGCACCAGTCGATCGAGCACGTCGCCAGCCTGCGCCTGATCCCCAACCTGGACGTCTGGCGCCCCGCCGACACGGCCGAAACCGCCGTGGCCTGGAGCGTGGCCCTGTCCAACCGCGACAAGCCCACCGTGCTGGCCCTGTCGCGCCAGAACCTGGCTTACGCCGCCAAGACCGACCTGGGCGACATCTCCCGCGGCGCCTACGTGCTGAGCGAACCCGCCGCCGTGGGCCTGAAGAAAAAGCCCCAGGCTGTGATCATCGCCACCGGCTCCGAAGTGCAGCTGGCTCTGGCCGCGCAGAAGCTGCTGGCCGAGAAGAAGATCGCCGTGCGCGTGGTCTCCATGCCCAGCACCACCACCTTCGACCGCGAAGACGCCAAGTACAAGGCCAGCGTGCTGCCGGCCGGCGTGCCGCGCATCGCCGTGGAAATGGGCGTGAGCGACGGCTGGTGGAAGTACGGCGTGTCGGCTGTCGTCGGAATCGACACCTTCGGCGAATCGGCGCCGGCGCCCGTGCTGTTCAAGCACTTCGGCTTCACGCCCGAGAACGTGGCCGACACGGTGCGGGTGGCCATCGGCGCAGCGCGGCTGAAGAAGCAGCCCGCCGCCAAGAAGGCCCACTAAAACCCTCCTGCCCGCCGCGCCCGCCACGCAGCGGGCGGGCGTGGCAGTCCCCAGTTTTCAACTTTGCAATTTTGGAGAGACAAACCATGACCATCAAGATCGGTATCAACGGCTTCGGCCGCATCGGCCGCAACGTGCTGCGCTCGGCCGTGCAGAACTTCTCGGACATCGAAGTCGTCGCCATCAACGACCTGCTGGAGCCCGACTACCTGGCCTACATGCTGAAGTACGACAGCGTGCACGGCCGTTTCGACGGTGACGTCTCCGTCGAAGGCAACACCCTGGTGGTCAACGGCAAGAAGATCCGCCTGACGCAGGAACGCGACCCCGCCAACCTGAAGTGGAACGACGTCGGCGCCGACATCGTGATCGAATCCACGGGCCTGTTCCTGGACAAGACCACGGCGCAAAAGCACATCGACGCCGGCGCCAAGAAGGTGCTGCTGTCGGCCCCGTCGAAGGACGACACGCCCATGTTCGTGTTCGGCGTGAACCACGACACGTACGCCGGCCAGGCCATCATCTCCAACGCCTCGTGCACCACCAACTGCCTGGCCCCCGTGGCCAAGGTGCTGAACGACAAGTGGGGCATCAAGCGCGGCCTGATGACCACCGTGCACGCCGCCACCGCCACGCAGAAGACCGTGGACGGCCCGTCCAACAAGGACTGGCGCGGCGGCCGCGGCATCCTGGAAAACATCATTCCTTCCAGCACGGGCGCCGCCAAGGCCGTGGGCGTGGTGATCCCTGCGCTGAACAAGAAGCTGACCGGCATGTCCTTCCGCGTGCCGACCTCCGACGTGTCGGTGGTCGACCTGACGGTGGAACTGGACAAGGCCGCCACGTACGACGAGATCAAGGCCGAGATGAAGGCCCAGTCCGAAGGCGCGCTGAAGGGCGTGCTGGGCTACACGGAAGACAAGGTGGTGGCCACCGACTTCCGCGGTGACACCCGCACCTCCATCTTCGACGCCGATGCCGGCATCGCGCTGGACGGCACCTTCGTCAAGATCGTGTCCTGGTACGACAACGAATGGGGCTATTCGAACAAGTGCCTGGAAATGGTGCGCGTGATCGCGGGCAAGTAAGCCCCCGGGCCATCGCCACCCCCCAAAACGCGCCTTCGGGCGCGTTTTTTATGCGCGGCGGCTTTACCACCAGGCCGCTCGGTTATCGTTCCGGTGAATCTCCAGGCCCCCCGTGGCGCCCCGTTTCCGGCGGGTGCGGCTGGGGCCGGGCCACGCACACGAGAAAGCGTTCCATGATCATCGGCATTGATTTGGGTACCACGCACAGCCTGGCAGCCGTCTGGCGGGAAGGCGGCCCCGTCCTGATCCCCAATCCGCTGGGGCAGGTCCTGACGCCCTCCTGCGTCAGCATCGACGATGACGGCGGCATCCTGGTGGGCCAGGCCGCCACGGAGCGCCTGCAGACGCACCCGGACCGCAGCGCCTCGGTGTTCAAGCGCCACATGGGCAGCGCCAAGGCCTACCGCCTGGAGGGCCGCGACTACCGCCCCGAAGAACTCTCCGCGCTGGTGCTCAAGGCCCTCAAGCTGGATGCAGAGGCTTTTCTCGGCGCCCCGGTCACGGAGGCCATCGTCACCGTGCCGGCCTACTTCTCCGAAGCACAGCGGCATGCCACCCGCGCCGCAGGGCGCATCGCGGGGTTGAAGGTGGAGCGGCTGCTCAACGAGCCCACGGCGGCGGCCCTGGCTTACGGCCTGCATCAGCGGGGTGCCGACACCCGCTTTCTGGTCTTCGATCTGGGGGGCGGCACGTTCGACGTGTCCATCCTGGAGATGTTCGAGGGCGTCATGGAAGTCCGCGCCTCGGCGGGCGACAACTTTCTGGGCGGGGAGGATTTCCGGGACGTGCTGGTCGACCAGTTCTTCGCACAGGCCGGGGTGCCGGACACGCTGCGCGGGGATGCGCTGTTCATGCAGCGGTGCGTGGAAGCGGCCGAGCGCGCGAAGAAGTCGCTCAGCCGTGCGCCGCAGGCACCGATGCAAGTGAGCGATGGCCATAACGACTACACAGCGGATCTGCACGAACCCGCCTTTGAAAGCGGCTGCGCGGCGCTGCTGCAACGCCTGCGCACCCCCGTGGAGCGCGCGCTGCGGGACACCCGCCTGCGCAGCAGCGAACTGGACGACGTGGTGCTGGCCGGCGGGGCCACACGCATGCCCATGGTGCGCAGGCTGGCCACCACCCTGTTCGGCCGCTTTCCCTCGTCGACCCTCGACCCGGACCAGGTCGTTGCCCTCGGCGCCGCCGTGCAGGCCGGCCTGGTGGCCAAGGACCAGGCGCTCGACGATGTGGTCATGACCGACGTGGCGCCCTACTCGCTGGGCGTCGAAGTGACCAAACGGCTGTCGGATGGATCGCTCTCGCACGGGCACCTCGACCCGGTGATCGAACGCAACAGCGTGGTGCCCGTCAGCCGCTTGAAGAACTATGTTCCCGTCCAGCCGGGGCAGAAGTCAATCCTCCTGGAGATCTACCAGGGGGAATCACGCATGGTGTGGGACAACATCCGCCTGGGCTCGCTCGAGGTCGCCTTGCCGCCCGGCGCAAGCATTGAAGCGTGCTCCACCGACGTGCGGTTCACCTACGACGTGAATGGCCTGCTGCAGGTGGAGGCCACCCTCCTGCACACGGGCCAGACGGCCAGCCTGGTGGTCGCAGGCAACCCCGGCCTGCTGTCCGAGGCAGAGATCGCCGAGCGGCTGAAGGCGCTCGAGCCGCTGAAGATCCACCCCCGGGAATCGACACCCAACCGCACCCTGCTGGCACGGGCGGAACGGATCTACCAGTTGCTCAAGGGCCCCGAGCGGGAGTGGCTCGACCTGCAGATCGCGGAGTTCGAGCGCGTGCTGGCCAGCCAGGACGAGCGGCAGATCGCCAAGGCGCGAAGCCTTTTGGGCCGGCAGATCGACACACTGGACCACCCTCCTGTGCTGGACGGCGAGCGATGACACCGTTCGCATCAGCCCGCCGCCAGTGGATGCGAAGGGCGCGCCACCATGCTTGAAAACGCAGGCGTGCAGGCGTATGCCACCCTGGAGGTGGAACCGGACGCCGATGAAAGGACACTGCGCCGCGCCTACGCCCGGAAACTGAAGGCGCTGGACCCGGCGCGGGAACCGGAGAAATTCCAGGAACTGCGCCAGGCCTACGAATGGGCGCTGCAGCGGGCACAGGCATCCACGGTTTCCGCCACCGACGCGAACGGGCTCGTGCCCCCGGCGCCGGAGCTGGGGACGCATGCCGACGCGGCCTGGCGCACCGCCCCGCCACAAGCCCTGTCGCCCGAAAGCGCCGCGACCGATGCCATGCAGCGGTCCACAGCACTCGCCCAGGCCGTCTTGGACGATGTCCTGGCCGGAGCTGCCGGGTTCACCAGCGAGGCGGAGGCCCGCGAGCGGCTTCGCACCGCACTGGCGCATGAAGCACTGCGGAACCTGGAGGCGCGGCTGCTCTTCGAAAGCGGCGTGACGGCGGTGCTCGCCAACGGCTGGCAGCCCGGCCATGAACATCTTTTCAAGGCGGCGATCGATGTGTTCGGGTGGAGAGACCAGCGCGCGGCCTTGGACGGGCTGGGCCATGCAGCCGCCGTGATCGACCAGGCCATCGAGGAACTGGAGACACTGGAGGCGCAGCCCTGGAAGGCCCGGGCGGCGCAGCAGGAACTCATTCGCCTGCTGCGGCAACCCGGTGCGCCGGACACCCGCCAGCTTCTGCAGTTCTCCGACCTGCTGGAGCGCCTGGAACGCCTGTACCCGCATTTGCTCGGGGTGATCACCTGCACCTCCCACATCGGGCGCTGGCAGCAGCTGCACCAGCAGATTCCACGCTGGCGAAAGCTCATCGGCCCCCGTTCGACCGCCCTGCCGCAGGCCCCGCAGCAGGGCCAGTGGACGCTGGATGTCAGCTTCCTGCGCACCCGCGCCGTCCCCTTGGCCGGTCTGCTGAGTGCCCTGACGGCCATCGCCATTCTGACGGCCCGAGTCTCCGGGACAGGCGACCGCCCGCCACAGCCCGCGGCGCAGCAGCCGCGGAGCAGCGATGCGGCGGGCCTGCTGCGTGAGCCTTTCGAGACCCCCGCCCCGCCCGCCGTGCTGCAGTATCCGGCGCAGGCCCGTGCCGAAGGGCTGCAGGGATCGGTGACCGTGTATGCCCTCATCGGCCCCGACGGCAACGCCATGTCCGCCAGCGTGGCGCAGAGTTCGGGGCACGGGATTCTGGACCAAGCCGCGCTGGACTTCGTGAACAAGAAGCGCTTTCCGGCGCCGGTGGGGCAGGACGGTCAGCCCATCATCAAGGCCGTCCGCATTCCCGTGCGATTCGTGCTGGAGGACGGCCGGCATCCCTGATCCGGCTCCACCGCTGCGGCCCGTCCGCGGTGACCGGCCTTTGGGAAGGCGTCAGAACGATGCCCGCACCCCCACCCACGCGCGCCGGCCGTAGCTGGTCTTGTCATAGGTGGCCGCGTCCAGCTGCTTGTCCCCCAGGTTGTAGAGCGCGGCGTTGACCGTGACGGCCGGGCTCCACTGGTAGCTCGCGCCCAGGTCCACCATGGTGTGGGCCGGCACGGCACCGGTGCCGAGGGTGGCGCTGTACTCCTTGCCGTAGTAGTTGGCCGCGCCCCAGAAGCTCAGGCGCGGCGTGGCCTTCCAGTCGGCGCGCAAATTGGCGGTGTGCTCGGGTGTCAGGCTCAGCGGCGCGCCGCGGTTGGCGCCGCTCTTTTGCTCGGAGTCGAGGTAGGTGTAGTTGGCCTTGAGCGCCAGCGCCCGCGTGGCCTGCCAGGTGCCGTGCAGCTCCAGGCCGGCGATGCGCGCGGTGTCGATGTTCACGCGGTCCATGCGGATGAAGCCGTTCCAGCGCTGGTCGGTGGTGACGGTGGAGAGCTTGTTCTTGAAGTCGTTGTAGAACACCGTGGCGCCCGCCGACAGATCGCTGCGGTTGGACCACAGCGCGCCGAACTCGTAGTTGGTGCTGGTCTCGGGCTGCAGATCGGGGTTGCCCAGCATCACGAAGCGGTTGCGGCGCAGATAGGCATAGCCCGGCACCACGGCGCGGATCTCGGGCGCCTTGAAGCCGCGCGACACGCCGCCCTTCAGCGTCCACTGGTCGGTGGCCTGCCAGTTGGCATACAGGCGCGGGCTGGTGTGCGTGCCGTACTGCGCATGGTGGTCCACGCGCAGGCCGCCCGTCAGGCGCAGCGCGTCGGTCAGCGACCACTCGTCTTCCACGAAGACCGCCTTCTGCACCACGCCGAAGGTGCGCCGCACGCGGTCGCCCAGGCCCTCGTTCCAGTCCTCGATCTCGCTGTCGTTCCACTGCACGCCGCCCGTGACGATGTGGGCCGCCCCCACCGGCGCCACCAGCTTGGCGTCGAACACGGTGTTGCGCACCTCGGGCTTGCGCTGGGCGAACGCGTCCTGGGTGGCCGAGCTGCCGTCGCTCAGGCCCCACCGGGAGCCCCGCTCCCACGCCAGCGACACCTCGGACGAGGCCCAGCCCCAGCGGCCCTTGTGGGTGACGGAGGCGTGGTCGCGGTCGTTCTCCTGCTCGCGCGTGGCCCAGTTGGCGCTGGGGCCGTCGCCGTTGTCCAGGCGCGTCACGCCCCCCTCCAGCAGGATGTCCTGCTGCGCCGACGGCGTGATCGCCAGGCGCGCCGTCAGGTCGCGGTGGCGCGCGCGGGTGAACCCTTCCGTGGTCTGCACGTCGTCGTCCGCCTGCCGGTTCAGCTGGCGGCCCCACAGCTGCAGACCCAGCACCTCGCTCTTCACCGGTCCGGCCAGGTAGAACTGGCCCTGCGTGGCGTTGCCGTAGCGGCCGTGCTGCTGGGCCGTGTAGTCCAGCCCCACCGAGCCGCCCCAGGTCGGGGGCACCTTGCGCGTGATGATGTTGATCACGCCGCCAATCGCGTCCGAACCGTACAGCGACGACATCGGCCCGCGCACGACTTCGATGCGCTCGATGGCCTCGGCCGGCGGAACGAAGCTCTGCTCGTAGCCGCGGTTGCCGTTGACGCGGGCATCGCGCAGGCCCTGGCGCTTGCCGTCCACCAGGATCAGCGTGTAGTCGGCCGGCATGCCGCGGATGGAGATGTCGGTCTCGTTGCTGTTGCCGTTGACCACCACGCCTTCCACATCGCGCAGGGCATCGGTCAGGTCGCGGAAGGAGCGCTGGCGCAGCGCCTCGCCCTGGATGACGCTGATGGAAGCCGGCGCCTGCTCGATCTGCTGCTCGAAGCCGGTGGCCGTCACCACCACACCGCCCAGCGTGGCCATGCCGCGCTCATCGGCCGCGGGTGCCGGCGCCGTCTGGGCCTGGGCCCAGCCCGCCAGCGCCATCGACACCGCCCACGCCACCGGACGCCTGGTTGAAACCTTGCGCATGGAATCCCTCTCTCATTGTTGGAAAATGAGAATCATCATCATCAACAACCCGCGTTTTTGGACCGCTTGTGACAGCCGCCGCCCCACCGCCCCACCCTGCAGCCACGCCCGCCCGCCTGCGCGTGCTGGTGGTGGACGACCACCCCCGCATCCGTGAGCCGCTGGCCGCCTTCCTGCGCCGCGAGGGGCTGGCGGTGGACACGGCCGGGGACGCGCGCACGCTGCTCAGCCTGCTGGACCTGCACCGCTACGACGCCGTGGTGCTGGACGTGATGCTGCCCGACGGCGACGGCAGCCAGCTCTGCCACCGCATCCAGGCCGCGCAGGGCGTTCCGGTGCTGCTGCTGACGGCGCGCTCGGGCGTGGAGGACCGCGTGCACGGCCTGGAGCGGGGCGCGGACGACTACATCGTCAAGCCGTTCGATCCGCGTGAGCTGCTGGCCCGCATCCGCGCCGTGGTGCGCCGGCGGAGCCCGGCGCCCGCCGCGCGCACCGCGCCGGCCCCGCCCGCACCCACGCGCTGCTTCGCCTTCGCCGGCTGGCACTTCGATGCCGCGCGGGCCTGCCTGCGCCCGCCGGCCGGCCCCGTGCAGCGGCTGGGCGATGCGCAGGCCCGCCTGCTCGAAGTGCTGCTGCACCACGCCAACAGCGTGCTGAGCCGCGATCAGTTGCTCGACCTGACGCGCACCCAGGGCCGCGAGGGCGACGCCGCCTATGACCGCACCATCGACCGGCAGATCAGCCGGCTGCGTGCCCAGCTGCACGATGCCGCGGCCGAGGCGCCGCTGCTGCGCACCGTGCGCGGGGGTGGCTATTCGCTGGTGGCCCGCGTGGTGCCCGCGGACGCCGCGGAGACCTGAGCCGATGCCGCCCGCGCCCGGCGCTGTCGCCACGTCCCATACATCTGCCCCGGCCGGCCGAGGCCTGGGCCTCGCCTGGCAGTACGGGCTGCTGCTGGTGGTGGCCCTCATCGCGTCGCACGGCATCGCGATGGCGCTGCTGCAGCGCACCGGCGCGCTGATCCACCCCATCTCGCGCGAACAGGCCCTGGCCACGCTGGCCACGGCCCACGCGCTGGCGGGCGACGGCGGTGCGGACGCCGACCGCCGCACGGGCCTGCTGGCCCGCCAGGCGTCGCAGGCCGCCCACCTGTGGCTGGCAGCCACGCCCGCCGTCGCGCCCTTCGCCATGCAGCCCGAGGAACGCCGCCTGGCCGCCGACCTGCGCACCCGCCTGGCGCTGCCGGACGGGGCCGGCGTGTGGATGCAGCTGGAACGAGCGTCCGGCGAGGACGCCCGCGCCGGGCTGCTGAGCCTGGCCGCCTGGGAGCCGCTGCACCTGCGCGCCAGCGTGGCGCTGTCCGGCGCCAGCGGTGCGGCCGGTACCGGCCGCTGGGTCAATGCCGATCTGCGGCTGCAGGGGCGCTACGACTGGTCGCCCACCCTGCGCTACATGCTGCCGGCCAGCATCCTGCCGGTGCTGGTGGCCGCGCTGTGGCTGGCCTGGCGGCTGGTGCGCCCGCTGCGCGACTTGATCGCCGCGGCCGCGCGCGTGGACTATGGCCGGCCCCAGCCCGCGCTGCCCTTGCGCGGCCCGCGCGAGGCACGCGAACTCACGCGCCAGTTCAACGCCATGCAGCAGCGCATCGCCCGGCACCGCGACGCCCGCACGCGCCTGCTGGCCGCCGTCAGCCACGACCTGCGCACGCCCGTCACCGAGCTGCGCCTGCAGGCCCAACTGGTGGACGACCCCGCCCTGCGCACCGGCCTGCTGGAGAGCGTGGCCGAGCTGGAGGCGCTGGTAGCCACCACGCTGGACTTCACCCGCGCCGATGCGCAGGCCGAGCCGGCCGCCGCCACCGACATCGCGGCCCTGCTGCACACGCTGGCGCAGCGCTACCAGCAGCGCGGGCAGGCCGTGTCGGTGGGCGCCTGCCCGTCCCCGCTGGTGTGGCGCTGCCGGCCGCTGGCCCTGCGGCGCGCGATGGCCAATCTGGTGGAGAACGCCCTGCGCCACGCCGGCACGGCCGTGGTGCTGGAAGCGCAGGCGTACGGCGACGCCGGCACCGGCGCCGCGCCGCACGCGCTGGAGATCCGCGTGCTCGACACAGGTCCGGGCATCGAGCCGGCGCAGCTGGAGCAGGTGCTGGAGCCCTTCCACCAGCTGGACGGCGCGCGCGGCCCGGGCCGCGGCGGGGTCGGCCTGGGCCTATCGATCGCCCTGGAGTGCGCGCAGACGCAGGGCGGCACCCTGGCGCTGCACAACCGGGCCGGCGGCGGGCTCTGCGCCACCGTGCGGCTGCCCGCCGTGCTGCCAGCGCCGCCGCAGGCAAGCACCTGAGATTTAAAGCCTTTTCGGCCTCTAGCGCTTATCCATTAAGCGCACATAGCTACAAAAACAATAGCTTTCGATCAATCGATACGCACCCCGGCCGCTTTCACCAGCTGGCCGGCCGCCACATCGTCGGCGCGCAGCAGCGCCTGGAACTCGGCCGCGGGCAGCGTGCCGGCCTCGACGCCCACGCGTGCCAGGCGCTCCTGCACCACCGGGTCGGCCAGCACCTTGCGCACGGCGGCGTTGATGCGCTCCACCTCGGCCGGCGGCGTGGCGGCTGGGGCGAGCAGGCCCAGCCAGGTGTCGAAGGCATAGCCGGGCAGACCGGACTCGGCCACCGTGGGCAGCTCGGGCAGGAAGCGCGAGCGCGCCGTGCCGGAGTACGCCAGCAGCTTCACGCGCGGGTCGCTGCGGAACGGGATCATGCCGATGGTGGCGCCCGTCACCACCTGCACGCGGCCGGCCAGCAGCTCGGTGGTGGCGTCGCCGGTCGACTTGAACGGAATGTGCTGCAGCTGGATGCCGGCCTGTGCGGCCAGCGACGCAGTGGCCAGGTGCGATGCGCTGCCATTGCCCGCCGAGGCGTAGTTGAACGCGCCGGGCTGCGCCTTGGCCTTGGCGATCAGGTCCGCCACCGAGGTGATGCCGGACGCGGCGGGCACGCCCACCACGTAGCCCGAGCGGCCCAGGAACGAGACGCCGACGAAGTCCTTCACCGGGTCGTACGGCAGCTTGGCGTACAGGTGGCTGGCCAGGTGGTGGCTGGCGGCGGCCAGCACCAGCGTGTTGCCGTCCGGCGCGGACTTGGCGACCTGCGCCGTGCCCAGCGTGCCGCCGGCGCCCGCGCGGTTGTCCACCACCACGGTGGCGCCCAGGGCCTGGCCCAGTTCGTTGCTGAAGGTGCGGGCGACGGTGTCCTGCGTGGCGCCCGGGCCGAAGGGCACGACGATGCGGATCACGCGCTCGGCCTGCGCGGCGCCGGCCAGGCCCAGCAGCAGGGTGGCGGCCAGCACGGCGCGGCGGGACGGGGCGAAGGAGGATGCGGAGAAAGCCATGGGGTCAGGTCCTGTCGGGGTGGAGCCACCGCTCGGCCAGCCGCACGAAGTAGCTGGCGCCGGTGGCGAGGATGTCGTCGTTGAAGTCGTACGACCGGTTGTGGATCAGGCAGGGGCCGCTGCCGTGGCCGGGCAGGCGGTGGTCGCCCGGGCCGTTGCCGATGAAGGCATAGCAGCCGGGCCGCACCTGCAGCATGTGGGCGAAGTCCTCGGCGCTGAGCACGGCCGGGAACTGCTCGTCCACGCGGTCGTCGCCCGCGATCTCGCGCATCACCTCGGCGGCGAAGCGGGCCTCGGCCGGGTGGTTGACCACGGGCGGCGAGGCGCGGCGGAACTGGATGTCGGCCGTGCAGCCATGGGCCCGCGCCGTGTGCTCGGCCATCGTGCGCAGGGCGGCTTCGATGGCGTCGAGCGCGGTGACGGAAAAGGTGCGCACCGTGCCGCCCACCCAGGCGGTGTCGGGGATCACGTTGGGCGCGTCGGAGCCCTGGATCTGCGTGACGGCCAGCAGCGCCCGCTCGCGCGAATCCACATGCCGCGCCACGATGGTCTGCAGCTGCTGCGCCAGGTCGATGGTGGCCGCCACCGGGTCGATGCCCGTGTGCGGCAGCGAAGCATGCGTGCCGCGCCCGGTGAGCGTGATGCGGAAGGTGTTGCTGGACGCCATGAGCGCCCCGTGGTTGAGCGCGAACGCGCCCACGTGCTCGAGCGCGAAGTTGTGCAGGCCGAAGACGGCGTCGCACGGAAAGCGATCGAACAGGCCCTCGTCGATCATCTTGCGCGCGCCCGCCTTGCCCATCTCCTCGGCCGGTTGGAAGATGAAATGCACGGTGCCGGCGAAGTCCCGCGTGCGCGCCAGGTGCCACGCCGCAGCCAGCAGCATGGTGGTGTGGCCGTCGTGCCCGCAGGCGTGCATGCGGCCCGCGTGCTGCGAACGGTGGGCGAAGTGGTTCTCTTCCTCCAGCGGCAGCGCATCCATGTCGGCGCGCAGGCCGATGGTGCGGGGGCCTGCGTGGCGGCCGTGCAGCACCCCCACCAGCCCGGTGCCGGCGATGCCCGTGTGCACCGCGATGCCCCACGCCCGCAGGCGCTCGGCCACCAGGGCGCTGGTGCGGTGTTCTTCAAAGCCCAGTTCGGGGTGGGCGTGCAGGTCGCGCCGCAGGGCCACGAAGGGGGCCATGTCGGCAAAGCTCTCGGTCAATCGTGGCAAGGGGGCTCCGCTGTCCCCGGCGGGGCGGTGTCGAACGCGCCGCATGCGCCAGGGGAAGCGGCGGATTCTGCGGAGCGCGCCCCCTTAAGAGAACGATAAAAAACGCATAACCAATCTCGTTTTCCGGCCATAGGCCTTGGGCGAGCAGGCGATGCGCCCGGGCCAGGCCCGCCCTGCCCTGCCATGCCCTGCCGCAGGGCCGCGATACTGTCGCCATGACTCCACAAGACGTTCTGCACTTCTGGTTCGAACAGAGCACGCCCCAGCAATGGTTCCAAAAGGACGCGGCGTTCGACGCGGCCATCCGCGATCGCTTCACGGCGTTGCATGCCAGCGCCGCCCGGGGCGAGCTGTGGGCATGGCGCAGCACCGCCGCCGGCCGGCTGGCCGAGATCCTGGTGCTCGACCAGTTCTCCCGCAACCTGTTCCGCGACGACGTCCGCGCCTTCGCGCAGGACGGCATGGCCCTGGTGCTGGCGCAGGAGTGCGTGGCGCGCCAGGACGACGCCGCCCTGGCGCCGCAGCAACGCGCCTTCGTCTACATGCCGTACATGCACAGCGAATCGCTGCGGGTGCAGGAGGCTTCGGTGGCGCTCTTCACCGCGTTAGGCAATGCCAACAACCTCGACTTCGCTCACCGCCACCACGTGATCGTGGAGCGCTTCGGCCGCTTTCCCCACCGCAACGCGGTGCTGGGGCGCACCTCGACGGCGGAGGAACGTGCGTTCCTGGAACAGCCGGGCAGCTCGTTCTGATCTGTGGCTGCAACTTTTGAGTCAAATCGGCCTCCGGCGCTTATGGATCAAGCGCAAGCAGCTATTCATAAGATAGCAAAGCGACGCTGACGGCGGCGGGATGCCTGTGGTGGCTGGAAAGCCCCAGGCTTTCCATGGACGGCAAATCACTGTAAATTCATACAGTGAACACCGAATCCAAGCTCGCCATCCTGGCCGACGCAGCCAAGTACGACGCGTCCTGCGCCTCCAGCGGCACGACGGCGCGCCACTCGCAGGGCGGGCGCGGCATCGGCTCCACCGAAGGCATGGGCATCTGCCACAGCTATGCGCCGGATGGGCGCTGCATCTCGCTGCTCAAGATCCTGTTCACCAACTATTGCCAGTACGACTGCCTGTACTGCGTGAACCGCGTGAGCAGCAACGTGCCCCGGGCCCGCTTCGCGGTGCAGGAAGTGGTGGACCTCACGCTCGACTTCTACCGCCGCAACTGCATCGAGGGGCTGTTCCTCTCCAGCGGCATCATCCAGAGCCCCGACTACACCATGGAGCGCGTGGTGGAAGTGGCCCGCGTGCTGCGCGAGGAGCACGACTTCCGCGGCTACATCCACCTCAAGACCATTCCCGACGCCTCGCCCGAGCTGCTGCAGCGCGCCGGCCGCTATGCCGACCGGCTGAGCATCAACATCGAGCTGCCCACGGCGCAGGGGCTGGAGGCGCTGGCGCCCGAGAAGAACGGCCCCGCCATCCGCCGGTCGATGGCGCGCGTGGCCACGCACATCGCCGACGCGCGCCAGGCGCGGGCCGAGCAGCAGCGCACGGGCCAGGTCGTCTCGCTGCCAGGGCGCACGCGGCGGGCGGCGGCGCCCGTCTTCGCCCCCGGCGGGCAGAGCACGCAGATGATCGTGGGCGCGGACGGCGCGGACGACCGCACCATCCTCACCGCCAGCGCGCAGCTGTACACCGGCCTGCAGCTGCGGCGCGTGTACTACTCGGCCTTCAGCCCCATTCCCGACGCATCGCGCGCGCTGCCGCTGCAGGCCCCGCCGCTGGTGCGGGAACACCGCCTCTACCAAGCCGACTGGCTGATGCGCTTCTACGGCTTCCGGCACGACGAGATCGTGCCGCCACGCCAGAGCGGCATGCTGTCGCTGGACATGGACCCCAAGCTCGCCTGGGCGATCGGCCACCCCGAGCACTTCCCCGTGGACCTGAACACCGCCGTGCGCGAACGCCTGCTGCGCGTGCCCGGCCTGGGCGTGCGCACGGTGGACCGGCTGCTGGCCGCCCGCCGCGCCCGCGCGCTGCGCCACGCCGACCTGGCGCGCCTGCATGTGCCGCTGGCCAAGGTGCTGCCCTTCGTCACCGTGGCAGACCACCGGCCCGCAGAACGCCTGCGCGACCCCACCCGCCTCACCGCCCTGCTGGCTCCGCCGCCGGCGCAGGGTGCGTTGTTCGCATGAGCGCCCCGCTGCACGGCATCACGCTCGCCCACCCAGCCGACTGGGCAGGCTTTCGCCAGTCGGCCCGCGCCTGCCTGCAGGCCGGCCTGGCGCCCGAGGCAGTGGAATGGCGCGTGCAAGGGGACGCGGAAGACAGCCTGTTTGCCGCCGCGAATGCCGGCGCAGAGGAGCGCCTCCCTGCCCTGCCGCTACCAAAGAGCGAAGGGGAAACGGCAACGGCGCTGCACGTGCCACGCGAACTGCTGGCCCTGTGCGAGTCCTGCATCCTGCACCGCCATCCGGAGCGGTTCGCGCTGGTCTACCGGCTGCTGTGGCGCCTGCAGCGCAAGCCCGGCCTGCGCCACGACGCGCTGGACCCGGACCGCGTGCGGCTGGCGCGCATGGCCGCCGCCGTGCGCCGCGACATCCACAAGATGCGCGCCTTCGTGCGCTTCCGGCCCGTGACTGGCGACCTCGGCGCTGAGCCCTGGCACCTGGCCTGGTTCGAGCCCGACCACTTCATCACCGAGGCCAACGCCCGCTTCTTCGTGCAGCGGTTCACGCAGATGCGCTGGGCCATCCTTACGCCCGACTGCAGCCTGCGCTGGGACGGCCAGGCGCTGGAAATAGGCCCGGGCGGCACGCGGGCCGATGCGCCCGCGGCGGACGCGGGCGAATCGCTGTGGCTCACCTACTACGCCCACACCTTCAACCCGGCGCGCCTCAAGCTCGCCATGATGCGGCGCGAGATGCCCACGCGCTACTGGAAGAACCTGCCGGAAGCCCCACTCATCGACGGCCTGGCGCGCGGCGCCCACGAGCGCAGCGCGCACATGGTGGCGGCGCAGGCCAGCACGCCGCAGCGGCGCATACCGCCACGGCGGTAGCAGCGGCGGAGGGCGTCCACCTCCGCTGCTACGGACTCAGCCCTCGGCGGTGCGGATGGTTTCGCGGCCGTGACGGTCCTTGAGGCGGCCCAGGTCGGTGTCCAGCGCGCGGGCCAGCTTGTCGACCGCACTCAGGAAGGCATCGGCCACCTTGTCGGCTTCGGCGTTCACGGCCAGGGGCTGTCGGCCGGCGACGCGCGTCTCGATCACGCAGCGCTTGTCCGCTGCGCCGGACTTGCCGGCATCCACATCCGACAGGAAGACCTCCACCCGCGTCACATGCTCGCGAAAGCGCGCCAGACGGTTGCCGGCCTCTTCCTGGACCCAGCGGCTGAGCGATTCGCCGCCCTGGATGTGGTCGTCGGTGTTCACTTGAATCTGCATCGTGTTCTCCTGTGGTGGATGATCGGCCCGCCAGGATGACCTAGCGGGATCGGCCATCCCATCATGCCCAGACTGCGCCGTCACTGCTTGATACGCGGCAACCGGGCGGGTGAATGCGCCTGCCACCGGGCTGCGGCCGGCTCCTACACCTGCTCACCGGTCACCGGTGCTACAAATTTGGGATGCGCATCCCCCCTCGTCACGCCCTTGCCGGCCCCGGTGCAGCTGCCTTGCGGAAGCCTGCCCCATGAGCGCCTCCAAACGACTCAAGATCGGACTGTCCGCGTGCTTCTCCCACGCTGATCCGGCACGCTCGCTGTTCACCAACAAGACGCTGCAGTACGTGGAGCAGTCGATTGCGCACTGGATCATGTCGGCCGGAGCCATGGTGGTGATGGTGCCGTGCCCCACCGGTGAGACGGCGCGCGGCGACGTGACACTGGCCCACTACGCGGAGTGGCTGGACGGCGTGGTCATGCACGGCGGCGCCGACGTGTGGCCCGGCAGCTATGGCGAGGTGCCGCTCAAGGACGCATGGCTGGGCGACCGCGTGCGCGACCTGTACGACCTGGCGGTGGTGGAGGCTTTCGAGCAGGCCGGCAAACCCATCTTCGGTGTCTGCCGGGGCCTCCAGCTGATCAACGTGGCCTTCGGCGGCACGCTCTACCAGGACATCGAGACGCAGCACCCGGGCGCCATGCAGCACCGCAATGCCGCCACCTACGACCAGCACGTGCACGAGATCGATCTGGTGCCGGGCTCCCGGCTGGCGCGCATGTACCCGAACCAGCAACGGGTGGTGGTCAACAGCATCCACCACCAGGGCATCAAGAACCTGGCGCCGGGCTTCGAGATCGAGGCCTGGAGCCACCCGGACGGCGTGCCCGAGGCCATCCGCCGCCGGCCCGCGCGCGGCCGCGGCTACATCGCGGCGACCCAGTGGCACCCGGAATTCCGCACGCCCGACGCGTCCACGCTGGACGACACGCCCATCCTGCACGACTTCCTGGCGGCGTGCTCCATGTCCAAGCTCCGCCCGCTGCCGGGCCACAGCCCCTTCCAGATCCGCGACCGCGCTGCGCGCATGCTGCGCCAGGCCCTGTTGCTGCGTCGGCGCTGACGCTGACGCGGGGCCACTCCGCCCCTCCGCAGCACAGGACGCTACGACCCTTTGTAGGCCCGGGACGCGCAGGGACGCAGGACATTCCCGGCAACGGACCAGGGCTTTCCGCCTATTTTTCGACTTTCCAAAAATAGGTAACATCCTCTCAGACAGGTTTCCAAGCGGCGCAGACCGCAAGCCCAGGACAACTCCTGGGGCAGCGCCCTTCGTACAGGGGCGCATCCGCCAGCCCGTGATGGGCGCCTGGGGGGTGGTCATCCCGCGGCGTGTATCCGGCATCGATTTTTCGTCCAGAGGAGAAAACGATGGAAGAGAGACACCACGTCGCACCGCCCGGGCTCCAGAGGCTCCGGCGCGGCCGCCCCGCAGCACTGGCCCTTGCCGCGCTGCTGACAGTTTCAGCGGCCGCTCCGCTGGGCGCCGCCACGCTGTCGGGCGTACTGGCGGCCCGCATGATGCTCACCTCCGGCTGCGTGATCAACGGCGGCCCGGGCACCGTGGCCGGCGCCGACTTCGGCACGCTGGACTTCGGCACCCGACCGGCCACCTTCGTCGGCCCCGTCAGCGTGACGGCGAGCGGTGGCGAGGGCGGCGCCGGCGTCACGCAGATCGTCTGCTCGCCGGAGATCACGGCCTTCAGCATTTCCATCGACGGCGGGGCGCATGCCGGCCAGGGCGCCGGCATCGGCACCGGAAGCCGTGCCATGTCCAATGGCGGGGCCTTCCTGCCCTACGACGTCTACCGCGATCCGGGCCACACCATTCCCTACGTCGCTTCCACGGCAATCACGGGCATTGCGGTGCCTTCGGCGGGCAATCCCTTCGCGCTGCCGATCTATGGGCTGGTGAACAAGACCAGCGCCGTGGCGCTGCCGGCCGGCGCGTACACGGACCAGCTCCAGGTCACGCTCACCTTCTGATTGCCACCGCCCGGGGCAGGCCGCACGCCGGCGCCCCGGCAGGAGACCCGCCATGCGAACCGCCCACCGCCGTGCGACACGGCCCGGGCGGGGCGCCGCTTCGCCGGTGCCCCGGACCCTGCTCGCCCTGCCTCTGCTGATGCTGCAGGGGGCACCGGCCGTGCCGGCCTCGATCCCCACCACGGGCAGCTTCGCCGTGAACGCCGCGATCGTGCGCGGCTGCGTCGTCGCAGGTGGCGGCGGGCAGACCACGGGACTGGATTTCGGCACCCTGGATTTCGGCACCCACTCCGCCGTGCGCGTGGGCACGGAGACGCGGCTGGCCGGCTCCGGCAGCGGCGGCCAGGCGCGCATCCAGTGCACGCCCGGCACCACTGTCCAGGTCACGGCCGACGCCGGACAGCACGCCCTGGGCCCGCAGCGGCGACTCTCCAACAATGCCGGTGCGTTCGTCCCCTATAGCCTGCAGCTGGCCGCCACACCCGCCACCGCATTGCTGCCGAACGTGCCCGCAGGCCTCGCGCTGGAAGCCACGGCGGCTGCGCTGCCGCTGCAGGGCACCGTCAGCTTTCCCGGCTTCGGTCTGCCTGCCGGGGCGTACTCCGACACGGTGCAGGTGACCCTTTCATGGTGAGCGCTCGCCACGCCGCCGCCCACCCGTCCCTGGGCCGCACCCCCTCCGGGGGCCTGGCCCGGGCTGTCGCCGCTCTGGCCTTCGCGCTCTTCGCATGGGCCCCGGCCGCGCACGCCGCGGCCCCTCTGATGATCTGGCCGGTGGACCCGGTCATCGCCGGGGAGCAGCGGGCCGTGGCCGTGTGGGTCGAGAACCGCGGCACCACGCCCGTTGCGCTGCAGGCCCGCGTGTACGCGTGGCGGCAGGAGAACGGCGACGACCAGTTCACGCCGCAACAGGCCGTGGTCGCCAGCCCGCCCATCAGCCAGATCCCTCCGGGCGCGCGGCAGATGGTGCGCCTGATCGCCACGCAGTCCGTGCCGGCAGGGCAGGAGCAGGCGTTCCGCGTGCTGCTGGACGAGCTGCCCGGGCCCACGCCGGCCATGGAGGCCACCGCCGACGCACCCCAGGCGGCCCCGTCGGCGCCCCAGTTGGGGGTGAAACTGCAGATCCGCTATGCCATTCCGCTGTTCGTCTACGGCCCCGGCACGCTGGGCCCGCGCATGCCGGCCACGCATGCGGACCTGCTGGAGCGCCTGGCCGGCAACGGCACCCTGGAGCCGGCGCTGCATTGGGCGGTGGAGAGCGGCCCGCAGGGCTCGCAAGCGCTCGTGGTGCACAACACCGGCCCCGGCCATGCGCGGCTGACCGCCGTGCGCTGGCGTGCCGCCAACGGTGCGGACGCCGTCGTCACCCCCGGCCTGCTGGGCTACGTGTTGCCGCACAGCGAGCGCCGCTGGACGCTCGACCAGCCCCCGCCACCCCAGCCTGCGCTGCAGGCCACCGTGAATGGGCGCGAGGCGCCGATGCAGCCCCGTGCCGCCGCGCGATGACCCCGCACCCCGTCCCGCCGTCTGCGCCCGCCGACGCCGGTGGCTGGCCCTGCTCGCCTGGGTGCCCCAGGCGCTCTGCGCGGGCGACCTGGGCAGCACGACGCCACCGCCACCCGCCGCCGATGCAGCGGCTTCTCCGGCCCTGCTGTTCCTGGAGGTGGACGTGAACGGCCGCCCCACCGGCGAGCTGGTGCAGGTGCGCCAGCGCGGCCCGCACTTCGAGATCGACGCCGCCACGCTGCGCCGCCTGAACGTGCGCACCGACCAGGCCGACGAAGCCCTTGTGGCCGTGGACGCCCTGCCGGGCGTGCGCGTCGCCTACGACAGCCTGGCGCAGCGCCTGCGCATCGACGTGCCGCCCGAATGGCTGCCGGCGCAGACGGTGGACCTGGGCCTGGAAGGCCGGGAGGCGCAGGCCGTTGCAGGTGGCACGGGGCTGCTCATGAACTACGAGCTGTACGCCACGCGCACCGAGGGCCGTGACGCGGCGACGCTGTGGTCGGAGCAGCGCTGGTTTGGCGAGCACGGCGTGCTCTCCCACACCGGCATCGTGCGGCATGCCGATGGTGGCGGCAACGGCTATCTGCGCTACGACACCGCCTGGTCGGACGTGGACACCGCCGACGCCACGGGCTGGACGGTGGGCGACCACATCACCGGCGCCCTGCCCTGGACGACCCCGGTGCGGCTGGGCGGCGTGCAGTGGGCGCGCAACTTCGCCGCGCGGCCCGACCTCGTGACCTATCCGATGCCGCAGTTCGCCGGCCAGGCGGCCGTGCCGTCGGCGGTCGAGGTGTTCGTCAACGGCTTCCGCGCCGGTCGCCAGCAGGTGCAACCCGGGCCGTTCACGCTCGGAGACCTGCCGGCCGTCAACGGCGCCGGCACGGCCTCGGTGGTCACCACGGATGCGCTGGGCCGGCAGGTGGTGACTGCGGTGCCCTTCTACGTGAGCAGCCAGCTGCTGCGCCCCGGCTGGACGGACTATGCGCTGTCGCTCGGCGCACTGCGGCGTGGCTACGGCCTGCGCAGCTTCGGCTACGGCGCGCCGCTGGCCACGGGCGTGGCGCGGCGGGGCCTGAGCGACAGCGTGACGGTGGAGGCCCAGGCGCAGGCCGGCCGCGGGTTGGCCGTGCTGGGAGCGGGCGGGCTGATGCGCTGGGGCACGCTGGGGGTCTTCAATGCATCGCTGACCCACGGCCGGGCGACCGGCCACAACGACCTGGCCGCAGACCGGCCCGGCGGTTGGCAGTGGAGCGCAGGCTACCAGTACCTGACGCCGCGCGGCGGCATCACGCTGCTGGAGACGCGGCGCGGCGCCGGCTTCGGCGATGCGGCCAACCATGCCGCCGACGCGCTGCAGCCCAACCAGCGCACGCGCCAGATCAACGCCAGCCTGGTGCGCGGCGTGGGCTCGCTGGCGGCCGGCTGGGTGGATCTGCGCGGCGCCGGCACGCAGCGCAGCCGCGTCGCCTACGCCAGCTACAGCACGCCGCTGGGGCGCGACGCGTTCTTCTCGCTGACGGCCGGTCGCACGGTGGAAACGGGCGAGATGCAGGTACGCGCGCAGCTCACCTACCTGCTTGACCCGCTGCTCACGGCGCAGGCGGGGATCGCGCGGCTGGGCGACACCGCGCAGGGCGAGGTCGGCATGCAGCGCAGCCTGCGCAGCGACGGCGGCGTCGGCTGGCACCTGGGGCACACGCGCAGCGGCTCCACGGGCGGCAGCGTGGGCCGGAACTACCGATTGGCCAGCGCGCAGTACCAGGGCCGCTACGGCCTGGTGCAGGGCGGGCTGTTCGGCTCCTCGGCGGGCACCACGCACTGGGCGGGGGCTTCGGGCTCCGTCGGGATGATGGATGGTTACGCCTTCGCAGCCAACCGGGTGACCGACGGCTTCGCCCTGGTGTCCACCGAGGCCCCCGGCGTGCCGGTGACCTTCAACCACCAGCCCGCCGGCACCACGGACGCCCGGGGCTACCTGCTGGTGCCCAACGTGCCGGCCTACTACCCGGCGCGCTACGCGATCGATCCGCTCTCGCTGCCCGTGGACGTGCACACGCCTGCGCTGGAGCGCCGCGTGGCCGTGGCGCAGGGCCGCGGCACCCTGGTGCACCTGCCGGTGCTGCGCCAGCACACGGCCACCCTGACGCTGGTGAACGCGGCGGGCGCCCCGCTGCCGCCGGGCAGCACCGTACTGCATGAGCAGGGCCAGGTGCCGACGGTGGTGGGCTGGGACGGCGTGGTCTACCTGACGGCGCTGCAGCCACGCAACACGCTGCGGGCCCGCATGCCGGACGGCAGCGCCTGCCGCGCGGCGTTCACCGAAGCCGAGCACGCGGCACGGGGCGACCTGCGCGTGGTGTGCCGCGCAGAGGGCGACAAACCCGCTCCCGCTGCGGGGGCGGCACGGAAAGGCAGGCCATGAAGCACACCCGTCGCTGGTGGCGCCGGCTCGCCTGGGCCGGCGCAGCCGTCCTGGCAGCCGCCTGCCGCCCTGCGGCCGCCGACTGCGTGCCCAGCCAGACCGGCGGCAACCTGGGCAGTGTGCCGTCGCAGCGGGTACTCGGGGGGCCGGCCATCAGCACCACGGCGCAGTTCACGTTCGGCTGCGGCGGCCTCGTGCTGTCGGTGCTGGGCACACCGACGCTGCAGGCCCGCTTCGTGAGCCCCACGACCGGCCTCACGCTCAAGGACGGCACCAAGCCGCCCATCCCCTACCAGATCACCAACCTGGGCGGAGCGACCTACACGCAGGGCCTGCTGGTGATCAACGCTAGCGGCTCCAACGTGCTCTCCCTGCTGAGCAACAGCATCACCTCGGTGCCGCTGCGCATCACGACCACGGTGGGGCCCAACGTGCCCGCGGGCACCTACACGGACACCATCACCGTGAACTGGACCTACGCCAACCTCTGCGAGGGGCTGCTCGGCGTGGGTGGCCTCTGCGTGGGCACGCCGCGCAATGGCAACACCAACCAGCTGCTCACCGTGCAGCTGGTGGTGACCAACGATTGCACGTTTGCGGCGCCGGATGTGCAGTTCGGCGCCGCGCCGCTGCCAGTAGCCTTTCCGGCCGTGGCCGGCAGCGTGGCCGTGACCTGCACCCGCGGCCTGTCGATCACCGTGGGCCTGGGCCCGGGCACCTACCCTGCGGGCGGGCGGCGGCAGATGGCCAATGGCGCCAGCCGGCTGGCCTACGACCTGTTCCGCGGCGACGGCAGCGTGTGGGGCACGGCAGCCGGTGCCCGCGTGGCGGGCACGGCCCTGACGGATGGGCTCACGCCCATCGTGCTGCCCTACACGGCCCGGGTGTATGGCGACCAGGCCCCGCCGCCGCCGGGCGTGTACCAGGACAACGTGGTGGTGGACGTGCAGTTCTGAAGCACGGCACGCCCGGGGCCGCCGTGGCCAGGCGGCGTGCCGATCAATGGTGGTGGCCGTGGCCGCCGTGCACGTGGCGGTGGGCGATCTCTTCCGGCGTGGCGGCGCGCACCTCGGTCACCTTGCAGGCAAAGCGCAGTGCGTGGCCGGCCAGCGGGTGGTTGCCGTCCAGATGCACCTGGGGACCCTTGATCTTGACCACGTTGAACAGCGCCGGCTGGCCGTCGTTGCCCACGCCGCGCAGCTGGCCCCCCACCTTCACGCCGGGCGGGAACTCGCTCTTGGGAATGGTGCGCACCAGGCTTTCGTCCCGCTCGCCGAAGGCATCGGCCACGGCCAGGTCCACCGTGGTGGTGTAGCCGGGTGCGCGGTTCTCCAGCTCGGCCTCGACCTTGGCGAAGAGGTTGTCGTAGCCGCCGTGCAGGTAGGCCACGTCGCCCGAATCCAGCAGCTTGCCGGTGGCGGGGTCGGTGATTTTGTAGTTCAGGGTGACGGCGGTGTCTTTGGTGATGTTCATGCGAAGGATTCCGAAGGAAGAACGGGGCGCGCGCAATCGCCTGCGCACCGCACGCGGGTGCCGCAGCAGCGCTGCCAGAGCGCCATTGTCAACCATGCCCGCAGCCGCCTGCGCCCTGTGGTCTTGGCCGGTACAGTGCGGCGCAGCGCACGCACCGCGGGCCACTCACCAAGAGCAATGCACATGAAGATGGAGAACATTCCGTTCGGTACGACCGACTGGTCCACCGTGGCCCGCACCGAGCATTCGGCCGAGGCCGGCCAGGCGTTCTGGCAGACCCAGAACTTCGGCGGCATCCGCGTGCGCATGGTGGAGTACACGCCGGGCTATGTGTCCGACCACTGGTGCAGCAAGGGCCATGTGCTGCTGTGCCTGGAGGGCGAGATGGAAACCGAGCTGGAAGACGGCCGCACCTTCACGCTCAAGCCCGGGATGAGCTACCAGGTGGCCGACGGCGCCGAGCCGCACCGCTCGCGCTCGCCCCAGGGTGCCAAGCTCTTCATCGTCGATTGAACAGGCCGTCAGGCGCCATCGGCCACGGCGGCCGGCACCTCGTCCTGCGCCGCGCCGGGCCGTCGGGCGAAGCGGCGCGGCTCGCGCCCGTGGACGGGGGCCGGGTCGTCCCAGGGCCAGCCGCCGAACTGCGTGCGGCGGTAGTCCTGCAGTGCCTGCATGATCTCCTGCTGGCTGTTCATGACGAAGGGGCCGTACTGCACCACCGGCTCGCCCAGGGGGCGGCCCTGCAGCAGCAAAAATTCCGCCACGGCGTCGCCGCCGTTGTGCAGTTCCACGGCATCTGCCGCGCGCAGTTCCAGCGCGGCGTGGGACACGGCCTGGCCGGCCACGGTGACGCCGCTGCCTGCAAAGTAGTACAGCATGCGGCGCGTGCCCTCGCCCGCCGCGGCCGGCAGCGTCCAGCGGGCGCCGGGGGCCAGGCGCACGGTCCAGATCGCCACGTCGGCCTCTGCCTGCGCCGCCCAGGAGTCGGGCGGCGGGGCCAGCGGCGCGGCACCGTCCACAGCGCCGGCGATCACGGCCACCTCGGTGGTGCGGCCGGCGCCGTCCTGGGCGGTGATGCGGGGAATGTCGCCTGACCAGAACATGGTGAAGTGCGGCGCCACCATCTTGGAGCGCGCCGGCAGGTTCAGCCAGATCTGGAACAGCTCCAGCGGGTTGGGTGCGGCGCTGTCCAGCAGCGGGAACATCTCGGAATGCACCACGCCCGCGCCGGCGGTGAGCCACTGCACGTCGCCCTGGCCGAAGCGCGCGGTGGCGCCCAGCGAATCGCTGTGGTCGATGAGGCCCTTGCGCACGATGGTCACGGTCTCGAAGCCGCGGTGCGGGTGGCCGGGAAAGCCGGGCACCACGTCGCCGTGGTACATGCTCCAGCCGTCCTGGCGCGAGAAGTCCTGCCCGATCTGCCGGCCGGCCAGCGGCGCATCGGGGCCCAGGTCGGCATTGCCGGGCGGGTAGGCGTCGTCATGGTGGGCGCAGAAGAGGAACGGGTCCATCGTCGGCCACAGCGCGCCGAGCGGCTGGGTCTGCAGGATGGGCGAAGCGGTGGATGGTTGCGGCATGCGGGGATTCTCCTTCGGGGCGCAGCACCGGCCGCTTCCCCCCATGGGAAAGCCGGCCGGAGAACGAGCGGTCTTCTGCAGATGGGGCCGGGAGCGGCCATCGCCAGAGCGCCGCCTGTGCAACGCTGTGGTGCAGCCGTGGAACGGTGGGCAACGTCCGGCCGAGGCATCGGCCACGACTTGAAGCCAAAATGGCCTCTAGCCCAATCAGGACAAGCGCAAGCAGCTATTCAATGCATAGCAAACGCGGAGCGCACCAGCGGACCGGCCTTCCGCGGAGGCGGCGTGCCAGGCAGACAGGCAGACAGGCAGACAGGCAGACAGGTAGGCAGGTAGGCAGGTAGGCAGGTAGGCAGGCCGGTCAGACATCGGCCTCGATGGCCGGGCTCGCCTGGCCGCGCCGGTCGAGCACGACGTGGATCTGCGTGGCGGACGGCAGGTCGGGGCGCGAGACGCCGCCCAGGTCGGCCAGCGCGGTGAACTGCCCGTCCAGGAAGAAGAAGGTGATCGACTGTGCCAAGTGGGCGAGCGCGTCCTCCGCCGTGGGAAAGCCGGCCGAGGCCACGGTTTCGTCGCCGTCGAGCCGGTAGCGGTAGGTGCCGCCACCCGGCCCCTGCTGCTCTTCCATCAGGCCCAGATCCACGAGTTTCTCGCGCACATTGCTCGCATACACGCGGCCGCCCGTGGCGTACAGCGTGAAGGCGGCGCCCGCGCCAGAAGCCGGCGCGGCGGCAGCGGCGGTGGCCGTGCCATTGTCGGAGGGGAAGTCGGAAGCAGTGGTCATGGCGGTTCCTGGTGAGGCCCGCTCCTGCCGGCCGGAAACTGGCGGAGCCCCAGCGGGCACGAGGGAGCACGGCGGACGGCGGGTGCGCTGGTCCATCGTAGGCAGCGCGGCAAGCTGACCCTGTAGGAGGAGGCCGGGCGCCCGGCTGCAGCGCTCCGTTCGGCACAACAGCGCCCGGGGAACGGCCCCGCCGCCGTGTCAGCGCGGCTTGCGCCCGGCGCGCCAGCCGTACGCGATGCCCAGGGCGCCCAGCACCACCAGCAGGCCGGCCTGCCCGGCCATGCGCTGCCGGTGGCCGCCGTCCACGCCCGTGCCGCGCGAGGGCGCGAACAGATTGCCTTCCGATCGCGGCGCTGCGCTGGCGTGGCGCAGGCCGGTTTCCGTCAGCCAGCGCATGGCGCGGCCCACGCTGTCCGGCGCGACGGCATGCGCCACCCGGCCCGCCAGCGCGCCCGTGCCCATCCACGTCACCGAGCGCGGCTGCGGCGTCTGCGTGAGGGCCACCACCGCATCGGCCACGCGGTGCGGGTCCACCATGGGCAGCGGCGGGCGCAGGGCCCGGCCGGTGTAGTTGGCACCGTGCGACAGGCCGGGCGAATCGACGAAGGTGGGCGCCACGTCGCACACATGCACCTGGGGCAGATCGGACACCTCGGCGCGCAGGCTTTCCGACAGGCCGCGCAGGCCGAACTTGCTGGCCGTGTACGCCGCCGCATACGGCGCGGGCACCCAGCCACCCAGCGAAATCAGGTTGACCAGCAGACCACGCCCGCGCTGGCGGAAGTGGCGCAGCGCCGCATGCGCGCCGTGCAGGTGGCCGAGCAGGTTGGCTTCGAGCACGCGGCGGTGGGCGTCGAGCGGCACCTCGTCGAAGCGGCCCACCGCGCCCACGCCCACGCCGTTGACCCACACGTCGATGCGGCCGTACTGGCGCAGGGCACGGTCGGCCAGGGCCTGCACGTCGCCGGCCTGCGTGACGTCGGTGGGCACGGCGATGGCTTGCTGCGCGCCGGCTTCGCGGCAGGCGCGGGCCACCGGGGCCAGGGTGTCGCCATTGCGGGAGGCCAGCACCAGCTGCGCTCCGGTGCGCGCAAAGGCCAGCGCGGTGGCATGGCCGATGCCGCTGGAGGCGCCGGTGATCACGACGACCAGCGGCGCGGCGGGGGGCGCTACATCGGCGCCAGAGGCGGGGACGGAATGCAGGGGGGATTGCGGCATGCTCGAAGGTCCTTGGGTCGCAGGGGCTCCAGAGCGGGCGGCGGACGGCGGGCGCCGCCCCGGCCGGCCCGGTTCAGGGGTCTCTCTCGAAAGAGGCCCTTCTTATAGACCCACCTTCGCGCCGCCCGCGTAGGACGGCGCTGACGCCGCACCGCCCAGCCAGGGGCCCCGGCAATCCATGGCCGCTCAGCCGCCGACGACGGACCAGCCGGCGCGCTGGTCCTTGCGGTCGTTGGTGTATTCCCAGGCGGTGCCGCAGCGGTCGCAGCGGTAGCGGGTGATGGTGACGCTGTGGCCGTCGGCGTGCTGTTCCTTGCGGTTGCCGCGCTGCACCAGCTCGGCATGGCCAGGCGCCTTGCGCCAGTTGCGCTGGATGCCGGCGCAGGGTTCGCACAGCTCCATCTTCTTGAGTTCGCCTTGTCGGGCCAGCAGGTCTTTGTTCATGGGGCAGGATGGAAAGGTGCGGTGTGCGCGGGATGCGCGCCGGGCCGGCGGCTCGGCAGGGGCGCTACTTTAAACCCAGGCCGCACGGCGCGTCCCGTGGCCGCCCCTCTCTTCACGCCCGGGCACCCACGTGCAGCGGGCCGGCGGGCGGCGGCGGCGCCCACGGGGCCGGCTGGTCGGGCGCCATCTGCAGCGTGCGCACCGGCACGGCAAAGGGCACGCCCAGGGCCTGCAGTTCGCGCATCAGCGCCAGGTTGATCTTCTGCTGCAGGTCCATGTAGAGGTTGTAGCCCGGGTCGAGCACGATGTAGACCACCTCGTAGGTCAGCCCGCTGTCGCCGAAGGCCAGCAGGTGGGCGCGGTCGAAGCGGGCCTGGGGCTCGGCCTCGATGATGCGGCGCACGGCCTGAGGAATGGCTTCGGCGTCTTCCGGCCGGGTGCCGTAGGGCACGCTGAATTTGAAGACGATGCGCCGCTCCTGCATGTAGCGGTAGTTGTTGATGGTCTGCTTGAGCAGGTCGGTGTTGCTCATCACCACCTGCTCGCCGCTCAGCGAGCGGATGCGCGTGGTCTTCACCCCGATCTGCTGCACCGTGCCGGCGATGCTGCCCACCACGATGAAGTCGCCCACCTCGAACGGCTTGTCCACCGCGATGGCCATGGACGCGAACAGGTCGCCCAGCACGTTCTGCACGGCCAGCGCGATGGCGATGCCGCCCACGCCCAGGCTGGCGACGAAGGCCGTGATGTTGACGCCCAAATTGGAGAGGATCGCCAGCAGCACCGTGGCCCACAGCAGCGTGCGCAGGCCCCACGACATCAGCGTGGCCGATGCGCTGATCTGCGACGGGTTGGTGGCGCCGTGGTGCACCCGGTAGCGGTCCACCACCAGCACCGTGGCGCGCGTGCCCCACAGGCCGATCTGCAGCGCCACGGCCAGGAACCACAGCTGGCCCACGCGGTCGTGCCAGCGCTGGGGCAGGTCCAGCATGCCGGCGCCCACCAGCAGGGCCGCCAGCAAAATCAGCAGATGGCTGGTGCCCGACAGCACCTGCAGCGCGACCTGGGCAGCACCGTGCTGCTCGTGACTTTCCGCATTGCGCTTGGCGCGGGCCATGGACCAGCCCAGCAGCACCGTGAGTACCAGATAGGTGCCCAGCGCCGCCGCCGTGGCGATCAGCAGGCTGGCGGCAGACATGCCCCAGAAGGTTTCGTGGTGCAGCCAGGCGGTGGCGGAAGCGGTATCCATGCGGCAAGGTCCTTTCTCGGGAAAAAACGGGGGATGGGGATGCGGAGGATGGAGAGCACGCCGGGCCGAAGCCCTCAAGACCGCGCCCCGGGCCGTCACAGGCGGCCTAAGGTGCTGGCAACGATCCTATGCAAGGCCGGCGCCGCGCGGCCGTAGGCTAAGGCCGACGATGGCCTGCCCAGCCCGGCGGCGGCGCAGCAGCAGCGCTTCTAGGCTTCGGGCGACCACTCCGCCGCCCCTTCGTCGGCGGGCCCGTAGTACACCGTCTGCGCGGCGGCATAGGTGTCGTAGCGCGGGTCCAGCCAGCACTGCACGACGCCGTTGGTCCAGCCGAAGCCGTCCTGCAGCGGGTATTCGCCGCCCCCGCCGCCGCACAGCGGCGCGCCGTCGCCGTTGCCCACGGCGTATTTCTCGACCAGCTTGCCCTCGCGCTGGTAGACCGACCGCACCGTCTCGATCCAGCGCTGGCGCACCTCCAGGGCCAGGTCCTTGTGGCCGTAGCGCTCCAGGCCGCGCACGGCCATCCATTGCAGGGGGGCCCAGCCGTTGGGCCGGTCCCACTGCTGGTCGCTGGAGCAGACGGTGGTGGCCAGGCCGCCGGCCGCCAGCAGGTGCGTGCGCACGGCGCGGGCCACGGCAGCGGCCTGGGCCTCGGTCGCCATGCCCGCATACAGCGGCACCACGGTGGCCGCGGTCAGGCAGCCGCGCAGTTCGCCGCGGCGCCAGTCGTAGTCGAAGTAGGCGCCTTCGGCCTCGTTCCACATCAGGCGGTTGACGGCCTCGCGCCGATGGGCGGCCAGGTCGTGGAAGTGCGTGGCCGTGGCGCGGTCGCCCGCCGACTGGCTGGCCTTGGCGATCGACACCTCCATGCGGTAGAGAAAAGCGTTCAGGTCCACGGGCAGCAGGTCCGTGGTGCAGATCTGCGACAGGTGCAGGCTGGCCGGGTTGGCCGCGTCGGGCGCGCGCAGCCAGCGCGTGGAGAAGTCCCAGCCCGACTCCGCGGCGGCGCGCAAGTCGCGGTACACGTCGGCCGAGGGGCGGTCCACGGCGGAGGCCGTCTCGATGTCTTCGCGCCACGATTCCTCGCGCGGCGTGTCGCGGTCGTCCCAGTAGCGGTTGAGGATCTCGCCGCCGGCCAGCGCCACCACGCGGCGGCGCGCCTCGCCGGGGTGCAGCACATGCAGGCCGTCCATCCACCACGCATGCTCCTGCAGCAGCTGCGGCAGGTAGTGCGACACGGGCGGGCCACCCACCAGCGCGCCCAGTTCGGCCATGGCGGCGAACAGCGGCGGCTGCGAGCGGCTCAGGTAATAGGTGCGCGTACCGTTGGGCACGAAGCCGAAGGCGTCGATGAGGCGGGCGAAGTTGTCCGTCATGCACTGCACCAGCTCGCTGCGGCCCGTGGCCGCCAGCCCCAGCATGGTGAAGTACGAATCCCAGTAGTACAGCTCGGCGAAACGCCCGCCCGGCACCACGTACGGGTGCGCCAGCGGCAGCGCGGAACCGCGCACCGGGTGGTCCTCGGGCTTGCGGGTGAGCACGGGCCACAGCGCGTCGATGTGCTCGGCCAGGGCCATGCCGGGCGCGCCCACGTAATCATTCGCGGCCACCTGCGGCGCGGTGAAGTGCTGCGCCACGAAGCGCGCCAGGTCGAAGCCCGGCTGCGCGTGCTCGGCCCGGTAGGCCGCAAGAATGTCCTCAGGCTCGCCGATGGGCCCGCAGTCGACGAAGGTCTTGCTGTCCTCGAAGATCTGCTGGCTCTGCACCGCCACGAACAGCTCCTGGTAGCGGTCGGCGGGCGTGCAGTGGTCGGACGGCGGCGCGCCCGGTGCGCCGGGTACCTGCACGCGGGCCGGATTGGTGCTGTACGCCGGGTGGCGTTCCGAGATGCGGAGCCCGCTGGAGACAGCGGCCGCGGCGAGGGCGGGAGGCGGGGCGATGACGGCGCTCATGCAGGGATTGTTCTTTATTGCTCTTCATAGTTCCAGAGCAAGCCCCCATCGACCACCAGCGTGGTGCCGGTCACGTAGGCGGCGTCGGGCGAGGCGAGGTACACCACCGCGCCCGCCACGTCCGGCGGCTCACCCAGCCGGCCGAGGGGAATCTGCGCCGTCAGCGCCTTCAGCTTCTGGGGGTTGGCCAGCAGATCCTGGTTGATCGGCGTGCGGATGGCGCCGGGCGCCACGTTGTTGACGGTGATGCCCAGCGGTGCCAGCTCGATGGCCATGTTGCGCATCAGCATGCGCATGCCGCCCTTGCTGGCGCAGTACGAAGTGAAGTGCGGAAAAGGCAGATCCTCGTGCACCGAACTCATGTGGATGATGCGGCCCGGCCGGCGTGCATCGCGCAGCGCGCGGGCGAAGGCCTGCGCCGTGAAGAACGCGCCCTTCAGGTTCACGTCCAGCACGCGGTCGTAGTCCTCTTCGGTGGTGTCCAGAAAGTCCGCGCGCAGCTCCAGGCCGGCGTTGTTCACCAGCACGTCGAGCCGGCCAAAAGCGTCCTGCGCCTCGCGCACTACGGCCTGCATGCGCGGCACGTCGCGCAGGTCGCCGGCCAGGACCTCGCAGCGGCTGCCGGTGCCCGTGATGCGGTCGTGCGCGGCGCGCGACCGCTCGTCTTCCTTGCGCACGTGCAGGGCGATGTCCGCGCCCTCCTGCGCCAGGCGCTCGGCCACGCCCAGGCCGATGCCCTGCGCGCCGCCCGTGACCAGGGCGACCAGCCCCTGCAGGCGGGGCGTGCCAGCGGCTTTTGCAGCAGCGGGCGAAAGGGCATGGGAGGGGGTAGGCTGGGGGGCTGGAGCAGGCGCAGTCATGCCGCAGAGAATGCCCCGAGGCCCCCACCGCCCGGTGCAGGACGGCGCCGCACGCCAAGGTGGGGAGGCGCCACGGGGTGGGGTGCTGCCCGCCTCAGCCCGGGCCTATTGCTACTCCTTCAATAGCTGCCTGCGCTTATGGGATAAGCGTTAGAAGCCAATTAGCGCATCACCGCACCGTGTGCATCTGGAAGGCGGGCAGCGATTCGCCAGGATCAGAAAAGAGGCTTGGGGACCAGTTTCACCGCCAGGCCGCGGTCCGTCACCGTGATGGCGCCGGGCTGCAGGCCCAGGCCGTCCGGCAGGGCCAGGTCTTCGGGCTTGAGGGTGTGCAGCACCACCTCGCCCAGCGACTGGCGGGCCAGTTGGGGGCCGTACTGCGACAGCAGCAGAGCCGCCTCGGGCGGCAGGTCGGGAAACTCCAGCGCGTTGATCTGCAGATCGTGCGCGCGCAGCGTGCGGTCCTTGGGCTCGTAGCGCAGGCCGAAGTCCACGTTCAGCCGCCCGTTGTACGTGCGCCGCAGTACCGGCCCGCTGGCCTCGACCGGCAGGTCGGCATTGAGGCGGTTGACGTCCGGCTTGAGCCCGATGCGCGGCGCCAGCACCGCCAGGGTGGCGAGGTTGCTCACCGGGTAGCGCAGCGGAAAGCGCTGCTTCACAGCCTCCTCGATCTCTTCGCGCGGGACGGTGTAGCGCGGCGCGGCGTGGGCGGCGAGCGGTCGGAGCAGGCCCGTGGCCATCAGCAGCACGGCGGGCGCGGCGTTGAGCAGGGCGCGGCGGGGCAGGGTGCGATCGGACATGCGGCGATGGTACGCCGCACGCCGCCGCCGGGCTGTAGGCACGGCGCCCATCGTGGGCGCGGCAACGGCCGCGGCTACAGGGCCACGGCGAGCATGCCCAGGGCGCCCAGAGCCAGGGCGCAGGCGCCCAGCATCAGCAGCCCGTCCCCCACCAGCAGGGCCAGCCCGAAGAGCGCGATGGCGGCCATGGGGATGGAGCTGGCGAAGGGCACCACCTCCAGCAGCGGCACGGTGATGGCCAGGGCGATGCACCCCGCCGCGGCCACGCGCATGAACGGACCGGTGGTGAGCCGGCGCAGGCGGCCGTGGAACCAGCGGTCGATGCGGCACGCCACGGGCCGCAGCTTCTGCACGCCGCGCTCCAGCCGCCGCGCGGAGAAGCCCGCCCGCTCGACGAACCCCGGCACCCACAGGCGCTTGGCGCCGAACAGCATCTGCGCGGCGAACAGCACCACCATGGTCGCCAGCACCGTCGGCACGCCGGGCACGGCGCCGATGGGAGAGATCTCCAGCAGCGCCGGCACGATCAGGAACGGTCCATAGCTGCGCGTGCCGAACGCGCCCACCATGTCGCCCACGCGCACCTTGCCGGCATCCTCCGGGCTGCTCTCCTTGTCCTGGTCCGCGCCGGCCGGCCCTGCCCCGTCCGCCTGCGGGCGGTTCTCGCGCGCCAGCGTGCCCAGCGCGTCGAGGATGCCGGTGAGCGAATCGGCCGCGGCGGCGCCCGGCGCCTTGGGGTCCGTGGGCGACGCCGAGGCGTCCGTTGCGCTGCGGGCGGTGCGGGGGCACGTGGAGGAGGTCGTCGTTGATGCGGTCATGGGTCTTTGCGATCGGAGAGGGAGCCGGCCTGGGGCAGCGATGTGGGGCGAGCGCGGAGGCATCGCCCGCGCCTTGACGCCACTGTCGGACGCGGCGCAGCGCCTCCTTGTAGGCGCGCTGCGGCTACCCGCGTCGCCTGCGCGCCCATGGAGATGGAGCAGGAGCCGTACCGGGCAGGAAGAGATTTCATATCAAATGGGCCTGCAGCGCCCGTCCCGCGTGCGTAAACAGCTATCAAAACAGAAGCGGCGGCGCATCCTCTGCCGCACCCACCTGCACCGACGGCCCGACGCGCCGCCCTCCGACGCCGCACGGCAGCGCACGCCACCACGATCGCTTCAGCGGACCGGTCGTCCCGGCCCTGTCAGGAGATCCCCCATGCACATCGAAGGCTCTTGCCACTGCGGCGCCGTCAGCTACACCGTCACGGCGCACGAACCCGTGCCCTTCATGCGCTGCCATTGCTCCATCTGCCGCAAGACGGCGGGCACCGGCGGCTACGCCATTAACCTGGGGGCGGACCATCGCACGCTGGAAGTGCGCGGCCGCCACCACCTGGCGATCTACCACGCCAAGATGCCCGACGGCACGCGCAGCCCCGCCGAGCGCCACTTCTGCAAGCACTGCGGCACGGCGATGTGGCTGTACGACCCGCGCTGGCCCGACCTGGTGCACCCGCACGCCGGCGCGGTGGACACGCCCCTGCCCGCGCCGCCCCAGAGCACGCATGCCATGCTGGCCTACAAGCCCGACTGGGTGGTGGTGCACGCCGGGCCGCAGGACACCTCGGTGCAGGAACTGCCGGACACCTCGCTGGCCGACTGGCACCGACAGCACGGCCTGTCGTCCTGACCGGCGCGGCACACTCGGCCCATGTCCCTGGCTTCTTCCGCTGCTGCCCCCATCGCCCTGGTGCCCGCCACCATCGATTTCTCTGCCCCTGCGCACGCAGTGGCGCGCCGGCTGATCGGCGTGACGCTGCTGGTGGACGGCGTGGGCGGCCGCATCGTGGAGACCGAGGCCTATGACCAGGCCGACGCGGCATCGCACACCTACGGCGGGCTTACCGCACGCAACGCCGCCATGTTCGGGCCGCCGGGGCATGCGTATGTCTACCGTTCGTACGGCCTGCACTGGTGCGTGAACACCGTCTGCCGCGAAGCCGGCCACGGCGCCGGCGTGCTGCTGCGCGCGCTGGAGCCCACGCACGGACTGGAGACGATGCGCGCCCGCCGCGGTCTGCAGGACGCGCGCCTGCTGTGCGCCGGCCCCGGCCGCCTGGCGCAGGCGCTGGGCATCGACGCGCGGCTCAACGGCGAGCCGCTGGGTCAGCCGCCCTTCCAGCTGCTGGAGCCAGCGCCCTCCCCGGCTTCGGAGGCCGGCGCGGCGTCGACCGCGGGCGCCGTGGCCGTCGCCTGCGGCCCGCGCATCGGCATCTCCAAGGCGGTGGACGTGCCCTGGCGCTTTGGCGAGGCGGGGTCGCGCTACCTCAGCCGGCCGTTCGCGGCAGCGCGCGGGCGGGCAGCACCCAGCTGAGCGCGGCGCCCTGTTCGCCTAGGTCAGCGCATTGCCGAAGGAGCGCCTCGCGCAGCCGGCGGTGTTCGTCTCCGTCCCGTTGCGGCGGCAGCTGGTGCTTGGCCTGCAGGTAGTGGTGGGTGAAGACGTCCAGGTACGCCTCCAGCACCTGCGATGCGCGCGGCTCGCCCGCCAGCTCCATGCACAGCCCCGCCACCTCGGCCGTGCAGAAATGGTCGCCCCGCGTGGAACGCCGCAGCCGGTAGCGCGACAGCTGCTCGGCCTGCAGGCTCAGTACCGGCAGGTGGTCCAGGTACGGACTCTTGCGGAACATCTTGCGCGCCTCGGGCCAGGTGGCATCGAGCAGCACAAAGAGCGGGCGCTTGGGGGCAGCTGCACCGGCGCACTCCGGGTCCGCCCCCTCGGCCAGCAACTGCGTCACCACCCGCTCCGGCGCCACGAACTCGCCCGGAAACACCACATACGGCTGCCACAGCGGATCGCCCAGCAGCGCCAGCAGCGCCGGGTCCACCTCCGTGCGCGCCCAGCCGAAGGCCCACGTGTCGGGCACCACATCGGCGATCAGCCAGCCCGTGTTGCTGGGCTTGAGCGGCTCGATGTCCGCCATCAGCAGGCACACGCCCGCGTTCGTGGGCACGGCAGGATGCAGGTTGCACAGGCAATGGCTGGGCACCAGCCGGCAGCCCGGGCAGCGCTCGCCCCGTGGGCCACCGCGGGCCAGGAAGGGTTTGGAGCTGCGCGCCAGGCGCGCGGCGCGCAGGCGGGAGACGGCGTGGGGCACGGGGACTGAAGGGTTCACTGGGGCGGAAATTGTGTGACCGGAGTCATAGGCAAATGCACGATCTTTTGCATGTTCATGTCGGTTAGCGCGCGCCGTCGAAGTCCAGTTCCAATTGAGCGCCAGGTAACGCCGGATCGACTTGTCGCCGCAGCATTTTCAATGCAGAAGCGCAGGTCATGGCCCAAACGCCAGCGAAATACATGGCTGCGAAGAAAGCAATGCCAAGCAATGCCAAGGCTGCCCTTTGTTCACTTAAAGCGTTCCTTATGTAAACGTCAAACCCCGGTTTCAAGAGCAAACGGCATATCACCTGTGTGTCCTCTTTCGAGAGCCGCACGCGGTCTGCCGCAACTTCGGCATTGCCGCAGTCTTCTGACGTAATGGCAGGCCCGTCAAGCAGCGGCCACACCGCCCGCGCCCCCGATACGGAAGCGAAAAAGTCCTGCCCGCTTGCTTTGACGGTAAGAAGCGCCTGTGACGATGAGATCAGCTGCAGCGAAACCAAGCCGGCAATTGGGAAAATCACTGCAAACGCGCCAAAACCCGCCAAGCCATTTCAGGTATCGCTCACTGACCTTAATCCGCCGTGATTTCAAATCAAAGTGGTCGCCGCACATGCGCAACGAGCCGAGATCGACATCCCGCGTCCGGCACCACTCCATCAGCGTACGTGCCTCTTCCAAAGTGGCAGCCGCAGGGCCCACAAAAATTCGGAACGCAGCTAGATTGCTCTGATCCTCAACGAATGCGCGAATGCCTGAATCCGTAATTTCACCTTTGCCATGTACCACCTGCCGAAAGCGACGTCGCAGCAAGTGCCAGGACTCCGTGCGCAGCACCGCCCAGACAAACAAGGCAGTGATGCCCAAAGGCAAACTTAACGGTAGATACGCAATCACACCTTGTGACACGCCAGCAATTGCCGTGCTGTCCATCGTTCACCTCCCTCGTTAACTCTCCATCCGCGCGCCACTTCAGGTGGCGTCTCGGAGCATTCCGATCCACGGCACCGAGCCTAGCCCCGGTGCTCCAATTCGAACAGCGGCACTTCCGCCTCACGGCTCAGCCACAGGCCGCCGCCCAGCTCCAGGAAGTGCTCGCGCAGGCCGCGGCGGTACAACTGGGCGCTGTGGCGGAAGACACGGCCGTCGGTCAGGTCTTCGTCGACGATGTCGCGCTCATAGTCCTCGCGCGAGACGGCCTCGATGTACAGGGCGCCGCGGCACAGGCGGCCCAGGTTGCGCAGGGCGGCCTTGAGGTCCGCCTCGCTCAGGTAGGGCAGCACGCCCTGGCAGATCACGAAGTCGAACGGCTCGGCCGCCTGGTAATCGACCACCGAGCCCTGCTGCCAGCCGAAGCGCTCGCACAGGTAGGGGCTGAACTCCACCCCCTTGTAGCGCGCGGCGGGAAAGTGCCGCTCCACGATGCCCTTCCACAGCCCGATGCCGCAGCCCACGTCCAGCGCGCGCAGCACCGGCACCCGCAGGTACTGCAGGTAGCTGCACACGAAGGTGCCCAGGCGCTCCATGTGCGCCGGGTCCACCACGCTGGTTTTCTTGTCGAAGTAGAAGCGCTGGTAGTACGCCTCATCGAAGGTGGTTGCGCTGGCTGATTTCAATGCGGGAATCCTTGGGGCGGTGGGTGAGTGGCTGAGGGTCTGAAGGGGACACTGGCCTGGCCTGGCCTGGCGCGGCCAGGGCACAGCGCGCAGCGGAGGCGATGGCCGAAAGGCGGGCGCGGGCGCCGAGTATCCCGCACTGCGCCCGCGCAGGCCATCCCGACCATGCGGGCCATCGAAGGTGCAAATGCTGCCAACGCAGCGCAGGCGACAGGCCCAGCGCGCGGCACTGTCCACAATGCCGGACATGAGCGCCCCGCACGTACCCTCCTCCGCCCCCACAACCGCTGCAGCGTCGGCCCCGGCGCCGCAGGACCATTGGGTCACCACGCCCCGGGGCCGCCTGTTCGCCCGGCGCTGGGCGGCGCCTCGGCCAGCGGACGGGCAGACGGCCCGGCCGCCCATCGTGCTCTTCCACGATTCGCTGGGCTGCGTGGAGCTGTGGCGCGGCTTTCCGGCCGTGCTGGCCGCTGCCACCGGCCGCGACGTCATCGCCTACGACCGGCTGGGGTTCGGCCGATCCGACGCGCGCACGGATGTGCTGCCGCTGGACTTTGTGGAAGACGAAGCGCACACCGCGCTGCCCGCCCTGCGCGCACAACTGGAAATCGGCCGCTACGTGGTGCTGGGCCACAGCGTGGGCGGCGGCATGGCCGCACACTGCGCGGCGGCCTCAGCGGCAAACGCATCGGTGCGACAGCCGGGCCCCGGCGAGCACGGCGACTGCGAGGCCCTTGTCACCATCGCCGCGCAGGCCTGCGTGGAAGAGCGCACGCGGCAGGGCATCCGCGACGCGCGCGACCAGTTCCTGGCCCACCCCGCGCAGATGGACCGCCTGGCCCGCTACCACGGCGGCGATACCCGCAAGGCCCACTGGGTGCTGAACGCGTGGGTGGACACCTGGCTCAGCCCCGCGTTTGCGGCCTGGTCGCTCGAGGCCACGCTGGCCCGCGTCACCTGCCCCGTGCTGGCCCTGCACGGCGAGAACGACGAGTACGGATCGGCCGAACAGCCCGAGCGCATCGCCTGCTGGGCGGCCGGGCCGGCGCAGGTCGAACTGCTGCCCGGCCTGGCCCATGTGCCGCACCGGGAGCAGCCCGAGGCTGTGGCTGCGCGGGTGGCGCGGTTTCTGACAGAGCTGCCCCAGGCCCCTGGTGCGAGCCCGCGCAGCGACTTATAGCCAAACAGGCCTTGAGCGCTTATGTAATAAGCGCAAGCAGCTATCAATACAAGAGCGATGCTGCAAAGCGGCTTTATGCCGACGCCTTGGGCGGCCGGTACAACGCGCAAAGCTTGTTGCCGTCCGGATCGCGCAGATACGCCAGATAGAGCTTGCCCGTGGGGCCCTCGCGAAAGCCCGGCGGGTCTTCGCACGTCGTGCCGCCGTGGGCCACGCCGGCCGCATGGAAGGCATCGCCCTGCTCCGGCGACTGCACGGTGAACCCGATCGTGCTGCCATTGCCATGGCAGGCCGGCTCGCCATTGATGGGCGTGGAGATCGCGAACGTGCCCGTGGGGCTGCGGTAGAAGTAGCGGTTCTTGTTGGCAACGCCCGGCGGCACGCCGATGGTGCCCAGCAGGGCGTCGTAGAACTGCCGTGACTTTTCGAGGTCGGTCACGCCGACCATGATGTGGCTGAACATGGGGTGGTGGTCTCCTGTGAACCCCTGGAGGGGCGTTTTGTGATCAACAGACTGGCCTTGGCATGGTAGCGGGGCGACCAGACAGCTCAAGCGACAGCCGGCAGCGATGGCCCGCAACGTCCCGCTTGCGCGTGCCCTGCTCCGTATCACTCCCCGTCAGAAATCTGCATCTGCTTGAGCTCGGCAAATTTGGCCGCCATCGTCGGGTTGCCGCGGGTCAGCTTCTTGATCGTGAGGTCTTCGGCCTTGTCGTTCGCCAGACGCAGATTGTTGGCCGACTTGTGCAGCGCTTCCTTGGTCTTCTCCAGGTCCTTGATCGCCTCGTCAATGCGCTTGACGGCCTCCTCGAACCCATCGGACGCCAATCGCCAGTTGCGCCCGAAGGCGCCCTTGAACTCCTCCAGCTGCGATTCGAACTTGGTGATATCGAGGTTCTGGGCCTTCACCAGTGCGAGCTCCGACTTGTACTGCAACGACTTCATGGCGGCGTTGCGCAGCAGCGTGATGATGGGAATGAAGAACTGCGGCCGCACCACGTACATCTTAGGGTAGCGGTAGAACATGTCCACGATGCCGGTGTTGTACAGCTCGCTCTCGGGCTCCAGCAGCGACACCAGCACCGCGTATTCGCAGCCCTTTTCAGACCGGTCCTTGTCCAGCTCCTTCAAGAAGTCTTCGTTGCGCTTCTTCGTCGCGGTCTCGTCGTTCTCGTTCTTCATCTCGAACATGATCGAGACGATCTCGGTGCCCGCCTCGTCCACGTCGCGAAAGATGTAGTCGCCCTTGCTCCCGCCGCGTGCGTCGTTGTCCTTCTCGAAATACGCGCGAGGAAACGCCGTGGCGCGGATGCGGTTGAACTCTGTCTCGCAGTGCTGCTCCAGCGTCTCGCCCACCATCTTGGTCGACAGGCGCGCCTTCATGTCCCGCAGCCGCGCAATCTCGCCGTCGCGGTCGCGCAGCTGCAAGGCGTACTGCTCCTTGATGGCGGTCTCCTCCAGCTGCCTTTTCACCGCCGCAAGGCTCAGGTCATTCTTGAGCTCGTCGCGCTCCCGCGCCACCACCGTGACCGCCTCGGTCACAGCCAGCCTGCGCGCCAGCTCGCCTGCTTCCAGTTGCGATTTGAGCTGCTGAATCTCGGCATCCTTCCTGGCAGCCACGCCAGCCAGCTCCTGCGCCAGCCGCGCTTGGGCCAACTGATCCGCCGCTTGCTGCGCATGCCGCGCACGCTCCAGCTCATTCGCCAGCGCATCGCGCTGCTTCTCTACCGCGCTCAGCGCCTGGGCCACCGCCAGGTCGCGTTCCACCGCGCCCGCATCCAGCTGAGCCTTCAGCGCTTGGATCTGCGCGTCCTTGGCGACCGCAGACTTCTGCAGTTCCTGGGCCACCTGCGCTTGCGCCAGCGCCACGGCATTGCGCTTGTCCTGCTCGGCCAACTCCAGCCGCTCGTGCAACTGCGCGCTGAAATCCGCATCGCGCACCTGCTTGAGGATGTCGGCATACCCGGTTTCGTCCACCTTGAACGCCTTGTTGCAGTGGGGGCAGATGATGTCGTGCATGGCAGTTACCGTGGGTCTTGCTTCGGGAGGGGGGGAAGCATAGCGGGCGATGGGCCCGAGCCGGCGCGTCTGCGCTTTGGCCACATCCATCCTCGCCCGAAGAGCGCGGGTCGGCGCAGTGCGACCGGATCGCTTGCTCACCCTTCAGCCACCTCGGCATCTTGTTGAAGCGAGGGTGACGCCGCAACGTACCCCCGCGCCGCCCCCAAAACCCAACGGCAGGCAGCGTGTAACGCCAGCCTGCCGCGGTGGACCTCGCCGTCACAGGGCGCTTGGCCCTGTCACCGTTTTTTTACTTCTTCACGAACGCATTGCGCGCGGTGACGGCCAGGTCGGGGTAGTTGGCGAACATGCCGTCCATGCCCATGTCCAGGTACCTGCGGAAGTCGGCCGCGGCCAGGGTGGCGTCGGCCTGGGCGAAGGTCCAGCCGTGCACCTTCAGGCCGGCGGCGTGGGCCTGGTCGATGAAGGCCTTGGTAACCGGGTAGGTGGCGTTGTTGATGAGCACGCCCACGCCTTCGGTGAAGCCGGCCACTTCCTGCAGCGTGAGCTGGCGCACGCCGGTGCCGCCCGTCACGCCCATGCGGGCCGTGCCGTCGGCCGCGGTGCCGGCCACGCCCAGCAGGATGAGCGGCATCTTGTTGTTCTGCGCGGTCTGCTTGGTGCGCAGGCTGCGCAGGGTGGCGTCGCTGAACGACTGGATGAAGACCTTGCTGCTGGCCGTGTAGCCATTGGCGGTGAGCGTCTTCAGGATGCCGTCTTCCATCGCCGGGTCGGCCTGCTTGGCCTCGGGGTACAGGCCCACGTCGCGGCCCGTGGCGCTGCTTTGCCGCTTGGCGAAGTCCACCACTTCCTGGAAGGTGGGCACAGTGAACGGGTTGGCCGCCGTGGGCGAGAAGCCGGGGTAGCTGGTCCGGCCGGTGCCCGTGGGCACGACGGTGAGGCTCTTCACCTCGGCCAGCGTGAAGTCGGCCACCTTGTAGCCGCCGTTGCGCTGCGCGAACAGCGTGGCGACGTTGGTGGTGCGGTTGAGCGTGTCGTCGTGCATGGCGACGAGCGCGCCGTCTCTGGTGATCTGCAGGTCGGGCTCGATGAAGTCGGCCCCCATGCGGATGGCCAGCTCGTAGCCGCCCAGGGTGTGCTCGGGCAGGTAGCCGCTGGCGCCGCGGTGGGCGATCACCTGGGGTTGCGCCGCAGCGCTGTCGTCGTTGTCGCTTCCGCCGCAAGCGGCCAGGCCCAGGGTCGCCAGGCACAGCGATGCGATCCAAGATGTCTTCTTCATGGGGAGGGAGTCTCTAGAGTGCGAAAGCGCCAGACTCTAGCGACGGCCCGTGGCAGTGCCGTGACAGGTACGGGTGCGCACACCCTGTGCGCCCGCGCTACCCGCGGCCCCTGCTGCAGCGCAGGCGTAGGCGCATGCGGCGCCCCGCATGCCCTTCAGCGCGAACGCTGCACGCCGACGCCCATGTCGATGGTGCCGAACACGGTGACGCCGCTCTCGCCCTTCTGGCTGTTCAGGTCGTCCTTCATGTCCGAGCGGGGGGTGGCGGTGCCGCAGCCGGCCAGCGCGGCGGCGCAGGCCAGCAATGCGATCAGCCGGCGCGCGGCGACGGCTGCGGTGATGGGGGTGCGGTCGTGGTGGATCATTCGCCTCCGAGGTGTTTGCCGAGGATGCCGGCCAGCTCGAACATGCCGGCCGAGTCCTTGCCGAAGACGGCGCGCAGCTTGTCGTCGGCGTTGATGGTGCGCTTGTCCTTCGGGTCCTGCAGATTGTGGGCCTTGATGTATTCCCACATCTTCTTGACGGCCTCGGGGCGCGCCACCGGCTCGTTGCCGATGACGGCGGCCAGCGCCGCGCTGGGCGCCTTGCCGGCGGCCTGCTTGCGCGGGGCCTTCACGGCGGCCGTCTTCTTGGCAGCGGCCTTGGCCGCGGGTTTTGCGGCTTTTTTGGC
Organism: Paracidovorax wautersii; assembly: GCF_031453675.1. NCBI lineage: Bacteria > Pseudomonadati > Pseudomonadota > Betaproteobacteria > Burkholderiales > Comamonadaceae > Paracidovorax > Paracidovorax wautersii. Next base: position 1,711,917 of record NZ_JAVIZX010000001.1, on the reverse strand, counting down.
CGCAGCGCCCGTCCGCGCTGCGCCGGCGGCTCCTGTTTTTGCAGCAGCTGCCGATGCCGTCTTGCGCGGCGGGTACTTGCTGTCGCGCTGCTCGAACTCGAAGTTGACCTTGCCCGCGGCCTTGTCCCAGGCCAGGAAGGCCTTGAACGCGCGGCGCGTGCGCATGCTGACGAACTTGTCGAGCAGGTCGGTCTTGCCGGTGGCCAGCAGCTTGCTCATCTGTTCGCGCTCCACGGGCTGCTGCAGGATGATCTTGCCGCTCTTGAAGGTGCAGCTCGGCGTGGGCTGCGCGGCCGTGGGCACGGCCTTGCTGCAGACGTAGTTGCTGCCGTGCTCGTGCACGTCGGCGCCGCAGATCGGGCAGGGGCCGAGCGAAGCGTCGGAGAATTCCACCAGCTCGCCCGATTCCTCGGCGTTCCGGTCGTCGCCGAAGTCGAACTCCAGCTTGTAGTTGTGCGCCTCATCGTCGTACTTGATGACGATCTCGGAGGTGAACGGCCAGCCGGCCTTGGAGCGGAAGCCCTCCAGCGGGCCGATCTTCTTGTCGCGCAGCAGCTGCTCGGCCTCGGCCGTCTCGAAGGTGCGGCCCGCCGGCGACTTGCCGAAGCTGAAGCCGCAGGCGTCCGCACCCGTGCCGGACTTGCCGGTGCAGGCGTAGCGGCGGTAGTTTTCCTTCACGATGCCGCCGCAGTTGGGGCACGGCGCCTGCAGCGTGGCGTAGTCGCCCGGGATGGTGTCGCGGTCGTATTCCTTGGCCTTCTTGACCATGCGCTCGGTCATGGCGGCAATCTCTTGCATGAAGGCTTCGCGGCTGAGCTGGCCCTTTTCCATCTGCGAGAGCTTGTACTCCCACTCGCCCGTCAGCTCGGCGCGGCAGAGTTCATCCACCTGCAGTCCGCGCAGCAGCGTCATGAGCTGGAAGGCCTTGGCCGTGGGGATGATCTCGCGGCCCTCGCGCAGCATGTACTTCTCGGTCAGCAGGCCTTCGATGATGGCCGCGCGCGTGGCAGGCGTGCCCAGGCCCTTTTCCTGCATGGCCGAGCGCAGCTCTTCGTCGTCGATCTGCTTGCCGGCGCTTTCCATGGCGCCCAGCAGCGTGGCTTCGGAGTAGCGTGCGGGGGGCTTGGTCTTGAGGCCCTTGGCCTCGGCGTACTCGGTGCGCACCATCTCGCCGGGCTTCACGGCCACCAGGGGCTGGCCCTTGTCGCCGGCCTTGCCGTCCTCGACCTCGTTGGCCGCTTCCTTGCCGTAGATGGCCAGCCAGCCCGGCCGCACCAGCACCTTGCCCTCGGTCTTGAAGCTGTGGCCCACCACCTGGCTGATGCGGGTGGTGACCTGGTACTCGGCGCTGGGGAAGAACACGGCCATGAAGCGGCGCACGACCAGGTCGTAGAGCTTTTGCTCGGCCTCGGACAGGCCGCTGGGCGCCTGCAGCGTGGGGATGATGGCAAAGTGGTCGCTCACCTTGCTGTTGTCGAAGATGCGCTTGGTGGGCTTGACGTAGTTGCCGTCCAGCGCCTGCTGGGCGAAGGGCGCCAGGTGGCGCATGCCGCTGGTGGCCAGCATGCCGAAGGTGTCGCGGGCGACCGGCAGGTAGTCCTCGGGCAGGGCACGGGAGTCGGTACGCGGGTAGGTCAGCGCCTTGTGGCGCTCGTACAGGCTCTGCGCCAGTGCCAGCGTGGTCTTGGCGGAGAAGCCGAACTTGCCGTTGGCCTCGCGCTGCAGGCTGGTCAGGTCGAACAGCAGCGGCGACGCCTGCGTGGTGGGCTTGCTTTCCTCGGTGACGGTGGCGGCCTTGCCGCGCACGGCCTCGGCGATCGCCTGGGCGGCGTGGATGTCCCAAAGCCGGTCGGCGCGTGCCTCGGGGTCGTCGGAGTGCTTCTTCCACTGCGGGTCAAACCACTTGCCCAGGTACTCCCCGGCCTCGGCGTGGAAGCCGGCGTGGATCTCCCAGTACTCGCGGCTCACGAACTTGCGGATCTTTTCCTCGCGCTCCACCACCAGCGACAGCGTGGGCGTCTGCACGCGGCCCACGGTGGTCAGGAAGAAGCCGCCGTCCCGGGAGTTGAAGGCCGTCATGGCGCGTGTGCCGTTGATGCCCACCAGCCAGTCGGCCTCGGAGCGGCTGCGCGCGGCGTGGGCCAGGCCCTGCATCTGCTGGTCGCTGCGCAGGTGATCGAAGCCGTCGCGGATGGCCTGCGGCGTCATGGACTGCAGCCACAGCCGCTTGACGGGCTTGCCCAGCCCGCCCTTGGCCCCGCCGGCGTACTGCTCGATCAGGCGGAAGATCAGCTCGCCTTCGCGGCCCGCGTCGCAGGCGTTCACCAGTTCGGTCACGTCCTTGCGCTTGGCCTGGCGCACCACGGCGCTCAGGCGGCTCTTGGTCTTGTCCACGGGCTTCAGGTCGAAGCGCGGCGGGATCACCGGCAGGTGGGCAAAGCTCCACTTGCCGCGCTTGACGTCGAACTCCTCGGGCGCCTGGATCTCCACCAGGTGGCCCACGGCGCTGGTGACGACGTAGCGGTCGTTCTCGAAGTGGTCCTCGTGCTTGTCGAACTTGCCCGCCACAGGGGTGAGGGCGCGCACGATGTCCTGCGCCACCGACGGCTTTTCTGCGATTACCAGGGTCTTGGTCATTTTCTTGTGGTCGTTCCGCCTTGACGGCGTTGGGTGGGCGTGTCCGTCGTCTCTCGCTCTTGAGACAGGCCCTAGAATTCGTCACTTACGCGCGCACGCGCACGCATGTGTGTGCATATTCAAACTAACAGAGTTTTTCCATGCCCCGCACCGCACCGCCCGCAGCCCCCACCATTGCCCCGGGGCGCCGCATCCAGACCCGGCGCTCGGGCGTGCATGGCAAGGGCGTGTTCGCCGTGCAGGATATCGCCGAGGGCGAGGTGCTGGTGGAGTACACCGGCGAGGTGATCAGCTGGCAGGAAGCGCAGGACCGGCATCCGCACGATCCGAAGCAGCCCAACCATACCTTCTATTTCCATGTGGATGAAGACCGCGTCATCGACGCGAAGTTCGGCGGCAACTCCTCGCGCTGGATCAACCACAGCTGCAACCCCAACTGCTTCGCCGACGAGCAGGACGGCCGCATCTTCATCACCGCCCTGCGCAACATCCGCGCCGGCGAAGAGCTGAACTACGACTACGGCCTGATCATCGAAGAGCGCTACACCCCGAAGCTCAAGGCCGAATACCCGTGCTGGTGCGGCAGCAAGAACTGCCGCGGCACCCTGCTGGCGCCCAAGCGCGGCTGGGCGCCGCCCGGCCTGGCTCCCGAGAAGAAGCCCAGGGCCCGCAAAGCGGACGCTGCTGCGGCCGCCCCGGGCAAGGGCGGCAAGAGCGTCAAGGGCGCAAAGCCTGCGAAGCCTGCAAAGGCCGCCAAGCCCGAAAAGGCGGGCACCCGGGCCGGAGGCAAGCGCCCGTGACGACTCCGGTGCGCTGGCCCGCCGAAGCCGTGTGGGAGGCGGTGGCCCCTCTGCTGCCGGGCTTCACCGTCGAGGTGCTGCCCAGCATCGACTCGACCAACACCGAGCTGATGCGCCGCGCGCGCGCCGGCCGGACCGAGCCCACGCTGCTGGTGGCCGAAGAGCAGACGGCCGGCCGCGGTCGCCTGGGCCGGCCCTGGCAGAGCGCGGGCGATCGGCAGGGCCCCCCGCCCTCGCTGATGCTGTCCCTGGGCCTGCCGCTGGCGCCGCGCGATTGGTCCGGCCTGTCGCTGGCCGTGGGGGTGAGCGTGGCCGAGAGCCTGCAGCCCGCACTGCCCGCCGCCGGCAGCGGCACCCCGCGCATCGGCCTCAAGTGGCCCAACGACCTGTGGCTGGACGGCGACCGCAAGCTGGGCGGTATTCTGGTGGAGACCGCCAGCTTCGTCGCGCCGCAGGACGGGCATGCGCCTGTCGGCAGCGCCGCGCCGCGCTACGTGGTGGTGGGCATCGGCCTGAACGTGCTGCCGCGCAGCGGCGAGGGCATGAGCATGCCGCCCGCCTGCCTGCAGGACGTGGAGCCCGGGCTGGACGCCCCCGCCGCCCTGCTGCGCATCGCGCCGCCGCTGGTGGCCATGCTGCAGTCGTTTGCGCAGTACGGCTTCGCGCCGGTGCAGGCCCGCTTCGACCGGCGGGACGTGCTGCGCGGCCGGCCGGTCGCGCTGAGCGACGGCCAGGCCGGCACGGCCCATGGCGTGGGCGAGGACGGCGCCCTGCTGGTACAGACACCGCAGGGCATGCAGGCCGTGACCAGTTCCGAAATCAGCGTGCGGCCCCGGTGACGATGCAGCCCGCAAGCACCCTGCCCCGGCCTGCGTTCGCGCCGCCGGCACTGCCGCGCCCCCCGGACGGTGGGAGCCGCTGACATGCTGCGCATCGCCGTTCTCGTGCTGATCCTCGCCAACGCCGGCTATTACGCCTGGCACGGCGGCTGGCTGCGCAGCGTGGGCCTGGGCCCGGCCGAGCAGTCGGAGCCCCAGCGGCTGGAGCAGCAGATCCACCCCGAGCGCCTGCGCATCGTGGGCGCACCGCCGGTCCGCAGCGGCGCAGAGACCCCCATGCCTTCCGCCCCCACGGCCGCGCCGGCTACCAGCTCCGCCGAAGCGGCTGCGTCCTCGGCAGCCTCCTCCTCCTCTGCCCCGGGGGCAGGGGAGCCCACCGCCTGCCTGCAGGCCGGCACGTTCGATGCCAAGCAGGCCGAAGCCCTGCGCCAGGTGGTGGCCGCGGCCCTGCCCTCGGGGACCTGGTCGCTGGAAGGCACGCCGGTCGCCGGCCGCTGGATGGTCTACATGGGCCGCTTCGCCGACGAGGAAGCGCTGGAGAAGAAGCGGGCCGAACTGCGCAACCGCAAGGTGCCGTTCGACCGCCCCGGCGCCGCGCTGGAGCCCGGCCTGTCGCTGGGCCGCTATTCCACCGAGGAAGGCGCCGAGCGGGCGCTGGCGACGCTGGCCGGCCAGGGCGTGCGCACCGCCCGCGTGGTGCAGGAACGCAGCGACGCCACCGGCTACGTGCTGCGTGTGCCCAAGGCCAACGAGGCCCTGCGCGCCCGGCTGGAAACGCTGCGCCCCGCGCTGGGCACCAAGGCCCTGCGCGCCTGCGGCTGAGCACGGCCGCCGGGGACGCGCGCCCGAGGCACTTTTTCTACGGAACCGCCGCCAGCTCGATGCGCGCGAAGCGGCTCACGCGGCGCATCTTCTCCACCTCTTTCTGGATCAGGTGGCCAAACTCGTCCGGCATGCTGGCGGCAGGAAACAGGCCCTGCTCGGCCAGTTGCTGGCGCACGGCCGGGTCCTGCAGCGCCTGGGCCACGGCGTCGCGCCGGCTGCGGGCCAGTGCGGCCGGCATGCCCGCTGGCCCGACGAGGCCGAACCATGACGGGTCGTTGTTGGTGAACAGGCTCAGCTCGGCATAGGTAGGCACCCGGGGCAGCACGGCCAGGCGCTCCTTCCACGACACGGCCAGCGCACGCAGCTTGCCCGACTGGATGTGCGGCAGCGACGACGCCACCTGGTCGCAGTAGACCTGCACCTTGCCCGCCAGCAGATCGGCCAGCGCGGGGGCGGAGCCGCGGTACGGCACGTGCGCCATCGACGTGCCGGTGGTGCTCTGGAGCAGCTCGGCCCACATGTGGCCGATGGTGCCGTTGCCGGGCGACGCATAGGCGATCTTGCCCGGCTGCGCCTTGAGCAGCCGGATGAACTGCCCGAAGTCCTGCGCCGGCACGCTGGGGTGCACCACCAGCACGCCAGGAGCCTTGACTACCTCGGTCACCGGCGTAAAGCCCTTGAGCGCGTCGTAGGGCAGCTGCTTGTACACCGCCGGGTTCACGCCGTGCGTGGACAGCGTGGCCATGCCGAGCGTCATGCCGTCGGGGCGGGCTGCGGCCACTTCCTGCATGCAGGTGGCGCCGGCCGCCCCGGGGCGGTTTTCCACCACCACGGGAAGGCCCAGCAGCCGCGCCAGCGACGCGGTCAGCGCGCGTGCGGTGATGTCGGTGGCGCCGCCCTGCGGGAACGGCACCAGCAGGCGCAGCGTGCCGCCCGCAGCAGTCTGGGCGGTGGTGCCGGCCGGGAGCATGGAGGCAGCCGCAGCCCACCCCAGCAGTTCGCGTCGTTGCATGTGGAGATCTCCCTCTTCGGTTCGGGTGTTGGTATGCCGGCGATTCTGGGGAGTTCGCTGCGGTGCGGCCAACGACCATTGCGACTGATGTCATTCCCCGGCCGACTGCCGGCGCCGTATGCGATTCGAGTCAAAATCGGCCTCAACGCCTTACCCACCTGCGCTAGTAGCTCCTTTTTCAGGAGCAAACATTCCGCCCGGCCGGCTGCCGCCAGCACCCGACCGTGCCTCGGCAGACGTTGACGGGCGCCTTGCGCGCCGCCACGCCCGGCGTGACGCAGGCTTGGCATCAGGGCCACAGCGGGCCCTGCGCTCACCCACCGTTCCACTGATCGCTGCCGCCCTGTGGCGCGGCGCTGCGGCATGGCCCTGCCGCTCTCGCCGCGGCTGCCCCCTCCGGGCACGGCGGCGGCCCATGCAAAAAGGCCCCGTCGTCACCGAAGGGGCCTCTTCTCTGGGGCGCAAGCCTTTGGGCGCATGCCGCATGCCACGGGCGCGGCAGGCGCCCGGGGCCGGGCGTTACACGCGCGGGTCGGTCGCCAGCAGCAGCTCGACCAGGGCACGCAGGTCCGCATGCAGCCGCGCATAGCCGGCCGGGTCGAGCGCCAGGGTCTGCTCGTCCATGTACAGCTTGCGGTTGATCTCCACCTGGATGCTGTGGCGGTGGTCCGCCGGGTTGCCGTAGCGGCGCACCAGCTCCACGCCCTTGTAGGGGTGGTTGTAGTCCACGCTGTAGCCACGCTCTCGCAAAAAGTCACAGATCTTTTGCGACAGCGCGGGGCTGGCGGTGGTGCCGTCACGGTCGCCGACCACGAAGTCCGCATGGTGCAGGCCCGGGTGCAGCGTGGCGTGGCTGGCGGCCACGGCCGGCATGGAGTGGCAGTTGATGTGGATGCTGTAGCCATGGCGGGCATGGGCGGCATCGATCTCCTGCGCCACGGCGGCGTGGTAGGGGCGCCAGCAGCGGGCGATGCGCTCCTCGATCTCGGCCACCGTCAGCGGGCGGTCGTAGATGGGCACGCCTTCGTCGGTGAACTTCCAGACCAGGCCTTTGCCCAGGCGCACCTTCTGCAGCACCACCGGGTCGGCCGTCACCTCGTGCGGCCACTGGCCGCCGTCGAACATCGAGGCATCGACCTCGGTGATGTCGCGGTTGGCGTCCAGGTAGATGCGCGGGAAATGCGCCTCGACCCAGCCCACGCCGAGCGCGGGGGCGAAGTCGTAGAGCTTTTCGACGTGCGTGTCTTCGGCCCGGCGCAGCACCGGCAGGGCCAGCGCGGCGCGGAAGTCCTCGGGGTACACGGTGCCGCTGTGCGGCGAGTCGAGCACCACCGGCGTCCGGCCGGGCACGGTGGTCACCATGCGCGCCTGCGGCGGCGCGCAGGGCGCCCCCGCGGCGCCGGGCTCGGCGTGCAGGTACTGGCTGTGGATCAGTTTCAGCACGGCTTGCATAGGCGCACTCCTTGCGAATTACTCGATCTTGATCTTGGCATAGGCCGCGACCTGCTTCATCTTCTCGATCTCGCGCACGATCTGCTTGGAGAAGTCAGCCGGCGTGGTGCCCGAGGGGTACAGGCCCTGGCCTGCCAGGCGGTCGCGCACGGCCGGTTCCTTCAGCGCCGTGGCCACGGCCTGCTGCACGCGCAGCACGGCGGCGGCGGGCGTGGAAGCCGGCGCCACCAGGCCGAACCACGAGGGTTCGTTGGCTTGCTTGTAGCCCAGTTCGGCGTAGGTCGGCACGTCGGGCAGCACGTCCAGGCGTGCGGGCCACGAAACGGCCAGCGCTTTCAGCTTGCCGGCCTTCACGTGGGGCAGCGACGAAGCCACCTGGTCGAAGTACACCGGCACCTGGCCGCCCAGCACGTCGTTGATGGCCGGACCCGCACCGCGGTAGGGAATGTGCACCATGGCCGTGCCGGTCGCGCTCTTGAACAGCTCGCCCCACATGTGGCCGATGGTGCCGTTGCCGGGCGTGGCGTAGGAGATCTTGCCGGGGTTGGCCTTGAGGTACTTCACCAGGTCGGCGAAGTCCTTGACAGGCAGCACTTGCGGGTTGACCACGATGATGCCGGGGGCCTTGACGATCTCGGTCACGCCCACGAAGTCCTTGATGGGGTCGTAGGGCAGCTTGGCGTACACGGCGGGGTTCACGCCGTGCGTGGACAGCGTGGCCACGCCGAAGGTCAGGCCGTCGCCGGCCGCGCGGGCGATTTCGGCCATGCCGATGGAGCCGCCGGCACCAGCGCGGTTTTCGATCACCACGGGCTGGCCCAGCAGGCGCTGCAGGGGCTCCTGCAGCGAACGGCCGGCGATGTCGGTGGCGCCGCCCGGCGGGAAGGGAACGACGATGCGCAGGGGCTTGTCCTGGGCGAAAGACATTCCAGGAGCGACAGATGCGGCAGCCACTGCAGCGAGAAGATGACGACGTTGCATGGGGTTATTCCTTTAAGAGAGACTGAGATTACCGGATTCGGTGCCGGTGAAAAAGCAAATGGTATGCCTGTTAATATTCCAACCAGGAATGTTTTGATCGCCCCGAGCCATGTCTTTGCGCCGCCTCAATCCCCCGCTGCATTTGCTGCGCGCCTTCTGTACCGTGGCGCGCTTCGGCGGCGTCTCCCGTGCCGCGGAGGCGCTGCACCTCACGCAGAGCGCCGTCAGCAAGCAGGTGCAGGAGCTGGAGCGCTGGGTGGGCATCGACCTGTTCGAGCGCAGCCGCAAGCGCCTCACGCTCACTCCCGCCGGCGAGCGCTACGAGAAGGCTGTGAGCGCGCTGCTCACGCGGCTGGAGGCGGCCACGCTGGAGCTGATCACCAGCGGCGGCGACGGCGGCGCGCTGCACCTGTCGGTGCTGCCCACCTTCGCCGCCAAATGGCTCATTCCCCTACTGCCCCAGCTGCACCAGCAGCACCCGCAGGTGACGCTGCACTTCGTGCCCTTCGTGCACGGCTACGACTTCTCGGACCCAGAACTGGACTGCTCCATCCTCTTCGGGGACGGGCACTGGCCGGGCGCGCGATCGCACTACCTGGCCGGCAACGACGTGGCGCTGATCGCGCCGCGCAAGGAGCTGGCCGAGGTGGACATCCGCAGCCCGCAGGACGTGGCGCGCTGCACGCTGCTGCGCCATGCGACCATTCCGGCATCGTGGGAGCGCTGGAGCGAGGCGCACGGCCTGCACGGCCTGAACACGCTGGCCGGCCCGCAGTTCGACCAGTTCCAGACCATGATCCGCGCCGTCTCCGTGGGCATGGGCGTGGCCCTGGTGCCGCGCTGCCTGGTGCAGGACGAGATCACCGCCGGCACCGTGGCCGAGCCGCTGCCCGGCGGCGGCTACACCAGCGACCTGGGCTACTGGCTGTGCTACCCCGAGGCCCGCGCCCACCTGGCGACGCTGGTGCGCTTTCGCGACTGGCTGCTGGCGGTGCCCAAGCCGGTGCCCTGAGCGGCGACGGAGCCCGGGCCGGGGGCTTGGGGATACGAGGCACAGAAGCCACGAGCCCAATCGGCCTCCAGCGCTTGTCCATCAATCGCGAGCAGCTATTTAATTAATAGCAAACCGCCTGCTGCGCGCCGCTCAGTCGCCGCGCACCTCGGCCACCAGGGCCTCCAGCTCGCGCACATCCGCCACCACCAGGGCGTGCGGCCCGTCCTTGCGCAGCACGCCACGCTTGGTGAGGGCGCTCAGCTCGCGCGTGACCTGTTCGCGGTTGGTGCTGATCTTGCCGGCCAGCACGGCGTGCGCCGGGGCCGGGTCGATGCGGGCGGTGTTGCCCTCCACGCCTGCGGCCTGCGCCAGGCGCAGCAGTTCGGCATGCAGGCGCGTCTGCACGCCCAGGGTGCTGAGTTCGATGACGCGCTCGGTCAGCCGCCGCACCAGCAGCGTGAGGTTGGCCATCATGCGCATGCTCACCACCGGCTCGCGCCGCAGCAGCGCCAGAAAGGCCTCGCCCGGCAGGCAGGCCAGCAGCGACGGCTCCAGAGTCACCACGTCGGCCGAGCGCGGTTGGCCGTCGATGGCCGACAGGTCGCCGAAGTGCTCGCCGGCCTCGTAGTCGCGGAAGGTCACCTCGCGCCCGTTCGCCGAGTAGGTGGTGATGCGCGCGCGCCCCGACACCAGAAAGAACACCTCGCCCGCCGCAGAGGCCCGCGTGAACACCGGCTTGCGCGCATCGATGGTGCGCCAGTCGCACTCGGCGGCGATGCGGTCCAGGCAGGCATCGCCCAGGCCGTCCAGCAGAGCAATGCGGCGCAGGGCCAGGCTGGAGCGGGCAGCGGGGGCGGTCATGGGAGGGGATGGACGGAGGAGGGATGGAAGCGATGGCACGGGACGCCGCCACGCGCGGGGCGGGGTGGCGCATTATGCTCAGGCCCCCTCCGCTCCGCAGCGCCCCCGCTCCATGTCCCTGCCGCTCCCTCGCCTTCGCCTGCCCACCGTGCGCAACCTGCGCTGGGCCAGCGGCGTGGTGATGTGGGTCTATGTGGCGCTGCACCTGGTCAACCACGCGGCCGGGCTGGTGTCGCTGGACGCGGCAGAGGCCCTGCGCCGCGGGCTGCACGGCCTGTGGGGCACGGTGCCCGGCACGGTGCTGCTGTATGGCGCGTTCGCCGTGCACCTGGGCATGGCCGCCGTGGCGGTGTGGCAGCGGCGCAGCCTGCGCATGCCGGCCATCGAGGCGGTGCGCCTGGCGCTCGGCCTGTGCCTGCCGCTGCTGCTGGCGGCCCACTTCGTGTCCACCCGCTGGGCCCAGGAGGCCTGGGGCGTGGACCCGTCCTACGCCCGCATCGTGCGCGCCATCTGGAGCCCTGAAAGCCTCGCGCTGCAGCTGCTGCTGCTCAGCACCGCCTGGGCCCACGGCTGCCTGGGCCTGCACCTGGCGCTGCGCTTGCGCGCCGGTTGGCGGCGCTGGCAGCCGCTGCTGCTGACGGGCGCGGTGCTGCTGCCGGTGCTGGCCGCGCTGGGCCTGCTGGCGATGGCGCGCGAGATGACCGCCAGCGCCCTGCCGCCGGTGGCCGGGCCCAGCCCGCAGGCCGGCCATGCGCTGCGCCAGCTCATCGATGTCTTGCGCGGCTGGTGGGTGATCGCCCTGGCCGGGCTGCTGGCCTTGCGCTGGGCCTGGGACGCCATGCGCCAGGGGCTGGGCCGGGGCCCGATCACGCTGCGCTACCCCGACCGCGCGGTGCAGGTGCCGCGGGGCTTCAGCGTGCTGGAAGCCAGCCGCGCGCACGGCATCGAGCACCTGTCGCTGTGCGGCGGCCGCGCGCGCTGCTCCACCTGCCGCGTGCGCGTGCAGGCGGCCGACGGGGTGCTGCCCCCACCCCACCGCGACGAGCGCCTGACGCTGCAGCGCGTGCATGCACCCGCCGACGTGCGCCTGGCCTGCCAGCTGCGCCCGCGGGGCGACGTGACGGTCACGCCGCTGTTTCGCGCCGGCGCGTCGGCCGTGGCGGGGCGCGCGGGCGAGGAGCGCGAGGTGGCCGTGCTCTTCGTCGATCTGCGCCGCTGGTCCGGCCTGGCGGAGCGGCAGTGGCCCTTCGACCTGGCGTGGGTGCTGGACCAGTATTTCGCCCGCGTCGGCGCGGCCGTGCACGACAGCGGCGGCCTGGCCAACCAGTTCATCGGCGACAGCGTGATGGCGCTGTTCGGCCTGGAGACGGATCTGCCCACCGCCTGCCGGCAGGCGGTGCACGCCGCAGCGCTCATCGAGCAGCGCATGGAGTCGTGGAGCGACACCTTCCGCGCGCAATTCGGGCAGCCACTCGATTTCGGCATGGGGCTGCACGCCGGCCGCGTGGCCGTGGGGCGCGTGGGCTACGAAGACACCACCACCTTCACGGCCGTGGGCGAGGTCGTCAACACCGCCAGCCGCCTACAGGACTATTCCAAGGTGGCCGAGGCGCGCCTGGTGCTGTCACTGGAGGCCGCACGCCTGGCCGGCGTGGAGCACGCGCTGGGCACGCCCCAGCAGGTGCAGGTGCGGGGCCGGTCGCAGCCCCTGGAGGTGCTGCATGTGCGCCGGCCTTCGCAGCAGTGGGGCGAGCCGCGCTTCGCCACGCCCCTGCCGCCTTCCGCCTGAGCGCATCCGTCGCGGCGCATCGGCGCATCGAGCGGATTTCCCCAGCAGGGCGACCTGGGAAAAGTTGTGCGTTTACGCACATACACCGCGGCGGCAGAAGCGGAAACTTCCCCCCATGCAGACGCAATCCCGCGCTGCACGGTCTCTAGTCCAAAGGAAGTACGCCATGAAGAACACCAACAAGCTCATCGCCATCGCCGCCCTCGCCGCCGCCTCTTTCGCGGGCACCGCCTCGGCCGCCACGCACTCCCAGGAAGAATGGTTCGGTGCCGAGCCCGTGGCCCAGGGCCCGGCCCTGAGCCGCGCCGAAGTGCAGGCCGACCTGAACCTGTGGAACCGTGCCGGCCTGTCCGACTACAACAGCGGCGAGACGACCCATGTCGCCGACGCCGCCTATGACCAGAAGGTCGCCGAGTACCGCCGCCTGCGCAGCGGCGCCGAGTACACCGCCGAAGTGCGCCGCCTGGGTGGCGATGTGAGCGCCGTGGCCGGCCGCGCTGCCACGGGCAACGCCCACTGATCGCTTCGCCCCGCACGAGAAGCCCTCTCCCTCGCTTGCGCGAGGCTGCCTCCCGCCCTGTATGGCCGGGAGGCTTTTTTTCGTCTGACAGCCCGGCAGAAAAGGCAGGGAGCGCGACGGGAGCCTTCGCGCGCCAGGCAGCGCCGGACCCTGCGATGGACGACAGGTCCGGCCCCTCGGAAAGCCGTCTCCGCCAGGGACAGGGGCCGTCGCCCAGGAGCACGCCGCTGTCGGAACCGGGCTGACACGCATCCCCGGGATTTCGCACAGGACGGGGTCCCAGGGCGGCGCACACTGGATTCCTCGCAGCAAGCAATTCCGCTAACTGCACGTTTTGATGACCAAGAAAGGACTTCTGTCATGAATTGCAAGCATCTCATCGCCGCAGCCGCCATTGCCATCACGGGTGTGGGCGCCGCCAATGCCCAGGTGTCCCAGGAAAGCTGGGGCGGTCCCGAACCCATCGCCGCCAGCCCCGCCGTGTCGACCATGACGCCCCAGCCGCAGCAAGGCGTGGCACGGGTGGAAGTGCAGGCCGACTGGGCTCTGTGGCAGCGCGCCGGCCTGGGCAGCTACCCAATGGGTGAACGCTCGCTGGCCTCCGACCCGGTGTACCAGCAGCGCCTGGCCGAGTACCAGCGCATGCGCAGCGGCCCTGAGTACCTGGCCGAGATCCAGCGCCTGGGCGGTGACGTGAGCACAATCGCCTACCAGTACGAACGCGGCGTGGTGCCCACCACTTACTAAGCCGGACGACGGCGGGAGAGCCCGGACGGGCCACCTACCGCCTGCAGTTCAAAGCCCATGCCCCACGGCGTGGGCTTTGTTTTTTTGTGGCTGCGTGATCTGCGTGGTGTCAGACGCCCAGGATGGTCGGCGGTGCTGCCGAGGCATCGGCGCTGCCCGCCACCGGCCGCGCAGGAAAGCGCACCGAGAAGCAGGCCCCGGGCGGCGTCTGGCCGGGATGCGCGTCATCGAGCCGCACGGTGGCGCCGTGCTGGCGGGCGATCTCCAGCACGATGGGCAGACCCAGGCCCGAGCCGTCCGCGTCCGAGCCCAGCACGCGGTAGAACGGCTGGAACACCAGCTCCCGCTCGTGCGGGGGCACGCCCGGGCCCGAATCCTCCACCTGCAGCACGGCCACCTGGCCGAAGGTGTCCGCCAGCACGCGCGCGGTGATCACGCCCGGCTGCGACTTGCTCGACGGTGTGTAGTTGATGGCGTTGTCCAGCAGGTTGCGCACCAGTTCGCCCAGCAGCGTAGGGTTGCCATCCACCCACACGCCGGCGGCGCCGGGCTGAACGCCGTCGTAGCCGAGGTCGATGTGCTTGTCGAGCGCGCGGGGTACGCAGTCGCGCACGACCTCGATCAACAGCCGCGCCAGGTCCACCGGCTGGCGCGCCAGGCCGTTGCCGCCGCCCTCCGCCCGCGCCAGCGACAGCAGCTGGTTCACCGTGTGCGTGGCGCGGATGCTGGAACGCCCGATCTGCTGCAGCGAGCGGCGCAGCGCCTCGGTGTCCGACCCCTCGCGCTGGGCCAGGTCGGCCTGCATGCGCAGCCCCGCCAGCGGCGTCTTGAGCTGGTGCGCCGCGTCGGCCAGAAAGCGCTTCTGCGTGGCCATGGATTCGTGCAGGCGGCGCAGCAGGTCGTTGACGGAATCGACGAGCGGCGCCACCTCCATCGGCACGGCCTTGTGGTCCAGCGGCGACAGGTCGTCGGGCCGGCGCGCACGGATGCGTTCTTCCAGCTGGTGCAGCGGCTTGATGCCGCGCGCCAACGCCAGCCACACCAGCAGCACGGCCAGCGGCAGGATGACGAACTGCGGCAGCATCACGCCCTTGATGATCTCGGTGGCCAGCACGCTGCGCTTCTCGCGCGTCTCGGCCACCTGCACCAGCGCCGCCGGCGCGCCCGGCAAGGGCACGCGCACCCAGATGTAGGCCACGCGGATGTCGATGCCGCGCAGTTCCGCGTCGCGCAGCTTCACCTCGCCCGAAAACGGCCGCTCGTCTTCGGGTGGCGCAGGCAGCTCGCGCTCGCCCGACAGGAACTGCCCGGTGGGCGAGATCACCTGGTAGTAGACGATGTCGGACTCGTCCGCGCGCAGGATTTCGCTGGCCGGCTGCGGCAGGTTGAAGGTGACCGCCTCGTCCTGCACGCTGACCAGCTGCGCGAGGGCATGGGCGTTGTATTCCAGGGCGCGGTCGAAGGGCTTGTTGGCCAGCCCCTGCGCCACCAGCCAGGTCAGCGCCAGGCTGACCGGCCACAGCAGCAGCAGCGGCGTGAGCATCCAGTCGAGGATCTCGCCGAACAGGGAGCGTTGCTCGCGCTGGAAGATTTTCAAGGGTGCCGCCGCAAAGGATTTGGTGTCAATCTGCCTTGCAGCGCTTATACATCAAGCGCCTTACGCTATGTAAAAAGTAGCACCACAAGCCCGACCGGGAAGCTGCGGCGGGCAGGATCAGCCGTGCAGGGCGGACCGCGCCGTGGGGCGCAGCCGGTGCAGTTCAGCGGGCCCGGCCAGCCAGGGCTGCAGCGCGCCGATGGCCTCGCGCAACGCGATGCCGGGCGCGGCCGCCTGGCGCAGCAGTATCAGGCACATGAGCCTGTGCACGCCTTCGCGCACGGGCAGGCGCGGAAAGCTGTTGGGCGCCTCCTCGGTGGCGTACCAGGCCACGGCCCGGGCGCCCGCCGCCAGCCAGCAGGGCGTGAGCCGTTCGCGGCACTGGGCCAGCAGTTCGGGCCCGGGCGCTGCGTGCAGGGGCAATAGGGCGATGTCGGCCCGCCCGGGCGGCAACGCGATTTCGCCCGTCTGCGCGCGCTGCGGCGGCGGCAGTTCTGCGGCCGCGCCGGGCCAGGCGGGGCGCAGCAGGTGCACATCGTCCGAATCGGCCATGGTGGCGTTGGCCGCGTCGCGGTGCGCCGCCCACACCGGCCCGCCGTAGAAGGACTGCAGTGCACGGCGCCGGGCCGGCATGCCGCTGAAGCCGCGCAGCCAGACGAAGAGGTCCGGGTGGTCGATGTCACGGAACTGGCCGATCACTCGCATGCCGCAGGCCTCCTGCGTTTCCACGAATTCGCGGTCGAAGAGCTGGATCAGCGCGTCGCGCCGACCGGTACGCAGGGCGTAGCGGCGCAGCTCGATGACAGAGGGATCGGACAGTCCGGGCGGCGCGGGCTGCAGGGGTGGGGCGATGGAAAGCGGTGCGGTTGCAGTCATTGTGTGGGTCTCCTGTGGGCCGTCGGAACGGCCGCGGCCAAGCGTTGATGTCAGGACGGCCAGTGTGCGCAGCCATATCTGCCACCTGGTGGCATGTATTGCGTGCACACTCCGCGCATCGCTTCGATCTCCCATCCACCGCCCGCCACACCATGCGCGCCAGCCGACTGCTTTCGCTCCAGATGCTGCTGGAAACGCGCGGCCGCATGAGCGCCCGGGCGCTGGCGCAGGAACTGCAGGTGTCCGTGCGCACGCTGCACCGCGACGTGGACCAGCTGAGCGCCGCAGGCGTGCCCATCTACGCCGACCGCGGCCGCCACGGCGGCTTCGCCCTGCTGCCCGGCTGGCGCACGACGCTCACCGGCCTCACCCCGGCCGAGGCGCAGGCCGTGTTCCTGAGCGGCCTGCCCGGCCCTGCAGCCGACCTGGGCCTGGCCGGCGACGTCGCGTCCGCTCAGCTGAAGCTGCTGGCCGCCCTGCCGGCCGCTTGGCGTGGCGCGGCCCAGAGCGTGAGCGGGCGCCTGCACCTGGACCCCATCGGCTGGTACCGCGACGGCGAGGCCACGCCCCATCTGGTCACGGTGGCGGCGGGCGTATGGCAGGAGCGGCAGCTGGCGATGCGCTATGCGAGCTGGTCGGGGACTGCGGAGCGCACGGTGGCGCCGCTCGGCCTCGTGCTCAAGGCGGGGCTGTGGTACCTCGTGGCGCTGTCGGATGGCGGGGCCCTGCGCACGTACCGCATCTCCGCGATCCAGTCCGCCGCGCTCACGGACCTGCCGGTGCCGCGCCCGCCGGGTTTCGACCTGCCGGCGCACTGGGCCCGGTCGCTGCGCGCATTCGAGGAACGGCTGCATACCGGCCATGCCGACGTGCTGGCGACGGAGCGCGGGCTCGCCCGCCTGGAGGATCTGACCAGTGCCATCGCGCGCGCCGTGCGCCAGGCGCGGGAGCAGCCATCACGCCGCCGCGACGGCCGCGTGGCTGTGCGCCTTCCGATCGAATCGATCGCGCATGCCTGCGGCCAGTTGCTGCCGCTGGCGCCGGACGTGGAGGTGGTGCGGCCGGCGGCTCTGCGCCGGGCCGTGGTGCAGCGCCTGCGGACGGCGCTGGAGAGCTACGGCGGGGCGTGAGCACCACGCCGTGCGCCGCGTGTCGCGTGCCGCGTCAGGCGATCTTTTCCAGGCAGTAGCCCAGGCCCCGCACCGTGGCGATGCGGATCGGGCCGCGCTCGATCTTCTTGCGCAGGCGGTGGATGTAGACCTCGATGGCGTTGTTGCTGACCTCTTCGCCCCACTCGCACAGCCGCTCCACCAGTTGTTCCTTGCTCACCAGGCGGCCGGCGCGCTGCAGCAGCACCTCCAGCAGACCCAGCTCGCGCGCCGACAGCTCGACCATCTTGCCGTCGATGGTGGCCACGCGGCCGGCCTGGTCGTAGACCAACGGGCCGTGCTTGATGGAGCTGCTGGTGCCGCCCATGCCGCGGCGCGTGAGCGCCCGCACGCGGGCTTCCAGCTCCTGCAGCGAGAACGGCTTGGCCATGTAATCGTCCGCGCCGAAGTCCAGGCCCTTCACGCGCTCGTCCACGCTGTCGGCGGCGGTGAGGATCAGCACCGGCAGCGCCGAGCCACGGCCGCGCAGCTTCTTGAGCACCTCCAGCCCGTGCAGGCGGGGCAGGCCCAGGTCGAGGATGAGCAGGTCGAACTCGTTGTTGGTCATGAGCGCGGCGTCGGCCTCGGTGCCGCTGGCCACGTGGTCCACCACGGCGCCGGAGCCGCGCAGAGTGCGTAGCAGGCCGTCGGCCAGCACCTGGTCGTCTTCGGCAATGAGGATGCGCATGCGTGTCTCCTGGAGTGCGGATCGGGCGCCCTACAGGGTGGGCACGCCGATGATTCTAGAGGCCGGAATGCGCACCGCCGCTGCGGGCTCCATGGCCGTGCAGGCCACTTGAGCCGGGTCAAGTCCCCGGCGCTGCACTACGCCTCGTCCGCAGGCACGCGCAAGGCGGCGGGACGCGGTGCCGAGGGACGGTCTCAGGCAGGCGTGCCGTCCGCGCCCGCATAGGCCTCCAGCCCGATGGCCACCACCGTCGCCACCTCCTCGCCCACCTCGGCCCGGAACTCCGCCTCGGCCTGTGCCACGGCATCCCGGAAGGCCTGCAGCCATGCCAGCCCCGTGGGTGTGAAACGCACCATCCGGGCCCGCGCATCGCGTGGGTCGGGCTCCCGCGTCACCAGGCCCCAGGCCGCGCACTGGTCCACCAGATCGGCCATGGACTGTTTGGCCATGCCCGCGCGCTGGGCCAGGTCGGTCAGCCGGTCGCCCTCCAGCGAGAGGTGGCGGGTGATGTGGATGTGTGCGGCGCTGACCTGGTCGCGGGCCGCCAGATTGGAGAGCGCCAGCGGCACCTCGACGGCATGGGCCATGAGCTGCAGCACACGCGCATCGAAGCGGCGCATGGCATGGCCCAGCAAGCGGCCCAGGTGGGTCTGGCGCCAGCCATCGCCGGCCGGCGAATGCACAGGATGTTCAGCCATCCGGATATTGTCAGTCAAACTGACTATATTTCGATTGAGTGCGCCGACAACCCTCGCATAAACTACTGTTCAAGCATCCAGCCTGTGGTTAACAGCAGACGGGCCAGGACACATCACCCATAGTCTTTCAAGGAGTTTTCCATGGACGTCGCAGTCAACAACAGCGAAAAGGCCAAGGCCCTGCAGGCCGCGCTGGCACAGATCGAGAAGCAGTTCGGCAAGGGCACGATCATGCGCCTGGGCGAAGGCGAGGTCATTGAAGACATCCAGGTGGTCTCCACCGGCTCCCTGGGCCTGGACATCGCCCTGGGCGTGGGCGGCCTGCCACGCGGCCGCGTGGTCGAGATCTACGGCCCGGAAAGCTCGGGCAAGACCACGCTCACGCTGCAGGTGATCGCCAACATGCAGAAGCTGGGCGGCACCTGCGCCTTCGTCGATGCCGAACACGCGCTGGACGTGCAATACGCCCAGAAGCTGGGCGTGAAGCTGTCCGATCTGCTCATCTCGCAGCCCGACACCGGCGAGCAGGCGCTGGAAATCGTGGACAGCCTGGTGCGCTCCGGCGCCGTGGACCTGATCGTCGTCGACTCGGTGGCCGCGCTGACACCCAAGGCCGAAATCGAAGGCGAGATGGGCGACTCGCTGCCCGGCCTGCAGGCCCGCCTGATGAGCCAGGCCCTGCGCAAGCTCACCGCCACGATCAAGAAGACCAACTGCACGGTCATCTTCATCAACCAGATCCGCATGAAGATCGGCGTGATGTTCGGCAGCCCCGAGACCACTACGGGCGGCAACGCGCTGAAGTTCTACGCCTCCGTGCGCCTGGACATCCGCCGCACCGGCACCATCAAGAAGGGCGACGAAGCCATCGGCAACGAAACCAAGGTCAAGGTGGTGAAGAACAAGGTGAGCCCGCCCTTCAAGACGGCGGAGTTCGACATCCTCTTCGGCGAAGGCATCAGCCGCGAAGGCGAGATCATCGACATGGGCGTGGAAGCGCGCATCCTCGAAAAGAGCGGCGCCTGGTACGCCTACAACGGCGAGAAGATCGGCCAGGGCCGTGACAACGCCCGCGAGTTCCTGCGCGAGAACGCCGACCTGGCGTTCGAGATCGAGAACCGGGTGCGCGAAGGCCTGGGCATCGCCCTGCTGCCCGGCAGCTCGCAGGCCGGCGCTTCCAAGCCTGAAAAGGCCGAGAAGCCCGCCAAGGCGGACAAGGCCGAGAAGTGAGCGCGCGCTGACCAATCAGCATCAAAACGGGCTCTGGCGCAGTACACACCTGCGCCAGCAGCTCTTGTTTTCATAGCATTCATGGGATTTGCCCGCTTGTCGCTCAAGGGCCGCGCGCTGCGCCTGCTGGCCCAGCGCGAGCACTCGCGCACCGAACTGCAGACCAAGCTGGCCCGCCATGTGCAGGAAGGCGATGACCTGCAGGCCGTGCTGGACGAGTTGCAGGCCAAGGATTTCATCAACCCCGCGCGGGTGGCCGAGTCGGTCGTGAACCGGCGGGCGGGCCGGCTGGGCCACCAGCGCCTGGCGCAGGAGCTGCGCAGCAAGGGCCTGGACGACGACCTGGTGCGCGCCACACTGGGCCGCCTGGCCGGTACGGAACAAGAACGCGCCGCAGCCGTCTGGCAGCAGCGGTTCGGCCACCACCCCGCGACCACGCCGCAGGAGATGGCGCGGCAGATGCGCTTTCTTGCTGCGCGCGGCTTTGCAGGCGATATCGTGCGCCGCGTGGTGCGTGCCGGCCGGGATGCCGCAGCGAGCGGCGGGGACGAGGACGCTGCAGACTGAGGGCTCCGCTCCTCTCTCATCCCTCACCCCGTATCGCACCCCGCAGGCATTGCACCCTTCGCATCGCCGCCCGCTGCGCCCGGCGCTCGTGGCATCGATCAGCACCGTACGGCCGGCATTGGCCGCCGCGCACCGCACCCTGCGGTGGGGCCCGCGCTAAGGGCGGCTCCGGTACGAGGCCAGCCCTTGCCGGTGTCTCGCCTCGCAAAAGAGCCTTAGCTTCCACGGAAAGACGACTCGGGCATGGATCAAGTCGCCAGCGCTTGCAGCCCCGCAGCCGGGACCCGGCTCCAATCTGCAGCGCCCTGGCGCGGCGAGGCAGCACGGCCGCACGGGCCGCGCGGCTCAATCCAGCAGGCGCTCGGGGTTGGCGTCCAGTTTGGCGAGCGCCTCGCGCGTGGCGCGCATGGTGAGGCCTTCCTCCTCCTGGGCCACCAGCAGGCCGGACTGCAGGTAGGCGCCCAGGCGGCGCAGCTGCAGCAGGTAGCTGCGGCCGTCCGCAGCGGCGAACAGGTGCAGCTGCTTGCGCCGGCTGTGCCAGGCGTACTGCACCTGGGCGGACGCGCCATTGTGGTCCAGCGTGAACCAGGTGCCGCGCTGCAGCTCCTGCGCCCAGGCCACGGCTTCCTGCTGCACCGGTGCGCCGTTGTCGGCGATGACATGGATGGACGACGCATCGATTCCCAGCATCATCTCGATGGTGTCGGCATTGAGCGGCATCTCGCCCAAGGTCTCGTCGCTCATGTAGTCCTCCAGATTGGCCAGGCGCCGGGACATCGCGTCGATGCGCGCCTGGGGAATGGAGGCCGTCTTGGAGAGGAAGGCGTCGGCCAGCGTGTCGGTGAGCACCTTGATCTGCGCGTCCTGCGGCGGCCCCTGGACGCCGATGAGCGCCATGCCGCTCCGCAGGTTCTGCAGCAGGCCCGGCAGGTTCTGGATGACCTGCGTGCGGTCGGCGCGGTTCGGCTTGGCACCGGCGGCCCACACCAGATCGGCAGCCGTGCGCTTGAGGGCCACCGTCTGCGGATGCTGGGCACCGTCACGCACCGCGGACATGGCCAGCACCTCCGCCCAGGTCTTGAACAGGAAGTCGCGGATCTCGTCGCGCACGGGCATGTCCTTGAGCAGGGTGCGCAACTCGATGGTGTACTGGATCGCCAGCGTCTCCTTCTGCTCCACCTGCTGGGCCACGCTCACGATGCGCGAGGTGGCCTGCTTCTCGGTGAGGAAACGGGCCAGGAATTTTTCGAACTCCTCGTGCACCAGCTGGAACACGCGGTGGCCGGTCTCGGGGTACTGCTCGATCACCTGCACCACGCGCCGGATCTCGGCCTCCAGCGCGCTGCCGCCGATGGCGGCTGCATCGAAGCCCAGCACGCACGAGCCCATGCGGTCGATGAGCTGGCGCGCGGGGTGGTTCAGGTCGCTGAAGAACTCGGGCTCGGCCAGCGCCACGCGCAGGACCGGCACCTGCAGCCGCGCAAACCACACACGCACGGCGGGGGGAATGCGGTCCTCGCTGAGGATGCTCTGGAACATCAGGGCCACCACCTCGATGATGGCCTTCTCGCCGGCACTGGAGGCCTGCTTCTTCAGCTCGGCCGATCGCTGGCGGACGGCGCCGGCCATCTGCGCCACGCCCGCGGGGCTGTAGTCTTGGACCAGCGTGGCAAGGTCGCTGTAGTAGGCGTCGGCCTGCATGCGCTGGGCCGACAGTGCGCGCGCCAGCGCGGGCGATGCCGGCGCCTGGGATACGTCCATGCCCATGCCCGGCTGGACCAGCAGCAGGCGGCGCAGCTGGCCCATGACGCCCTGCGCGCGCTGGCGCGCCCGCCCCAGTGGCGTGCCCGACCCGCCGCCCAGTCCGCCGCCGGAGGCCCCTGCGGCCCGCAGCGTGCTGGGCAGCGCCCGGCCGGTGGGAATGAAATCGGAAGCCGCCGCAAAGGCCTGCCTTGCGCCCGGCGCCTCGGCCGCGCCCTGGGCCATGGCGGACGGGCGCGAGGGAGACACATCGCCGGGGGCCCGGCGCACACGCGAGCGCAGGTCCTCCGACAGGACGACACCCTGCTCTTCGTAGAAACGGTCGGTGTCCCGGTACTGCCGCAGCAGCAGGGCGCCCAGTTCGCGCCGCAGCGGGTCCATGGCCGCCTGCAGGTCGGCACGCGGGCAGGCCCGCGTCGACCCACTGCTCGACCAGCAGCAGGCACAGCGTCTCGGCGCGCAGGATGTCGCCAGCCCCGAGCTCCTGGCCCTCGACCTGCTGCGTGCGCTGGCGCACGGGGTCGAACCCCTCGGCCAGGTGCTCGGCCATGGTCAGGGCCAGGCGCGAGGCCAGGATGCGGTTCTCGACCACCTCGTCGCTGAGCAATTCGAAGCCGCCCGCAGGCGACGGCACGCTGGCGCCGGAGGTGCTGGCCTGGGCGGAAAGACCGGCGCGCCAGGCCCGGGCGACGCCCTCGACCCAGGTGCGGTGGTGGTCCTGGTAGCGCTGCCAGCTGTCGCGGCGCTGCTGCATCTCGCGCTGCGTGGCCGTCTGGCCCATGAGCGTGGTCAGGAAGTCGAGCAGCGCCTGATCGAGCGCCGGCAGGCCGGAGCACAGCCCGTCCACGAACCGCTGTCGCGCCAGCCGGCCAAGGCGGCGCTGGGGGTGGACGGGGCGAGGGCTATCCATACGGCCTCGATATTAGCCGTGAACCATCGGTGTGCAACGCCGTGGTATCCCCATCGTGATGCGGTCCAACCGCGGGGCCCGCGCGCTTGGCGCGGCGGCCCGCGCCGGGGCAGCGCGGTGCCACCTCAGACGGCGGCGCCGGCGTTGGGATCGTTGGGGTCGCCATCCTTCCGGGGCGGCGCCTTCACCAGGTCTTCGCGCTTGACGCCCAGCCACATGGCGATGGCGGCGGCGACGAACACGGAGGAGTAGATGCCGAACAGGATGCCGATGGTCAGCGCCAGCGCGAAATAGTGCAGGCTCGGGCCGCCGAAGAAGAACATCGACAGCACCACGGCCTCGGTGGAGGCGTGGGTGATGATCGTGCGGCTCATCGTGGAGGTGATGGCGTGGTCGATCACCTCGTGCGTGTCCATCTTGCGGAATTTGCGGAAGGCCTCGCGGATCCGGTCGAAGATCACCACGGACTCGTTCACCGAGTAGCCCAGCACGGCCAGCACGCCGGCCAGCACCGCCAGCGAGAACTCCCACTGGAAGAAGGCGAAGAAGCCCAGGATGATGACCACGTCGTGCAGGTTGGCGATCACCGCGGCCACGCCGAATTTCCACTCGAAGCGGAAGCCCAGGTAGATCACGATGCCCAGCACCACCATGCCGAGGGCCATGAGCCCGCCGTGCACCAGTTCCTCGCCCACCTGCGGGCCGACGAATTCGGTGCGGCGCAGGGTGACTTCAGGGTCGGCAGCCTTCAGCGCCCCCAGCACCTGTTCGCTCTGCTGCGCGGACGTGACGCCCTTTTGCACGGGCAGGCGGATCATCACGTCGCGCGAGGTGCCGAAGTTCTGCACGATCACGTCGGCGTAGCCGAGCTTGGACACCGTCTCGCGCACCTTGCCGATGTCGGCGGTCTGCGTGTAGGCCACCTCCATGACCGTGCCGCCGGTGAATTCCACCGACAGGTGCAGCCCCCGGGTGATCAGGAAGAACACGGCCAGGGCGAAGGTTAGGAAGGAAATCGCGTTGAGCACCAACGCGTATTTCATGAAGGGGATGTCCTTCTTGATGCGGAAAAATTCCATGCTCCGCTCCCTTTATTGGTTCTTGGTGACCACGGAACGCACGTCGGAGCCCTCGGGCTTCCAGACCTGTCCGATGGATACGCTCTTGAGCTTCTTCTTGCGGCCATACCAGAGGTTGACCAGACCGCGCGAGAAGAACACGGCCGAGAACATGCTGGTGAGGATGCCGATGCAGTGCACCACGGCAAAGCCGCGCACCGGGCCGGAGCCGAAGGCCAGCAGCGCCAGGCCGGCGATCAGCGTGGTGACGTTGGAGTCGAGGATGGTCGCCCAAGCCCGCTCGTAGCCCGCATGGATGGCCGCCTGCGGGGCCACGCCCGCGCGCAGTTCCTCGCGGATGCGCTCGTTGATCAGCACGTTGGAGTCGATGGCCACGCCCAGCGCCAGCGCCATGGCGGCAATGCCCGGCAGCGTCAGCGTGGCCTGCAGCATCGACAGGATGGCCAGCAGCATCAGGACGTTGACCGACAGCGCGATCGAGGAGATCACGCCGAACAGCATGTAGTACACGCACATGAACACCGAGATGGCGACGAAGCCCCAGACCACGCTGTGGATGCCGCGATCAATGTTGTCGGCGCCCAGGCTGGGGCCGATGGTGTATTCCTCGATGATCTCCATCGGCGCGGCCAGCGAGCCGGCGCGCAGCAGCAGCGAGGTGTCGTTGGCTTCCGCCGTGGTCATGCGGCCGGAGATCTGCACGCGGCCGCCGCCGATCTCGCTGCGGATCACGGGGGCCGTCACCACCTCGCCCTTGCCCTTTTCGAACAGGATGATGGCCATGCGCTTGCCCACGTTCTCGCGCGTGATGTCGCGGAAGATGCGCGAGCCCTTGGCGTCCAGCGTCAGGTTGACGGTGGGCTCCTGCGTCTGGCCGTCGAAGCCGGGCTGGGCGTCGGTCAGGTTCTCGCCGGTCAGGATGACCTGCTTCTTGACGATGACGGCCTGGCCGTTGCGGTCCAGGTACTTCTCGGCGCCGAAGGGCACGGGGCCTGAGCCCATCTCGGCGGAGCGCGCCTCGGTGCCTTCGTCGACCATGCGCACTTCCAGCGTCGCGGTGCGACCCAGTATGTCCTTGGCCTTGGCCGTGTCCTGCACGCCGGGCAGTTGCACGACGATGCGGTCCACGCCCTGCTGCTGGATCACCGGCTCGGCCACGCCGAGTTCGTTGATCCGGTTGTGCAGCGTGGTGATGTTCTGCTTGAGCGCCTGGTCCTGCACCTTGCGCAGCGCCTCGGGTTTGATCGTGGCGCGCAGGCGGAAGCCCTGGCCGTCGGGCGAGCTGGTGGACTGCAGGTCGGGGAACTGGTCGGTGATCAGGTTGCGCGCGGCGGTGAGCGTGGCGTCGTCACGCACGCGGATGTCCACCGCCTGGCCATCGCGGCTGATGCCGCCGTGGCGGATGTTCTTGTCGCGCAGGCTCGTGCGCAGGTCGCCGGCCAGGGATTCGACCTTCTTGGTCAGCGCGGCCTGCATGTCCACCTGCAGCATGAAGTGCACGCCGCCGCGCAGGTCCAGGCCCAGGTACATGGGACGGGCGTGGATGGCGGTGAGCCAGTCCGGCGAACGGGACACCAGGTTCAGCGCGACGATGTAGGGCGGATCGCTCGCGTCGGGGATCAGCGCGCGCTGGATCGCGTCTTTGGCCTTGAGCTGCTCGTCGGGCGTGTCGAAGCGCGCGCGCACCGAATTGCCCTCGAAGACCACGCTGCTGGGATTCAGCCCGGCAGCCTTCAGCGCCTCTTCGACGCGCTGCTGCACGGCGCTGTCCACCTTGACGGTGGCCTTGGCCGACGACACCTGCACGGCAGGCGCCTCGCCGAAGAAATTGGGCAGGGTGTACAGGGCCCCCACCAGCAACACGATCACGATGATCGCGTACTTCCAGACCGGGTAACGGTTCATGATCGCGTTCTTCTCTCAGTTATCCAGACGCCGGGCGCCCATCCCCCACCAGCAGACGCCGTGGAACTGGCTTTGCCAGGCCACTGGCGTCGTCCCCCTTCCCATCGCGCAGCGATGAGAGAAGGGGGAAGCGGCGCAGCCGCTCAGGGGGTTGTGCCTATTACTTCACCGTGCCCTTGGGCAGCGCCTGCACCACGGCGCTGCGCTGGATCTGCACGACCACGCCAGCGGCGACCTCGATGTGCAGGAAACCTTCGGACAGCTGGGTCACCTTGCCGATGATGCCGCCGGCCGTGGCCACTTCGTCGCCCTTGGCGATGGCTTCGATCATGGCGCGGTGTTCCTTCTGGCGCTTCATCTGGGGGCGGATCATGACGAAGTACAGCACCACGAACATCAGCACCAGCGGCAGCATGCTGGTGAGCGAGCCCATCAGGCCGGCGCCTTCTGCGGCAGCGGCGGGGGCGGTTTGGGCAAAGGCGGAAGAGATAAACACGGCAGGAGGCTCCACTCAGGATGGGATGGTCGATTCGATTCGGGACCGCCTGCGGCACGGCGCACGGCCTGACGCAGGGGAACAGGGCATTGTATTCGGCGGCCCGCCCCCCGCCTCCAACCCCCGCTGCCGGCCGGGCTTTGCCCCGCAGGCCCGGGCTCCGCGGAGCGGGCCGCTGCCGGGTTCTGTACGAAAACAGCCGTCAGCGCCCTACCGATAAGCGCAAGCAGCTATCAATATTGAAGCAGAAGCGGGGGCAGCCAGGGCAGGCTGCCACGCAGCGGCGGCGCTCAGGCCGTCTGGCGGATGGCCGGGGCGGGGCTGCGCCACTGGGCCATGAGCTGGTTCCACTGGGCACGGGCGGCCTTCAGGTGGCGCTCCTTCACGTGGCCGTAGCCCCGGATGCCTTCCGGAATGCGGGCGATGTCCACGGCCAGCGCCAGCTTCTCGGCCGTGAGACCGGCCAGCAGCTCGTCGATGCAGGCGCGGTACTCGCCGATCAGCGCACGCTCGGTGCGGCGCTCCTCGGTGCGGCCAAAGGGGTCGAGCGCGGTGCCGCGCAGGCCCTTCAGCTTAGCCAGCACGCCGAAGGCCTGGCGCATCCACGGGCCGTAGCGCTTCTTGACCAGCTCGCCCTTCTCGTTGGTCTTGGCGAAGGCGGGCGGGGCCAGGTGGTGCACCACGCGGTAGTCGCCTTCGAACATGCCGTCGATCCTGGCGGCGAAGGCGGCGTCCGTGTGCAGGCGCGCCACTTCGTACTCGTCCTTGTACGCCATCAGCTTGAACAGGTAGCGTGCGACGGCCTCGGTCAGCTTGGTGGTGGTGCCGACGGTGTTTTCGGCCGCCCGCACCTTGTCCACGAAGGCCTGGTACTCGCCCGCATAAGCGGCGTTCTGGTAAGCGGTGAGGAACTCCACGCGCTTGGCGACCATCTCGGCCAGCGCCGGCTTCTTGACGAACTGGATCACCTGAGCGGCCTGGAACAGCGCCTTCACGGCGGCCAGGTCGTGCGCGCAGCGGCGGCCCCATTCGAAGGCGGCCTTGTTGTTGTCGATCTGCACGCCATTGAGTTCCATGGCGCGCATCAGCGCGGCGTGGGACAGCGGCACGCGGCCCTGCTGCCAGGCGTAGCCCAGCATCAGCGGGTTGGTGTAGATGCTGTCGCCCAGCAGTTGCGTGGCGACCTCGCTGGCGTCGAAGGCGCCCACCAGCTCGCGGCCTACCGTGGCGCCGATGGCGGCGTCGCAGCCGTCGGCCGGGAACTGCCAGTTCGGGTTGTGCACGAAGGCCGCCGCCGGCGTGCCATGCGTGTTCAGCGCCACGTAGGTGCGGCCGGGCTGCATCACGGCCAGCGTGTACTTGTTGGCGGCCACGATGGGGTCGCAGCCGATGATGAGGTCGGCCTTGGCCGTGTCCACCTTGGTGGTGTAGATGGCCTCGGGGCGGTTGGCGATCTGGATGTGGCTCCAGGTGGCGCCGCCCTTCTGGGCCAGGCCGGCGGCGTCCTGCGTGATGACGCCCTTGCCTTCCAGATGTGCGGCCATGCCCAGCAGCGAACCGATGGTGATCACGCCCGTGCCGCCCACGCCGGCCACGACGATGCCCCAGGCCTGCTCGGCCACGGGCAGTGCGGGCTCCGGGATCGGCGGCAGCGACGACAGGTCGCCCTTCTTTTCCTTCTTGGGTTTCTTGAGCTTGCCGCCCTCGACGGTGACGAAGCTCGGGCAGAAGCCCTTCACGCAGGAATAGTCCTTGTTGCAGGTGCTCTGGTTGATGCGGCGCTTGCGGCCGAAGTCGGTCTCCACCGGCTCGACCGACAGGCAGTTGGACTGCACCGAGCAGTCGCCGCAGCCCTCGCACACCAGCTCGTTGATGACGACCGTCGTGTCGGGCGTGGCCAGCGTGCCGCGCTTGCGGCGGCGGCGCTTCTCGGTCGCGCAGGTCTGGTCGTAGATGATGGCCGTGCAGCCGGGGATTTCGCGCATTTCGCGCTGGATCCTGTCCAACTCGTCGCGGTGGTGCACCGTCACGCCGTCGGCCAGCGCCACGCCGTCGTATTTTTGCGGCTCGTCGGTCACGATGACCAGTTGGACCACGCCCTCGGCCTTGAGGCTGGCCATGATCTGCAGCACCGAATGGCCTTCGGGCCGCTCGCCCACCTGCTGGCCGCCGGTCATCGCCACGGCGTCGTTGTAGAGCACCTTGTAGGTGATGTTGGTGCCCGCCGCGATGCTCTGGCGGATCGCCAGCAGACCGCTGTGGAAGTAGGTGCCGTCGCCCAGGTTGGCGAACACATGGTTCTCGGTGGTGAACGGCGCCTGGCCCACCCAGGTGACGCCCTCGCCGCCCATCTGCGTGAAGGTGGACGTATTGCGGTCGGGCATCCAGTTGGCCATGTAGTGGCAGCCGATGCCGGCCACGGCACGCGAGCCTTCGGGCACGCGCGTGCTGGTGTTGTGCGGGCAGCCGCTGCAGAACCACGGGGCGCGTTCGCCCGTGTCCACCTTCAGTTCGGCCATGCCTTGCTCACGCGCATCGATCACGGCCAGGCGCGCGTCCATGCGGGCCACGATGTCGGCGGGCACGCCCAGCTTCTTCAGGCGCTTGGCGATGGCGCGGGCGATGATGGCGGGCGTCAGGTCGGCCTTGGGGCGCAGCAGCCAGTTCTGGCTGGGGTTGGGCATGCTCCATTCGCCGCCCGAGTTGTCGCCGGGCACCTCGTCGAACTTGCCCAGCACGTTGGGGCGCACGTCGGAGCGCCAGTTGTACAGCTCTTCCTTCAATTGGTATTCGATGACCTGGCGCTTTTCTTCGACCACCAGGATCTCCTGCAGCCCCTGGGCGAAGTCGCGCGTGATGGTCGCCTCCAGCGGCCACACCACGTTGACCTTGTGCAGGCGGATGCCGAGCTGGCGGCAGACCTCGTCCTCCAGCCCCAGATCGATCAGCGCCTGGCGCGTGTCGTTGAAGGCCTTGCCGCTCGCGATGATGCCGAAGCGGTCGTTCGGGCCCTGGATGACGTTGTAGTTGAGCTTGTTGGCGCGGATGTACGCGAGCGCGGCGTACCACTTGTAGTCCATCAGGCGCGCCTCCTGCTCCAGCGGCGCGTCGGGCCAGCGGATGTGCAGGCCGCCCGGCGGCATGGCGAAGTCTTCCGGCATGACGATGTTCACGCGGTCCGGGTCCACCGAGATGCTGCTGGACGATTCCACCACCTCCTGGATGGTTTTCATACCCGACCACACGCCCGAGAAGCGGCTCATGGCGAAGGCATGCAGCCCCATGTCCAGGATCTCCTGCACCGTGGACGGGAAGAATACCGGCAGGCCGCAGGCCTTGAAGATGTGGTCGCTCTGGTGCGGCGCGGTGCTGCTCTTGCTGATGTGGTCGTCGCCGGCGATGGCGATCACGCCGCCGTGCTGGGAGGTGCCCGCCATGTTGGCGTGCTTGAACACATCCGAGCAGCGGTCCACGCCCGGGCCCTTGCCGTACCAGATGCCGAAGACGCCGTCGAACTTCTTGGACTGCGGATACAGGTCGAGCTGCTGCGTGCCCCAGACGGCCGTGGCGCCCAGTTCCTCGTTCACGCCGGGCTGGAAGACGATGTGGTTGGCCGCCAGGTGCTTCTTGGCCGCCCACAGCGCCTGGTCGTAGCCGCCCAGCGGCGAGCCCCGGTAGCCGCTGATGAAGCCGGCCGTGTTCAGCCCGGCGATGGCATCGCGCTGGCGCTGCAGCATGGGCAGGCGCACCAGGGCCTGCACGCCGCTCATGAAGGCCCGCCCCCCGGGGAGCGAGTATTTGTCGTCCAGGGTGACGGTTTCTAGCGCGCGGCGGATGTGCTCAGGCAGCGGGGCGTTCATCGTTGTCTCTCCATCGTCGTGAGGGGGCCGCGGCCTCGTGGGCGCGGTGGGGCGGCTCGCCCGGTGGGGCGGATGCCTTTTCAGGCCAGTGTAGGGACGACGGGCGGATATGTCCTTTCTCATTCATGCCGTGTTTACCCTCATTCCAGAAAGATCCTTTCTTGAAACAATCCAAAAATGGATACCTTGGACAAATACGACCTCGCCATCCTGGGCGAGCTGCAGGCCGACGCCCGGCTGACCAATGCCGAACTCGCCCAGCGCGTGGGCCTGTCGGCCGCGCCCTGCTGGCGCCGGGTGCGGGCGCTGGAGCAGGCCGGCTTCATCAAGGGCTACCGCGCCGAGATCGACCGGCACAAGATCGGGCTGGGCGTGCTGGCCTTCGTGCGGCTGGATGCCGACCGCAGCACGGGCGGGCTGACGCGCGAGATGGAGGCCGCCATCGCCCAGATCCCCGAGGTGGTGGCCTGCCACTACATCAGCGGCACCGGCACCTTCGAGCTGCAGGTGGTGGCGCGGGACCTGGACAGCTTCTCGCACTTCGCGCGCAACGTGCTGCTGAATCTGCCCAACGTGAAGGACATGCACACCAGCTTCTCGCTGGGCGAGGTCAAGGCCGGCGGCGCGCTGCCGCTGGCGCACCTGGAACGGGGCCGTTAGCGGCCGGGCGGCACGGCGGCGGGTCCCGTGCCGAATAACTCCTGATTTGATAGCTGCTTGCGCTTGGCAGATAAGCGCTGCAGGCCATTTTGGCTTGAAGCCTGCGGCGGGCATTCCCGAGCCGCCGTATCGGACGAACGCCGCGTGCAGGGCGTGACTGCGCAGTCTCCAGCAGAATCGACCGCACATGCCACCCCAGCCGCCCCACGACAGTCCCCTGCCCGCCTCGCCTCCCGCCGACAGCCCACCCGCGTTCTCCGCCGGTGCCCTGCCGCGCCCGCCCAACCCCGTGGCCGAACCCGGCGCCGCTCAGCCGGCTGCCCCGTCGGCGTCAGCGTCGGCCGTGGCCGATGCCGCAGAAGCCCTGGCCGCTGCCGAACTGGAACGCAGCGCCGCCCAGCGCGCCTCGCTGTCCCCCTTCGCGCCGCTGTCGGTCCCCGTGTTCCGCATGCTGTGGCTGACCTGGCTGGCGGCCAACACCTGCATGTGGATGAACGACGTGGCGGCCGCGTGGCTGATGACCACGCTCACCGACTCGCCGGTGCTGGTGGCGCTGGTGCAGACGGCGTCCACCCTGCCCGTGTTCCTGCTCGGCCTGCCCAGCGGCGCGCTGGCCGACATCCTGGACCGGCGGCGCTACTTCATCGCCACGCAGTTCTGGGTGGCGGCCGTGGCGCTGGTGCTGTGCCTGGCCATCCTGGCCGGCGGCATGACGGCGCAGCTGCTGTTGCTGCTGACGTTCGCCAACGGCGTGGGCCTGGCCATGCGCTGGCCGGTGTTCGCGGCCATCGTGCCCGAGCTGGTGAGCCGCCAGCAGCTGCCGTCGGCGCTGGCGCTCAACGGCGTGGCCATGAACGCGTCGCGCATCATCGGCCCGCTGCTGGCCGGCGCCATCATCGCCAGCGTGGGCAGCGCCTGGGTGTTCGTGCTCAACGCCGTGCTGTCGGTCATCGCCGGCTTCACCATCATGCGCTGGAAGCGCACGCATGTGCCCAACCCGCTGGGGCGCGAGCGCCTGTCCAGCGCCATGCGCGTGGGTGTGCAGTTCGTGCGCGAATCGCCCCGCATGCGCGCGGTGCTGTGGCGCATCACCGTCTTCTTCCTGCACGCCACGGCGCTGCTGGCCCTGCTGCCGCTGGTGGCGCGCGACCTGGACGGCGGCGGCGCCGGCACGTTCACGCTGCTGCTGGCCTCCATGGGCGCCGGCGCCATCGTGGCTGCGCTGTTCCTGCCGCGCCTGCGCCAGGCCATGGCGCGCGACGTGCTGGTGCGGCGCGGCGCCCTGCTGCAGGCGGCGGCCACGGCCATCGTCGCCATCGCGCCGAACGTGTATGTCGCCGTGCCGGCCATGGTGGTGGGCGGTGCGGCGTGGATCACCACGGCCAACTCGCTCACCGTGTCGGCCCAGCTGGCGCTGCCCAACTGGGTGCGCGCGCGCGGCATGTCGATCTACCAGATGGCCATCATGGGCGCCACAGCAGCCGGCGCGGCGCTGTGGGGCCAGGTGGCATCGATGACCAGCGTGCACATGAGCCTGGCGCTGGCTTCGCTCACCGGCGTGGCGGCGATGGCGCTGGTGCAGCGCCTGGTGGCCGACCGCAGCGTGGAAGAGGACCTGAGCCCCTCCACGGCGTTCAAGACCCCGCAGGCGCCCACCACGCCCCAGGCCGGGCTGCGCCTGGTGACGTCCATCGAGTTCTTCATCGACCCGGCGCGGGCGGCCGAATTCCGCACCGTCATGCAGGAAAGCCGCCGCGCCCGCCTGCGCCAGGGTGCCCTCAGCTGGGAGCTGCAGCACGACATCGTCGACCCGCGCCGCTACGTGGAGCGCGTGGTGGACGAATCGTGGACCGAACACCTGCGCCGCTTCGACCGCGTGACCGCCTCCGACGTCGCCATGCGCGACCGCAAGTTCGCCTTCCACACGGGCGACAGCCCGCCCGTGGTGTCGCGCTATGTGGTGGAGGGGGAGTGAGCGCCTGGCGCGACACGCCTGAATTGATAGCTGCCTGCGCTTGACGGATAGGCGCAGACGGCACATGGAGCACGAAGAAACCCGGCCCGTTGGGGTGGCGTGGCAAACACCACAGTTTCACCCTGCGCCCCGAAGAAGCTACTAAATCAGTAGCTGCATGCGCTTACAGGCATTGGGCTAGAGGCCTTTTTATCCTAAACCCACCGCTCCGTTGCCCACCGCCAGCGCCGCGCGCGCCCTTAGGCGCCAAAGGCCGCGGAGCAGGCCAAGCCAGCAGACGCCGTGGAACGGGCTTGGCCCGGCCACTGGCGTCGTCCCCCTTCCCGCATCGCACAGCGATGCGAGAGAAGGGGGAAGGCGCGCCAGCGCCTCAGGGGGTTGACCCCTGCCTCGGCCAGAACGCCCACAGCCGCAGGTTCTGCTTGAGCCGGCCCGCGATGTCGCCCGCCTCCGTGCCCCAGCCCGTGAAGTAGTCGGCCCGCACGGCGCCCAGAATGGCGCTGCCCGTGTCCTGCGCCATCACCAGCCGCGCCAGCTGCACCGTGGGGCCGCTGGAGGCCATCCACACCGGCGTGCCGTACGGAATGCTCAGGCGGTCCACGGCGATGGAGCGGCCCGGCGTGAGCGCCACGCCCTGGGCGCCCTTGGGGCCGAAGCCGGCGTCCATGGCGTCCAGCGGCTCCTCGCGGAAGAAGACGTAGCGCGGGTTGGCCCACAGCATCTCGTTCACGCGCTGGGGGTTCTGCAGCGTCCATTCGCGGATGCCCGGCCAGGTGGCGTCGCGCACCAGGCCGCGGTCGAGCAGCCAGCGGCCCACGCTCTGGTACGGCTGTTCGTTGGTGCCGGCGAAGGCCACGCGCACCAGCCGCACGCTGCCGTCAGGCTCCTGCAGGCGCAGGCGGCCGGAGCCCTGGATGTGCAGCACCATGGCCTCGATGGGATCGCGCACCCAGGCGATCACGCGCCCGGCCAGCTGGGCCTGCGCCTCAGGCAGGGTGTCGATCTGCTGGCGCGTGTACCAGGGCTTGCGGCTGCCCAGGCCCACGGGCGGGCGGTAGATCGGCACCGTGAACCCGTTGCCGGGCTGGCGGGCGGCGTCCAGATAGGGTTCGTAATAGCCGGTGAGCAGCCCCTCGGGATTGCCGTCATGGGCCTCCACGCGGTAGGGCTGCAGGCGCTGCATCATCCAGGCACGCTGCTCCTCGGGGCTGGCAATGCTCAGGCGGCGCACATCGCCGCACAGGCCGGCGAACGACGGGCCCGGGCGCTCGCAGCTCTTGACCCAGGCATTCCAGGCTTCGTGCAGCGCATCGGTGGTGAAGCCGGGCAGTTCCTCCCAGGCCACGGGCACCCAGCGGCTCTTGGACTGCGTCAGGGTGCCCGGTACGGGACCGACCGGGCCAGGCGGCAGTGCCCCCGGCGAGGAGGGCAGCGGAGCGGGCAAGGAAGAAGAAGAAGGCGGAGCGGAGGGCCGGGTGGAGCACGCAGCCAGCGTTCCTACAATCAGCGCCATCACGACAAGGCGCAGGAGACGGGATTTCATGGGTCTGATTTTGCTTGAAGCACTGCTCGCTCTGGTGGTCCTGGTGGCGATTGTCTGGTGGACCATGTTCTCCGGCCGCCGGCGCGGCGAACTGATCCCGCCGCCAGACGCCCCACACCCCGCCGCGCCAGATACCCCAGACGTCCCAGCCGCACCGCCAGCGGCAGACCCTGCGGCGTCCCATGGCGCTGCGGCATCGCCGCCGCCGGGGCCGCCCCCACGAACCTGAGGCCCCTGATGATCCAGGGCGCATTCCAGCCCTGGAAGGACGGCGCCAAGCGCCCCGGTCCTACAGACCTGCGCGGGCCCCTGCAGCTACCTTCGTCGGACGCCCGTGCAGCGGGCGAGAACAACGAACAACGTATTCCTTCAAGGAGCCTGCCATGTCCACCAAGCGTCACCACATCCTCATCGCCGCCACCGCCGCAGCCCTGCTGGCCACCGGCTGCGCCAACATGAACGACACCCAGCGCCGCACCGCCATCGGCGCAGGCGCGGGTGCGGCCGGCGGCGCCGTGCTCGGCGCGGTCGCCGGCGGCAATGCCGGCACGGGCGCGCTGATCGGCGCCGGCGTGGGCGCCCTGGGCACCTACATCTGGTCGCAGAACCTGGAGCGCCAGAAGCAGGAAATGCAGCAGGTCACGCGCGGCACCGGCGTGGTCGTGACGCAGACGCCCGACAACCAGCTCAAGCTGGACATTCCCAGCGACATCTCGTTCGCCACCAACCGTTCGGACATTCAGGGCAACTTCGCGCCCGTGCTGGACCGCTTCGCCGAAGGCCTGCGCAACAACCCCAACGCCGAGGTGCGCATCGTCGGCCACACCGACTCCACCGGCAGCGATGCCATCAACAACCCACTGTCGCTGGACCGCGCCACCAGCACCCGCAACTACCTGACGGCCCGTGGCGTCAACGGTGCCCGCATCCAGGTGGAAGGCCGCGGCGCCCGCGAGCCCATCGCCACCAACGACACCGGCGACGGCCGCGCACGCAACCGCCGCGTGGAAATCTTCGTGGGCGAACGCGCACGCGGCTGAGTTCCGGCCCACGTGAGGGCCTTCAGTACCAAGGCAGGCCTGGGCCTGCCTTTTGTTTTGGAGGGCTCTGGATGAGAGACGCCACGCGCTGACCCCGCCTGGGCGGCGGGGATGGGAAGCGATTTCGCCGCATGTGCCCGTGGCCGCAACCGATACGGGCAAGGCCAGGCCCAGTGGCAGCAAGCCGAAGGCGGCCCCGCAGCGAGGGCTGCCGGCTCTGGCGGCTGGATGGAGCCGCTCAGCGCCTCAGGGAATTGCTAAGAGCCTGTTTACGATCTCACAGGGGATCGCGTTGGAGCGCAATCGGGATGAGTGGATGCTTCGGGTGCGCCGCATGGGCTCGTGCCCATGCAAGCAACCGGGGCGTCCAATCGCCCGATTTCGCTCCAACCCGAAGGGCAGCGGCGTGGGCGGGCGGACTGCGGCGTTGCGGCGCTGGTGGATAGCCAGGCTATCCACGGCGCACCGCGCCTTGCATCCATCCCGTCTACACCGCTGCGCGACCCATGGGAGATCGTAAACAGGCTCTAAAGGCTGCGCAGCAGGTTGGCCAGTTCGACGGCGGACTTCACCTGCATCTTGTCGAACACGCGCGAGCGGTGCACCTCCACCGTGCGCACGCTGATGTCCAGCTGGTCGGCGATGAGCTTGTTGGGCAGGCCCTCCACCACCAGGCGCATCACGTCGCGCTCACGGTCAGTCAGGTCGGCCAGGCGGTCCTGCAGCTCATGCTGTGCGCGCCGCTCTTCCATGTGCGCGGCGGACAGCGCCAGCGCCCCCTGGATGCGGTCCACCAGCAGGTTGTCGGAAAAAGGCTTCTCGCAGAAGTCGAAGGCACCCCGCTTGACCGTGGCCACGGCCGTGGGCACGTCGGCATGCCCGGTGAGGAAGATCACGGGCATGGCGGCGATGTCGCCCCGCTCCACCAGCTTGTCGAACAGGGCCAGCCCGCTCATGCCGGTCATGCGCACATCCAGCAACAGGCAACAGGGCTGGCGCTGCCGCCCGCCGTGGGCGGCGCGCTCGGCCAGCATGGCCTCGAAGGCCTCGGCACTGTCAAACGATTCGCTGGGCAGACGGCGCGAGCGCAACAGCCAGGCCAGGGCCTCGCGCACGCCGGCGTCGTCGTCGACGATGTAGACGGTGGCGTTAGAGACGGGCTCCATCAGCCGGCCACCCGGAGGGACGCCACCCGGCCCGGGCGGTGCAAAGGGACGGCGCCGCGGCCGGCGCCTGGGATCTGGGATTTCATGCGATGCATTGTCGGGGAAGGCCCCGCCATCGGGGCCGAGGCCTGCGGCGTCAGGCCTCGGGCGCGGCGGGCAGGGTGAAAGTGAATACCGTACCACGCGGTTCGCGCGCGGCATGGCCGAGAAAGCCTCCGTGCTGCTCGACCACCGTGCGGCACAGCGACAGGCCCAGGCCCATGCCCTCGCTGCGCGTGGTGAAGAAAGGCGTGAACAGGCGCTCGCCCACCTCCCTGGGGATGCCCACGCCGATGTCGCCCACCGAGAACTCCAGCCAGGTCTGGCTGGCATTCGACGCGGCGCGGCGCACCCGCAGGTCGAGCACGCGCGGGTGGATCTGCGGGTCGTCCATGGCCTGCATGGCGTTGCGCGCCAGGTTGAGCAGCACCTGCTCGACCATGGTGCGGTCGCACAGCACCGGCGGCAGGCCGGGCTCGATGTCGATGTGCACGCGCACCGCCAGCTTGCGGGCCTGCAGCCGGATGATGGGCATCACCGCATCGAAGAGGTCGCGCGCCGGGACGGTCTCGCGTGACTGGTCGCGCCGGCGCACGAAGTCGTGCACGCTCTTGATGACCCGCCCGGCGCGCTCGGCCTGCTGGGCGATGCGCTGCATGGCCGTGTGCACATCCTTGAGCGCGTCGGGCTCGGGCGGCTGGTCGGGCGCGCCATCCGGCGCCGCCAGCAGGTTGAGCGATCCGTTGGCATAGCTGGAGATGGCGGCCAGCGGCTGGTTCAGCTCGTGGCTCAGCAGCGAAGCCATCTCGCCCACCGTGGCCAGCCGCGCCGTGGCCTGCAGGCGCTCCTGGGAGGTGCGCGACAGCTCCTCGATGCGGCGCTGGTCACTCACGTCGAGGAAGGAGCTCATCCACCCGGTGTGCAGCCCCTGCGCGTTGATCAGCGGCGCCTCGTAGATCATCACGGGAAAGCGCGTGCCATCGCGCCGCATGAAGGTCGACTCGTAGCCTTCGCGTGGCGGAATCTGCTGGCCCGACAGGCGGATCACCTGGCGTTCGCTGTACTCCTGCGCGAACTCCGGCGGCCAATAAGGCAGCGGTACCGACAGCCCCACCAGCTCCTGCGCCGTGAAGCCCACCATCTCGCAGAAGGCCGGGTTGACGTAGGTGATGCGGCCCTGCAGGTCGCGGGCGCGCAGGCCGGTGACCAGCGAGTCTTCCATGGCCTTGCGGAAGGCCAGCGCATCGGCCAGGTCGCGCTCGGCGCGCAGGCGGCGGCGGTTGTCGCGCACCAGCACGACGAGCACTGTCACCAGCGCGATCGACATGGCGGTGACCAGCGCCGTGAGCACGTTGGGGAACACGCTGGGCGCGCTGTGCCAGCTGTCCATGCGCAGCACGAGCGTCGCCCCCGGCAGGTCGAACAGCTGCTGCGCGGTGAACATGCGCGAACCGCGCCGCATGGCCCCGACCATGGCCAGGCGGGTGCCGTCGGCCTCGGTGAAGGACACCTCCTGCCCGCGCTGCAGATTGGGTGCCACCAGGTCTACCAGCACGTTCTGCAGCGCGTACGTCGCCACCAGGAAGCCCGTGAAGCGGCCGCCGTCGATGAGGGGCACGCACAGCTCCATCATCTCGGAGCCCATGCCGTCGCGCTGCGGCTGGAAATAGCTGCTGGAGTACGACGGCCCGCCGATGCGCCGCGCATTGCTGCAGGCCATGGCGATGTCGGAGTGCGTGGTGCCACGGGCCTCGGCGTCCCACTGCATGGGGCGGTAAGGCGTCTCGGCATGGGCGTGCAGGCGCAGCTGGCTGTCGCGCCACTCCACGCGCACCAGCTCGCGGCGCGCGCTCAGCAGGTCGGTGGCGCGGCTCTCCCACGAGGCGAGGTCGGGCCCGTTGGCCTGCAGCGCCTGCAGGCTCTGCAGGTTGTGCGAGAAGGCCATGCGGATGTCGGCCACCGCATCGGCCGTATCGCGCTCCAGCTTGCTCTGCACCTGGCTGGCCTCATAGCGTCCCGCCAGCCAGACCAGCGTGATCAGCATGCTGACGACCAGCGCCACCAGCAGCGTCCACAGCGACCAGCGGCGCCAGGCCGTGTGCCAGCGGCGCCAGGGCAGGGGCGCGTCCACACCGAGCCCGGCGCCCACGGTGGCGTCCGGCGCAGGATCGGGCACGGCGGCGCTGCTCATGCGGAGCCTCCCGGGCGTTGCGCAGACCGCAGCGGGTGCGGGCCCGTCGCAAGAAAGCCGCCAAAGCGGCCGATGAAGGATGTCATGTCGGTGGTGGGGCGTCGCGCACCTGCGCGGCGCCAGGGCCTGGATTCTGCGGCGCGGGCGGAATTACAGCACGCAGTGGTCGAGCGCCGGCAGCTGCGTGCGCACCTGCCGGAGAAAGGCCGGGTCGAGCGAACCCAGCACCACGCCCGCCCCTTCCGGCCGCTGGGCCTGCACGCTGCCCCACGGATCCACCAGCATGCTGTGGCCCCAGGTGCGGCGGCCGTTCTCGTGCGTGCCGCCCTGGGCGGGCGCCAGCACATAGGCGAGGTTCTCCACCGCGCGGGCGCGCAGCAGCACCTCCCAGTGGGCCCGGCCGGTGGTATGGGTGAAGGCGCTGGGGACCAGCAGCAGGTCCACGCCGGCCTTCGCATGCTGGCGGTACAGCTCGGGAAACCGCAGGTCGTAGCAGACCGACAGCCCCACGCGCCAGGCGGTGCCGTCGCGCGCGGTCAGGGTGAAGCGCGCCGGTGCGTGGCCCGCGCGGATGACGGCCGCCTCGTCGAAACGCTCGGCGCCGTTCTCGAAGCGGAACAGGTGGATCTTGTCGTAGCGCGCCACGCAGGCGCCGGTGGGGTCGAAGGCCAGCGTGGTGTTGAAGACCTGGGTGTCGCTGTCGCAGGCCAGCGGCAGCGTGCCGCCGACGACCCACAGGCCGAACTCGCGTGCGGCATCGGCCAGGAAGCGCTGGATGGGGCCCTCGCCCTGGGTCTCGCGCAGCGCGATCTTGTCCGTATCGCGCGCAC
Organism: Paracidovorax wautersii; assembly: GCF_031453675.1. NCBI lineage: Bacteria > Pseudomonadati > Pseudomonadota > Betaproteobacteria > Burkholderiales > Comamonadaceae > Paracidovorax > Paracidovorax wautersii. The sequence goes on along the minus strand of NZ_JAVIZX010000001.1, from coordinate 1,672,201 downwards.
CCATGAAGCAGAAGTACTCGGGCAGCACGGCCAGTTCGGCGCCCTGCGCCGCGGCCTCGGCCAGCAGCGTGCGGGCCTGGGCGAGGTTGGCGTCGAGCGAGGCGCCCGACACCATCTGCAAGGCAGCGACTTTCATGAGGCTTCTCCGGAAGAGGGATTCGTCGAAGAGGCATCGGGCGCAGCGCCGCCGGTGCCCGGTGCAGGCTTGCGGCGCGCCACGCGCTCGATGCGCGGGTCGGCCCAGGTGCCGTCGATGCGGAACTCCTGCGTGGCCGCCTGTACCAGGGGCCCGCGCAGGAACACCTGGGCCAGGAAGCTGCCCAGCCCGACGACGGGGTTGATCGCCGTGGCCACCAGGGACGCGGTCATGGCGTTGATCTCGGGCACCACCACCACGTGCAGGTTCTGCGTCTCGCGGTCAATGTCGGCGCTGCCTTCCATGAGCACGGCCGCGTTCACGCCCTTCATCTGCAGGTTGTTGGTGGTGGCCACGCCCTGCTCCACGCGCACGTCTCCGCGCACGAAGTCGAAGGCGAAGCCCTCGCTGAACACATCGCGGAAGTCCAGCGTCAGGCGGCGCGGCAGCGACTGCAAACTCAGCACGCTGAGCAGCTTGGCCAGGCCCGGATCGGCCTTGAGGAACTGGCCGGACTCCACGTTCACGTTCATCTGCCCGGTCATGGAACGGTAGTCGGGGCTGATGGGCGCGCCCATCCAGGCGATCTGCCCTTCCATGCGGCCCTTGCCACGCCGCACCACGCCGTCCATGCCGAAGCGCGACAGCAGGTCACCCGAATCGCGGATGTCCAGACGGAAGTCCATGACGGTGCGGCGCTGCGCGCCCTCGCCGCTGGTGCCCGGCACCAGGCCCCAGCGCCCGCTGGAGGTGAGGGTCGCCTCGGGCGCGATGAGGTTGAACCTGCCCAGACGCCATTCGCGCTGACCCCCGCCGACGGCGCGGTTCTGTGCCTCGATCTCGATGCGGCCCAGACGGCGCCCGCGCAGTTCGAAGTCCTGCACCACGATATCCAGCGAAGGCAGCGTGCTGGCGGGTTTCTCGTCCAGCAGCGAGTCGACCTGCGTGGCCGCAGCCTGCGGGATGGCCAGCCGCGCCAGGCGCGCGAAGAATTGCGGCGGGGCGCCGTCCGCCGCTGCGGCCGCGCCCTGCCGGTACTCGACATAGCCGCTCAGCTCGGTGGCATCGAGGTTGGCGCGCCAGGTGCTGCCTTCGCGCGAGCCGCCCACCACCACGTTGTGCAGCGTGCGGCCCTGCATGGTGAAGCTGCGCGCACGCAGCGCGATCTGGGAAGGAAGGTATTCCTGCGCCGCGGCGGCTCCGTTGGCCTCTGCTTTGGCCGACACGCTGGCCTCGCCGCCGGCAGCCGCTGCCGCCTCCGATGCAGGGGGCGCCGCGGCCGTGGAGGCCGTCGTGGCGGCCAAGGTGTCGGGCACCTGCAGAGCCGCCTCCCAGACCTGCACGTCCACCTCCGGCAACTGCACGTTGGCGGCCACGCCGCTGGCGGGCAGCGGGGCCGACTCGCCGGGCGCCAGTCCCAGGGCGATGGCCCCGCGCAGGACGCGCGGCTGGGCACCACCGAGCTCGCGCACGTAGGTGACCGAGCCGATGCCGTCCACGTCCAGCACCATCTGGTCGCGCAGCGGCGGCGGGGCCGCGCCGGGGGCGGCCGCTGCCAGCGACTCCCGCGTGAGCTGTGTCTCGAAGCGTACGGGCAGGCTGGCATCGGCCGGCTTGCCCAGCGGCGCGGGCAGCGCCAGCGCCATGCCCTGCAGGTTGGTGGTGACCAAGACCTCGGGCACGCCGCGGCGGATACCCAGGGTGAGCGCATACGGCGCGCTGCCCGTGGCCTTCTGCGCCAGGCGCGACAGCATCGTGATCTCGCTGGCCTGGCGAAGACCCTCCGCCGTGGCCACCCCCTGGGCGCGCACCTGCACGGCCGACTCGGCGGCACTCCCGGCCCCATTGCCCGCGCCGGCGGGCGTGGCGGCACCCTTCATGCCGCCCTGGACGCGCACGTCGCCGCCCAGCGCCCGCCCCTGGATGCCGGCGAGCGTGAATCCGCTTTCTGTGAACTGCACCGCCCCGCGGGCCCGGGAGATGGTCGGCGCATCCGGGACGATACGGACATCATTGCCGGCCAGGGTCACCGTGCCCTGCACCTTGGACTGGTCGATATGGCTGATGGGCAGGCTCAGGTTCAGGCTCAGCTGGCCCGGGCCCGTGGCGCTGGCCTGGTCCAGCGCGCCGCTGAGCAACTGCCCGATGTGCGTGCTGCCCACCAGCGCCAGCATGTCACCCAGCGGTGCGCGCACGTCCGCAGCCACGCCCACCACGGTATGCGCCAGATCGGGAATGCGGGCATTCACCTTCTGCACACGCACCGGGGCCGCGCCGGCGAAGCTCCCGGTGGCGTCCTTGACCGCCATGGAGGAGCGGTCGAACACCAGCTCGCCCTGCAGGTCGGTGAGGGCCGGCCAGGGCCGCTCGCCCGCCTTCTGCAGGGCGGGCGGCACATAGGCATAGGTGACGCCCTTGACCTTGGCCGCGATGTGGAAATCGCCCTGCGACGGCCGGTTGAACGGCAGGTCGTGCAGGTCGCCCTTGACGCGGAACTGCGCCTGGCTCACCGTGCCGGCCGTGACGGCGTCGCGCACGTAGTGCCGCGTATCCGGCGGAATCGCCAGCGGCAGGTAGCGGTGCACCCGTGTGCCGTCCGCGCGCTCCAGCGAGCCCGACAGGTCGAGCACGCCGGGAAAGCGCGACCGGCCCGGCGAGCGGGCGGGATCGGCCGTGTGCCACGACAGGCGCGCCTCGCCCTGCGCATCGGCATTGGCAAAACGCAGGTCGGTGGCCTGCACGGCCAGCTGGTCGCCCTCGATCTGCCAGCGCACGGTGCCGTCCAGCCGGTCCACCGGCACCAGGGCTTCCTCGAACACCTGCGGCAGCAGCAGCGCGCCGTCGGCCATCGCCAGCGTGGCCTTGCCACCGGTCTGCGTCAGGTCGAACTGCACATTGGCCCCGCTCAGGCCCGCCACACGGGGAGCCTTCGCCACGGGCGTCTGCGCCGCCAGCGCCAGGCCGGAGACGGCACCGCGCACCTGGTACTGCTGCGGCGCGGACAGCGGGCCGCGCCAGGTCGCCTGCACTTCGTCCACCAGGCCCGCCGGCGCATACGTGTCCAACGCGCCGTGCACCGCCTCGCCCATCGGCAGCCGGCTGGCGATCAGGGCCAGTGCCGCCAGGTCCAGCCGGTCGGCCCGCAGTTCACCCTGCTCCTGGCCGGGGCGGTCGCGGCCGGTGTGGCGCACCATGAGGTTGCCGCCGGGCCAGCGCATGCCGTCGGCCGTCAGGAACTGCAGGCCCCGCGTGGAAAACTCGAACCCATCCGGAAAGCGCTGCCCGCCCAGCCGCCCGGCCACCGACTGCAGCGCCAGCGGCTGCAACTGCTCGCCCAGCGTGGCCTGCACGCCGGCCAGGGCCACATCCGCCGTGCCGCCGACGACCTCGCCGCGCTGCACGTCCGCCCAGGCCCGCACGGCGCCGTGGCCGCCGGCCACCCGGGCGCCCACATCGGCATGCTGGTTCAGGCGCGAGACGTCCACCCGCTTGAAGTCGGCGTACAGCTGACCGTTCCAGCGCTGCCAGGCGCCGCCATGGGTGGTCAGCAGCGGCTGGCGGAACTGGCCGGTGACGGTGAAGCGGTCACCCCATTCGGCCGGCGGCGTGGCATCCAGGCGCAGACCATGCCGCCAGCCGCGGTTGCGCAGCACCAGATCCACCTCGCTCAGCGCCAGGGGCGGCGCGCCGCGCAGCTCGTCCGTCCAGCGCAGCGTGCCGCCGCGGATGGCGACCTCGGCCTGGGAGAACAGCCAGTCGGCCGCGGCGCTGCTGTCGCCCGGCTCGCCGCTCTCGCGGAACGCCAGCCCGGCCACGAAGATGCGCCCGTCGCGCTCGCGCCGCACGTCCAGCTCAGGCCCTTCTATATAGAGCTGCTCGAATCCGAGCTTGAGCAGGGAGCGGGGCGAGACGGCCACCACCACCCGCGGCAGGCGCAGGGCCTCGCGGCCCTGGGCGTCCAGCAGGGCCACGTTGCCCAGCTCGACCGAGGGGATCAGGCCCTCGGAACGTGCGCCGATGGCGCCGATGCGAACGGGTACCCCCAGGGCGCGCCCGGCTTGCGCCTCCAGCTGCGGACGGAAATCGCCGATACGCGGCACAATCCAGCCATGAAGCACCCCCCAGGCGGCTGCCAGCAACAGCCAGAAGGCCAACAGCAGCCCCAGCGACCACCGCGCAAACCCCGCCATGAATCGCAGCAGGCGTGTGGGGTGGGAAGGCGTTTCGGTCATTGGCATGCTTGATGTGTGGCAGGAATTATGACCCGCACCCCTCCCCCGGGTTCACCGCGAAACCGTGTCCTTGTGTACGCCATGGCGGCGCCTGCGCGTCGGCGGGCAGCTGCCCGCGGCAGCGCCGCTCCGTGCACCCCTTGGCCTGAGACGGTGTGAGCCGGCCCCTTCTTCCTTCCATGCAGATGCCTTTCCCAGAGCCTTCGGCACCCACCGCGCCCCTCGCCCAGCACTCGCGCTTCCAGCAGCGGCTGCACCGGCGCTATGAGCAGGAGCTGTCCCTGCTGCCCCCGGGCGCCCCCCAGCGCGACACCCTCGGCGCCGCCTACGAGGCGCTGCGCCAGCGCGGGCACGATGTGGGCAGCGCGTTGCGCATCCTGCGCCAGCTGGTCATGGAACGGCTCATCCACCTGGACTGCGAGGCGCAGGCCCCGCTGGAGGACATCACCCGTGCGGTGACCTGGCTGGCCGAGTTCGCCCTGGACCGCGCCTGCCAGCAGGCCCGCGAGGAGCTGGATGCGCGCCACGGCGCCCCCCGGGGCCCGGACGGCCAGCCGGTGCAGCTGTGGATCATCGGCATGGGCAAGCTGGGCGCGCGCGAGCTGAACGTGTCCAGCGACATCGACCTGATCTACGTCTACGAGCACGACGGCGAAACGGCCGGCAATGCCGAGGGCCGCAACCGCATCTCCAACCACGAATACTTCGGCCATGCGGTCAAGGCCATCTACAGCCTGGTCGGCGACACGACCGAGCACGGCTTCGTGTTCCGGGTGGACCTGGCGCTGCGGCCCAACGGCAACTCCGGGCCGCCGGCCGTCTCGCTGGCCGCGCTGGAGGAGTACCTGCAGACGCACGGCCGCGAATGGGAGCGCTTCGCCTGGCTCAAGAGCCGCGTGGTCGCCCCGCGCGACTGCCTGGGCCAGCCGGAGGTGCAGGCCCTGCGCGGCGTGGTGCTGCCCTTCGTGTTCCGCCGCTACCTGGACTACAGCGTGTTCGACGCGCTGCGCTCCCTGCACCGCCAGATCCGCGACCACGCCGCCAAGCGCAGCGCCGGCCACCCCGAGCGCGCCAACGACGTGAAGCTCTCGCGCGGCGGCATCCGCGAGATCGAATTCATCGTGCAGCTGCTGCAGGTTGTGCGCGGAGGCCAGTTCCCCGAGCTGCGCTGCCGCCCCACGCTGGAGGCGCTGCAGCGCCTGGCACGCGCCGGCCTGATGCCCCAGGAGACGGCCGACGCGCTGGCGGCGGCCTACACCTTCCTGCGCCGGGTGGAGCACCGCATCCAGTATTTGGACGACCAGCAGACCCATGTGCTGCCCACCCGCGACGACGACCTGGCCTGGATCGCCCACACCCTGGGTCTGGGCAGCTGCGCCTTCTTGCACCAGCTGGACGCGCACCGCGAACTGGTCGCGCAGGAGTTCGACACGCTGCTGGGCAGCCCGGGCAAGAAGCAATGCAGCGGCGGCGGCTGTGGCGGGCCGCGCGCCCAGGCCGCGCCGGCGCCCGAGCTGGACACCTTGCTGGAGCAGTTGCCGCCCACCGTGCGCGACCGCGTGGCCGAGTGGAAGACCCATCCCCGCGTGGCCAGCCTGCGCGACGAGGCCCGCCACCGGCTGTTCCGGCTGGTGCAGCGTACCGGCCGCTGGCTGGCCGAGGGCAAGGTCAACGAGGACGCCGCGGTGCGCCTGGTCGGCTGGCTGGAGCCGCTGCTGCGCCGCGAAAGCTACCTGGCCCTGCTGCTGGAGCGGCCCTCCGTCCACGAACATCTGCTGCACCTGCTGGGCGCGGCCAAGTGGCCGGCGCGCTACATGCTGCAGCACCCCGGCGTGATCGACGAGCTGGCCGGCGACGCCCTGCTGTCCGAGCGCTTCGTGCCCGCAGATTTCGAGCGCGAACTGCGCCTGCGCCTGGCCTCGCTGCAGACCACCGGCGAGGACGACGACGAAACCCTGCTGAACCTGCTGCGCCGCGCGCACCATGCGGAAACCTTCCGCACGCTGGCGCGCGACGTGGAGGGGCGCGTCACCATCGAGCAGGCGGCGGACGACCTCTCCGCCCTGGCCGACAGCGTGCTCAAGCTGACGGCCGAGTGGTGCTGGAGCCGCCTGAAGAACCGCCACCGCGAGACCCCGCAGTTCGGCATCATTGCCTATGGCAAGCTGGGCGGCCGGGAACTGGGCTACGGCAGCGACCTGGACATCGTGTTCGTCTTCGACGACGACGATGACCGCGCGCCCGAGGTGTACTCGGCCTTCGTGCGCAAGCTCATCAACTGGCTCACGGTGAAGACCGGCGAGGGCGATCTGTTCGAGATCGACACCGCGCTGCGGCCCAACGGCAACTCCGGCCTGCTGGTCACGCGCTTCGAGGCCTATGCCAACTACCAGGAACGGCGCGGCAGCAACACCGCCTGGACCTGGGAGCACCAGGCCATGACGCGCGCGCGCTTCGTGCTGGGCAGCGAAGACCTGGCAGCGCCTGCGCCGGACGAGGACGAAGGCACCTCCCCGGCGCCTTCGGAGCGCAGCGCCCTGTCCCTGCGCGCCCGCTTCGACGCCGTGCGCGAGGCCGTCATCACCGCCCCACGCGACCCGGTCGCGCTGCGCGACGAGATCGTGACCATGCGCGAACGCGTGCGCGCCGCCCATCCGGTCCCGGCCGGGCAGTTCGACGTGAAGCACAGCCCCGCGGGCATGGTGGATGCCGAGTTCGCCGTGCAGTACCTGGTGCTGTCGCAGTCCGCGGAACACCCGGGCCTGCGCCAGAACCTGGGCAACATCGGGCTGCTGCAGCGCGCCGAGGCCGCCGGGCTGCTGCCGGCCGGCGTGGGCACGGCGGCGGCCGCCGCCTACCGCAAGCTGCGCCAGGTGCAGCACCGGGCCCGGCTCAACGAAGAGCCCACGCGCGTGGCGCCCGAGACCCTGGAAGCCGAGCGCGAGGCGATCAAGGTGCTGTGGTGGGCGGTCTTCGGCAAGTGACCGATCAGGGATGAAATCAGGCTCCAGCGCTTTATTCATAAGCGCATGCAGCTATATTTAGCATAGCACTCACCAGAACGGGCCGCAGAGCAGGCGTGGCCGTCGTTGGGCTGTTGGCTGGTTCCCTGGGCTGCGCAAGCGCCCGGGTCTGATGTACATCAGCAAGAGGCCACCGCAGCCGCCACCGCGCGGCCGCGCTGGGCATGATGGCGCGCCATGCTCTCGGCCGCCTCGCTGACCCCCTCCCTGCCCGTGCCCTTGCCCCCGGCCCTGGCCGGGTGCGCCCCCGGTCCCCGCACCGACTCCGCCGCCGTGCCCGAGATGCCCGGCCACCGGGCCATGTGGGTCGCCATCAGCCTGGAGCTGTTCGAATTCGCGGTGTTCTTTGGCGTGTACTTCGGCGCGCGCTGGTTCCATCCGCAGGCCTTTCAGGACGGCGCGGCGCGCCTGTGGACGGTGGCGGGCGTCGCGGTCACCGGGGTGATGGTCACCAGCGGCTACTTCCTGGTGCGGGCCGTGCGCAGCATGCGCGCCGACCGGCGTTCCGCCGCGCAGCGCTGGCTGGCGGCAGCGCTGCTGCTGGGCCTGGCCTACCCGGCCGTCAAGGCGCTGGAGTGGCAGTGGAACGCGGCCCACGGCATCCACGCCGGCGCGGGGATCTTCGTGGTGGTCTATTACTACCTGACCATCAACCACTTCGTGCATGCCTGCTGGGGCCTGCTCGGCATGGGCTGGGGCCTGGCGCGCCTGTCCACCGGGGCCTACTCGGCGCAGGACTGCCGCGGGCTGGAGTCGCTGGCCGTGTACTGGCACGCCACCGACCTGGTGTGGCTGATGGTGTTCAGCCTGTTCTATGTCTTCGCGTGATGGAGATCACCCCCCTGAGCGGCTGCGCCGCTTCCCCCCGCGCTCGCCGCACTGCGTGCGGCGGGCAGAGGGACGCCGCCAGCGCGGCGGGGCGGCCCTTGCGCGGCGGCCGCTGGGCTGGGCCGCGCCGGTATCGGAGATGGATGGCGCAATGACGCCGGACCGCTGAATGAAAACAAGGCACCGCCCCTTCCTGGTCAGCCACAGCGCCACCCTGGCCTGGCTCGCACTGCTGCTGCTCACAGCCGCCAGCGTGGGGGTGGTGGGCCATGCGCACCACGGCGGGTCGCGCCTGGGGATGGCGCTGGCGGTGGCGGGCATCGCCTGGGTCAAGGGCCGCCTGCTGATCCGCCACTATCTGGAGGCACGGCGGGCGGGCCCCATGTTCCTGCGCATCGTGACGGGGTTCTGCGCGCTGGCGCCGCTGGCGCTGGTGGCCAGTGCGCTGCGCGAGTTCCTGCGGGGCTGAGCGGCATCCCGCAGGGCGCGCCACCCCTGCTCTCGGTCGCAGCGCAGGATGCGCTCGGCCGCCGCGCGGCCCGTCGGCTTAGTCGACGACCACCGGCACGCGCTGCGCCAGCGCGCACATCAGCTCGTAGCCCACGGTGCCGGCCGCCTGGGCCACCTCGTCGATGGGCAGCACCGTGCCGTTCGCGGCACGGCCCCACAGGGTGACCTCGGAGCCGATGCCTGCGCCCGGCACGCCGGTCAGGTCCACGGTGACCATGTCCATGCTCACGCGCGCCACCAGGCGGGTGCGCACGCCGTTGACCAGCACGGGCGTGCCGGTGTCGCAGTGGCGGGGGTAGCCGTCGGCGTAACCGCAGGCGGCGATGCCGATGGACATAGCCCGGTCGGCCGTGAAGCGCGAGCCGTAGCCCACGGTGTCGCCCGGCCGCAGGTGCTGCACGCCGATGATGCGGGTCGAGAGCGTCATGGCGGGCTGCAGGTCCCAGTCGGCCGCCGTGCGCTCGGGATGGTCCGGCGCGCTGCCGTAGACCACGATGCCGGCGCGCACCCAGTCGGCGCGCACCTGCGGCTCGGTGCCGAAGCGCAGGGTGGCGGCGCTGTTGCTCACGCTGCGCTCGCCCGGCAGGTCCTGCGTGGCCTGCAGAAAGGCGGCCATCTGGTGGCCGATGCCGCGCGGGCCGTCGGCGTCGCTGAAATGGGTCATGAACGAGATCTCGTCCACCTGCGTCAGCGCGTTCAGGCGGGCCCAGGCGGCGCGGTAGCGCTCGGGCGTGAAGCCCAGGCGGTTCATGCCGGAGTTCATCTTGAGGAAGACGCGGTGCGGGGCCTGCGTCTTGTGCGCGGCCAGCCAGTCGATCTGCTCGTCGCAGTGGACCGCGTGCCACAGGCCCAGGCGGGAGCACAGCTCCAGGTCGCGCGGCTCGAACACCCCCTCCAGCAGCAGGATGGGGCCGCGCCAGCCCAGGGCACGGATGCGCTCGGCCTCGGCCAGGTCCAGCAGCGCGAAGCCATCGGCGCTGCGCAGGCCCTCGAACACCCGCTCGATGCCGTGTCCGTAGGCGTTGGCCTTGACCACCGCCCACACCAGCGCATCGGGCGCCGCACGGCGCGCGCGGCCCAGGTTGTGCTGCAGCGCAGCGGTGTGGATGGTGGCCTGGATGGGACGCGGCATGGCGGTATTTCTACGGAGCGAAAGGGTGGAATTCTGGCACTGGGCCGGCGAACCCGCGTGATATAACCGCCAGTCACTTGTAGCGGGTTACGATATTTAACAGGGCATCAGCCACACTGATGCACCCCACAGCCATTCGATGAAGCGCGGTTTCTACACCATCATGTCGGCGCAGTTTTTCAGCTCGCTGGCCGACAACGCACTCTTCGTGGCCGCCGTGGAATTGCTGCGCACCAGCGGTGCCCCTGAATGGCAGCGCGCCGCCCTGGTGCCGATGTTCGCGCTGTTCTACGTGGTGCTCGCGCCCTGGGTCGGCGCCTTTGCCGACGCCCTGCCCAAGGGCAAGGTGATGTTCGTCAGCAATGCCATCAAGGTGGTGGGCTGCCTGATGATGCTGTTCGGCTCGCACCCGCTCATCGCCTATGCCGTGGTCGGCCTGGGCGCCGCCGCGTACTCCCCTGCCAAGTACGGCATCCTCACCGAGTTGCTGCCGGCGTCGCAGCTGGTCAAGGCCAACGGCTGGATCGAGGGGCTGACCATCGCCTCCATCATCCTGGGCGTGCTGCTGGGCGGCCAGCTGGTGGGGCCCGCGGTGTCGGGCGTGCTGCTGTCCATCGACCTGCCGCTGCTGGAAACCGGCGTGGACACCGCGGCCGAGGCGGCCATCGCCGCCATGATCGTGCTGTACCTCATTGCCGCCTGGTTCAACACGCGCATACCGCACACGGGCGTCGAGATGCGCCCCATGCCGGCCAACCCGCTGGCCATGCTGCCGGACTTCTGGGCCTGCAACAACCGCCTGTGGCGCGACAAGCTGGGCCAGATCTCGCTGTCCACCACCACGCTGTTCTGGGGCGCGGGCGGCAACCTCAAGTTCATCGTGCTGGCCTGGGCGGCCGCGGCGCTGAGCTACAACACCACGCAGGCCTCGGCGCTCACGGGCGTGGTGGCCATCGGCACGGCGGCGGGCGCGGTGATCGCCTCCATGCGCATGCGGCTGGATGCGGCCACCAAGGTGATTCCGCTGGGCATCGCCATGGGCCTGCTGCTGATCCTGATGGTGTTCATCAACAGCATCTGGGTGGCCATTCCCTTCCTGATCCTGCTGGGCGGCCTGGGCGGCTACCTGGTGGTGCCCATGAACGCCCTGCTGCAGCACCGCGGCCACAACCTGATGGGCGCGGGCCGCTCCATCGCCGTGCAGAACTTCAACGAGCAGGCCTGCATCCTGGGCCTGGGCGCGTTCTACAGCCTGTCGCTGAAGATGGGTCTGTCGGTGTTCGGCGCCATCACGGCGTTCGGGCTGGTGGTGGCCGGCGTGATGTGGCTCATCCAGCGCTGGCACGCGCACAACTGCACGCACCACCGCGAAGAGGTGGAGCACCTGCTGCACATCGCCCGGCACGACCACCACCATTGAGCGGGGCACCCGCGGCAGCGGCCCGCCACTGCAGCCGGGCTACTCCAAACTACGCTTTCGATAGCAGCATGCGCTTACCCATCAAGCGCTGCAGCCATTTTTGACCATGCAATCGCCGCTGCCCATCTTCGCCCTGCTGTTCAACGCCTTCGTCTGGGGGCTGGCGTGGTGGCCCTTCCAGCGGATGCACGCCGCCGGCCTGCATCCGCTGTGGGCCACGGCGGCGATGTACTGCGTGGTGCTGCTGGGCCTGCTCATCGCACGCCCGGGCCTCTGGGCCCAGGTGCGCCAGCACCCGCAGCTGTGGCTGCTGGCCCTGGCCTCGGGCCTGAACAATGTCGCCTTCAACTGGGCCGTGACCATCGGCGACGTGGTGCGCGTGATCCTGCTGTTCTATCTGATGCCCGCCTGGGCCGTGCTGCTGGCCTGGAAGATCCTGGGCGAGCGTCCCACGCCCGCCGCGCTGCTGCGCCTGCTGCTGGCCTTCGCTGGCGTGGTGCTGGTGCTGCTGCCCGCAGATGCGCCCGCCAGCCGTCTGCTGCACAACCTGTCGCTGGCCGATGCGCTGGCGCTGCTGGGCGGCTTCATGTTCGCACTCACCAACGTCACGCTGCGCCGCCTGCACGCCGTGCCCGGCCAGGCGCGCATGTTCGTGATGTTCGGCGGCTGCATGCTGATGGCGCTGACGGTGGGCACCATCGGGCTGCAGGTGGGCGTGGTGGAACCCTTTCCCGCCCCCAACGCCACCTGGGTGGTCACCGGCCTGCTGCTGTCCGGCCTGCTGATGCTGGGCAACTGGGCACTGCAGTACGGCGCCGCGCGGCTGGCGGCCGGCACCACCGCCGTGGTGATGCTGTCGGAAGTGGTATTTGCCAGCGTGTCGTCGGTGCTGCTGTCGGCGTCCGAGTTGCAGCCGCGCACCCTGCTGGGCGGCAGCCTGATCCTCTGCGCGGCCCTGCTGGCCTCGCTGCGGCGCGGGCGCTGAGCGCGTCCCGCGTTCTCTTCCGGCCCCGCGGCAGGCAGGGGCCACCGAACAGCCTTCGGAATCAAATCAGCCCGTAGCGCAGCAGGGACGAGCGCATACAGCTATTGATTCAATAGCGTTTCTTCGAAACCATGGGGGCCGCGTCAGCGCGGCCATGGCAGGCGGTCGCCCTGTAGGTCGGCACCGCGACCACCGGGCAGATGCTGGACGGCGTCCGGCGGGGCCTCTAGATTCAGGCCCTCTTAACCAACCACCTGCCGCGCCCGCCGCGGCAGCCACCGCCCCATGCGCACCCTCTCCGCCCTGGCCGCCGGCCTTCTCGCCGCCGCTGTCCTCACCGCCTGCGACCGCCCGGCCGCTCCGTCCTCCAGTTCGACCGGCACCACCGCGCCCGCTGCCGCGCCGGCCGCCACGCCTTCGTCGGACGCCCACCCTGCCGAGCCCGCCGCGCCCAGCGCCAGCAACGCCGTCACCCCCGCACCCGGCCCCGGCGAGGGCGAAGGGGCTGCCGCCTCGACCGACCTGCCGAAGAAGCCCTGAGCGGCCGCACTGGGCCACCCCCCGCCAGCACGGCGGGGCTTGCGCGTACCATGCAGGTCGACCACCGGAAAGCCACCATGACCCCGACCAGCGTGTACGACTTCGATGCCCTGCAGATGAACGGCCAGGCCGTGCCGCTGCGCAACTACCAGGGCCAGGTGCTGCTCATCGTCAACACGGCCAGCGCCTGTGGTTTCACCCCGCAGTTCGCCGGCCTGGAAGAACTGCACCAGCAGTACGCCGGCAAGGGCCTCGTGGTGCTGGGCTTTCCCTGCAACCAGTTCGGCAAACAGGACCCGGGCAGCAACGACGAGATCGCCAGCTTCTGCCAGCTCAACTACGGCGTGAGCTTTCCGATGATGGCCAAGGTGGACGTGAACGGCGCCGATGCGACGCCGCTGTACCGCTGGCTCACGGCCGAGGCGCCCGGCCTGCTGGGCACCAAGGCCATCAAATGGAACTTCACCAAGTTCCTGATCGGCAAGGACGGCCAGGTGATCCGCCGCTACGCGCCGCTGGACAAGCCGGCAGCCCTGGCCAAGGACATCGAGGCCGCGCTGGCGGCCTGACGCGTCCTCCCACCCGCCCGCCGGCGATGGCCCTGTGCGGGCTGCCGGCGCATCACACCGCCGGCACGGCGAAGCCAGATGCCGCCGCACCGCCGGCTGTTGCGGCGTCCTCGTCCTCTTCCTCGTCCGCTTCTGCAGCCTCGTCGGGCAGCGCGTCCGGCGTGGCGCGCCACAGCTCCTGGGTGAGCACGCCGTTGTCGTAGCGGTGGTGCCGCCATGGCACCCAGCGCTCGCTCTGCAGGGCGCCGCCCGTGCCCCACAGCGGCACGCCAGCGCCCAGCGTGACGGGCATCGTCGCCAGCATCAGCCGGTGCACGCAGCCTGCGCGCAGGAATTGCCCGGCCACGTCGCCGCCGCCCAGCAGCCAGCCCCGGCGCACGCCCTGGCTTTGCCATTGCGCCAGCAGCGCATCGGGCGACAGCGGGCCCCAGCCCACATGCGCGGGCAGCACCCCGCCATCCGGCCGCGGCTGGCGGCTCAACACCCATGCGGGGCACTCGCCGTAGGGCCACGCGCCCAGCGACTGCACCACCTCGCAGGTGCGCCGCCCCATGGCGACGGCATCCACCGTGCCCATGAAGTCGGCCAGGCCGTAGTCGGCGCCGGCACCGTCGAAGGCCTGCAGCCAGTCCAGCTCGTCCTGCGGGCCGGCGATGAAGCCGTCCAGCGAGGCGGCGACGTAGTAAACGATCTCGGTCATGGAAACCTCCGCGGATCCGGCGGGTTGTGCAGGGTTGCGGTCTTGCAGGCCATGTCGGCCTCGACCTGGCGGACCATGTCGGCCAGGGTGCGGCCGGGCTGCGGCGTGAAGCGCTCTTCCAGCACCTGCAGCGCCACCACCCGGTCGGGGCGAAAGCCGCGGAAGTCGCCACGCAGTTCGCACCACGCGGCCAGGGTCCACACGCGGCCCCAATAGAAGCAGCCCAGCGGCCAGATGCGCCGCACGCTGGCCCGGCCCTGCTCGTCGGCGTAGTCGATCTGCACCACGTGGCGGCTCTGCACGGCCTCGCGCAGCGTCTGCAGCGTGGCCTGTTCGCGCGCGCTCAGGCCGACCGAGGGCGCATACAGCGCCTGGGCCTCCGCCGCCGCGCGGGCCGCGGGCGGCAGCACCGAGAGGATCTTGCCCAGCGCGCCGTCCAGTTCGCGCGCCAGGCCCGGGTCCAGCCACGCCTGCGCCAGGCGCGCCGCGGCCACGAGCGCGTTGGCCTCGCCCTGGCTGAACATCAGCGGCGGCAGGTCGAAACCCGCCCCCAGCCGGTAGCCCACGCCGGCCTCGCCCTCGATGGGCACGCCCTGGTGCTGCAGGTCGGCCACGTCGCGGTAGATGGTGCGCACCGACACCTCCAGCCGCTGCGCAAGGAACTCGGCGGTGGAAAGGCGGCGGCCCCGGATGAGCTGCACGATCTGGAACAGGCGGTCGGCACGGCGCATGCACTACGGCAGGATAGAGAGTGAAAAGTGGCTTCAGCGCTTATCAGTCAATCGCAAGCAGCTATGAAAAACAAAGCAAAACGATGCCGCGGCAGGGGCTTGCCACGCGCTGCGGCACATGACTGTCAGCGATTCGTGTCGGGCCCGCAAGCGGCGCCGCCGAACTGCTTTGCGCGGGGCGCCGGCGTTACCGGGCCATCGCATGCAGGCCGATGAAGTTGCCGTCTACGTCCACCATGTGGGCGATGAAGCCGATGCCGCGCGGCAGCTCGATGATTTCGCCGGCCAGTTGCCCGCCCGCCGGCTCGACGCGCGCCACCACGGCGTCCAGGCTGGGGCTGCAGTCCAGGTAGATGCGCACACCGGCGCTTCCGGGCGCCACGGCATGGTCCGGATGGCTGGACAGACAGCCGCCGGTGGCGCCGTCCTCGCACGAGAACAAGGCCATCGGGCCCGTGCCCACGTCTTCACGGTGCATGGGCCGGCCCAGCACCTGCTCGTAGAAGGCCTGGGCGCGCGGCAGGTCGGCGCAGGGAATCTCGAACCAGGTGATGGCCGAGGTCGGGGTGGGAGACGTGGTGGTCATGGCAGCGATCCTTTCGATCGAAGTGATGAAGGACGCCATGGTGCGCTGGCCTGCTGACAGCGTAGTGTCAGCAGGCAGGCCGTCGGCCCGCCGGCTCCGCCCCGCCGGGCAGGTTGGCGCGCGGCCTGCCTGTGCCGGTCAGTGCGCGCTGCTGCCGGGCGCGGCCTCGGGGGGCACGGCCGCGGGCGCCGCAGTACGCGGACGGCGGGCGCGGGCCAGCATCTGGCCCACGGTGCGCTGGTCCATGCCGTACATGTCGGCGAACTGCTCCACCGACGTGCTGCCGCTGGCCTCGTAGGCACGCAGCAGGGCCTCGGCCTTGGCGTCGCGCTCGGCGACTTCGGCAAAGGCCTCGTCCAGCAGCGCATTGGCTTTCTCGTCGCGGCCGCGCGCCAGCGCGTCGTACGCCTCGCGCGTCAGGCCCGAGGCTTCGTAGGCCTGCGCGATACGGCGGCGCAGCTTGGCCGTGAGGTCTTCGCCGTCACGCGGCTTCTTGCGGCGGAACACTTCCAGCAGCGCGTGGTGCACGTGCTCGGGCGCCATGGCCTCGACGGGCTGGCCGCCCAGATCATGGCGCGGGCGGCCTTCGGCCACCACCTGCAGGTAGCGGGTGGAGCGGGTGTGGATGCCGAGCGCGGCCTTCAGGTCTTCCTTCTCGAAGACGCCGGGGTGGGCCTCCTGCAGGTCCTGGAAGATGCCGCGCTTGAGCGGCAGGAACTGCGCGCCGAAAAGGTGGGGGTAGAAACCGGCCAGCTGCTCCAGCGCGGGATGCGTGCGGCGCGGGCCGGCCGAGGGTCGTGGCGCCTGCGGCACCGCGCCCGCCGCGGCAATGGCCGCTGCCATGGCACCGGCGGGCTGGGCGCCGCCGGAGGAACGGCCCTGGCCGCCGCCGCCCCGGCGGTTGCGGCCGCCCCGGCGCCCCTCCTGGCGGGCACGGGGCGCGGCAGCCGGCGCACCGGCCGCGTTGCCATCGGCCATCGTGGGCTGCTGCGCGGCCACGGCGTGGTCCGCGGGCACGGCGGCGGAGGCATCGGCCGCCGGCACGGGAGCGGGATTCTGTGGTTCAGGTGCGGTCACGGGGTCGGTCATGGCGAGAAGAAATACGCGGTTGGGGCGCGGCTGCGCAGCGGTCAAAACCCGCCATCATGCCAGCCCCGCTGCCGCACGCCCCGCTGCGGCACCCTGCGCAAGGACGCGGGGCCGGCCCGCCAGGCGCCTCAGCGGCCGATCAGGGCCTCGTCCAGCACCTCGACCCAGTGGCGCACGGGCACGTCGGTGCCGCTTTGCAGGTGCGTGATGCAGCCCACGTTGGCCGACAGGATGGCGTCGGGCGCCTGGCCGCCGCAGGCATCGCCCAGCGCGTCCAGCTTGCGGTCGCGCAGCTGGTAGGCCAGCGCGGGCTGCAGCACCGAGTACGTGCCCGCCGAGCCGCAGCACAGATGCGATTCGGTGCGGCAGGTGGTCACGCGAAAGCCCAGCGCGGCCAGGTGCGTCTCGACGCCGCCGCGCAGCTTCTGGCCGTGCTGCAGCGTGCAGGGCGGGTGGTAGGCCAGCAGGGCTTCGGTGGGGGCGACGCGGCCTTGCAGCTTCTCGGCCAGCTCGGGCAGCATGTCGGGCAGCAGCTCGCACAGGTCGCGCGCCAGGGCGCTGATGCGCGCGGCGCGCTCGGCATAGTGCGCGTCGCCGCGCAGCAGGTGGCCGTAGTCCTTGACCATCACGCCGCAGCCCGAGGCGTTGATGACGATGCTCTCCACGCCGGCCGGCGAGTCCACGTAGGGCCACCAGGCGTCGATGTTGGCGCGGGCCTGGGCCAGCCCCCCTTCCTGGTCGTTGAGGTGGAACTTGACGGCGCCGCAGCAGCCGGCCTGGGGCGCGACGATGGTCTGGATGCCGGCCGCGTCCAGCACGCGAGCCGTGGCCCGGTTGACGTTGGGCAGCATGGCCGGCTGCACGCAGCCCGCCAGCATGAGGACCTTGCGGGCGTGCTCGCGCACCGGCCAGGCGCCGGCCTGCTGCGGGGCGGGCACCTTGGCGCGCACCGCGGCGGGCAGCAGGCCGCGTACGGCCTGGCCGGCCTTCATGGCGGGACGGAACAGCGGCGAGGGCAGGCCCTCCTTCAGCGCCCAGCGGGCGGCGCGCTCTCCCAGCGGGCGGGGCACCTGTTCGTCGACCAACTTGCGCCCGATGTCCACCAGGTGCCCGTACTGCACGCCGCTGGGGCAGGTGGTCTCGCAGTTGCGGCAGGTGAGGCAGCGGTCCAGGTGCTGCTGCGTCTTGCGCGTGGGCGTGGCGCCTTCCAGCACCTGCTTGATGAGGTAGATGCGGCCGCGCGGCCCGTCCAGCTCGTCGCCGAGCAACTGGTAGGTCGGGCAGGTGGCGGTGCAGAAGCCGCAGTGGACGCACTTGCGCAGGATGGCTTCGGCCTCCTGCCCTTCGGGCGTGCCCTGGTACTGGGGGGCGAGCTGGGTTTGCATCGTGGGCTTGTCTCTGTAATAGGAAGGGGGAGCGGAGCGAGCACGGGGCCTGCGGGTCGGTCAGTGCGGCGGACCTTCGTGGGAGGCAGCGCCGGTCTTGCGGCGGCGCGGCCGCAAGCGGTCCGCCCAGCCGAAGGTCCAGGCCCGCAGCGCACGGTTGTGGCGCAGGTCGTCCAGGTAGGGCGGCAGCGACAGCCACAGCAGCAGGGCCGCCAGCGGCAGCACGCAGATGAAGCCCACGTACTTGAAGCCGGCCGCGCCCGCGATGCCGCCCAGCACGAAGGCGAGGATGAGCCCGCCGAAGAGCCGCACCCGGTCGCCGTTGGGGCGCACGCGCGTGGCCTCGGTGCGGTAGCGGTTCCAGTACAGCGCCTTGCCGATCTCGATCCCCAGGTCGGTGAAGTTGCCGGTCATGTGCGTGGTGCGGATCTTGCCGCCCGAGACCTTGGACGCCAGCGCGTTCTGCAGCCCCATGATGAACGACAGCAGCAACACGGTGAGCGGCACCGCGAACGGCGTGTGCCAGGTGAGCGTGAGCGCCCCCATCAGGCCGAAGGGCAGCATCAGCACGGCCTCCAGCAGCAGCGGCAGCGCATACAGGTGGCGCAGCCGGTACTGCCGGCCCCAGTGGATCTGGATGGCCGCCGTGGCTGCCCCCGCCAGAAAGGCCAGGATGGCGCCCACCGCGCCCAGCAGCAGCGCCATATCGCCCATCACCAGGGAGTCGGCCACCTGCGAGGTGAAGCCCGTCATGTGCGAGGTGTAGCGCGCCAGCACCAGGAAGCCGCCCGCGTTGATGGCGCCCGCATTGAACGCCAGCAGCAGGCCCAGCACCCGGTTGGTGGCGTGCGTGCGGTGCAGCCCCGTCAGGTGGCGCAGCAGGCGCATGGCGCTACCAGCTGCCGCCCATGCGGCCCGGGTTGAACACGCCGGCCGGATCAAAGGCCTGCTTGAGCCGCGCGTGGATCTGCGCCAGGGCCGCGGATTGCGCATCAAAAACCACGCCATCGCCCGTCCTCTCTGCGCCATCAGCTATGAAAAGAGAAGCACTTCCACCCACCTGGCGCGCGGCCTCCTGCAGGGCTGCGGCCTGCGCCACGGGCGCCTGCACCCAGCGCAGCGCGCCGTGCCACTCCACCAGCGGCGGCGCCACGCCGGCCGGCAGGGCCAGCACCGGCGCCGTGGCCGGCACCGACACACGCCACAGCGCATGGCCGGGGCGCGCGGTCCGGTCGGCGAACCAGGGCAGCGTGTGGTCACGGCAGGCGTTCCAGTCGGGCGCGACCACCGCGTTGTCCTGCCGTTCGCCGCCCATGCTGCGGCAGGCGGCCTCTACGGCGGCGGTGGCGCCGCGCAGGCGCACGTAAAGGATGCCGCTGCCGCTGCTTCCATCGTCCACCCAGCAGCTGGCGTTGAGCGGCAGCGGCTGCCCGCCCCAGGCGTGCAGCTGGCGCAGCGCATCGGCCTGGCCGTAAGCAAAGCGCAGCGTGGCCTCGGCCGGGGGCACGGGCAGCACCTTGAGGCTGACCTCGGTGATGACCCCCAGCGTGCCCCAGGCGCCGGCCATGAGGCGCGAGACGTCGTAGCCGGCCACGTTCTTCATCACCTGGCCGCCGAAGCGCAGCAGCTCGGCACGGCCGTTGACCAGCTCCAGCCCCAGCACGTAGTCGCGCACCGCGCCCACGCTGGCGCGGGCCGGGCCGGAGAGCCCTGCGGCGACCATGCCGCCCACCGTGGAGCCCGGGCCGAAATGCGGCGGCTCGAAGGGCAGGCACTGGCCTTGCTCGGCCAGCAGCGCCTCCAGGTCGGCCAGCGGGGTGCCGGCGCGCACGGTCACCACCAGCTCGCTCGGCTCGTAGCTGACCACGCCCTGCAGCGCCCGCGTATCGAGCACCTCGCCCTGCAGCGCCGCGCCATGGAAATCCTTGGTGCCGCCGCCGCGGATGCGCAAGGCGGTCTGCGATGCGATGCTGGCGCGCACGCGCTCGATGGTCTGGCTGAGGGCTGAATCCATGGTTGCATGGTACTGCCGGGCCCTCGGCCGGCGGCCACCGCGCCCCTTGAATTTTTTGAACGGGCGGCGTGAGCTACGCCCTGCCCCGGCGGTCAGCCCGCCGCGCGCCCGTCCTCGAACCAGGCGACGGGCAGGCCCGGCACGTCCACGCGCAGCGCGAACACGCAGCCCGACTGCGGCAGCTCGGCCAGCTCGTGCGCCGGCCGGCCCTCGCGCGCCGAGGTCACGTACAGCGTGCGGCCATCGTCCCCGCCCAGGCAGGGCATGGTGGGGCAGCGCACGGGCAGGGCGATGTCGGCCAGCACCTCGCCCGCGGGCGACAGGCGCTGCACGCGGCCGCCCTCGTACAGCGCGCACCAGTAGGCGCCCTCGGCATCGACGGCCGCGCCGTCCGGGCGGCCGCCGTAGCCGGGCTGGCCGGGTTTCCAGCCGGCCGGCTTGGGATCGAACCGGCGCAGCACGCGGGGCTCGCCCACCGGCTCGCGGTCGGCATTGCACTCCCACGCGCGCACCGCGTGCGCCGGCGTGTCGCTCCAGTACAGCGTGGCGCCGTCGGGCGACCAGGCCAGGCCATTGGCCGTGGCCACGCCATCGAGCACCTTGCGCACCGTGGCGGCGCCGGGGCCGCGGGCATCCACGCAGTACAGCGCACCCACGGGCTGGCGCGGCCCCTCGGTCGGCTCGTGCACCGTGCCCACCCAGAAGCGGCCGAGCGCGTCGCACTTGCCGTCGTTGGCACGCTGCGTGGCCGGGTCAAACGGCAGGTCGGCGATGGGCTCCAGCGCGCCGCCCCACGTGCGGGCGCGGAAGATGCCGGCACGCAGCGCGATGACGAAGCCGTCCGGCGCGCCGGCCCGGCGTGCGGGCGCCATGCACCCGGGTTCGGTGGGCATGGCCCAGCGGTCGACGGGGCCGCTGGCCGGGTCCAGCCGCAGCAGCGCGCGGCCGGCAATATCCACCCAGTACAGCCGGCGCTCGTCCGGATGCCAGAACGGCGACTCGCCCAGTTGCGACGGCTCGGTGGTGGCGCGGGTCCAGGCCGCGGGCGTCTGCGGGTCGGTGGATCGTGGGTGCATGGCCTGATTATTCGCACCCCGCGCCCTGCGCGCGTCGGACAAGCCGCAGTGTTGCGCAGGGCCTTAGCCCGGGCAACACTGGGGGGCGCAGCGCGGGCGGGCCTGCGCAGGGCTCAGAACGTGTTTACGATCTCCCAGGGGCCGCGCAGCGGCGTTTGCGGGAGGGGATGCAAAGCGCGGCGCGCAGTGGATAGCTCGGCTATCCACAAGCGCTGCAACGCCGCAGACCGCCCGCAAACGCCACTGCCCGAAGGGTTGGAGCGAAATCGGGCGATTGAACGCCTCAAATGCTTGCATGGGCATGAGCCCGTGCGGCGCATCCGAGACATCCACTCATCCCGATTGCGCTCCAACGCGGCCCCTGTGAGATCGTAAACACGTTCTCAGGGAGCACACAAAAAAAGGGCCCGCCTTGCGGGCGGGCCGAATGTCCAGAGGAGTAACTCGCTAGCGTTATTCCCGCTGCGGTGCCACCAGACACCGCAGCGGTCTTGCAAGGCTCAACGGTGGTAGGCCGTCTCGCCGTGCGAAGTGATGTCCAGGCCTTCGCGCTCGGCCTCTTCGCTGACGCGCAGGCCCACCAGCAGGTCGGCGATCTTGTAGGCGATGAACGCCACGACGCCAGACCACACGATGGTGAACAGTACGCTCTTGATCTGCACCCAGACCTGGGCACCCATGTTGAAGGTGTCGGGGGTCAGGCCGCCCGTGCCGCCCAGGCTCTGCGAGGCAAACACACCGGTCAGGATGGCACCCAGGATGCCGCCCACGCCGTGGACACCGAACACGTCGAACGCGTCGTCGGCACCCAGCATGCGCTTGAGGCCACCCACACCCCACAGGCAGACCACGCCGGCCAGCAGGCCCAGCACGATGGAGCCCATCGGGCCGACGAAGCCGGCGGCAGGGGTCACGGCCACGAGGCCGGCCACGGCACCGGAGGCGGCGCCCAGCATGGAAGCCTTGCCCTTGGACAGGGCTTCACCGGCGATCCACGACAGCGTGGCAGCCGCGGTGGCCAGCACGGTGTTCACGAAGGCCAGGCCGGCACCGGCGTTGGCCGCACCGGCGGAGCCGGCGTTGAAACCGAACCAGCCCACCCACAGCAGCGAGGCACCAACCATGGTCAGCGTCAGCGAGTGCGGCGTGAAGGCTTCCTTGCCGAAGCCGATGCGCTTGCCGATCACATAGGCGCCCACCAGGCCGGCGATACCGGCGTTGATGTGCACCACGGTGCCGCCGGCGAAGTCCAGCGCGCCGTCGGCTGCCAGCAGGCCGCCGCCCCACACGATGTGGGCCATGGGCACGTAGCTGAAGGTAAACCACAGCACCGAGAAGATGAGCACGGCAGCGAACTTGATGCGCTCGGCGAACGAGCCCACGATCAGCGCCACGGTGATGGCGGCGAACGTGCCCTGGAACGCGATGAACACGTATTCGGGGATGGTCGTCAGCGCGCCGAAGGTTTCCTGGTTCACACCCTTGAGGAAGACCTTCTCGAAGCCGCCGTAGAACTTGCCTTCGCCCGAGAACGCCAGGCTGTAGCCGTAGATGGCCCACAGCAGCGAGATCAGCGAGAAGATCACGAACACCTGCATCAGCACGGACAGCATGTTCTTCGAGCGGCCCAGGCCGCCGTAGAACAGGGCCAGGCCAGGGATGGTCATCAGGATGACCAGCAGCGTGGAGGTCAGCATCCAGGCGGTGTCGCCGGAGTCGATCTTGGGGGCGGGCGCGGCGGCAGGGGCTGCCTCAGGCGCTGCTGCGGTTGCGGCTGCAGGGGCTGCTGCGGCGGGAGCCTCGGCAGCGGGGGCCGTCACGGCGGCAGGTTCGGAAGCGGCCGGCGCCTGGGCCAGCGTGGCGGTGCCGGCGCCCATCAGGCTCAGCCCCAGGATGAAGGAAGCAACTAGTTTTTTCATGGCGATACTCTTTGTCGTATTCGAAGACCGTCGCGCCCTTACAGGGCTTCCTTGCCGGTTTCACCGGTGCGGATGCGGACCACCTGTTCGAGGTGGCACACGAAAATCTTGCCGTCGCCGATCTTGCCGGTGCGGGCGGCCCCCTCGATGGCCTCGATGACGCGCTCGACCAGGTCATCGGACACCGCGGCTTCGATCTTCACCTTGGGCAGGAAGTCGACCACGTACTCGGCGCCGCGGTAGAGCTCGGTATGGCCCTTCTGGCGGCCGAAGCCCTTCACCTCGGTCACGGTGATCCCTTGGACTCCAATGTCCGACAGGGCTTCGCGCACCTCGTCAAGCTTGAAGGGTTTGATGATGGCTGTCACCATTTTCATTTGCGGTTCCTCCGATGGGGCGCCGTGCGCCCACTGTGACTTACAGGGTGTTGGCGAGCGTGACGATGAGCGGTTGCCGGTCCACGCTGCGGCGAAGCGGCGGCTGGGCCGGGCTCATGCCGGGCCGGGCAGCGCTTTCGGGCAGGGTGGATGGGCTTCTCATGGTCTCTCCAGGGCTTGTAAACAGGCGTCCGACAGCCACAAAGCATGGACCGTGCCATGCGGCAGGTCAGAGGCCCGGGCAGACCGAGCAGGTACAGTCCGGTGGTGGGCTCGCGGTTACACCGAACGCACGCCGACACAAGTTGCACAAATTTGGTGCAGATGGGCCGCCGCTGGCACGCCCCTGCGCACCACGCACCGACCTGGGGAGGACGCGGAAGATGAGTCTCGCTTTGGTGCAGAGCCGGGCCCTGCTCGGCCTGCAGGCGCCGCCCGTCGCGGTGGAGGTGCATCTGGCCAACGGCTTGCCGAGCTTCACGCTCGTCGGCCTGGCCGAGGTCGAGGTCAAGGAGGCACGCGAGCGCGTGCGCTCCGCGCTGCAGACCACGGGGCTGGAATTCCCCTCGAACAAGAAGATCACCGTCAACCTGGCCCCGGCCGACCTGCCCAAGGATTCCGGCCGCTTCGACCTGCCCATCGCGCTGGGCATCCTGGCTGCCAGCGGGCAGATCGACGCGGCCCGGCTCGCGGGCTATGAGTTCGCCGGGGAGCTGTCGCTGTCGGGCGAGCTGCGCCCCGTGCGCGGCGCCCTGGCCACCAGCCTGGCCCTGCGCGCGCAGGCGATCCCCGCACGCATGGTGCTGCCGCCGCTCAGCGCGGAGGAGGCGGCGCTGGTGCCGGGAGCCGAGGTCTACCGCGCGCGCCATCTGCTGGACGTGGTGCGGCAATTCCTGCCACCGGGCAGCGGCGCGCAGCAAGCCGCCCCGGACGGCGGCACGGACGCCGGCTGGTGCCGGATGCAGCCCACCGCCCCGCCCCCCTCGGCGCCCAGCGCCGACCTGGCCGACGTGAAGGGCCAGGCCAGTGCCCGCCGGGCCCTGGAGATCGCTGCGGCCGGCGGCCATGGTCTGCTGCTGGTGGGACCGCCCGGATCCGGCAAATCCATGCTGGCCCACCGCTTCGCCGGCCTGTTGCCGCCCATGACGGTGGACGAGGCGCTGGAGAGTGCTGCGGTCGCCAGCCTAGCGGGGCGGTTCACGCCCGGCCTATGGATGCACCGAAACACGAGCCATCCGCACCACACCTGCAGCGCGATTGCGCTCGTCGGCGGCGGCTCGCCGCCGCGTCCGGGCGAGATTTCGCTGGCCCACGAGGGCGTTCTGTTCCTCGATGAGTTTCCCGAGTTCGCCCGCACGGCCCTGGAGGCCCTGCGCGAGCCGCTGGAGACCGGGCGCATCACCATCGCGCGTGCGGCGCAGCGGGCGGAGTTCCCGGCACGCTTCCAGCTGGTCGCGGCGATGAACCCCTGCCCCTGCGGCTTCCTGGGGTCCACCCAGCGCGCCTGCCGCTGCACGCCCGACCAGGTCGCGCGCTACCAGGGCAAGCTGAGCGGGCCGCTGCTGGACCGCATCGACCTGCATGTGGAAGTACCCGCCCTGCCGACCGATGAGCTGCTGGCCGCTTCGCCCGGCGAATCCACCGCCACCGTGCGCGAACGCGTGGTGGCCGCCCGGGGGCGCGCGATGGCGCGCCAGGGCAGCACCAACCAGGCCCTGCAGGGCCGGCAGATCGACGAGCATCTGGCGCTGCAGGACGCGGCCGCCCACTTCCTGCGCACGGCCGCCACGCGGCTGGCCTGGTCGGCGCGCAGCACGCACCGCGCGCTGAAGGTGGCCCGCACCATCGCCGACCTCGCGGGCGCCGCGCACATCGAGCCGGCCCACGTGGCGGAGGCGGTGCAGTACCGCCGGGTGCTGCGCAGCCTGCCGCACTGAACTTCCATGGGGCGGGCCTGCGCGCAAGAGCGTGCCCCGCCCCCCACCCATCCCTCTGCGAACTACCGGAAAAGTCCCCATGAAAAACCTCAGAATCGGCGTCCGCCTCTCCGGCGGATTCGCCCTCGTCCTGCTGCTGATGGCCCTGATGACGGCTGTCGGCGTATGGCAGGTGCGCGATGTCGCACAGGCCAGCAGCGCCATGACGCAGCAGCCCCTGGCCATGGAACGCATGATCAGCGACTGGTACCGCTACGTGTACAGCGCGGCGCGGCGCACCTCGGCCATCGTCAAGAGTTCGGACCCGTCCCTGGCGCAGTTCTTCGCGGCCGATGCCGCCACCACGACCAAGGAGGCGGCCGAGCTGCAAAAGCGCATCGAAGTGCTGCTTTCGTCGCCCGAAGAGAAGGCGCTGTGGGCCGATATCCAGCGCGCGCGCGGCACCTACCTCTCGTCGCGGGACCAGGCGGTGAAGGCCAAGACGGACGGACAGGCCGACGAAGCCGAACGGCTGCTCACCCAGGTCTTCCTGCCGGCCACCGACCAGTACACGGCGCTCATCCAGAAGCTGCTGGAGATGCAGCGCGCCAGCATCGACGCCACGGCCCGTGACATCGACACCGCGGCCGACGAAAGCCGCAACTGGCTGATGGTGCTGGGCCTGCTGGGCGTGGCGCTGGGCGGCGCCTGCGCCTGGTGGCTGACGGTGGGCATCACGCGCCCGCTGTCGCAGGCCGTGCGTGTGGCGCGCGCCGTGGCCTCCAGCGACCTGACCAGCCAGGTGCAGGTCGACAGCGCGGACGAAACCGGCCAGCTGCTGCAAGCGCTCAAGGACATGAACGCCAGCCTGGCGCAGGTGGTGGGCCGCGTGCGCTCGGGCACCGACAGCATCGCCACCGCCTCCAGCCAGATCGACGCCGGCAACCAGGACCTGTCTTCCCGCACCGAGGAGCAGGCCAGCTCGCTGCAGCAGACCGCGGCGTCGATGGAAGAGCTCACCAGCACCGTGCGGCAGAACGCCGACAACGCGCGCCAGGCCAACCAGCTGGCATCGTCCGCGGCCGCGACGGCCGTGCAGGGCGGCCAGGTGGTGGCGGGCGTGGTGGACACCATGGGCGCCATCAATGCGTCCAGCCGCAAGATCGCCGACATCATCGGCGTGATCGACGGCATCGCCTTCCAGACCAACATCCTGGCGCTGAACGCGGCCGTGGAAGCGGCCCGTGCAGGTGAGCAAGGCCGGGGCTTTGCCGTGGTGGCGGGCGAGGTGCGGGCGCTGGCAGGCCGGTCGGCCGCGGCGGCCAAGGACATCAAGGGCCTGATCGGCGACTCGGTGGCCAAGGTGGAGGAAGGCTCGCAGCAGGTGGCCGAGGCCGGCCGCACCATGGATGCCATCGTGCAGAGCGTGCAGCGCGTGAGCGACCTGGTGGCCGAGATCACCGCGGCCAGCCAGGAACAGAGCA
Source organism: Paracidovorax wautersii (assembly GCF_031453675.1). NCBI lineage: Bacteria > Pseudomonadati > Pseudomonadota > Betaproteobacteria > Burkholderiales > Comamonadaceae > Paracidovorax > Paracidovorax wautersii. Next base: position 1,645,549 of record NZ_JAVIZX010000001.1, on the reverse strand, counting down.
CTGGCATCGACCAGGTGCACCAGGCCATCTCGCAGATGGACACCGTCACGCAGCAGAACGCGGCGCTGGTGGAAGAAGCCGCCGCGGCCACGGGCTCGCTCAAGGCCCAGGCCAGCCAGCTGTCGGCCGCGGTGAGCGTGTTCCGCATCGACGCCAGCCAGGCCGTCGCGCGCCCGGCCGCGGCGCCGGCGGTGCCCGGGATCGCTTCGCCGGCGGCGGCGGCAGCAGCGCCCCGCCCTGCGGCCCTGCGCAGCCCCGCACCGCAGTCCGTCCAGGCGCCCAAGGCATCGGCCGCCCCGGCACCCAGGGCCCCGGCGGCCACCCCGCCGGCGCGCACGCTGGCGGCACCGGCCCGCTCCGCCCCACCGGTCGCGTCTGCACCCTCGGCCCCGGCCCCGCCCGCGGCTTCCACGGCGCCCCGCCGCAACGACGACGACTGGGAAACCTTCTGATCCGCGGGGCGGTCACACCGCCCATACAGAACGCTACATTATTGATAGCTAACAGCGCTTTCCAGATAAGCGCTGCAGCCCTAAAACACCCTGAATTCGGAGCGCTACACGCTCCGGGCCTCAGACGAACATGCCGCCCGACGCCTCGATGCGCTGCGCGTTCACCCAGCCCGTGCCCGGCTGCAGCAGCGCCGCGATCACGCCGCCGATGTCGTCCGGCAGGCCCACGCGGCCCAGCGCCGTCTGCCCGGCGATGAAGGCGTTGAGCTGCGCGTTGTCGCGCACGGCCCCGCCGCCGAAGTCGGTCTCGATCGCCCCCGGAGCCACCACGTTCACCGCGATGCCGCGCGCGCCCAGCTCCTTGGCCAGGTAGCGCGTCAGCACCTCCACCCCGCCCTTCATGGCCGCGTAGGCGGCGTAGCCCGGCAGCGCGAACCGCGCCAGGCCCGAGGACACGTTCAGGATGCGCCCGCCGTCGTTCATCAGCGGCAGCAGCTTCTGCGTCAGGAAGAACACGCCCTTGAGGTGGATGTTGACCATGTCGTCGAACTGCGCCTCGGTCGTTTCCATGAAACCGGCATGCACGCCGACGCCGGCGTTGTTCACCAGGAAGTCGAAGCGTTCGCGTTGCCAGTGGCGCGCCAGCGCCTCCCGCACCTGGCCGGCGAAGTCGGCAAAGGTGGCGCTTTGGGCCACGTCCAGCGGCAGCGCCACGGCGCGGCGGCCCAGGGCCTCGATCTCGGCCACCACGGCCTGCGCCTCGGCGGCCTGGCTGCGGTAGGTGAGGATCACATCGGTACCGGAACGCGCCACATGCAGCGCTGCATTGCGGCCCAGGCCGCGGCTGGCGCCGGTGATGAGGGCGATGGGCGGATGGCGACCGGCATCGGTGGCGGCAGGGGAAGAGGCGGCGGTAGAGGCCATGGCGAAATCCTTTCAGGTGCGTGGGAAGAGGAAGCGATGGACTGGAGTCTATTGACGTATCAGCAGTCCATAAATCCCGCAAAATCGATCACATCGTTCACACCACCCGAACAATGAACCCCTTCGACCGCATGCAGATCTTTGTCCGCGTGGCCGAGCTGGCCAGCTTCACGCAGGCCGCCGAGGCGCTGGGCATCCCCAAGGGCAGCGCCTCCACCGCCGTGCAACAGCTGGAAGCGCAGCTGGGCACGCGCCTGCTGCACCGCACCACGCGCCGCGTGCAGCCCACCCAGGACGGACAGGCCTACTACGAGCGCTGCAAGGATCTGCTGGCCGACGTGGACGATCTGCAGTCCATGTTCCAGCACGCCGAGGGCGCCGGCGGCCTGCGCGGGCGGGTGCGCATCGACATGTCCACGGGCATGGCGCGCAACGTGGTTGTGCCGCGGCTGCCCGCGCTGATCGCGCGCCACCCGGCGCTGGAGGTGGAGCTGAGCAGCACCGAGCGCCGCGTGGACGTGGTGCGCGAGGGTTTCGACTGCGTGCTGCGCACCGGCGCGGTGGTGGACAGCAGCCTCATCGCCCGCCCGCTGGGCCTGGCCCGGCTCGTCAACTGCGTGAGCCCGACCTACCTGCGCGACCATGGCGCGCCCCGCACGCTGGCCGACCTGGCCGGCCACCGGCTGGTGCACTTCGTGAACACGCTGGGCGCACGCTCCACCGGCTTCGAAGCGCTGGTGGACGGCGCGCTGGTCTCAACGCCCATGCCAGGCGCGCTCACGGTCAACAACGCCGAGGCATACATGGCCGGCTGCCTGGCCGGGCTGGGCATCATCCAGGTGCCTCGCCTGGGGGTGGTGGACCTGCTGGCGCGCGGCGAGCTGGTGGAGGTGCTGCCGCAATACGCCGCTCCGCCCATGCCGCTCACGCTGATGTATGCGAACCGCCGCAACCTGCCGCGCCGCGTGCGCACGGTGATGGACTGGCTGGCGGAGGTGGTGGCCGCGCACCTGGCCGAGGATGGCGCGCCCGCGCCCCCGCTTCAGCCCCCGCCGGCGGCCGCCACCGCCACCTGACTCTTCCACTGCCGGGGCGATTGCCCCGCGTGCGCCTTGAACGCACGCGAGAGCGCGGCCTCGCTGCCGTAGCCCACCTCGGCGGCGATCAGCTTGAGCGGCCGCCCGCGCTGCAGCGCCTTCTGCGCCAGCCCGATCCGCCAGCCCTGCAGGTACTGCCCCGGCGTCAGCCCGACCGTGTCGCGGAAGGTGCCGGCAAACACGGTGCGCGACATGCCCGCCGCCTGCGCCAGCTGGTCCAGCGTCCAGTCCTGCTGGGGCGCCTCGTGCATCGCCACCAGCGCGCTGCGCAGGCGCGGGTGCGAGAGGCCGGACAGCAGGCCGCCCTGTACCGCGCCGCTTTCCATCAATTGGCGCAGGACCTGGATCATCACCACCTCGAACAAACGCTCGACCAGGGCGACGCGCCCGCAGCGCTGCTCGAAAGCCTCCTCGAACAGCAGCGACAGGATGGGCTCCGCGCCGGCGATCGCGTCGAGCGGCAGGCAGACCACATCGGACAGGGCCGATGCGATCGGGTTGCCCGCACCGCCTTCGAAGGAGAGATTGGCGCACACCATGTCCGCGCCGTGCTCCGGGTCGGTCACGAAGCGGTGCGTGAGCGGCCGCGGGAACAGCAGCAGGCTCGGCTGCCGGACCTGCAGCACCTCGGTGGCGTGACGCACCTCGACGGCGCCGCTGCGCACCAGGTGCATCTGCCCGCGCGCGCCATCGCTTTCCAGCTGGTTGATCCCGCACAGCGCTCCGGCATTGAACACCTGCGCATGCACGGGGAAGTGCGCCATCAAGGCAGCCAGTCGATCGGCCATTCCGAACTCCAAGTCAATTTTTCCGAACTTTACATCACCTATGGTTCGGCCCGGGCGCGCAAACTACATCTCACCGGGCGATACCCGCCCGCCTCTCTCAACCCCCTTCAAGGAGTCTTCGCCATGTCCATCGAAAAAGTTCTGTACGCCGCCACCGCCACCGCTACCGGAGGCCGCGAAGGCCGCGCCACCTCTGCCGACGGCGTGCTGAACGTGCAACTGTCCACGCCCCGCGAACTGGGCGGCGCCGGTGGCCCCGGCACCAACCCCGAGCAGCTGTTCGCGGCCGGCTATTCGGCCTGTTTCCTGGGCGCGCTGAAGTTCGTGGCCGGCCAGCAGAATGTGGCCCTGCCGGCCGCCACCACCGTCACCGGCAAGGTCGGCATCGGGCAGATCCCCACGGGCTTCGGCATCGAGGCGCAGCTGACCATCGCCGCCCCCGGCCTGGACCGGAGCACGCTGCAGGCGCTGGTGGACCAGGCCCACATCGTCTGCCCCTATTCCAACGCCACCCGCGGAAACATCGACGTCGCGCTCGTCATCGCCGACTGACCCGCCCAGCCCCGTCCCACCCACACCGACAGGAAACACACGCCATGAACTTCTCTCGCCGCCTCTTCACCGCCCCGCTGCTCGCCGTCGCCCTGCAGGCCGCCTTCTCCGCACAGGCAGCCCCCGCCGCCCAGCCCTCCGCCCCGGCCCGCGCAACCGCCCAGGCCACCGTCGAAGGCAACTACATCGTCACCCGCGACAACTTGCGGCTGTACTACAAGGACTGGGGCCCGAAGAACGGCCCGGTCGTCACCTTCAGCCACGGCTGGCCGCTGAATGCGGACAGCTGGGAATCGCAGATGATCTTCCTGGCCTCGCAGGGCTACCGCGTGGTGGCGCATGACCGCCGGGGCCATGGCCGCTCTAGCCAGCCTTGGGACGGCAACGACATGGACCACTATGCCGACGACCTGGCGGCCGTGATCGAAGCGCTGGACCTGAAGGACATCACCGCCGTGGGCTTCTCCACCGGCGGCGGCGAGGTGGCGCGCTACATCGGCCGCCACGGCACGGCGCGCGTCAAGAAGGCCGTGCTGGTCAGCGCCGTGCCCCCGCTGATGCTGCGCACCGCCGACAACCCCGGCGGCCTGCCCATCGAGGTCTTCGACGGCCTGCGCAAGGCATCGCTGGAGAACCGCTCGCAGCTGTACCTGGACCTGGCCTCCGGCCCGTTCTACGGCTACAACCGCCCGGGCGCCCAGAAGTCGCAGGGGCTGATCGACAGCTGGTGGGCACAGGGCATGCAGGCCGGCCACAAGAACACGTACGACTCCATCGCCGCGTTCTCGGCCACCGACTTCCGCGCCGACCTGAAGAAGTTCGACGTGCCCACGCTGGTGATCCATGGCGACGACGACCAGATCGTGCCCATCGGCGTCTCGGGCCAGGCCTCGGCCGCGCAGATCAAGGGGGCGCAGCTCATCGTGTACCCGGGCGCGCCGCACGGCCTGACCGATACGCACAAGGACCGCTTCAACCAGGACCTGCTGAACTTCCTGAAGAAGTGAAGTGAAGGGACGTGAGCCAGCGGCGCGGCGCCTCGCCCGATGGCCCGCGCCGCGGCGCTCACACGCCCAGGTACAGGCGCCGCGCCACGGCATCGGCCGCCAGGTCGGCCATGGACGCGGCGTGCACGATCTGGCCTTTTTCCAGCACGTAGGCGCGGTCGGCCACCGCCTCGGCCAGGGCCAGGTTCTGTTCGCACAGCAGGATGCCAATGCCCTGGCTCTTCAGCTGCAGGATGGTCTGCGCCATCTGCTCCACGATGATCGGCGCCACGCCCTCGGAAGGCTCGTCCAGCAGCACCGCCAGCGGCTGGCCCATCAGCGTGCGGGCCACGGTGAGCATCTGCTGCTCGCCGCCGCTCATGCGCCCGCCGGGGCGGCGGGGCATCTCGCCCAGGTTGGGAAACAGGGCGAAGAGCCGCTCGGGCGTCCAGACCGGCGCGGCGCTGCCGTCGGGCCAGCGGCGCGCGGGCTGGCGGCCCACCTCCAGGTTCTCCAGCACGGTCAGGTCGGTGAAGATGCGGCGCTCTTCCGGCACGTAGCCCAGACCGAGGCGCGCGATCTGGTGGGGCGCCAGGCGGGACACACCGCGGCCCATGAAGCGCACGGCGCCCTCGCGGCGCTGCAGCAGCGCCGCGATGCCTTTCAAGGTGGTGGACTTGCCTGCGCCGTTGCGGCCCATCAGTGCCACGACCTCGCCGCGCCCTACCTCCAGGCTGACGCCGAACAGGATCTGCGCCGCGCCGTACCAGGCGTTCAGGCCTTCGACCTGCAGCAGCGGCGCATCGCCGTTCGCGGGGGTGGCAACACTCATGGCATGGCTCCTTGCGCGACGGGCTTGCGTTCGCCGATGCGGCCGGTGCCCAAGTAGGCGGCCTGCACCTGCGGGTCGCCCTGGATGGCGGCGGGCGGGCCTTCGGCCAGGATGCGGCCGCGCACCAGCACCAGCACGCGGTCGGCATGCTGGAAGACCACATCCATGCTGTGCTCGGTGAACAGCACGCCCATGCGGCGCTCCTGCGCCAGCTCGCGCGTGAGCGCCATCAGCGCCAGGCGCTCGGCGGGCGCCATGCCGGCGGTGGGCTCGTCCATCAGCAGCAGGCGCGGCGCGTGCGCCAGCGCCATGGCCAGTTCCACGCGCTTGACGTCGCCGTAGGCCAGCGCGCTGCAGGGCCGCGCCGCCTGCGCGCGCATGCCCACCCGCTCCAGCAGCGCCAGCGCGTCGTCCACGCGGTGGGCGTGGGCCGGGCGCCAGAAGCTGAATACCCGGCGGTCGGCCGACTGCAGCGCCATCTGCACGTTCTGCAGCACGGTGAGCGAGGCGAAGGTCTCGGCGATCTGGAAGGTGCGACCCACGCCGCGCCGCCAGATAGCGCGCGGCGGCAGGCCGGCGATGTCCTGCCCGTCGAGCTGGATGCGGCCCGCGTCCGGCGCGAGCTGCCCGCCCACCATGTTGAAGGTGGTGGACTTGCCGGCGCCGTTGGGGCCGATGAGCGCCAGCAGCTCGCCGGGCGCCAGGCTGAAGCCCACGCCGTCCACCGCGCGCACGCCGCCGAAGGCCTTGGACAGGCCGGAGACCTGCAGCAGGCTCATGGCGAGCCCTCCGGCTTTACTACTTTTTTGATAGCTAGATGCGCTTTCACCATCTGCGCAAACCCCGAAATTCCCTGTGGAAACAGCAGCACCAGCAGCAGGATGGTGGCGCCCAGCAGCGCGCGCCAGTAGTCGGTGTGGCGGGCGATGGTGTCGTGCAGCCAGGTGAAGGTGGCCGCGCCCACCAGCGGACCGGAGAGCGCTTGCACGCCGCCCAGGAGCACCATCACCAGGCCGTCCACCGAGCGGCCGACGGACAGCGCCTCGGGCGACACGCCGCCCTTGGAGAGCGCATACAGCGCGCCCGCCAGCCCGGCGAAGAGCCCGGCCACCACGAAGGCCGCCCAGCGCAGCCGGTGCACGTCGATGCCGAGGGCATCGGCCCGCAGTGCCGAGTCGCGCGCCGCGCGCAGCGCCATGCCGAAGGGCGCATGCAGCAGGCGCCGCAGCACGAACACACCCCCCGCCACCCACGCCAGCGTGAGCAGGTAGAACGCCGGCCCCTCGGCCAGCCAGCCCTGCGGCCACACGCCGGTGATGCCGTTGCTGCCGCCCGTGAACGCATCCCACTGGAAGGCGATGGCCCAGGTGATCTGCGCGAAGGCCAGCGTGAGCATGGCCAGGTACACGCCCGACAGCCGCACGCAGAACCAGCCGTAGAGCACCGCGAACGCCCCCGCCACCAGCGGCGCCAGCAGCAGCGCAACCTCCACCGGCCAGCCCGCCGCACGCACCAGCAGCGCCGCGGCATACGCGCCCACGCCGAAGTACGCCGCATGGCCGAACGAGTGCATGCCGCCCGGGCCCATGATGGCGTGCAGGCTGGCGGCGAACAGCGCGGCCACCAGCAGGTCCTGCACCAGCACCGTGGCATACGGCCAGGCGCCGGCCGCCACGGGCAGCAGCGCCAGAACGACCACGCCGGCCACCCAGGCGCCGCGTGCCCAGCGGCCCGAGGGCTGCAGCGGCGCCTCGGCCTCGGTGGCCACGCGCACCGGCGCCTGCGGCCGCCCGAGCAGGCCCCACGGCCGCCAGACCAGCACGGCCGCCATCACCAGGAACTCCACCACCAGCGTGAGGCGCGGGAACGCGATGCTGAAGCCCGCCACCTCCACCACGCCCAGCCAGATGCACACGGCCTTCAGCTCGGCGATCAGCAGCGCCGCCACGAAGGCCCCCGGGATCGACCCCATGCCCCCCACGACGACGACGACGAAGGCCGCGCCGATGGTGTTCAGGTCCAGCTCCAAGCTGGCGGGCTCGCGCGGCAGCTGCAAGGCGCCGCCCAGGCCGGCCAGCAGCGCGCCCAGCGCGAACACCGCCGTGAACAGCCAGGCCTGGTTCACGCCCAGGGCGCCGACCATCTCGCGGTCCTGTGTGGCGGCGCGCACCAGCGTGCCCCAGCGCGTGCGGTGCAGCAGCAGCCACAGCAGGGCCAGCACCACGGGGCCGACGGCGATCAGGAACAGGTCGTAGGCCGGGAAGCGCCGCCCCAGCAGTTCCACGGCACCCTCCAGCCCCGGCGCGCGCGGGCCGAACAGCTCCTCCGGTCCCCAGAGCCACAGCGCGGCGTCCTTGATGACCAGCACCAGGGCGAAGGTGGCCAGCAGCTGGAACAGCTCGGGGGCGCGGTAGATGCGGCGCAGCAGCGCCACCTCCACCAGCGCGCCCAGCGAGGCCACCCCCAGCGGTGCGAGCAGCAGCGCGGGCCAGAACCCCAGCACCCCGCCCAGGCCCTCGACCAGCGCATAGGCCGCATAGATGCCGAGCATGTAGAACGAGCCGTGCGCGAAGTTGACGATGCGCATCACGCCGAAGATCAGCGACAGCCCCACAGCCACCAGGAACAGCGTGGAGGCGCCGGCCAGTCCGTTCAGCAGCTGCAGCAGCAGGCCGGAGAAATCCATCGGGTCAGTCTTTCACACAGCGGTCGCGGCGCCGCACAGCGGGCCGGTATCCGCAGGGCCGCGAAGGTCCAACCAGCCGCCGCTGCGGGGCGGTCCGGGCGGGTTGCACGACAAGGTCAGGAGTCTTTGCGCAGCGCCTTCACCTGCGCGTCGGTCGGCTGGAACCTGGCACCGTCCTGGTACTTGAAGTCCACCATCACGCCCTTGCCGCCGTCATTCTTCGTGCGGCCTACATAGGCGCCCATGGTGGACTGGTGGTCCTGCGCGCGGTAGGTGATGGGGCCGAAGGGCGTTGCCACCTGCAGGCCGCGGAAGGCGGCGATGAGCTTCTCGGTGTCGGCCGAGCCGGCTTTCTTCAGGCCCGCGGCCACCGACAGCATGGCGTTGTAGCCCACCACCGAGCCGGCGCGGGGGTAGTCGTTGAAGCGCTTGCGGTAGGCGTCGAGGAAAGCCTGGTGCTCGGGCGTCTGGATGGCGTACCAGGGATAGCCGGTGACGACCCAGCCGTCCGGCGTCTCGCCCTTGAGGGTGTCCAGGTACTCGGGCTCGCCCGACAGCAGGCTCACGACGCCCTTGCCCTGGAACAGGCCGCGCGTGTTGCCCTCGCGCACGAACTTGGCGAGGTCGGCCGCGAACAGCACGTTGAAGATGCCCTCCGGCTTGGCGTCCTGCAGCGCCTGCACCACGCTGCCCGCGTCCACCTTGCCCAGGGGCGTGGCCTGCTCGGCGACGAACTCCACGTCCGGCTGCGCGGCCTTCAGCAGCGTCTTGAAGGTCGCCACGGCGGACTGGCCGTATTCGTAGTTGGGGTAGACGATGGCCCAACGCTTCTTCTTCATCGCCGCGGCCTCGGGCACCAGCATGGCCACCTGCATGTAGGTGGAGGGGCGCAGGCGGAAGGTGTAGCGGTTGCCGTTTTCCCACACGATCTTGTCGGTGAGCGGCTCGGCGGCCAGGAAGAACACTTTCTTCTGCTTGGCGAAGTCGGTCAGCGCCAGGCCCACGTGCGACAGGAAGCTGCCGGTGAGCACGTCGATCTTCTCGCGCGCCAGCAGTTCCTCGGCGGCGCGCACCGCGTCGCCGGGGTTGCCGTTGTCGTCGCGCGTGACCAGTTGCAGCTTCCTGCCGGCCACGCCGCCCGCCGCGTTGACCTGCTCCACGGCCAGCTCCATGCCCTTCTTGTAGGGCTCCAGGAAGGCGGGCTGCGCCTTGTAGCTGTTGATCTCGCCGATCTTGAAGACGGCCTGGGCATGGCTCCATCCGGCGGTCAGGGCCAGGGCGGCAACGGTGAGTCGGGCGGTCAATTGCATGGTTTCTTGTCCTCGCGCATAAGCATCTGCGGCGATGAAATGTACCTTCGCCGCCAGTTTGCCCGACAATCGCAGGGTTTGCCCGCATGGCAGGGGGCAGCCAGCACCCGCTCTCGGCGCGGGAACCGGTGTCGTCGACGACGCGCCACGGACCTGGACGGCAGCCGGCAGCCACTGCGCTCGCAGGCTGCGATTGCCAGCTTATTCCCGTGGCGCATATCAATGCCGCGACACTGGCGCCACCGGCCCTGCCCCTGACGGCTTCCTCCGTTTGTTCATCTTCTCTTCTGGCACCCATCCATGAGCGCTTTTCTCGAAGAACGCGTCCTGACCGTTCACCACTGGACCGACCGGCTTTTCTCCTTCACCACCACGCGGGACCCGGCCCTGCGCTTCTCCAACGGCCACTTCACGATGATCGGCCTGAAGGTGAACGGCAAGCCCCTGCTGCGCGCGTACTCCATCGCCAGCCCCAACTACGAAGAGCACCTGGAGTTCCTGTCGATCAAGGTGCCCGACGGCCCGCTGACGTCCAAGCTGCAGAACATCCAGGTCGGCGACACCATCATCGTCGGCAAGAAGCCCACCGGCACGCTGCTGATCGACTACCTGCTTCCCGGCAAGAACCTGTACCTGATCGGCACCGGCACCGGCCTGGCCCCCTGGCTGGCCGTGGCGCGCGACCCCGAAACGTACGAGCGCTTCGACAAGGTGGTGGTGGTGCACGGCGTGCGCCAGGTGGAAGAACTGGCCTACCAGGAGCTGTTCGAAAAGGAACTGCCCGGCCATGAATTCCTGGGCGACATCGTCAAGGACAAGCTGATCTACTACCCCACGGTGACGCGCGAGCCCTTCCGCAACCAGGGCCGCATCACCGACCTGGTCGAGAACGGCACCTTCCCCGCCAACATCGGCCTGCCCCCGCTGGACCCGGCCAACGACCGCGTGATGCTCTGCGGCAGCCCCGCCATGCTGGCCGACCTGAAGGAGATGCTGGAGAAGCGCGGCTTCAACGAAGGCAACACCAGCACGCCCGGCGACTTCGTCGTGGAACGCGCCTTCGTCGAGAAGTAAACGCAGCGCAGGTGGCGTGGGCATGCGCCCTGCGCACGCCCACGAAAAAGGGGTGGAGCCTTCGAAGGCTCCACCCCTTTTTTTTCTTTCAAGGTGACGGCTGCAGAGCCCCGCGCTGCAGGCGGCGGTCAGTAGCCCGTATCGGCCACGCGCACCGGCTGGGGTGCATTGCTGCGGGCACCACCGCCGGTGTCCACGCGGAAGTTGCGGCCCTCCACGCGCATCGGCGTGCCTTCGGCCACCGGCTGGGCCCGCGTGAACGTGCGCACCGAGCCGTCATCCATGCGCACGCGCATCTGGTAGACCGTGTTGGTGCGGGTGCGCTGCTCCACGGTGTGGCCCAGGTAGCCCCCGCCCACGGCGCCGGCCACCGTGGCGACCGTGCGGCCGGAGCCCTTGCCCACCTGGTTGCCCAGCAGGCCGCCGATCACGCCGCCAGCCACGGCGCCCACGCCCGTGGCGGGGGCGGCCTGCTGCACGGCCTGGACCGATTCGACACGCCCGCAGGTGGAGCAGACCGGGGCCTGCGAAACGACCTGCTGCGACTGGCCGTAAGGCGCCACGGGCTCGCCATACGAGGCCTGGCTGGGCGCCCGCGACGGTGCCGGGTTGCGCGGCGTGACCGCCGCGGCCGGTGCCAGGCTCTGCGCCTGCCCCTGCGGCGCTGCCGCGAGCTGCTGCGCGGTGGGCGCAGCCGCCGCATCGGCCGCAGTGGGGCCGTTGCCACGGTTCTGCATGACGAGGGTGGCGCCGAGCGCCAGCACGCTCACACCCAGGGCGCCTACGGCGGCCCAGAGCCACTTGGTGGAGGCGCCGGCCGGCATCGCCGAAGAGGTGCCCGCCACGGAATTGGAACGAACGATCAGACTCATGATGAATTCCTTTTTAGAGTTCTGGCCGGCAGGTTACAAGCGCAGGGGTCGAACATCTCCTAAGGCTCTGTAAAGCTGGTAAGCACCTGTTGACGCCCCTTGAGGCGATCGAAGAGGGGCCGCCCTCCCTGTGGCAGACGGCCTACACCGGGGCGCGCCGCGTGCGGACAGGGCAGGCCGTTGCGACGCACACACTGCCTGCATGACGGCACAAATCCGCATCGGCATCTCGGGCTGGCGCTATGCGCCCTGGCGCGGCGGCTTCTACCCGAAGGGCCTGGTCCAGGCGCAGGAACTGGCATACGCCTCGCGGCAGCTCCCCGCCATTGAGCTCAATGGCTCCTTCTATGCGCTGCAGCGTCCGAACAGCTATGTCCAGTGGGCCGCCGACACGCCCGAGGGCTTTGTCTTCACCGTGAAGGCGCCGCGCTACATCACGCACATCCTGCGGCTGCGCGACGCCCGGGCAGCCGTGGCCAACTTCTTCGCCTCCGGCCTGTTCGCGCTGGGCCCCAAGCTCGGGCCGGTCCTGTGGCAGCTGCCGCCCAGCCTGGCCTTCGATGCCGAGCTGCTCGACACCTTCCTGGCACAGCTTCCCCACGACACCGAAGCCGCTGCGGCGCTGGCGCAGGAGCGCGAGCCGCGCATGCGGGGCAAGGAACTGCTCACCCCGCCGCAGCCGGCCTGGCGCCTGCGGCATGCGCTGGAGGTACGGCATGACAGCTATTGCCACCCGGAGTTCGTAGACCTCCTGCGCCGGCACCGCGTCGCCCTGGTGGTGGCCGATACCGGCGGGCGCTGGCCCGAGGTGGGCGATGTGACGGCCGACTTCCTCTACCTGCGGCTGCACGGTGCCCAGCAGCTCTATGCCAGCGGCTACAGCGACGCGCAGCTCGCGCACTGGGCTGACCGCATCCGTGCCTGGGCCGCGGGAGGCGACGCGCCGGGCATCGGACGGCTTTCGGAAAAGCCCGCGCCGCAACGCAGCGCCCGCAACGTGTTCTGCTTCTTCGACAACACCATGAAGATCCACGCGCCGCTCAACGCCCTGCGCCTGGCCGAGCAGCTGGGCCTGGGCACGCAGCTGCAGATCACGCGCTGAGGGTGCCGTGCCTCAGCGGGGCGCGGGCGCGGCCGTTCCGGCGTCGGCGCTGTCACCGCCGTCTGCCTTCGCGGCACGGGCGCGTTCGCGCTCCCGTTCGGACAGGCGCTGGCTGAACTCCTCGCGCGTCTCCTGCAGCGCCAGCGCGCAGCTGGCCGAGAACAAGAGCACGGCGGACGAGAAGAAGATCCACATCAGCAGCACCACCAGCGAGCCGGCTGCGCCATAGGCCGAAACCACGGCCGCGGTGGACAGGTAGAAGGCCAGGGCCTGCTTGCCCACGGTGAACAGGATGGCGCCCACTACAGCGCCGAAGACCAGGCAGCGCATGGGCGGCTTCGGCCCGCTGCCGATGCGCATCAGCCCGACGAACAGGGCCACGGCGATGCCGAAAGCCACCATCTCGTTGAGCAGCTGCAGCAGCGGCCCCGAGGCCGAAGGCAGGCTGGCGCTGGCCCAGGTGGACACCACCTTCACGGCGGTGGAGACCACCAGCGACACCAGCAGCAGGAAGCCGATGGCCAGCACATAAGCCAGCCCGCGCAATCGCAGGGAGGCCATGCGCCACCAGGCTTTGCTCTCGGGCGCCGGCTGGCCGCGCGACCACAGGCGCTCCAGGGCGGACTGCAGCTCGACGAACACGCCGGTGGCGCCGGACAGCAGCAGCACGAAGCCGACGATGGAGGCGATGCGCCCCTCCGACGGCTCCTGCGCGCTGGCCAATGCGAGGCGCACGGCGTCGGCGCCGCGTTCGCCCACGACGGCCTGCACCTGGGAAATGAGGTTCGATTCGAGATAGGACTTGTCGATCCACCAGCCCAGCACGCCCACCACCAGCAGCAGCAGCGGCGCCAGGCTCAGCATGCCGTAGAACGACATGGCCGCGCTCATGCGCAGGCCGTCCGCGTCCAGCCACAGGTTGACGGCGCGCACCAGCGGCATCACGGGTTGGACCAGGCGCTTCGCGTGTTCGGTCAGGCGTTCCAGGACAGGAGGCATGCCGCATTGTGGTCCGCGCCCACACGGGGCCGTGTCAGCGCAAGCCGACAGCACGGGCGGCATCGCAGGCCGCCCCGGCCCTTACACTGCTGCCCTCTCGCTCCCCCCCCCAAACCACGGACCACAGGACAGGAAGATGCAGACGCGCTGCGCATTGGTTGGCATGCCGGGCTCCGGCAAATCGACGGTGGGGCGCCAGTTGGCGCGCCGCCTGGGCGTGCCGTTCGTGGACATGGACCACCGGCTGGAGCAGGCGCTGGGCACCAGCATCCGGGCTTACTTCGAGCAGCACGGCGAAGCCGCCTTCCGCGACGAGGAAAGCCGTCTGCTGGCCGACATGGCGGCCCAGCCCGGTCCGATGGTGCTGTCCACCGGCGGCGGCATCGTGCTGCGCCCGGAGAACCGCACGGCGCTGCGCCAGTGCGGCCACGTGCTGTATCTGCGCGCCTCGCCCGACGACATCTACAAGCGCGTGCGCCACGACCAGGCGCGGCCGCTGCTGCAGGTGGCCAACCCGCTGGAGCGGCTGCGCGAGCTCTACGCCCAGCGCGACCCGCTGTACCGCGAGGCGGCGCAGTTCGTGATCGAGACCGGCCGGCCCACCGTGCACACGCTGGTTAACATGATCCTCATGCAGCTGGAGATGGCGCCCGCACCCGCAGCCGCCACGGCCGAGGGCACGCCGGCGCCGCAATGAAAATGAGAGCAGCCTGCGCCTGATATGCAAGGACTTCAGGCACAAATGGCACTGAATCCCAATATCCACGAGCGCAAGCAGCTCTTGATTCAATAGCACCCAAGCGCCCGGCCTGGCGCGCTCACACCTCCCGCAGCAGCTGGTGCGCGATGCGCAGGCTCAACGCCGCGCCGGTCAGCGTGGGGTTCATGCACGAGGCCGAGGGCATGACGCTGGTGCCGGCGATGAACAGGTTGGGATGGTCGTGCGTGCGGCAGTCGCGGTCCACCACCGAGTTCTTCGGGTCGTCGCCCATGATGGTCGTGCCCATGATGTGCTGGCGGTCCTGGTGGTTGGTGTCCATCTTCAGGATGTCGGCGTTCAGCAGGCCGGCCATGCGCTGCAGGTCGGTCACCGCGAAGTCGCGGCCGGCGTTCCAGTAGTCGTTCACGCTGTAGTAGATCTCGGGCACGGGGATGCCGATGGCGTCCTTCTTGGTCGTGCTGGGCACCACGCGGTTCTGCGGCTGCGCCTCGGTCTCGAAGTCCACGGCCACGTTCAGCGAGCGCGCCGACTGGCGGCGGATCTCGGCGTCCAGCTGGCTGCCCAGCACGCCCTTGGCGATGAGGCTGGAGGCGATCTGCGACGTGGTCACCGTGTTGCGGAACTTGGTCTTGTAGCTGGGGATGTCCTTGCGGAAGGCGCCGTCGCGGTAGTTCAGGTAGACCAGCAGCTCGGTCGGGCCCTGGCCCGGCCACACGTCCTCGTTCATCATGATGTTCATGCTGATGCCGGTGTGGCCCATCAGGTTGCGGCCCACCTGGTCGGACGAATTGGCGATGCCGTTCGGGTACTTCTCGGATGTCGACATCAGCAGCAGCTTGGGGCTCTCGATGCCGTACGCCGCCAGCACGAAGTGGCGCGCCGTGAGGCGGTGCGAACTGCCGTCGGGCTTCTTGTAGTGCACGGCCGTGATCTTGCCGTCGTCACCCGCTTCGATCCTGTAGACCACCGCGTTGTCGAGCAGCTGGGCGCCCGCGCGCTCGGCCACGTCGATGTGCATGGAGCCGTCGTACTTCGCGCCGATCGGGCAGACCGGGTTGCAGTTGTTGTTGCCCGCGCAGACGGGGCGGTTGCCGTAGGGCCGGCTGGCGCGGCCGTGCGGCTCCAGCACCGGGTGGTAGCCGCCGGGCTTGAGCATCTCGTCCATGCGCTGCATGAAGTACGGCACGTTGAAGCCCTTCATGGGGAAGGGCTTGGAACGCGGCGGGTGCGCCTCGCCCCCGTGGCCGCTTTCGTCCTGGCCGTCGTAGCCGGTCACGCCCAGCTCGGCCTCGGCTTCGCAGTAGTAGGGCTCCAGCTCGTCGTAGCCGATGGGCCAGTCACGGCCGCGGCCATAGAGCGTCTGGATCTTGAAGTCGTTGGGGATCATGCGCCACAGCGCCGAGCCGAAGTGCCAGGTCGTGCCGCCCACCACGCGCAGGTACTTGGTGGGGTACTTCACCGGGCCGGTCTGCTGCAGGTAGTCGCCGTAGGTGGACGGAATGTGCGGCGGGTTCGGGAAGGGCGAGCCCGCGCCCTGCAGCTTCATGTTGGCCAGCGAGAGCTTGACCGGCGCGTTGCGGAAGTTCTCGACGATGTCGGCGCGGCGCACGCGCGGGCCGGCTTCCAGAATGATCACGGACTTGCCGGCCTGGGCCAGCTTGGCGCCGATGAGGCCGCCCATGACGCCGGAGCCGATGACGATCAGGTCCGCGTCGTACTGCGTGCTGTGGTGGGTGCTGCTGCTCATCGCTTACGGGCTCTTCTTGGTGGGGTGTTGCGCGTCGCCTCCGGTGGCGTTGGGCACCGTGGAGACCGGGGGCTTGTGCCCCCATGAATCGGGGCCGCTGCCGTAGGTGGGAACGTCGAGGATGCCGGCCGTGGGGCGGTACATGAGGGCGTTGGCGTAGCTGATCAGCTCCGCATCGGCGTCTTCGCCCACGATGCCCAGGTACCAGGCCGAGACGATCTGCGTGGCCGTGGCGCGCAGGGCGGGGTCGAGGCCGGGCGCGGCCAGCAGCTCGTCCACATGCGTGAACCGGCCGTCTGCCACATGGCGCTGCAACCGGGCGGCGGCGGCGGCGAACTGCGGGTCATGCCGCCCCAGCGCCTCCTGGTAGCGCGCGGCCAGCGCGGCGGTGAGCGGCTGGCCGCCGGTCAGAAACTCCGACAGGCGCAGAAAGTCTTGCGACGCCGCGGCGGCTGCGAAGGCGTTGCTGGTGCCCAGCAGGGCCGGGCCGCCGAAGGCCAGGGCCACGCCGGCCACGGCGGCGCCGCCGATCAGCGTGCGACGCGAGATGCCGGCCGTTGCCGCCGTGGAGGCCACGGCTGACGACAGGGCAGAGAGGGAATGGGTAGGGTGATTCGACGTCATGGTCATCCATCTCCGGGCCGCGTCAGGCGGCCGTGTTCTTCTTGCGGCGCACCCGCACTGCGATGAAAGCGACCAGCGCCACCAGAACGACCACGAGGGCCGGCAGGACCAGGGGACGCATCTGCGCGATCAAGGGCGGCTTGCCGCAGGCGCGCAGCGTGGCCACGTCGGCCGCGCTGACCTGCACCGCCGGGTTGCCGTACTGCGTGAGCACGAAGTTGCTCACGTCGGCGATCTCCTGGTCGCTCAGGCGGTCGGTGTACGAGGCCGCATCGCCGAAGGCCGGCATGAAGTGCGCGCGACCGTCCACCGTGCGGTCCACGCCGTGCAGGATGGTGGCGACCAGGTTGTCGGGCCGGCTGGCGCCCGTGGCGCTGTTGTGGAACAGCGAGGGATATTCGCCATGGCCCGTGCCGCCGCCCGTGGCCTGGTGGCAGTGTGCGCAGCTGCCGCTGAAGACACGCCAGCCGGCGTCCACGCCCTTCGCCAGGCCGCGCTGCGTGGCCTCCTGCGCGACCGCCGCGCTGCCGTGGCTGTAGCGGGGCTTGGCCTCGTCGCCGCCTTGCGGCGCCGTCTGCATGAGGTACGTGGCGATGGCCTTCAGGTCGGACTCGGGCAGGTGCTGCAGGCTGTGCTCCACCGCTTCGGCCATGGGGCCGGCGGCCTGGGCCTTGCCGGCCACGCGGCCGGTCTGGAGGTACTGCACCAGTTCGGCCTCGCTCCAGCCGCCGATGCCGTTGGTGGCGTCGGACGTGATGTTGGGCGCGTACCAGGCGCCGAGCGAGCCGCCCGCCAGGAAGCGGCCGCTGTCTTCGGCCATGAGCGCGTTGCGCGGCGTGTGGCAGGTGCTGCAGTGGGCCAGCGCGTTCACCAGGTAGGCACCGTGGTTCCACCCGGGCGCCTTGGTGGTGTCGGGCACGAAGCGCTGGTCCTTCAGGTACAGCGCGTTCCACACCGCCATCGAGAAGCGGAGGTTGAACGGGAACGGCAGCGCGGTCTGCGGAGCCGCCTGGTCCACCGGCTTCACGCCGTGCATGAAGTAGGCGTAGAGCGCGGCCGTGTCGTCGTCGCTGATCTGCGTATAGGCCGTGTACGGCATCGCCGGGTAGAGGTGGGCGCCGTCCTGGCGCACGCCCTGGCGCAGGGCGCGTCTGAAATCTTCCAGCGTGTAGCGGCCGATGCCGTGGGTCTGGGAGGGCGTGATGTTGGTCGCGTAGATGGTGCCCAGCGGCGAGCCGATGGGGTAGCCGCCGGCGAACGGTGCGCCGCCCTTGGGCGTGGTGTGGCAGGCGGCGCAGTCCGCCGCGACCGCCAGCTTGCGGCCCTTTTCGACCAGCACCGCATCGGTGGTGGCCGACTGCTGCGCAAAAGCGGCTTGCTGCGCCTGCGGCGGGGGCACAGGGGCCGCGGTGCCGGCGTCACCGGAGGCTTGCGCAGGGGCCGCGCCGAGGACGGCCAGCAAAGAAAAAACCCACCCGCAGGCTTTCCCGGACAGGGAGAAGCCCGCACTTGACCTGCAAATGCGCATCGTGACCAGACCTTTTGTTGTTGTGTTTTGGCCTGCGCACGCAGCAAAGCTGCGCCCGCAGGCCTTTTTCAGTTCCTGCGGCGCATTGTCGGGAGGTTGTACGACCTCTGCAGGACCTGCGGGTTTACCCGTGCGTTTTGGTCGCGCTTTGCCTCAAATCAAGGAAATGGGCCCGGTGCGTGGTACTCGCGCGGCGCGCGGGCACGCGCCGGCGGCCTGCACGCGGCCGGCGCGGCAGCACAGGCCCCGTCGCGAAGGCCTGCCGTGCAGCGGTTTTGCTCCGGTAAAAGGAGCATCATGCACTTGCTACACAAGGCTTTCAGATCGAAAAGTCTCTCAATCCCTTGAACAACAAGCGCAAGCAGCTACTCTTTTAGAAGCAACCAGGGGCGATGGCGTCAGAGGTTCGGGGCCAGCAGGCGCGCCAGCACGGCTTCGTCCATGCCGCGCCGCTCGGCCATGTCGTGCAGTTGGTCCTCGCCGATCTTGCCCACGTTGAAGTAGGTGCTCTCGGGGTGGCCGATGTAGAAGCCGCTCACGCTGGCGGCCGGCGTCATGGCCAGGCTTTCCGTCAGGCCCATGCCGATCTCTTCGCACTGCAGCACGCGGAACAGGTCCTGCTTGGCGCTGTGGTCCGGGCAGGCCGGGTAGCCCGGCGCGGGGCGGATGCCGGCGTATTGCTCGCCGATCATTTCCTCGTTGGACAGCGCCTCGCCCGCTGCGTAGCCCCACAGGTCGGTGCGCACGCGCTGGTGCAGGCACTCGGCAAAGGCCTCGGCCAGGCGGTCGGCCAGGCTCTTGAGCATGATGGCCGAGTAATCGTCCAGCGCATCGACGAAGGCTTTTTCCTTCTTCTCCACGCCCAGGCCGGCCGTCACGGCGAACAGGCCGGCGTAGTCGGCGATGCCGCTGTCCTTGGGCGCGACGAAGTCGGCCAGGCAGCGGCTGGGGCGCGTCACGCCGTCGATCACGTGCTTTTCGGTCTGCTGGCGCAGGCCGTACCAGGTCATGGCGACCTCGGTGCGGGTTTCGTCGGTGTAGAACTCGATGTCGTCGCCCACGCTGTTGGCGGGGTACAGCGCCAGCACACCACTGGCACTGAGCCAGCGGCCTTCGATGAGCTTCTTGAGCATGGCCTGGCCGTCGGCGAAGACGCGCGTGGCTTCCACGCCCACCACTTCGTCGGTGAGGATGGCGGGGTAGGGGCCGGCCAGGTCCCAGGTCTGGAAGAACGGGCCCCAGTCGATGTACCTGGCCAGCTCGTTCAGGTCGAAGTTCTTGAACACGCGGCGGCCCAGCAGGCGCGGCGTGGGCGGCACGTAGGTGCTGAAGTTGACCGGCGTGCGGTTGGCGCGGGCCTTGGCCAGGGGCCACAGCGGCACCTGCTTCTTGTTGGCATGCTGCTGGCGCACCTTGTCGTAGTCGGCGTTCAGCTCCTGCAGGTAGCTTTGCGCGCCGTCGCCCAGCAGGCTCTGCGCCACGCTCACGCTGCGCGAGGCATCGGGCACGTAGACCACCGGGCCCTCGTAGTGCGGCGCGATCTTGACGGCCGTGTGCACGCGCGAACACGTGGCGCCGCCGATCAGCAGCGGGATCTTCTTGATGCGGAAGTGCTCGTCCTTCTGCATCTCGCCGGCCACGTACTGCATCTCTTCCAGGCTGGGCGTGATCAGGCCGCTCAGGCCCACGATGTCCGCGCCCTCGACCTTGGCGCGCGCCAGAATCTCGTGGCAGGGCACCATCACGCCCATGTTCACCACCTCGAAGTTGTTGCACTGGAGCACGACGGTGACGATGTTCTTGCCGATGTCGTGCACGTCGCCCTTGACGGTGGCGATGACGATCTTGCCCTTGCTGCGCACGTCGCGGCCGGCCAGCTCGTCCTGGCGCTTCTCTTCCTCGATGTAAGGGATCAGGTGGGCCACGGCGGACTTCATCACGCGCGCGCTCTTCACCACTTGGGGCAGGAACATCTTGCCGGCACCGAACAGGTCGCCCACCACGTTCATGCCGTCCATGAGCGGGCCTTCGATCACGTGCAGCGGGCGCCCGCCCTTCGCCAGGATCTCCTGGTAGGCCTCTTCGGTGTCCTCGACGATGAAGTCGGTGATGCCGTGCACCAGCGCGTGGGACAGTCGCTCGCCCACCGTGCGGGGCGCCTCGGGCGTGCCGCGCCATTCGAGCTTCTTGCTCTCGTCCTTGGCGCCGCTCTTGGCGGTCTCGGCGATCTCCACCAGGCGCTCGCCGGCATCGGGCCGGCGGTTGAGCACCACGTCCTCCACGCGCTCACGCAGCTGGGGTTCCAGGTCGTCGTACACGCCGACCATGCCGGCGTTGACGATGCCCATGTCCATGCCCGCCTGGATGGCGTGGTACAGGAACACGGTGTGGATGGCTTCGCGCACCGGGTCGTTGCCGCGGAAGCTGAAGGACACGTTGGACACGCCGCCCGACACCTTGGCGCCCGGCAGGTGCTGCTTGATCCAGCGCACCGCCTCGATGAAATCGACCGCGTAGTTGTTGTGCTCCTCGATGCCCGTGGCCACCGCGAAGATGTTGGGGTCGAAGATGATGTCCTCGGGCGCAAAGCCCACCTCGTCCACCAGCACGCGGTAGGCCCGCTCGCAGATCTCGATCTTGCGCGCGAAGGTGTCGGCCTGGCCCTGCTCGTCGAAGGCCATCACCACGGCGGCGGCGCCGTAGCGCTTGACCAGGCGGGCTTCGTGCTTGAACTTCTCCACCCCCTCCTTCATGCTGATGGAGTTGACGATGCCCTTGCCCTGGATGCAGCGCAGCCCGGCCTCGATCACCTCCCACTTGGAGCTGTCGACCATGATCGGCACGCGCGCGATGTCGGGCTCGGAGGCGATGAGCTGCAGGAAGCGCACCATGGCGGCCTTGCTGTCCAGCATGGCCTCGTCCATGTTGATGTCGATGACCTGCGCGCCGTTCTCCACCTGCTGGCGCGCCACGGCCAGGGCTTCTTCGTACTGGCCGTTGAGGATCATGCGGGCGAACGCCTTGGAGCCCGTGACGTTGGTGCGCTCGCCGATGTTCACGAAGAGCTGGCCCTCGCCGATGGTCACCGGCTCCAGGCCGGACAGCTTCATGGGAGGGAGGGAAACAGCGGACATCAGGCTCACCTGTGCAATCGGTTGGGGGATGAAACAGGTGAGCGTCGTTGGAGGGCGGCAACCCGAAGCCATGCGCCCCGAGCCTGACGCCGCCGCCCTGCACAAGGGACCGGCGGGCGCTGCAACGCTCCTCGGGGAGGCCGGATTTTACTGATTCATGCGGCGCCGCACCGGGCCGGCGCCGAAAAGGCGGCCACGCACCGGGCACATTCCTCAGCGCACCGGC
The DNA here is from genome assembly GCF_031453675.1 of Paracidovorax wautersii. Lineage (NCBI taxonomy): Bacteria > Pseudomonadati > Pseudomonadota > Betaproteobacteria > Burkholderiales > Comamonadaceae > Paracidovorax > Paracidovorax wautersii. The sequence goes on along the minus strand of NZ_JAVIZX010000001.1, from coordinate 1,623,895 downwards.
AGGAACTGCAGGAAGCTGCCGCCGAACAAGCCCTGCACGTAGCCGATGGCCGCACGCCGGTACTTCTCGGTAAGCACGGAGGCCAGCAGGTCGAGCCGGGCGATGATCTTGCCGAACTCGCGCTCGAAGCTCAGGTTGCGCTCGGTGGCCGTGATCTCGTCGGCCAGCAGCAGGGGCTGGCCGGTCGCTCCGCGCCGCTGGGACAGCATCCAGGCGGCCACCTCCACGTTGCGCGCGGCGTTGTACAGGTGCTGCGCATCCAGGCTGTCGATGAGGAAGAACTCCACCCGCCCGCCGTGCGCGGTGATGACCATGTCGGCCATCGCGCAGGTGAAGGCGGCGACGCGGTCGCCGGGGAAGTCGGGGCTCAGCGCCAGGGCCAGGGCGTCGATGTCGCGCGTGCCCTGCAGCGCGGGCCACGGCTGGCGCTGCGCCACGGCCTTGCGCACCTGCTCGCCTGCCGCCTCGCGCCCGGCCGCGCCGCCCTTGCGCCATTCCGCCGGGTTGCGGCGGTAGAGCTTGTCCATGAGCAGGAACAGCGCGTCCAGGTTGGCGCGCATGGCCAGCGTGGCCATGCGGTTCACGTCGGACTGGGCGATTTCCCCGGTGCTGGCCGACGCCCCCTTTACCTCGCCCCGGGGCGTGGGTGCGGGCGCGCTGCAGCCGGCCAGCGCGGCGGCGGCCAGCGCGCCGCCCCAGCGCAGCAGCGCGATGCGGCGGGGAAGTGTCTGAGTCCTTGGCGTGGGCATTGGCATGTGCGCCGCATTATGGGCACAGCGCGGGCCGCGCCGGCGCGTGATGCGGAAAGCGACTATGCATAGGCGAAATGCTTCCATCGCCGCACCGGCCGGTACGCGGCGGCGGGCCTAAGGTGGCGGTTTTCCCTGCCGTCCCGCCGCCCCCGGTCCGCCCCGCCATGTCTGCCCTGCCCCAGTCCGCCTCCGCCCTGCCCTCCTCCGTCAGCGCCGCCACCGTGCGCGGCTGGCTCAACGACGGCGCCGAAATCGCCCTGCTCGACGTGCGCGAGGCCGGCCAGTTCGGCGAAGGCCATCCGTTCTTCGCCATACCGGCCGCCTACAGCCGCCTGGAATGGGACGTGCCCCGCCTGGTGCCCCGCCGCAGCACGCGCACCGTGATGCTCGACGCCGGCGACGGCGTGGCCGCGCGCGCGGCGCAGCGCCTCGCCGCGCTGGGCTATGCGCAGTTGCATGTGCTGGAGGGCGGCGCCCCGGCCTGGGCCGCCGCCGGCTACACGCTGTTCCAGGGCGTGAACCTGCCGTCGAAGACCTTCGGCGAACTGGTGGAACACGCCTTCGGCACGCCGCACGTGAGCGCGGCGGAGCTGCAGCGCCGCCAGCAGGCGGGCGAGCCGCTGGTGCTGCTGGACGGCCGCACGCTGGAAGAGCACCGCAAGATGACCATTCCCGGCGCCACGCCCGTGCCCAACGGCGAGCTGGCGCGGCACTGGAGCGCCTTGGCGCCCGACCCGGCCACGCCCATCGTCGTCCACTGCGCAGGACGTACGCGCAGCATCATCGGCGCGCAGATCCTGCGCAGCCTGGGCGTTCCCAATCCCGTGCTGGCGCTGGAGAACGGCACCCAGGGCTGGGCGCTGTCCGGTCTGGCCCTCGAACATGGGAGCCCGCGCCGGCCTCCCGCCCTGCACCCCGCACAGCCTGCGGACCAGGCCCGCGCAGCCCGCGTGGCCGCCGACGCAGGCGCGGCCCGGCTGACGGCCGCACAGGCGCAGGCCTGGATCGACGACCCGGACCGCACCACCTACGTGCTCGACGTGCGCACCGCCGACGAGTACGCCGCCGGAACGCTGGCGGGTGCCCGGCACGCGCCAGGCGGCCAGCTGCTGCAGGCCACGGACCAGACCATCGGCGTGCGCCGCAGCCGCGTGCTGCTGCTGGACGACGACGGCGTGCGCGCGCCCGTGGTCGCAGCCTGGCTGGCACGGCTGGGCTATGAGACCGCCACGGTGGAGGGCGGCATCCATGCGGCGCTCACCCTGCCCGGCACGGAGTGGGCGCATCCTCCTTCTGCGCCCGTGCAGGTGGACCGGCAGGATCTGCCCGGCTGGTGGTCCTCCCAGGCGACGCCACCGCTGCTGCTGGATGTGCAGCCCTCGCTGGCCTACCGCCGCCAGCACGCCCAGGGCGCGCGTTGGTCGGTGCGGCCGCGCGTGGCGGCCGATCTGCGCGCCGCCGCACCGGGCACGCGCCCGCCGCTGCTCATCTTGGCCGCCGATGCCGCCAGCGCCGCGGCGGCCGCCAGCGAGATCCTGCCCGGCGCCGTGGCCAGCGTGCAGTGGGCCCTGGCGGCCGACTGGGCTGCGGCCGGCCTGCCCGTGCAGAGCTCCCCCGGCCAGCCGTCCGATGCGGACGCCATCGACTACCTGTTCTTCGTGCACGACCGCCACGACGGCAACCTGGACGCCGCGCGCCGCTACCTGGCCTGGGAGACGGGCCTCATCGCCCAGTGCGCGCCCGACGAGCTGGCGGGCTTCCGCCTGCCGGCGGGGCCCTCGCCCGGCACCTGAACCGCGGCCGGCCCCGTACCGAGCGGGACAGGTTGGCGCGCTGGCCGCATAACGATCATCGGAAACGTTTGTTGTCGCATGTCAAGGCGGGGCAGAAGATCAGGGCCTGTTCGCACCCGTTTCCTTCATTCGCCTTCCCTCTCTCTGCCCCGTGCAGCTCCACGCCATGCGCCACGCCCCCGCCTCCCTCCGTTTCTCCGCCCTGCCGCTGGCCGGCCTGGTGGCCGCGCTGTCCCTGATGGCGGGCACCGCCCACGCCGACGCCACGCTCGACAAGATCAAGCAGCGCGGCAAGGTCAGCATCGGCGTGCTGGTCAATGGCGGGCCGTTCGGTTCCATCGACCCCGCCAACCAGCAGTTGGTGGGCTGGAACCCCGAGCTGGCCCGCGCCGTGGCCAAGGGCCTGGGTGTGGAGGCCGACCTGGTGCAGGTGCAGACGGCCACGCGCGTGCAGTTCCTGCAGGCCGGCAAGGTGGATCTGCTGATCGCCTCGATGGAGCTGAACCCCGACCGCGCCGAGATCCTGGGCTACGCGCCCACGCCGTTCTACCGCGTGGGCGGCACGGCCGCCGTGCGCAAGGACAGCGGCATCACGAAGTGGGAAGACCTGCGCGGCAAGCCCGTGTGCGTGTCGCAGGGCAGCAGCTATGCCAAGCCCCTGGCGAACGACTACGGCGCCACGGTGCAGGGCTTCAAGAGCTCGTCCGATTCGCTGCTGGCGCTCAAGGGCGGCAACTGCGTGGCCGCCGTGCACGACAGCACCCTGATCCACCCGCTGCTGCGCACCAACGCCGAGTGGAGCCAGTACGCCGCGCCCATCGCGACCGAACTGCTGCCCGCACCTTCCGTGGTGTGGACCCGCAAGGGCGAGGCCGACACCATCGCCGCCGTGGACAAGGTGGTGCAGGACTGGCACCGCACCGGCTGGCTGATCGCCACCGAAAAGCGTGTCGGCATCGAGCCGGCCAACCCGCTGCTGCCCGAGCTGCAGGCCCGGTTCAAGGCCGCTACGCAGTGACCTGACGGCGCCGACGTGCCCCGCCCTCCGTCCAGCAGGCCCGCACCGGGCCGGCTGGGCCCTTTCCGAACGGATTCGACCGGATTTCGCATGACCCGCTTCCTCGCACCCCTCACCGCCGCCCTGGCACTGGCCTTGGGCGCCTCAGGTGCCCACGCCGACGCCACGCTCGACAAGATCAAGCAGCGCGGCAAGCTCGCCGTCGGCATCGACGGCGCCAGCCCCCCGTTCGGCGTGCTCGACCCGGCTACCGGCAAGACCGGCGGCTACCAGACCGAGCTGGCCACCGACCTGGCCAAGCGCCTGGGCGTAACGCTGGAGACCGTTCCCGTTACCGCCAACACGCGCGTGCAGTTCCTGCAGAGCGGCAAGGTGGACCTGCTGATCGCGAACATCCAGTGGACGCAGGAGCGCAGCGAGATCCTCTCGTTCGCGCCCACGCCGTACGACCTGATCGGCGGCGGTGCCCTGGTCGCCAAGGCCAGCGGCATCAGGCGCTGGGAAGACCTGCGCGGCAAGGTGGCCTGCGTGTCGCAGGGCAGCAACTTCGCCAAGCCGCTGGCGGAGACCTACGGCGCGGTGGTCAAGGGCCTGCGCGGCATTCCCGAGTCGCTGCTGGCCCTGAAGGGCGGCACCTGCGCCGCCTCGGTGCACATCCAGCCGGCGCTGTACGAAAAGCTCACCGGTCCCAACGCCGCCGAGTGGAAGGACTTCGAGCTCGGCACGCAGGACCAGCTGATCCCGTCGCCCACCGTGGTGTGGACGCGCCGGGGCGAGGCCGACACGCAGGCCTTCGTGGACAAGGCCATCCAGGACTGGCACCGCTCCGGCTTCCTGCTGAAGACCGCACGCCAGAACGGCGTGCCCGACACCTGGATCGCCGAGCGCCACCAGCGCGCGCTCAAGGGCCAGTTCGACCGCGCACCGTACGACTTCGCCGTGTACGCCGAAGCCCAGGCCGCCGCCGCAGCAGCAGCCACGGAAGGCAAGAAGCCATGAGCCATACCCTGATTCTCCGCACCGCCGCCTCGGCCCTGGCCGCGCTGTGCCTGGCCGCCGCCCTGCCCGCCCATGCCGACGCCACGCTCGACAAGATCCAGCAGCGCGGCAAGCTCGTCGTGGGCGTGATCCTGTCCGGCCCGCCGTTCGGCACCATCGACCCCGTAACGCACAAGCACGTGGGCTACAACGTGCAGCTCTCCGAAGGCGTGGCCAAGGGCCTGGGCGTGGCGGTGGAGACCGTGCAGGTGCAGCCCTCCAACCGCGTGCAGTTCCTTCAGCAGGGCAAGGTGGACATCCTCATCGCCAACATGCAATGGACGCAGGAGCGCAGCGAGATCCTCGGCTTCGTACCCACGCCGTTCGAGGAAGTGGGCGGCGCCGCCATCGCCAAGAAGGGCACCGGCATCAAGGCCTGGGACGACCTGCGCGGCAAGCCCGTGTGCGTTTCGCAGGGCAGCAACTTCACCAAGCCCCTGGCCGATCAGCATGGCGCGCAGATCAAGGCCTTTCGGGGACAGCCTGAATCGCTGCTGGCGCTGCGCGGCGGCAACTGCACGGCCGCCGTGCATGTCAGCCCCACGCTGCGCGAGCTGGTGGCCGATAACCCCGACTGGAAGGACTACGAGATCGTCTCGCCCTCCGACCTCATTCCGTCGCCGTCCGTGATCTGGCTGCGCAAGGGCGAAGCCGACACGCAGGCCGCCATCGACCGCATCGTGCAGGACTGGCACCGCACCGGCTGGCTGATCGAGGTGGAGAAGAAGAACGGCATGACGCCTACACCGCTGCTGTATCAGCTGCACGAGAAGTTCAAGAAGACGCCCGCATGAGCGCAGAGAGCCGCTTCAGCGCCGATAGCCTGCGCACGCAGACGGCCGCCATCCTGCAGGCCTGGGGCATGCCGGAAGCTCCGGCGCGCACCACGGCCGCGCTGATGGTGGAGACCGACCTGCTGGGCGTGGAATCGCACGGCGTGTCGATGCTGCCGCAGTACGAGGCCATGCACGCCAGCGGCCGGCTGCACCTTGCGGCCACACCCCGCGTGCTGCGCGACGGGCCGGCCACCGCCCTGCTGGACGGCGATGCCGGCCTGGGCCATGCCGTGTCGGCACAGGCCATGCAGCTGGCCGTGGACAAGGCCCGCGCCCTCGGCATTGCGCTGGTGGGCGTGCGCAACTCTCACCACTTCGGCGCGGCCGGCGTGTACGCCCGCATCGCGCAGCGCCAGGGCCTGATCGGCCTGGTGACCAGCTCGGCCCAGGGCATTCTGCTGGTTCCCACGCGCGCGGCCGAGCCGGTGCTGGGCACCAATCCCATCGCCTTCGCCGCGCCCGTGCCCGAGGGCTCGCGCAATGCGGCCTTCGTGCTGGACATGGCCACCACCACGGCGGCGGCCAACCGCGTGAAGGTGAAAGCCCTGCGCGACCAGCCGGTCCCCGCGGGCTGGGTGGTGGACGGCCGGGGCGAGCCGGTGACCGCGCCGCAGGCCGCGCGCGCCCAGGTCTTCGATGCCCCGGACGGCGGGCTGACGCCGCTGGGCGGCAGCAGCGACGGCGGCAGCCACAAGGGCTACGGCCTGGCGTTGCTGGCGCAGGTGCTGGGCGGCACGCTCAACGGCGGCGCTTTCGCCCCGCTGCACCGCCAGACGCACGGCGCCGGAGAGCCCGCCAACGTGGGCCACAGCTTCATCGCCATCGACCCCGCCTTCTTCGGCGCGCCCGGCGCGTTCGCGCAGGACGTGGACGCCATCCTCGACGTGCTTCACGCCACGCGCCCGGCCGAGCCGGCCCGGCCCGTGCTGGTGCCCGGCGACCCCGAGGCCGCCCAGCAGGCCGAGCGCAAATGCCTGGGCATTCCGCTGCCGGCCCCGCTGCTGCGCCAGATACGCGAGATCGCGGCCCGCGCCGGGGCGCCGGACGTGCTGGGCGACGCCCCGGCCGGAGCCGCCGCATGAGCGCCGCGCTGCTGGATGAACTGCGCGCCGCCCTGGGCGCCGCCCAGGTGCTGACTGGCAGCGGTGCCGATGGCTACCTGACCGACCAGCACCGCCGCCTCACCGGCCGCGCCTTGGCCGTGCTGCGCCCGGCCGACACCGCCCAGGTGGCCCAGGTGGTGCGCCTGTGCCGCCAGCACCGCACGCCCATCGTGCCGCAGGGCGGCAACACCGGGCTGATGGGCGCCGCCACGCCGGACGACAGCGGCCGCGCCGTGGTGCTGTCGCTGGCACGGCTGAACCGGGTGCGGGCCATCGATACCGACAACGACACGCTGACCGTGGAGGCCGGCGCCGTGCTGGCCGCCGTGCAGCAGGCCGCGCGCGAGGCGGGCCGGCTCTTTCCGCTGAGCCTGGGTTCGGAAGGCAGCTGCACCATCGGCGGCAACCTGGCCACCAATGCCGGCGGCACGCAGGTGCTGCGCTACGGCAATGCGCGCGAGCTGGTGCTGGGCCTGGAGGTGGTCACGGCCGAGGGCGAGGTCTGGCACGGCCTGCGGGGCCTGCGCAAGGACAACACCGGCTACGCGCTGCGGGACCTGTACGTGGGCAGCGAGGGCACGCTGGGCATCATCACCGCCGCCACGCTCAAGCTCTACCCGCTGCCGCAGGCGCAGCACACGGCGCTGCTGGCTTTCGGCTGCATCCACGATGCCATCGCCTTCCTCGGCGTGGCGCGGGCGGGCTTCGGCGCCGGCCTGACGGCCTTCGAGCTGATGTCCGATACGGTCCTGGGCCTGATCGCGCAGCACGTGCCCGAGCAGCCGCTTCCGCTGGCGCTGGAGGCGCCCTGGTACGCACTGATCGAGCTGTCGGACAGCGAAGGCGAGCAGCATGCCCGCGATCGCTTCGAAGCCGTCGTGGGCCGGGCATTCGAGGACGGCCTGGTGAGCGACGCCGCCATCGCCGAGAGCCTGCAGCAGAGCGACGCGCTCTGGCGCCTGCGCGAAGAGGCCCTGGGCGAGGCGCAGCGGCGCGACGGCCGCAACATCAAGCACGACGTGTCCGTGCCGATCTCGCGCATTCCCGACTTTCTAGCCGCCACCGACGCCGCGCTGCAGGCGCGCTTTCCGGGCGTGCGGCCCGTGGCGTTCGGCCACCTGGGCGACGGCAACCTGCACTACAACGTGTCGCACCCGCTCGGCGGCACGCCAGCCGACCTGTTCGCCCACGAAGACGCCATCCACGAGTTGGTGCACGACAGCGTGCACCCCCATGGCGGCTCCATCAGCGCAGAGCACGGCATCGGCCAGACCAAGCGCGACGTGCTGCCCCGCTACAAAAGTGCGGTGGAGCTGGACCTGATGCGCCGCCTGAAGGCCGCATTCGACCCGCTCGGCCTGCTCAACCCCGGCAAGGTGCTGGCGCCCGCCAGCCTGCGCCTGCACGAAGAAAGCCCCCATCCATGAACCCGACCTTCCCGCTCTCGCAGCGCGTGCAGCGCGTCAAGCTGTCGCCCAACGCCGCGGCCAGCGCCCGCGCCGCCGCCCTGGCCGCGCAGGGGCGCGACGTGATCGCGCTCACCACGGGTGAGCCGGACTTCGACACGCCCGAGCCCATCAAGCAGGCCGCCATCGCGGCCCTGGCGCGTGGCGAGACCAAGTACACCCCCACGCCCGGTACGGCGGCGCTGCGCAAGGCCATCAGTGCCAAATACACGCGTGAGAACGCGCTGGATTACCCGGCCGCGCAGATCATCGTGAGCAACGGCGGCAAGCAGGTGATCTACAACGCCTTCGCCGCCACGCTGGATGCGGGCAGCGAGGTGATCATTCCCGCGCCGTACTGGCCGTCCTTTCCCGACATGGTACTGGTGAACGACGGCACGCCCGTCATCGTTCCTTGCGACATCGGTGCAGGCTTCAAGCTCACCCCCGCCCAGCTGGAGGCCGCCATCACGCCGCGCACCCGCTGGCTGGTGCTGAACACGCCGGGCAACCCGTCGGGTGCGCTGTATGACGCGTCGGAGCTGGCCGCGCTGGCCGCCGTGCTGCGCCGCCACCCCCACGTGCTGGTGCTGCTGGACGAGCTGTACGAGCACATCTGGTTCACGCCAGAGGCACCCGCGCACTGGCTGCACGTGGCGCCGGACTTGAAGGACCGCACCCTGCTGGTCAACGGCGCCTCCAAGACCTACGCCATGACCGGCTGGCGCATCGGTTGGGGCGCAGGCCCCGCCGCGCTGGTGCAGGCCATGGTGGTGATCCAGTCGCAGGCATCGTCCGGCCCCAACGCGGTGGCGCAAGCGGCCGTGGCCGCAGCGCTGGAATCGCCCGACCAGTCCTTCGTGGGCGAGGCCCGCAGCGCCTACGCGCGCCGCGCGCGAAACGTCACCCAGGCCATCAACGCCGTGCCCGGCCTGTCGCTGCTGCCGCCCGGCGGATCGTTCTTCGCCTTCATCCACTGTGGCGCGCTGCTGGGCCAGGTGCGGCCCGACGGACAGGTGGTCCGCACCGATGCCGACCTGACCGAATGGCTGCTCGACGCCGAAGGCGTGGCGGCAGTGGACGGCTCTTCGTATGGGCTGTCGCCGTACTTCCGCATCTCCACCGCCGCCAGCGACGCGGTGCTGCAGGATGCGACCGCTCGCATCGCGCGCGCCGTGGGCGCCCTGCGCGCACCGCAGGTCGCGGGTGCGCGGGTGCTGGCCGAGGCCGCCGCATGAGCGACGCCAGCCTGCTCGCGCAGGGCGTGGAAGCCCTCAAGGGCGTGGGCCTGAACTACGCCTTCGTGCTCGACGCCAGCGAGCGCCAGGCCTTCGTGCGCGGCATGTTCGTGACGGTACAGCTCGCGCTGCTGACCATTCCCGGCAGCCTGGCGGCCGGCGTGGTGCTGGCCGCGTTCATGACCTCGGGCCGCGCCTGGCTGGCCGGCCCGGCGCGCGCCTTCGTCGAGGTGACGCGCAACACGCCCACGCTGGTGCAGCTGTACTGCGCGTTCCTCGTGCTCAACATGCTCATCACGCAGCAGCTGCGCGACTTTGGAGCGGGCAACAACCCGCTCACGCCGTTCGTGTGGGTGGTGATCGTCGTGTCGCTGCACAAGGGCGTCTTCCATGCCGAAGCATTGCGCGCCGGCATCGAGGCCGTGCCTGCCACCACGCTGGAGGCAGCGCGCTCGCTGGGCTTTTCGCAGCGCCAGTTGCTGGCGCGCGTGCAGCTGCCGCTGGCCGTGCGCTTCGCCCTGCCCTCGCTGGTCAACAACCTGGTCGATCTGGTGAAGATGACGGCGGTAGCGTCCGCCATTGCCGTGGGCGACGTGACGTACGAGTCCATCATGATCTGGTCGCAGCGCGACAACGTGCTGGAGCTGCTGCTGCTGATCCTGCTCTGGTTCGGCCTGCTGACGTGGCTGGTGAGCCGCGCAGGCCGCTGGCTGGAACACCACTGGAGGATGCCGGGCTATGGCCAATGAAGCGACCCTTGCGCGCGCAGCGGCCCCGTCGCCCGTGCCTGCCGCCGTGCTGCTGCGCACTCTGCGCAAACCCTGGCTGATCGCCGCGCTGGCCGCCCTGGCGGTAGTGCTGGCGTGGAACGCCACCGGCACCACGCCCGCCGCCTTCACGCACCTGTGGCGCTGGCTCCCGGCCCTGCTGCGCGGCCTGTGGGTGAACATCGAGATCAGCGTGCTGGCCGTGGCCCTCGGCACCGCCGTGGGGCTGGTCATCGGCGCGCTGTCGCTGTCGCCCGTGCCCGCGGTGCGCGTGGCCATGCGCTGCTACGTGCAGATCTTCCGCAACGCGCCCATCCTGGTGCTCATCTACTTCACCACCTACGTGTTCCCGTTCGAGGTGAGCATCGTGCAGTGGACTTTCCCCTTCCCCGACTGGGTGAAGGTGGTTCTGGGCCTGGCGCTGCCCACCAGCGCCAACGTGGCCGAGATCTTTCGCGGCGCGATCCAGTCCATTCCCAGCGCGCAGTGGGAGGCCGCGCAGTCGCTGGCCTTCAGGCGCAGCCAGATCTTCCGGCTGGTGGTGCTGCCGCAGTGCGTGCGCCGCATGCTGCCGCCGTGGATGAACCTGTACGCCAGCATCACCATGAGCACGTCGCTCGCCTCGCTGGTGGGCGTGCACGACGTGGTCGATACCGCGCAGATCGCCAGCAACACCGTGGCGCGCACCGACTTCACCATCCTCGTGTACGTCGCGTTGCTGGTGCTGTTCTTCGCCTACTGCTACCCGATTGCCCGCGCCACGCGCGCCCTGGAGCGACAACATGAAACGCGATGACCCCTCCCTGAGCGATCTGATGGCGCCTTCCGCCGCCCCGCTCGTTCATCTGAAAGACGTGCACCTGTCCTTCGGCGACAACCAGGTGCTCAAGGGCATCGAGGTCGAGGTGCATCGCGGCAAGGCGGTGTGCATCATCGGCCCGTCGGGCTCGGGCAAATCGACCATCCTGCGCTGCATCACCGGCCTGCTGCGCCCGCAAAGTGGCGAAATCGCGGTCGGCGGCACCCGGGTGGATACGCTCAGGACCGAGGCCGAGCTGATCGCACTGCGCAAGCGCGTGGGCTTCGTCTTCCAGCAGTACAACCTGTTCCCGCACCTCACGGTGCTGGAGAACCTGGTGATCGCCCCGACCCGTGTGGTGGGCCGCGACAAGGCCACGGCCGAGCGCGAGGCCCGCGCGCTGCTGGACCAGGTGCGGCTGGGCCACAAGGCCGGCGCCTACCCCGGCGAGCTGTCGGGCGGCCAGCAGCAGCGCGTGGCCATCGCCCGGGCGCTGGCCATGCGGCCCGAACTGATCCTGTTCGACGAGGTCACGTCCGCGCTGGACCCGGAAACGGTGGGCGAGGTGTTGACAGTGATCCGGGATCTGGTCGAAGGCGGCATGACCTGCGTGCTGGTCACGCACGAGATGCGCTTTGCCGAAGAGGTGAGCGACCACGTGTACTTCACCGAAGCCGGCCGCATCGTCGAGCACGGCCCCGCGCAGCAGATCTTCGGCAACCCGCGCAGCGAGCGCACGCGCGAGTTCCTGCAGCGTGCGCTGGGCGACGGCGCGCGCGCGCGCCCACCGCAGCCGGCCGTGCCGCTGGCGTTCAACCAGCTGCGCTTTGCCCTCTAAGTTCTCAGGAGACCACCCATGACCACCTCGCCCTCCACGATTTCCACCCAGCGCCGCCAGGCCGTCGATGCCGCCCTGGACGACGTGCGTCGCCTCATCGCGCACGGCACGCCCGACCGTGCGGCGCTGGACGCCATCACCGCCCGGCTGGAGGCGCTGGCCGCCCACAAGGCCCTGTTCAGCCGCGCCGACTTTCCGCCGCCCGCCCAGACGGCCGGCGTGGGCGCCTCCACGCGCTACCGGCTGAACCCGGACGACGGCGACGCGGGCCTGGCGCTGTACCTGAACTCCATCAACCCCGGCAAGACCACCGCCCCGCACGACCACACCACGTGGGCGGTGATCGTGGCCGTGGAGGGCCAGGAGGTGAACCGGCTCTACGAGCGCACTGACGACCGCAGCGACCCCACGCGCGCACAGATCCACCTGGCCCGCGAGGTCACCGTGCAGCCCGGCACGTCCATCGCCTTCCTGGGGGACGACGTCCACAGCATCGCCGTGGTGGGCACCGAGCCCACGCTGCACTTTCACCTGTACGGGCAGCCGCTGGAGACGCTGACCGGCCGCGTCGCCATCGACCCCGACACCGGTACCGTGAAGAACTACAACGCAGCGTACTTCCGCCCCAGCGAGGCCGTGGCATGAGCCAGCAGAACGCACCCCACCACCCGCTCGGCGCCGCCACGCGCCTGCTGCACGCCGGCACGCCGCCGCTGCAGGGCGGCTCCGGCCCCGTCAACGTGCCCGTGGTGCGCACCAGCACCGTGCGCTTCGAGGACAGCGCCGCCTATGCGGATCTGCACCACCGCCGCGTGGCGGGCGAGCGCGTCGCGTCGTACGGCCGCCACGGGCTGGACACGCACCGGGCGCTGGAAGACGCCGTCATCGCGCTGGAGGGCGGGCACCGCGCGTTCCTCACGCCCTCGGGCCTGTCGGCCATCGCGCTGGTGCTGGTGGCGCTGCTGTCGCCCGGCGACCACGCCCTGGTGGCCGACAGCGTGTATTCGCCCGTGCGCCGCGTGGACGACAGCCTGCTGCAGCGCCTGGGCATCACGCTCGAATACTTCTCGCCCGGCCAGGACGACGTGGCCGCGCTGATCCGCCCCAATACCAAGCTGCTGTACGTCGAATCACCCAGCTCGCTGCTGTACGAAGTGCTGGACCTGCCCGCGCTCACCGCCATCGCGCGCCAGCACGGCATTGCCGTGGCGGCCGACAACACCTGGAGCGGCGGCTGGTTCTACCAACCTCTGGCGCTGGGCGCGAACCTGTCCATCCAGGCGGCCACTAAATACATCGCCGGGCATTCCGACGTGATGCAGGGCATCGTCGTCACCGACTCGCCCGCGCTGTCGCAGAAGATCGCCGTGGCGTACGAAGCGCTGGGCCTGACCATCGGCGCGGACGACGCCTACCTGGCGCTGCGCGGCCTGCGCACCCTGCCCGTGCGGCTGGCGCAGCACCAGCGCCATGCCACGCAGGTGGCCGAATGGCTGCTGCAGCACCCCCAGGTCAGCCGCGTGTTCTACCCCGCGCTGCCGTCCGACCCCGGCCATGCGCTGTGGAAGCGCGACTTCAGCGGCGCCAACGGACTGGTGTCCTTCGCCTTCGCCAACGGCGTGGACGCGCGCAGCGCCGAGGGTTTCGTCGATGCGCTGCACCACTTCGCCCTGGGCGCATCGTGGGGCGGCTACGAAAGCCTGGCCCTGGTCGCCCAGCCCGAGCGCCTGCGCGAGCACAGCGCGTGGCAGGACACGCAGCCCGTGGTGCGCCTGCATGTCGGACTGGAAGACCCGGCGGATTTGATCGCCGACCTGCACCAGGCATTCGCGCAGGTGGCTGCACGCACCCGGCTGGCCGCATAGTAGCTATTTATTTAATAGCTGCTGGCGCTTATAGATAAAGCGCTAGAGGCCTGTTTCGCTTGAAGTTTTCCAGCTGCCGACGTCCAGCGCCGGCGACTATGCATATGCGACTTTCTTCGTGGCCGCGCGCGGCGGCGGTGGCCAGCATGGCGTCTCCACAGCCACCGCACCACTTCATCATCATGCCGACTCCACTGCGTGCCGCCGCCCTCGTCCTCGCCGTTGCCAGCCCCGCACTGTGGCCGCTGGCCGCCCACGCCACCAACGGCTATTTCTCCCACGGCTACGGCGCCAAGGGCCTGGGCCAGGCGGGTGTGGGCATCGCCTGGGGGCAGGACGCGCTGGCGGCCGCCAGCAACCCCGCCAACACCGGCCTGGTCGGTAACCGGGTGGATGCGGGCGTCACCTGGTTCGCGCCGCGCCGCAGTGCCGACATCACCAGCAACGCCTTTGGCCCGGACGAGCGCTACTCCGGTGACGGCAAGAAGACCTTCTTCATTCCCGAATTCGGCATCACCCGCCAACTGTCCGAGCAATGGGGCGTGGGCCTGGCCGCCTACGGCAACGGCGGCATGAACACCGAATACCGCCGCAACCCGTACGCCCGCTTCGGTGCCACCGGCACGGCGGGGGTCGATCTGGAACAGCTCTTCATCACGCCCTCGGTGGCGTGGAAGCCGACCGAGGCACACAGCTTCAGCGTCGGCCTGAACGTGGCCTACCAGCGCTTTTCCGCCCAGGGCATCGGCGCGTTCGCCGGCTTTTCGGCCGACCCGCAACGCCTCAGCGACCGCGGCACCGACGGCAGCCTGGGCGCTGGCGTGCGCGTGGGCTGGACGGGCACCGTGGCACCGGGCGTGACGCTGGGGGCCACGTGGGCGTCCAAGGTGCGCGGCCAATTCGACGACTACCGCGGCCTGTTCGCGGACGGCGGCAGATTCGATGTGCCCGAGAACTACGGCGTGGGCATCGCCTGGCGCCCTAAGAACCTGTTCAAAGTCTTTTCGGGGATCGCGTTGGGTGCAATCGGGAGGAGTGGATGCTCCGGGTGCGCCGCATGGGCTCGTGCCCATGCAAGCAGCCGGGGCGTTCAATCGCCCGATTGCACTCCAACCCTTCGGGCAAGCGCCTTGCCGGCCCGTCTGCGGCGTTGCGGCGCTGGTCCATAGCGGGGCTATGGACTGCGCACCGCGCCTTGCATCCACTCCCGGCAAGGGGCTTGCGCGACCCCGAAAAGACTTTGAACAGGTTCTAACAGCGCATGGACGCTGGGCGCCGACCTGCAGCGCATCCGCTACGGGCAGATCGGTGCGGTGGGCAACCCGCTGTCGCCGCTGCTGCGTGGTGTGCCGCTGGGCGCGGCCGGCGGACCGGGCTTCGGCTGGCGCGACATCAGCGTCATCAAGCTGGCGGCGGCCTACCAGGTCTCGCCCACGCTCACGGTGCGCGGCGGCATCAGCCACACGCAGCAGCCGGTGCCGGCCGGCCAGACCTTTCTGAACACGCTGGCACCGGGCGTGGTGCAAAACCACCTGACGCTGGGCGCCACCTGGAAGACCGCCGGCGGCGTGGAAGTGACGGGCTACGCCGCCCACGCCTTCGGCAAGACCGTGCGCGGCAGCGGCTCCATTCCACCCGGCAGTCCGCCCGGCGGCTTCGGCGGCGGCAATGCCGATGTGCGGCTGAAGGAAACCATCCTCGGCGTGTCGTTCGGCTGGGCGCTGTGATCCGCACCCGCGCGCCCGGTGGCCGATACTGCGCGGCATGAACGCCTTGACCTTCACCCCGTATTCCGCGCTGGCCGGTGGCGCGCTCATCGGCACCGCCGTCGTGCTGCTGTGGTGGCTGATCGGCCGCGTGGCCGGCGTCAGCGGCGTGGCGGGCGGCCTGTGGTTCGGCCAGCGCGGCGACCGGGCGTGGCGCATCGCCTTCGTCGCCGGGCTGGTGCTGGGCGCGGCCGCTTGGGCGGCCTTCAGGGCGTGGAACGGCACGCCGCTGCCCGCACCGCGCACCGGCTTCCCGGTGGCGCTGCTGGTGCTGGCGGGCCTGCTGGTGGGCTACGGCACCACGCTGGGCCAGGGCTGCACCAGCGGCCACGGCGTGTGCGGCGTGGCACGCGGCTCGCGCCGCTCCCTCGCGGCGACGGGCACCTTCCTGGCCGTGGCCGTGGCGACCACGTTCGTCGTGCGGCAGGTCCTGCACGCAGCGTGAGCAGGATCGAAGCCATGGCGACACCTGCTGAATCCACCCATTTTCACCGGCTACGCATCGCCGCCGCCCTGCTGTCCGGTGCCGTCTTCGGCGTGGGCCTGTCCGTGGCGCAGATGACCGACCCGCGCAAGGTGCTGGCGTTTCTGGACGTTGCCGGCGCGTGGGACGCCAGCCTGCTCTTCGTGCTGGGCGGCGCCGTGGCGGTGACGGCGGTGGGCTGGCGCTGGGCGCTGCGGCGCCGGCAGCCGGTGTGGGCCGATGCCTTCCAGCACCCGCCGCCCATCACCCAGCGGCCCGACCGGCGCCTGCTGGCCGGCGCCGTGCTGTTCGGCATCGGCTGGGGCATCGCCGGCTACTGCCCCGGGCCAGCGCTGGCGTCGGTGGGCCAGGGCAGCGCAGAGGCGCTGTGGCTGGTGCCGGCGCTGGTGGCGGGCGCGGGGCTGCGGCGCTGGCAGGTGCGGCGGCGCGCTGGACGAGTCTGACCCCGGCAGCATGGCTCCCGAATTTAGAGCAGTAAACGCCTGCTGGCAAAGCGTTTGCGCCCCATTTCGCTCCGATCCCCCGAGGTAAAGCGTAAGGCCTCCCGCGCTGCGCTTGTCGGTCCGCTCAAAGGCGTGCGATGTTGGCATCCTCCTGATCGCCGCACCGGTGGCTGCTGGGCCGCGACCCAACCATCTCGGGCACAGCGCACAGTTATCGCGCGATCCCGATCAAGCCCATCGGGCGGCCAGCTGCGGCAAGGAAGACGCCAACAGCACGATGCCGGAAACCGTCAGAAGCCCGAGCACGATCTGCCGGAACCGAGCCTCGCTGATACCGGTGTAGAGCCTGGCGCCGAGCAAGACGGGCACGAGCATCGCGGGCGCTACGAGGGCGAACAACGGCAGCATCTCCCGCGTAACGAGTCCGGTGGCGACATAGGTCCCCATCGTCACCGCCAGCATCGACAGATTGAAGTTTTGGATCACCGCGCGCTGCACATCCTTGTCGAAGCCGCGCAAGGTGCACCACAGCGTGGGCAGCGTGCCGGTGAAGCCGCCCATCCCGCCCATCACGCCACCGGCCAGGCCTACGACGCCGTCCGCCAGCCGGCCGCCGCGGGTGATGCGCGGCAGGTTCTTGGCCATCAGCATCGCGGGGCACCACAGCACCAGCAAGGTGCCCAGCACCCCTTTGAACCCTTCCACATCCAGGCGCGGCAGCAGCAGCACGCCCAATGGAACGCCCAGCAGGCCACCCAGCACGAAGGGCCACAGCCGCCGGGCATCGAAGCCGCGCCGCACCGTGACGGCGGCGATGATCTGGCCCGTCAGCGCCCCGAACACCGCCAGCACGGCAGCCAAGCGGGGTTCCAGCGTCCAGGCCCACAGCGACATGGCGACCAGCCCGAATGCGAAGCCGGACAGGCCCTGTACGAAGCCCGCGACCACCGCGCCCAGTGCCACGACGAAATAGATGGAATCCATGGTTCTTGCCCTTTGTTCTCCGGATTGTGAAGACCAGACATAAGCAGAACATTCGGATTTAGCATAGGAGCATGACGATCTACTTATGCCTGCCGTGATGACGGACCATGCGCTGGAGAGGCGCCTGGCCTCCCGCCTGAAGATGCGCCACCTGTCGCTGCTGTGCCTGATTGCGCAGCACGGCTCGCTCACGCGGGTGGCGGAACACATGGCGACCAGCCAGCCGGCGGTGACGCATGCGCTGGCGGAGCTGGAGGCGATGTTCGGCGCGCCGTTGTTCACCCGCTCGGCGCGCGGCATGGCGCCCACCGCCATGGGCGAGGTGGCCCTGAAGCGCGCCCGGGCCATGCTGCAGGACCTGGGGCACTGGGTGCGGGACATGCAGGCGGCCGGCGCCGGCCGTGCGGCCCACCTGCAGGTGGGGGTCATCCCGTTCATACCGGGCCGGCTGCTGGCCACCGCCATCGGCCGCACGCGGCCGCAGGACCGGGGCCTTACCGTGACGATCCACGAAGGCACGAGCGACCACCTGCTGGCGCGGCTACGCCGCCATGAACTGGACTGCGTCATCGGGCGCACCTCTGCCGTGCTGGCGATGGAGGGCCTGGTGCATGAAGTGCTCTATGAGCAGGAGCCGCGCCTGATCGCGCACCGGCGCCTAGCGGCGCGCCTGGGCCGCAAGCCGCTGTCGTGGCCCGAACTGGCGCAGCTGGACTGGGTGCTCGGCCAGCGCAACACGCCCATGCGCGAGCAGATCACCGACTTCTTCCTGCGCGCCGGCGTCGCCCCGCCCGCGCCCTTCGTGGAGAGCCTATCGGCCAAGGTGATCGGAGAGCTGATCGCCGCCAACGAAAGGGCGGTGTCCATCGTGCCCGCAGACATTGCCGACGAATTGGCACGCCTCACCGGGGTGGGCGTGGTGGCCCATCGCTTTGGCTGGACGCTGCCACCTATCACGCTGTTCCGGCGCGCGGAGGAATCGCTGCGAGAGGCCGACGCGATGTTTGCGCAGGCGCTGCGCGAGGTCTGCACGCCGGGCCGCTGAACAATGTCAGGCCTCAGATAAGGCAGTACGGAATGCGCAGGGATTGAGGCCGCCGTGGTCGCCGGCTTGGGCGTGCCATCTTGCTCCGGTGGCGCCCCCCGGGGACATCATCTGGCAACATGCATGGACGTGCCGTCGTTGACGAGGCAGCGACCAGCAGCGGAAAGGACCGGGTCCACACCACCAATGACTCAGCCCCGAATGCAGCCCATCCTGAAACTCAGCCCATCAATATGCGGCGTACAACTTGAGGACCTTAACGGTGAGCAGTGAACTCATCTTCCTAGGGAGCATTGCAAGCCTTTATCTGATGCTGGCAATCAGTCCCGGTCCCAACTTTCTGGTGATCACTGCGACCGCGATCAGCCAGTCGCGCCTCCATGCGGTCTACGTCGGTCTCGGTGTTTCAACCGCGAGCGTGTTGTGGGCCAGCTTGGCGGCGCTTGGCCTAGGCGTGTTGGTCGGACAGTATCAATGGGCCCAGCAGATTTTGCGGGTAGTGGGCGGCGTCTACCTGATCTACATCGGCATCAGGACGTTTCTTGCGGCGGATCGTACCGTGGTACGGCGTGGGCAGGAGCTCCCCGTGCGAACCCGATGGCAGGCCTACCGCTACGGCCTAGCGACCAACGTCACGAACCCCAAGACGCTGGTCTTCTTCAGCAGCGCTTTTGCGACCTTGTTCACACCGGATCTGGCCCTGTGGGCCAAGGCTGCAGCCGTGCTGGCGGTTGCGGCCATCTCGCTCACCTTGAACGTGCTCATTGCGAGCGTATTCTCGGCAGGCATGGCACAGCGACGGTATGGTGCCGCCAAACCAGTGATCGACCGGGTGACGGGTGGGTTGCTATCTTTCTTCGGCGCAAAGCTGTTGCTAGGGAAGTAGCGCCGAGGAGGCGATCTCCACGCACGACGGCGTTCACCGGTGAGCGAGTCCCGCCCTGGCATGTGTAGCGACGAAGAAGTGCCTTGGCAAGTCGGGACAGGCAGGCCCCTCTTGTGCTACCAATGGAAGAGCGCATTGCGCTTATCCGGCAAAGCCGGACGGCCTTCAGGGTCCAAAATCGTTTCATTTACGCGGGCACGGCGGCCCCCGGCGCATGCGCCTGGGCCAGCTCGTGCGTGACGCGCAGGAACTGGTCCACATCCCCGGCCGTGTGGCAGTGCAGCGGTGAGACGCGCACAGCGCCCTGCAGGCCGAACGATTCCAGCATGCGGCGCGAGTAGATGCTGGCCACGCTGCGCTCGTACACCGTCACGCCGCGCAGGCCGTACTCGTGCACGGCCTGGGTGCAGTCCAGCCCGTCGATGCCGATGGCGATGATCAGGTCGCGCCGCGCCAGGTCGTCGTGGTCCAGATAGACCTGCACGCCCGGCAGGCTGCGCAGGCCGGGCTGGGCCGCGCTGCCCTGCAGCAGCCGCGCCAGCAGCGCTCGCTCGTGCAGGGCGATGCGGCCGATGCCGGCGGCAAACAGGGCGCGGCGGTCCGCCGGCGGCGGGGCAGCGTCGGGCAGCAGCCCTTCCCCGAGCGCCTGCGCACCCAGCCAGCACACGTAGTCGGCGATCTCGGTGAACACCGCGAACTGCCAGGGCGCGGAGCTGCCCAGGTCCCAGAAGTCGGCCTTCTTGCCCGACAGCTTGTGGTGCGGCAGCACGGCCGCGCGGTCCGACAGCCAGGCCAGGCCCGAGCCGCGGCAGCCGAAGAACTTGTAGGGCGCCAGGTTGATGCCGTCCACCGGCGTCTTCTGCAGGTCGATCAGGCCGTGCGGCGCGTGCTGCACGGCGTCCACGAGGATGTACAGGTCGGGCTTGATCGCCCGGGCCTCCGCCACGATGCGTTCCAGGTCCAGCTTGGCGCCCGAGATGTTGCTCGCGTAGATCACGTTGAGCAGCACGGTGTCGGCATCCACCAGGCGCACGATGGCGTCCACGTCCACGCCGCCCGTCACCGGGTTGCTGGGCGCCACGCGCAGTGCGCGGCCGGTCTCGCGGGCATAGCGCTCCATCGCGTCGAAGGACGAGGGGTGCTCCAGCACGGTGGTGACCAGGTTGGTGCCCGGCACGTTCTGCGCCACGGCGCGCACCATCTCGAACATGGCGCCCGATGCGGTGAGCGCGGCATAGACGCTGCCGCCCTGCGCGTTCAGCGCCATGCGCACGTCGGCCACGCCGGCGGCCTGGATGTCCTGCAGTTCACGCGCCACGGCGTGGATGCGCTCGGTGTTGTCGGGCACGGCGTCGATCTGCGCGAAGCGTTCCACCGCGGCCTTGAGACGGAAGGAGCCCCCCGCGTTGTCGAAGTACAGGCGCGGGCGGCCCGCGTGGTCGTGGTCCACCTGCAGGAAACGGCCCCGCACCTCGTGCATCAGCGCCTCGGGAAACAGCAGGCCCTGCGGATAGCGGGCGGCAAGCAGATCGGTGTCGTCCCGCATCACACGCCCTTCTTGCTGGGGTTGCGGTAGGCCTCGCGCACGGCGTCCGTCATGGGGAAGTTCAGGTTCACATTGCTGGGCGGGATCGGCTGGGTGAACCAGCGGGCGTACAGCCGCTCGATCTCGCCGCTCTTCATCAGCCCCGTGACGGTCTCGTCCACCAGGGCCTCGAAGGCCGCGTCGTTCTTGCGGAACATGATGCCGTAGGGCTCCTCGCGCAGCACCACGTCGCGCAGCATGCGGTAGTCGCCCGGGTTGGGCGACGTGGCGATCAGGCCGGCCAGCTGCACGTCGTCGAGCACGTAGGCGTCGGCGCGGCCACTGGCCATCAGCAGGAAGGCGTCCGCCGTGTCCTTGCCGGAGATCTCGCGCACGTCCACGGCCTCGGCGCGCTTGTAGGTGCGCAGCAGCTGCACCGAGGTGCTGCCGGCCACCGTGGCCACGGTCTTGCCCTTCAGGTCGGCCAGGGAGTTGATGCCCGAGTCCTTCTTCACCGCCACGGTGATGCCCGCCACGAAATGGCTGGGCGCAAACGCCACCTGCTGCTGGCGCACCACCGAATTGGTGGTGGTGGCGCAGTCCAGATCGACCGTGCCGTTCTGCATCAGCGGAATGCGGTTGAGCGAGGTGAGCAGCGTGTACTGCACCCGCAGCGCGGGCAGGCCGAGCCTGGCCTTCACCGCATCGACGATCTTCAGGCAGATGTCATTGGAAAAGCCCACCGGGTCGCCGCTGCCCTTGGGGGTGTAGGAGAAGGGGATCGAGCTGTCCCGGCTGCCGATGTGGATCACGCCGGTCTGCTTGATGCGGGCGAGCGTGTCGATCTCCTGCGCCTGCGCGGCGGCGGGCCCGAGCAGGCAGGCGCCCATTAAGGCGGCGGCGAGGGTGTTCAGCGACAGGCGGCGAGAGGTCATGGCGGGCGGTCCTTTCAAAGGTGCGGGCCGTGCGCCACAGGGATCGCACGGGGATGCAGGCCATTGTGAAAGTCGCGTTACGTTTCAAAAAGCGATTTTTTGTGCTCGAATCGAATGAACAAAAGTGATGAATGGACCGCGGGCGATGATGACCTTCAAGCAACTGGAAGCGCTGTACTGGATCGGCCAGCTGGGCGGCTTCGCGCAGGCGGCGCGCAAGCTGCACACCTCGCAGTCGGCGGTGTCCAAGCGCGTGCATGAGCTGGAGCAGCTCTTCGACACGCCCCTGTTCGACCGCACACAGCGCACCGCCCGCCTCACGGAAAAGGGCGAGGAGATGTTCATGCTGGCGCGCAAGCTCCTGCGCGAGCGCGATGCCGCCGTGGAGCAGTTCGGCAAGCCCGAGGTGATCGAGCGGCGCCTGCGCATCGGCGTGACCGAGCTCACCGCCATGACCTGGCTGCCGCGCCTGGTGGCCCTGGTGCGCGAGCACTACCCCAAGGTGACGCTGGAGCCCGACGTGGACGGCAGCCTGCCCCTGCGCGACAAGCTGCTGGCCGACGGGCTGGACCTGATCATCGTGCCCGACGCCTTTGCCGACACCCGCCTGCCGGCCACCGTGGTCGGCCAGGTGGACAGCGCCTGGATGTGCCGCCCCGGCACCCTGCCCGCCGGCAGCGTGCGCCTGCACGAACTGGCCGGCCAGCGTCTGCTGGTGCAGGGCAACGCATCGGGCACCGGCCGCCTGTACGACGCCTGGCTGCGCGAACGCGGCGTGGAGCCGGCCGATTCCCTGGTGGTGAGCAACCTAGTGGCCCTCATCGGCCTGACCATCTCGGGCCTGGGCGTGAGCTATTTGCCGCGCCAGTGCCTGGCGCCCCTGGTCGCCACCGGGCAGCTGGCCGAGATCGACGTGCAGCCGCCCCTGCCGCCCGTGCCCTACGTGGCGATGGTGCAGGGCAGCCACCGCAGCGCGCTGGTGGCCTCGGTCATCATGCTGGCGCAGTCGTGCTGCGACTTCAAGCGGGCGTTCCAGGCCGTGCAGGCGGCGCCGCAGCCGCCGGTTGGGTTGTGAATCCAATCCGCCCACAGCGCTTTATCCATATGCGTCTATAGCTATTATTTATATAGCAAAACACACCGACATCGCCGTGCGTTCCGGCCGTCAGCCACCCACCTGGGGCGACTGCTCCGCCCCGTCCAGAAAGCCGAGCACGCTGCGCAGGTAGGTGCCGCGGTGCGCCTCGCCGCGCCAGGCCTCGATGAGCTGTGCGCGGGGTGCCAGCGCCGCCAGTTCGCGCGAGGTCTCCAGCGGGTGGTGCACATCGTCGCCCGCCAGGATGAGCAGCGGGGTGGCGCTGCGCCGCACGAACTCGCGCGACACGCTGAAGACGAAGTCCTCGCCGCCGAAGAGGTTGTGCTCCAGCGCCTGCAGGTGCGTGGGCGGTACGGCCGCCAGCCGGTCCTTGGCACTGTCCACCCAGACCTGGAAGTTCTCCTTGCGCAGCGGCGCGTTGCGCGGCGTCCAGCCGATGGGCTGCTGCAGCACGGCCGAGGCCACGCGGTGCGGGGCCAGCTCGGCCAGGCGCAGCGCGAACGAGGCGCCGATGCACGCGCCCAGCACATGGAAGCGCCCGATGCCCAGCGCGTCGAGCACGCCCAGGTGGTCGGCGGCGAAGCTGTCCCAGCCGTCGTGCGGGCCCACGGGCGCGAACGACTGGCCTGCGTTGCGCTGGTCCACGGCCACCACGCGGCGCGCGCGGGCCAGCTCCACCGTCGGGTCGGGCCAGTCGCGCGCCCGGCCGTCGTGCGTGTGCCGCCACAGGCCGATGCGCGAGCGCAGGCCGCCCGGCGCCAGCAGCAGCACGGGCAGGCGCGGCGGGGCCTCCGGGCCGGGGCCGTAGGTTTCGTAGTGGATCTGCGCGCCGAGTGGCAGGGTGGGCATGGCGACTACTCCACGCGCGCGCCGATGCTCTGCAGCAGCGGCGGAAAGGCGGCCACGTCGCGCGCCAGTTGCTGCGCGAACGCCTGCGATGTGCTGCCCACGGGCTCGAAGCCCTGGCGTGCCAGCTGCGTGCGAAAGCCCTCGTCGGCCAGCGCAGCGGTGACGGCGCCGTGCACGCGCTCCACCACGGCCTGCGGCGTGCCCGCGGGAGCCAGCAGGCCGAACCAGCCGCTGTCCAGCGCGATGGTGATGCCCGCCTCGGCCAGCGTGGGCACCTCGGGGGCCAGGCTGCTACGCCGCTCCTGCACCACGGCCAGCGCGCGCAGGCGGCCGGCCTGGAGGTGCGCCTGCGCGGCGGGCAGCGCGACGATGGCCGCATCGGTCTCGCCGCCCAGCAGCCCCACCAGCGCGGGGCCGGCGCCCTTGTACGGAATGTGCCGCCAGTCGCCGCCCTGTGAGCGGTGCAGCTTGACCAGCGCCAGGTGGTTGCCGTTGCCGAAGCCCGGCGTGCCCACGCTGATGCCGGCGCTGCGGCGCGCCTGTGCGGCCAGGGCGCCCATGGTGCGCGCCGGGGCATCGCTGCGCACCACGACCACGGTGGGCGAGCTGGCAACGATGCTCACGGGCACGAAGCTGCGCTGCGGGTCGTAGCGCACGCGGCCCTCGAAGAGCGTGACGTTGGCCACCAGCGCGTTGCTGGTCAGCAGCAGGGTGTGGCCGTCGGGCCGCTCGCCGGCGACCAGCTCGTGTGCCAGGTTGCCGCCCGCGCCGGCGCGGTTCTCCACGACGACGCTGGTGTCCAGGCGCTGGCCCAGCTCGGCGGCCAGGCCGCGGCCCAGCACGTCCATGGCGCCGCCGGGCGCCAGCGGCAGCACCAGGCGCACGGTGCGGGCGTCCGGCGCCGGGCCGAGCGCGGCACGGGCGGTGGCGGTGCCGGCCAGCGCCGCCAGGGCCAGGCCCGTGCGCAGCGCGTTGCGGCGCGACGCGTCCACCGAGCGCAGCGCCAGAGGCATTGCGTTCACGCCGCTCATGCGGCAGCGCCAGCGGCGGCAGCTGCGGCAGGCAGCAGGCGGATGCCGGTGGTGCCTTCGCGCTCCAGCTGCGCCACCAGGCCCAGCTCCCAGTCCAGGTAATCGTGGAAGCCCGCGTCGCGCAACTGCAGATCGCGGTGGGCATAGGGGCTGTACCAGTGGTCGTCGTCGCCCGTCAGCACGCCGGCATCGCCCTGCGCCACGGGCAGGCCTGCCGCCACCCAGGCGGACGTGCCGCCGGAGAGGGCGCGCACGTCGCGGCCGGTGCGCGCGGCCAGCTCGGCCGCAGCCGTGCGGGCCAGCACCCCGTCGGGCGAGGTCAGCACGATGGAGTGGCCGGCGGGCAGGTCGGCCACGAAGGTCGCCAGCCGGTCGGGCACGGCGAAGCGCGCGCCGTGGATGTGCTGCTTCTCGAACGCAGCGCGGCGGTCCACGTCAAACACCACGGCGCTGCCGGCGCGCACCAGCGCATCGGCCTGCTGCGGCGACACCAGCGGTGCCGGCGCGTGAGACGCCAGCACGCGCACGGGCTCGGGCCCGGTGGCCAGCGCAGGCAGCGCGGGCGGGGCGTACAGGAAGACCTCGTAGCCGCCCAGCTGCGCGAGCCAGGCGCCGGTGGTCAGGGCGCGCACGCCGTCCCAGTCGGCCAGCACGATGCGGGCGCCGCGGGCGGCCGCGTATTCGTCGGTGGCCTGCACCAGCTGGCCGCCGGGCGCCCAGCGCCAGCCTTCCAGGTGGCCGGCCTCGTATTCCTCGCGGGTGCGCACGTCGAAGCGGTACAGCGTGCGCTCCTGCGCCTCGGACTCGAACCGGGCCAGCTCAGCGGCGTCGATGCGCTGCACACCGGCACGCTCGGCCACGGCGGCGGCGCGCGCCCGCGCAGCGGCCAGCGTGGCGGGGGCCGGCTCGGGCAGCGCCGTGCCCCGGCCGTGGGACAGCGTGCGGCCGGTGAGCAGCCAGTCCATGGTGCCGTTGCGCAAGGAGGCCACGCGGTTGGGAATGCCGGCGTCGATGAGCGTCTGCGCGCCCACGATGCTGCGTGTGCGGCCCGCGCAGTTCACCACCACGAAGGTCTCGGGGTCGGGCGCCAGCTCGCCGATGCGGTAGACCAGCTCGGCCCCTGGCAGGCTGTGCGCGAACGGCAGGCTGAACGCGGCGAACTCCTCGGGCGTGCGGCTGTCCACCACCACGATGTTGTCGCCGCGCTCCACGCGCGCCTGCAGCTCGTCCGACGTGATCCAGGGCGTGTGCTTTTCATGCTCGATGACCTCGCCGAAGGCCTTGCTCGGCACGTTGGTGCCTTCGAAAACCTCCAGCCCGGCGGCGGCCCAGCCGTCGGTGCCGCCGGCCAGCACCGAGACGTTGCGCCAGCCCAGGCGCACCAGCTTGGCGGCCGCCTCGTGCGACAGCGTCTCGTCGCCATCGACCAGCACGATGCGCGTGCTGCGCCGGGGCACCAGGCGGTCGATGAGCAGCTCCAGCCGCCACAGCGGGGCCGATGCCGCGAACAGGATGTGGCGGTGGGCGAACACGCCGGTCTCGCGCACGTCCAGCACGGCGATCTCCTCGCCGTCGTGCAGCGCGGCCTTCAGGTCCTGCGGCGTGACCAGCGGGTGGCGGATGGATTTGGGCGGGGCGAAGGTGCGGTAGGTGCCGCCGGCCTTGCTTTCGAACACCACGCGCTCGGGCATGCGGTCCAGCCCACGGCCGTAGAAGTGCAGGTGCAGGCCGGGCTCGTCGCCCACCAGCTCGATGGTGTGCACATCGGTGGGCGAGAGCACCACCGACACGCCGGCCACCACGTCCACCGTGCGCTCCGCGGTCAGCGCGTCGCGCGCGGCGTCGGCCGTCGTGTCACGGCGGTAGAACACGTTGCGCTCGTTGCCCGCCACGCCGGCGATCATCGCCCACGTGGTGTGGTCGTGCGGCGGCTGGGCCTTGCCCGGCGAGCCGGCCGACACGTAGAGCGCATAGCGGCCGCCCGGGTCTTCGCTCAGCCGATAGACCTGCGCGGGGTTGTCGGCAGACACAGCGAAGTGGGCATTCGGAAACAGCGCGCGCTGCAGGCCCAGCTGCTCCAGCGCCGCGGCCACGGCGCGCAGTTGTTCAGGGGTGGAGTGCTCGGGATCCGGCACCAGGCGGCGGGCCGTGGCGAGGAAGCCGGTGACGGCGGCGGTGCGGCGGCTGGCGATGTCGCTGCCGCTGAAGTCGAGGGAAAGGTGGGTCTGGGTCATGGGGTGGTCTCCGGAAAGCAGGGACCACCGTACGCAGCGAACGCAGCGGCGGCAACGAAGGAAACCGGCTATGCATATGCCCGGCGGCACCCGCCCCTCGTGCGCAATCCGCCTATGGATATCCGCATTCCTTCGTTCACGCGGCAGAGGGCGCTGCCTAGGCTTGGAGCGTCTTTTTCTCCTCTTCTCCCGCGCCCACTCTCCGGGCGAGCGAACCGACACCATGCCCCTGCCACGCCGCACCCTGCTCCAGGCCACCACGGCCGCCCTCGCCCTGACGGCCTTGGCCGCCGCCACGCTCCACACCGCCAGCGTGCATGCCGCGCCGGACGCGGCCGCGCAGTTCCCCACCAAGCCCGTGCGCATCGTGGTGCCGGTGGCGCCCGGCGGCAGCGCCGACAAGCTCACACGCACGCTGGCCGACAAGCTGGGGGCGCTGTGGGGCCAGAGCGTGATCGTGGAGAACATCGCCGGGGCCAGCGGCACCATCGGCGCGGGGCGCGTGGCCAAGGCCGCGCCCGACGGCTATACGCTGCTGCAGCAGGGCGAGGGCATCACGCTCAACGGCATCCTCTTCCGCGAACTGCCGTACGACACGCAAAAGAGCTTCGTGCCCGTCATCAAGGCGGTGGTGAATCCGCAGATCCTGGTGGTGCATCCCGGCACGGGCATCCAGACGCTCGGCGACTACGTAGCCCGCGCCAGGGCGCAGCCCGAGAGCATCAGCCTGGGCCTGCCCGGCAACGGCGGCATCGCCCATGTGGCACACGAGATCCTGTCGCAGGAGACGGGCGCCAAGGTCAACTACATCCCCTACCCTGGCGGCGGCCCCGCCACGGTGGACGTGCTGGCCGGCCACACCAACGCCACGCTGATCACCCTGGCGGCCGTGACCGACTACGTGCGCGCCGGCAAGCTGCGCGCACTGGCCGTCACCACCAGCTACCGGTCCCCCGCCCTGCCGGACGTGCCCACCGTGGCCGAGGCGGGCGGCCCGGCGGGCTTCTCGGTGGAAAGCTGGCAGGGCTACTTCGCCCCGGCGGGCACGCCGCCGGCCATCGTGGCCAAGATCAACCGCGACATCCAGACCGTGCTGCAGGCACCCGAGGTGCGTGCCCAGCTGGAGGCACAGGGCTTCAAGGTGGCGGGCGGCTCGCCTGGCGACCTGGCGGCCAGCCTGCGGGCGGAACAGCCGCGCTACGCGCAGGCGATCAAGACGGCCGGGCTGGCGCTGCGCTGAGCCGTGGGGAGCCAGCTGCGGGTGGCGGCCCGCGCCGGGGAGCACCCGCCAACGACAAAGGGCCCGACGGGCCCTTTGTCTTTTCTCTGTGGCCCTGCACGGCGCTCCGAGCCCCCTTGGGGCCGTGAGGCCCGCGGCGGGCGGAAGGCGTGCGGGGAACGGGGCGGCCGCGGGCTAGCGCGTGCCGAACACGATGATCGCCGTGATGGCCACCGCACCGATCACGATGGCCCACACGATCTGCATGAGCATCTCGGCCCGGAACAGGTGGTACCAGAAGCCGCCCCGGCCCTGCGTATCTGCGGCCGATTGTTTATCTTGGTTTCGGTCCATGATTTCTCCTCGTTAGAAGGAATCCAGTCTAAACACGGCCGGCAACGCCACCGTGTCTGCGCGTAACAGGGCGGGTGGTGCGGCGTGGCCCCAAAAGCGGATAGGCTTTAATTGGCTTCCAGCGCTTATGGGGCAAGCGCATACAGCTATATTGTTAATAGCACTAACAGCGCAAATCAGCGAGAGGCAGGCGCCCGCGCCGCGCACTGCGGCAAGCCGATCCAGGCTCTGCAAGTTGTCAGACAACCTCCTAGAATGCACCGTTTTGGGGCGCCGCCGGCGCTCCCCGTGCTTGGAGAGCTTCCGCCGTGCCCCCCTCTGCCGCCCCGGCCCCTTCCCATCCGCTGACCCAGCGCAGCACCGTCTTCCTGTTGGCCCTGCTGTGCTGTCTGCTGTGGGGCAGTTCGTACCCGGCGATCAAGAGCGGCTACGCGCTGCTGGGCATCGCTGCGGCGGACATCCCGTCCAAGCTGGTCTTTGCGGGCTGGCGCTTCGCGCTGGCGGGCGTGGCGCTGCTCGCCTACGCCGCGGCCACCGGCAAGCGGCTGGCAGGCTGGCCGCCGCGCGTGTGGGGCCAGCTGGCGGTGCTGGGGCTGGTGCAGACCACGCTGCAGTACGTGTTCTTCTACATCGGCGTGGCGCACACCACCGGCGTGAAGGGCTCGATCATGAACGCCACGGGCACCTTCTTCAGCGTGCTGCTGGCGCACTGGATCTACCACAACGACCGGCTCAGCTACCGCAAGGCGCTGGGCTGCTGCGTGGGTTTTGCCGGCGTGATGGTGGTGAACCTGGGCGGCGGTGCGGCGGGCGCGGTGCCCGGGCTGGAGTTCACGCTGCTGGGCGAGGGCTTCGTCGTGATCGCCGCCCTGGTGCTGGCCGTGGGCGGCATCTACGGCAAGCGCATCTCCCAGCACACGGACCCGATCGTCATGACCGGCTGGCAACTGGCCGTGGGCGGCGCAGTGCTGCTGGCGGCGGGCTATGGGCTGGGCGGGCACCTGGGTGAGCTCACGGCCGCGTCGGGCGCGCTGCTGGGCTACCTGATCGCACTGTCGGCGCTGGCCATCTCGATCTGGAGCCTGCTGCTCAAGCACAACCGGGTGAGCCTGGTGACCGCGTTCAACTTCATGGTGCCGGTCTTCGGCACGCTGCTGTCGGCGCTGTTCCTGCACGAGAGCATTCTGGAATGGCGCAACGCCGTGGCCCTGGTGCTGGTGTGCTGGGGCATCTGGCTGGTGACGCAGACGCCCGCCCTCCCGCCCGTACCGGCCGCGCCAGCCCGGCCCTGAGCGGGGCGCACCATCAAAAAAAAGCCACCCGGTGGGCGGCTGGTGGACTTGGGGGGGTGGCGTGGATTCGCCGCGTGCGGCGGCCGGGCGCGCCCGCCGCTGTCGCCGGGTCAGCCCTGCAGGCCGGCGCCCGCGGGGACCTGGGCCGAGGCCGGCAGGCCGAAGAAATGGTCGAACACCCAGTTGAAGACGAAGGTGTAGCAGAGGAAGAAGACCACCAGCCCCAGGTCCATCACGAAGGCCTGCCACAGGCTGACGCCGAACCACCACGCGAACAGCGGCACCAGGGTGAAGATCAGGCCGCCCTCGAAGCCGATGGCGTGCGCCACGCGCCGGCCCACGCTGCGCCCCCGGGTGGGCTGGCGGGCCTCCCAGCGCTCGAACGCCCAGTTGAAGACGATGTTCCAGACGATGGCGATGCCCGAGGCGGCCACGGCCACCACGCTCGAATGGCCGGCGCTCTGGCCGGTGAAGAAAGCCAGCCCGACAGTCGCCACGGCGATGGCGATGAGTTCATACAGGGTCACGTAGATCACGCGGCGCTTGACGCCCTGGAGGCCGCGCGGAGAGGGGTGCTGAGAAGACATGGAGGCACTTTATGTAAGTTGCGCTGATATAAAAAGTCAGCTTGTTTCAGTTTTTCTGATAATTCACGTTCCACTCGCTTCCCGCTACCGCCCCATGGCTTTTTCTTCCGACAGCGTGCAGGTGTTCCTCGCCGCGCTCGATCACGGGTCGTTCTCGGCCGCGGCACGGGCCCTGTCGCGCGTGCCCTCCGCCATCAGCATGACCATCGCCCACCTGGAGGCCGAGCTGGACGTGCAGCTGTTCGACCGCTCGGGCCGCGAGCCGCGCCCCACCCCGGCGGCCCGCGCGCTGGAGCCGCAGGCGCGCCTGCTGGCGCTGCAGCTGCGCCAGCTCAATGCCCATGCGCTGTCGCTCACCCAGGGGCTGGAGGAGCGGCTGACCATTGCCATCGCACCCGAGCTGCTGGCCGCGCACTGGAGCGGCCCGCTGGCCGCCCTGGCCGACGAGCATCCGCTGCTGCAGGTGGAGGTACTGGCCGCCCCGCAGGCCGACGCGGTGGCCATGCTGCACGCCGGGCGCGCCCAGCTGGCGATGGTGTTCGAGCGCCCCAGCATCGACGGCCGCGAGGGCTTCGAGGAAGTGGGCAGCGAGACCCTGGTGGCGGTGATCGCCCCCGGCCACCCGGTGCTGCGCAGCGCGCCCCGGCTGAGCGAAGTGCACCTGACCACCACCCGCCAGATCGTGGTGGCCAGCCGCGACTGGGCACAGACCGACCCCCGCTTCGTCTTCGCGCGGCACCACTGGCGCACCGACAACCACCTGGCCGCCCTGGGCCTGATCGAGGCCGGCCTGGGCTGGGGCTGGCAGCCGCGCGCCCTGGTGGAGCCGCGCATCCAGGCGGGCACGCTGGTGGAGATGGACTTCCAGAACCTCAGCAACGGCGCGGCGCTGTGGGTGGACCTGGTGTGGTCCAAGGAGCGGCCCCTGGGCCTGGGGGCGCGGCGCTTCGTGGAACTGATGGTGCGGCAGAACCAGGGCGGCTGACGCAGGGGCGCGGCCGGCGCCGGGCCCGCAGCGCGGCCGACCGGCGGAATCGGTGCCGATACGGGGCCGGCGGCGTGGCGGTCTTGCCACAGCGTGATTGCTGTTAAATGCGAATGCATCGCATTTGACCTATCATCCGCCCCCACCCGCAGGCGTACCCCGCATGCGGGCATGCGTCTTCGGCCCCCGCGCCACCGCCAGGGGACGGTGTTCGTTCCGTCCAACTCCCTTTTTGCTCTTTCGCCTTCCATGCCTTCCCGCCTTCTGACCGCGCGCCGGTCCCCGCTCGCCCTGGCCGCGTGTGCCGCCTGCGCCTGCCTTCTTGCCCCCGCCCTCCACGCCCAGACCGCGGCGCCCACCGCCACGCTGCAGGAGGTGCGCGTGCAGGAGGCCACCGATGCCACCGGCTACCAGGGCGCACAGCGCAACACCGCCGCCACCCGCACCGACACGCCGCTGATCGAAACCGCCCAGGCCGTGCGCGTGGTGCCCCGCCAGTTCATCGACGACCTGGGTGCCACGCGCCTGTCGGACACCGTGGACTTCGTGAGCGGCATCTCGCGCCTGAACGACTTCGGCGGCACCTGGGACAACTACGCCATCCGCGGCTTCAGCAACACCGACGGCGGCTCGCTGCTCAACGGCTTCGCCTCCGGCCGGGGCTACGGCCCGCAGCGCGACGTGGCCTCGGTCGAGCGCGTGGAATTCCTCAAGGGCCCCGCGGCGGCGCTGTACGGCAGCGGCGAACCCGGCGGCACGCTGAACGTGGTGACCAAGAAGCCCCAGTTCACGCCCGCTCACACCGCCGGTCTGCAGGTGGGCACGCGCGGCATGCGCCGTGCCACGCTCGACACCACGGGCCCGCTCACCCAGGACATCGCCTACCGCCTGAACGTGGCAGCCGAGGACGGCGCCAGCCGCACCGGCCTGGTGGACAACAAGAAGTACGTGGTCGCCCCCGCGATCACCTGGAACCTCAGCGCCGACACGGTGCTGCAGTACGAGGCCGAGTTCATCCGCATCCGCACGCCGCTGGACCGCGGCCTCGTGCAGATCAACGGCAATCCCGGCGTGCTGCCGCGCGACCGCTACCTGGGCGAGCCCGCGCGCGACAACCTGCACGTGAACGGCGACACGCACCAGCTCACGCTGGACCACGACCTGGGGCGTGGCTGGCGCACCCGCGTGGGCGCGTCGTACCGCGAGACGGCCTACTACGGCGACGCCATGGACTTCGGCAACCCACGGCTGGGCCTGCTGCAAGCCGACGGCCGCACGCTGTCCCGCAGCGACACCTGGCGCAGCCTGCCCTCGCGCGACGCCTCGGTGCAGGCGGAGGTGGAGGGCAAGGTCACCACCGGCAGCCTGCGCCACACGCTGCTGCTGGGCCTGGAGTCCTCGCGCCTGTTCGTGGGCCAGTACGGCGAGGCCTCGGCCCGTGGCTCCAGCCAGTACGCCACCGATATCTACCAGCCCACCTACAACCTGCCCCGCACGGCGCCGAGGACGCCGTACTTCGACAGCCAGGACTACCAGCGCGCCACCGGCCTGTTCGTGCAGGACCAGGTCGATCTGACCGAGCGCTGGAAGCTGCTGGCCGGCCTGCGCATCGACCGGGTCCACCAGGACTTCACGGACGTGGTCGCCTCAACCCGCACGGTGCAATCCCATACGGCCGCCTCGCCGCGCATGGGCCTGACCTACATGGTCACGCCGCACAGCTCGGTCTACGTGTCGTACAGCCGCTCCTTCCGCCCCAACACCGGGGCCGACGAGGCCGGCACCGCGTTCGACCCCACCAAGGGCCAGGCCGTGGAGCTGGGCGCCAAGTGGCAATCGGAGAACCAGCGCCTGACGGCCTCCGCGGCGGTGTTCGACATCCGCAAGACCAACGTGCTCACGCCCAGCCCGACCAATGCCAACTTCAATGTAGCTGCCGGCGAAGTGCGCAGCCGCGGCCTGGAAGCGGACGTTGCCGGCCAGCTGGACGCGCACTGGCGCCTGTCGGCCAACTTCGCCTTCACCGACACGGAAGTCACGCGCGACAACACCCCCGCGCTGGTGGGCAAGCGCCTGCAGGGTATTCCGCGCGTGAGCGCCGGCCTGTTCGCCATCCGCGAAGACGTGCTGGCCAACGGCAGCCGCTACGGTGTGGGCGGCGGCCTGGTGCATGTGGGCGAGCGCACGGGCACCGCCACCGATACCTACCGCCTGCCGGCCTATACCACCGCCCGCCTCACGGGCTACTGGCAGCTGGACAAGCGCACGCGCCTGACACTGGACGTGAACAACCTGTTCGACAAGACCTACTACGTGGCGTCGTGGGGCGGGTTGACCGTGCTGCCCGGCCTGGGCCGCCAGGTGACGGCTGGCGTGCAGGTGGCGTTCTGACGGCCGGCATTTGAGTCAAAATGGCCTGCAGCGCTTGCTCATCAAGCGCATGCAGCTATTGATTCAATAGCAAATGGCGTTTCCGCGGCGCGCCGGGCTGCACGATCGGGCTCGGCCACAATGGCGTCTTCCCCTTCTGACGGAAAGGCGCCATGGCCCGCAATGCTCCCTCCCATGCCCCCTCGTATCCCGACGACCCGGCCCTGGCGGCTGCGCTGAGGCCCTGGCAACCACCGGCATCGCCGGGCAAGGGCGGCGGGTCGAAGGCGTTCTCGCTGCGGGACTTCGACCCGGCCGCCAAGCCTTTTTCGGTGGGCGACAAGGCGGCGTCCAAGGCGGCCGTCGACGTGCTGGCGGGCGAACTCGACGCGTTGCAGAACCTGTTCTACGCCGACAAGCGCTACAAGCTGCTGGTGATCCTGCAAGGCATGGATACCTCCGGCAAGGACGGCACGGTGCGCGGGGTGTTCGGGCGCATGAGCGCACTGGGCGTGCGCGTGGTGGGCTGGCGCGCGCCGTCCGAGACCGAGCGCGCGCACGACTACCTGTGGCGCATCCACCAACAGGTGCCAGCGGCGGGCGAAGTGGCGGTGTTCAACCGCAGCCATTACGAGGACGTGCTGGTGCCTGTCGTCAACGGCTGGATCACACCGGAAGACCACCGGCAGCGCCTGGCGCACATCAACGACTTCGAACGCATGCTCACCGAGACCGGCACGGTGATCGTGAAGTTCATGCTGCACATCAGCAAGGACGAGCAGCGCAAGCGCTTGCAGGAGCGGCTGGACGACCCGGCCAAGCATTGGAAGTTCGACCTGAGCGACATCGCCGCGCGCAAGCAGTGGGACGACTACCAGCGCGCCTACGAGGCCCTGCTGCCCGCCACGCACACCGCCTGGGCGCCGTGGACCATCGTGCCCGCCGACTCCAAGACCCACCGCAACCTGATGGTGGCCACGGTGCTGCGCGCCGTGCTGCAGCGCCTGGACCTGCGCTACCCGCCGGGTGACCCGGCACTGGAGCGCTTCACGGTCGAATAGCAGCGGCGCAGGGCGTCACTACGGTGTGCAGGGCGCCCAGCCCTGGTTATGCACCAAACGCATAACCCTGTAACACTCCGGCCTTGGACGGGCAGGAACGGCAGGCATACAGTTTGCAGCCTGATCAGACCTCCTCTTCCTCCAAGGAAACATCGCATGTCGAACACCAACGACACCCTCGTTCAGCACGCCGTCCCGTCCTATCTGCAAGCCGACCACCTCGGCCCCTGGGGCAACTACCTGCAGCAGGTGGACCGCGTCACGCCGTACCTCGGCAGCCTCGCGCGCTGGGTGGAAACGCTCAAGCGCCCCAAGCGCATCCTGGTCGTGGATGTGCCCATCGAACTGGACAACGGCACCATCGCCCACTACGAGGGCTACCGCGTGCAGCACAACCTGAGCCGCGGCCCCGGCAAGGGCGGCGTGCGCTTCCACCAGGACGTCACGCTGTCCGAAGTGATGGCCCTGTCGGCCTGGATGTCGGTGAAGAACGCTGCCGTGAACGTGCCCTACGGCGGTGCCAAGGGCGGCATCCGCGTGGATCCCAAGAAGCTGTCGCGCGGTGAGCTGGAGCGCCTGACGCGCCGCTACACCAGCGAGATCGGCCTGCTGATCGGCCCCTCCAAGGACATTCCCGCGCCTGACGTGAACACCAACGGCCAGGTCATGGCCTGGATGATGGACACGTACTCCATGAACGTGGGCGCCACCGCCACCGGCGTCGTCACCGGCAAGCCAGTGGACCTGGGCGGCTCGCTGGGCCGCGTCGAGGCCACGGGCCGCGGCGTGTTCACCGTGGGCGTGGAAGCCGCCAAGCTGACCGGCCTGCCGCTGGAAGGTGCGCGCGTGGCCGTGCAGGGCTTCGGCAACGTGGGCGGCATCGCCGGCAAGCTGTTCGCCGAGGCGGGCGCCAAGGTGGTGGCCGTGCAGGACCACACCGGCACCATCCTGAACACGGGCGGCCTGGACGTGCCCGCGCTGCTGGAGCACGTGAAGAAGACCGGCGGCGTGGGCGGCTTCACCGGCGCCGAGGCCATGGCCAAGGACGACTTCTGGGGCGTGGATTGCGAGATCCTCATCCCCGCTGCGCTGGAAGGCCAGATCACCAAGGACAACGCCGGCCAGATCAAGGCCAAGCTGGTGATCGAAGGCGCCAACGGCCCCACCACCACCGAGGCCGACGACATCCTGGCCGACAAGGGCGTGCTGGTGCTGCCCGACGTGATCGCCAACGCCGGCGGCGTGACGGTGAGCTACTTCGAATGGGTGCAGGACTTCTCCAGCTTCTTCTGGAGCGAGGACGAGATCAACGCCCGCCTGGTGCGCATCATGCAAGAGGCCTTCGCCGGCATCTGGCATGTGGCGCAGGAGCACAAGGTGACGCTGCGCACCGCCACCTTCATCGTGGCCTGCCAGCGCATCCTGCACGCCCGCGAAATGCGCGGCCTGTACCCCTGAAGCCCTGGCCGGCCTCGCGCCGGCCCGGCCGTTTCGCCCCAACGAAAGCCACCGCGCCGCTACCGGCCCGGTGGCTTTTTCCATGGTGGATTCAGCGCTAAAGCGATGTCCCGCGCGCAACGGAATCTCCCTCACCGACGACACCGGCAACGCCGTGGAACACGGCTGTGCCCGGCCACCGGCGTCATCGCACCTCGCGTGCTAGAAGCGAAGGAAGGCGAACAGCCCTTCAGGGGGCGTCACAGTCGTCAGCGCTCTCAGCCACACATGAGTCAGAAGGCCGCGGAGCAGGTCATGCCAGCAGACGCCGTGGAACGGGCTTAGCCCGGCCACCGGCGTCGTCCCCCTTCCCGGATCGCGCAGCGAGCCGAGAGAAGGGGGAAGGCGCGCAGCGCCTCAGGGGGATGTCACTAACACTCCACGATGTTCACGGCCAATCCGCCCTGGGACGTTTCCTTGTATTTGGTCATCATGTCCGCGCCCGTCTCGCGCATGGTCTTGATGACCTGGTCCAGGCTCACGTGGTGCGTGCCGTCACCGCGCAGCGCCATGCGGGCGGCGTTGATGGCCTTCACCGCGGCCAGCGCGTTGCGTTCGATGCACGGAATCTGCACCAGCCCGCCCACCGGGTCACAGGTCAGGCCCAGGTGGTGCTCCATGCCGATCTCGGCCGCGTTCTCCACCTGTTCGGGCGTGCCGCCCAGCACGGCGCACAGCCCGGCCGCGGCCATGGAGCAGGCCACGCCCACCTCCCCCTGGCAGCCGACCTCGGCGCCGGAGATGGACGCGTTCTCCTTATAGAGGATGCCGATGGCGCCTGCGCTGAGCAGGAAGTCGACCACGCCGGCCTCGTTCGCTCCGGCGATGAAGCGCCAGTAGTAGTGCAGCACGGCCGGCACGATGCCCGCAGCGCCGTTGGTGGGCGCCGTCACCACGCGTCCACCGGCCGCGTTCTCCTCGTTCACCGCCAGGGCGAACAGGTTCACCCAGTCGATCACCTGCAGCGGGTCCGCCGACGTGTCGGGGCCCGCCAGCAGCGCCTGGTGCAGGGCCGGCGCACGGCGGCGCACCTTGAAGCCGCCCGGCAGAACGCCACCCGTTTCGCAGCCCCGCGCCACGCAGTCCTGCATGGCGCGCCAGATGGCGAGCAGGCCGGCATCGATCTCGGCATCGGTGCGCCAGTGCCGCTCGTTGGTGCGCATCACCCGGGCCAGCGCTCCAGCGGCCGGCCCGCCGATGGCATGCGCCTGCGCCAGCAGCTGCTCGCCGCTATGGAAAGGCAGCGGCAGCACGGTGGTGTCCGGCGCGATGGCCTGCTGGCGCGCTGCGTCGGCGGCCGCCTCCTCGCTCACGATGAAGCCGCCGCCGACCGAGTAGTACACCTGCGCGTCCAGCAGCGCGCCGCTCGCATCGAAGGCCTCGAAGCGCATGCCGTTGGCGTGCAG
The DNA here is from genome assembly GCF_031453675.1 of Paracidovorax wautersii. Lineage (NCBI taxonomy): Bacteria > Pseudomonadati > Pseudomonadota > Betaproteobacteria > Burkholderiales > Comamonadaceae > Paracidovorax > Paracidovorax wautersii. Next base: position 1,586,354 of record NZ_JAVIZX010000001.1, on the reverse strand, counting down.
CGGCAGCGTGGTGCCGGGCACCAGCAGCAGGTCCGCCGTTTCGTCGAAGGGCACGGCGGGCCCGCCGGCCAGCGGCAGGCGCTGGCGGCTGCGGATGTCCTGCAGGATGGCGGGCACGGCGTTCACGTCCACCGTGTCGGGCGCATGGCCGGCCAGCCCCAGCAGCACGGCGATGTCGCTGGCATGCCCGCGCCCTGTGGCGCCGAGCGAGCCGTAGAGCGCGCTGCGCACGCGCGCCACCGCAGGCAGGTGGCCATCACGCGCCAGCCGCTGCACGAACAGCCGCGCGGCGCGCATGGGCCCCACGGTGTGGGAGCTGGACGGCCCGATGCCGATCTTGAACAGGTCGAAAACGCTGACGGCCATGCGGAGGCTCCGGTCGGGGGAATCATGGGTGAAGGGAAGTACAGGATCTGCGCCCTGTTGCGTGCACTGCATTGCATTGCGTGGCTGTGCGAGGGTTCTGCCACCGGCAAGCGGGTGCGTCCCCGGTCGATTCTGCGCCAGCCCGGCCCGACCGCGCACGGCATCGCGCGGCACGCGCAGGGTTGCCTTCAAGAGGCCGATGCCCCCTGCGAGGGCTGGGTGCGCAAGGCCATGCAGAAGGGCTGCTCGCAAGGCGCGCGGCCAGCGTAGGGGCAGCCGACGGTATGGCAGGGTTCGGAGCCGCCGCGCCGCAGGGCCGCTTCCTCGTCCTCGCGCCACTGGCCGCTGGCCTGCTGCAGGGTCATGTGCAGCCAGGGGTCATTGCGCAGCTGCGCCAGATCGCGGCCGTAGGCTGCCGCGGCAGCGGAGCCCACCCACGGCGCCATGTCCAGCGCCAGCAACGCGCTGGTGCGGGCGCCCGCCGGGTCCCGCGGCTGCAGCACCAGCGCGAACAGGCCCGACGCCAGCGCCTGGGGCCGGCCCCCGAACGGTGCGGACAAAGGCGCGGCAGCTGATGGCCCCTGCGCCCCGGGCGCGGCACCGTCGGGCGGCAGGGCCTTGGCCCAGGCCGCAGGCACCAGCAGTGCCAGCGACAGGCCGCGCTCGCCTTCGGCCGTGCGCACCGCGCCGTGGCCCACCAGCCAGGTCTGCAGCGCCGGCAGCGTCTGGCCGGGGTCGGTCCCGTCGATCACCCCCTGCATGCCGGCCTGCCACGGTTGTGCGGCCACGACGCGCTGCGGAGAGCCCGCCTGGGTGAGCTGCTGCACCAGGGCGCCCAACAGCTGCCGCAGGGGTGCCGGCACGCCCGACGCAGGCCAGAGCGCTGCCGTGGTGCCGGCCACCTGACCCGCAGCGCCGGGGCCTGGAGCGCCTCCCGGCAACCGTGCCAGCACCGGCGGACCGCTGCGTGCGCCGCCACCGCCCCCGCCGGCCGCATCGCCCGCCAGGCCGGCGCGGCCCTGCTCGGACAGGCTGACGCGGTCCGCCGGCACAGGCAGCGGCGGGCGCAGCGCAGGCGCGGGGAGGGGAAGCGGCGTGCCCGGTGGCAGGGGCACTTCGGGGAACGCGCTGGCCGCCGAAGCGCCCCCGGCCCGCTCGGTGCCCAGCAGCATGTTCTGCCGCTGCAGTGCCGCCTCGGCCAGCATCCGGGCGACCGGTGGGAGCGGGGTGCGGGGTGGGTCGATGGGGGCGGCCATGGAGGACGATCTTGGAGCCCGGAGCGCCCGGGCGTCAAGCGCCGGGCGGGGTGCGCGCGGCGGCGACCATGCCCGCCACTGCCGGGTTTTGCGGGCCAGCAATGGCCGGATCAGGGCAGCAGGAATGCAGTACCAGAACTACGGAGTCTGCCGTTATCCCGATCGGACGCCATCACCCGCTTTACCCGGCGGGCGGCCGACGTGACGCCGCGGCAGCCGCGATGAATGTCTGCGCCGGCAGCCGGTGGCGAACCGGCGCAGGATGCGCAGCCCCCTCGCCGCGGCAGGCGCGGGGAGCTGCCACCGGATCAGTACTTCTTGGCCTTGATGTCGGCCTTGGCGATGTCGTGATCGGCTTCGGCCTGCTTGTTGCACGCGCTCTTGGCATCGCCCGACAGGGATTCGCACTTTTCCTTGGCCACGTCGTAGATACCTTCCGCGCGCACCTCGTCCACCTTCCGTGCATGGGAGGCGCTGGGTTCGTACTGCTGGTCCAGTTCCGCCTTCGCCAGCTTTTCCTTCGCTTCGGCCTCTTCTTCGCACACATCCTTGGCGTTGCCCTTCAGTGCATCGCATTGGACTTTCTGCGACTTGTAGTCGGCTTCGACCTTGGCCTTGGCCGCCTTGTACTGGTCCGAGGTCATGGCCTGGGCACCCGCGCAGAGCAGGAAACCGGATGCGACCAGCGCGGTGACAACTTTGTTCTTCATAGAAACCTCCACGGTAGGAAAGAGAGCGCACTGTCGCCGAGGCCGCGCGACGCCAGCGTAGGCAGGCGCCGGCCCTCGTCGTCAGAGGAGCGATCGTCTCCCCCGCTGCGGACGTCGTCGCCGGGCAACGTGCAAGCGGCGCGTCCGCAGAGGCAAAGGCAGATGCAGAGGCAGAAGGTGCGGTGATGGGCGCAGACGCCCTAGGGCTTGAGGCCGAGCCGCCGCGCCAGCTTGTGCAAATTGCTGGCGTCGATGTCCAGCGCTTTCGCCGCACGCGCCCAGTTGCCGCGGTGCTCCGCCACGGCCGCCGCCACCGCCTCGCGCTGGCAGGCCTCCACCGCGTCGCGCAGCGCCATCGCCGGAGCGGGCGCTGGCGCACGGGGCAGGGCCGCGGACGCTGGCGTGTCCAGCGCATCTAGGTCCAGCAGGCCGGCCTCCAGGGTGGCGATGGCGTTGCGGTCGACCCCGCGCGCCAGCAGCTTGAGCGCGGCCCGGCTGATGACGTGTTCCAGCTCGCGCACATTGCCGGGCCACGCATAGCGCCGCAGTGCGGCCTGGGCATCCGGCGCCAGGCGCAGGCTGCGCAGGCCCAGGCGGGCGCGGTTGAGCTCCAGGAACCGGCCTGCCAGCAGCAGCACGTCGTCGCCGCGTTCGCGCAGCGGTGGGATGGGCACCGGGTAGACCGACAGGCGGTGGTACAGGTCGGCCCGGAAGGCACCGCTGGCCACCTGTTCGCGCAGCTGGCGGTTGGTGGCGGCCACCACGCGCACATCGACGCGGCGCGGGCGGTCCGCACCCAGGCGCTGGATCTCGCCGTTCTGCAAGGTGCGCAGCAGCTTGGCCTGCACCGGCAGCGGCAGCTCGCCCACCTCGTCCAGGAACAGGGTTCCACCGTCTGCGGCCTCGACGCGGCCGGCGCGGTCCGCCACGGCGCCGGAGAAGGCGCCTCGCACGTGGCCGAACAGCTCGCTCTCGGCCAGGGACTCCGGCAACGCCGCGCAGTTCACATGCACCAGCGGCCGCGCCCGCCGGCCGGAGCGCTGGTGCAGCAGGTGCGCGAACAGTTCCTTGCCCACGCCCGTCTCGCCCAGCAGGAGCACCGGCAGCTCCGATGCGGCCACCACGCCCAATTCATGCAGCAGACGGGTGATGGCGTCGCTGCGGCCGACGATCTCGACCTCGCGGGGGGCGGCAGCGTGCGGCCGCGCATCCGTTGCGCCCGGGCCCGCCGGGACATCGGCCGCGGCACGCAGCGCCCGCACTTCCTGTTCCAGCCGCGACATGCGGATGGCCGCCTCCACCAGCGGGGCGCACTCGGCAAGGCGCTCGCGGGCGGCCGCATCGAAGGCGCCCGTCTGCAGCGCGTCGAGGGTCAGCACACCCCAGACGGCGCCGTCGACCTGCAGGCCCACGCCCATGCAATCGTGCACAGGCAAGGGCTCGCCGATGCGGGTGTCGAGCAGTCCGTCGTAGGGGTCGGGCAGCGTGCTGTCGTGCTCGAACGAGGTTACCTGGCGCCGCCCCAGGATGGCTGCGAGCCGGGGATGCTGGCCCACGGCGAAGCGCCGGCCCAGCGCGTCGCCGACCAGCCCGGTCACGGCCAGCGGCCGCAGATGGTCTTCCTCCAGCTTGAGCAGGGCCACCGCCCCGCAGCCGAAGAGATGGCGCAAATGGTCGACCAGATGCTGCATGCGCTCAGGCAGTGGCATATCGGCATTCAGATCGGCGAGGAGGGGCGCGGCAGACAGCATGGTGTTTTAAACCCGTTCAGGTCATTATTACCCCATTCACAACGGTTGATTTCACCATCAGCTCGTGCAAGCGCTTGATTCGTAAGGGCGCGGGGTTGGCCTGCGGCTTGCGTTGCATCAAGCAGCCTCTCCAAAGGCCCGACACCCCCGAAAGGACGCACACCGTGAACCTCGACCGCTTCAAGCACCAGCACGTGGACATCCTGCAGAGCATCGCCACGCTGCGCCACCTGTCCCATGCGGGCGTGGAAGACCACGCCACCGAGATCGCGCGCCAGATCGTCGCCATGAGCAGCACCATCAAGCTGCATCTCGCCGCCGAAGACCGCGCGCTGTACCCCGCGCTGCAGCACGAGGGCGATGCTGCACTGGCCCGCATGGGTCAGCAGTACCAGCAGGAGATGGCCTCGATCGCGCAGGACTACGACGCCTTCGCGCGGCGCTGGAACACGCCCGCGAGCGTGCGGGCCGATGGCACGGGCTTTCGCCGGGACGCCAACATCGTGCTGCGCCGCGTGCACGAGCGCATGCAGCGCGAGAACCGCGATTTCTATCCGCGCATCGAAGCGTTGGACGCCGTTCCCGCCTGATGGCCGGGCCCTGGCGCCGCATCTTCTTTCGTATTCCCTTCTATCAGTCATCCATCGGCGGGCTCCGGCCTCTGCCTTTCACCGGCCCGCTGGGCCGGTTTTTTTTGGCCCTCGCTCAGCGCCGGCCCGGCAGCATGCGCAGCAGCACATCGTCACGCCGCACCCAGTGGTGCGTCAGCGCTGCCGCCACGTGAAGGGCCACGACGACCCAGGCGACATACTTGCCGAGGAAGTGGTGGACGGCATCGATGGGTGCCTCGAACGCCTCCCAGCCCACGGACCCGGTGCGGCCGATCCAGCCGAAGAGGGCCGTCTCGTTGAAGCCTGTGACGGTGAACAGCCCGAAGTCCGTCGGCGCGCCGGTGCCGAGGTAGCCCGTGAGCGGCATCACCACGAGCAAGCCGTAGAGCGCCCAGTGCGCCGTGTGCGCCAGCGCGTGCTCCAGGGCCGACCCGGGCGGGTCTTGCGGCGGGACGTCCAGCCACCGGCACCACAGCCGCGGCAGCACCAGCGCACCGACCAACAGGCCCAGCGCCCAGTGGATGTTGAGCACGGGCAGGGCCTCATCGGACATGTCGTCCATGAACCAGATGACGTAGTACACGATGGCATACGCGCCGATGAAGGCGGCGGCGCTCGTCCAGTGGAAAAACTGGGCAAGGGCGCCGTAGCGGGTGGCGGTGTTGGTCCATCGCATGGGCCGGACTCCTAGAGGCGAAAACGACAAAAACGGGGCAATGGGGAGGCGAGCGGTCAGGCCCGTGGCCGCAAACCATCGAGCAGCCGCCCCAGGCCTTGCAGGGCATCGGCCAGCCGCGACTCGGGATCACCATCGGACTCGGCGATCCAGAACGACGCCTCGGTGACCACGCCGTACAACATGCGCGCCATGGCGCCGGCATGCAGCGGCGCCACGGAGCCTTCGGCGATCAGCTGCTGCAGGGCCGCCTCCAGCGCGGCGATGCCCACCGATTGCGCCGGCTGGGGCACGTCCCCGAAGACGGCGCGGGCGTCCTGCAGGATCACGCGGCGGATCTCCGGCTCCAGGGCCAGTTCGAGGTAGGTGCGGCAGCGCCCGCAGAAGCCCTCCCACGGCGTGGGCGCCGCCCGGGAGACGGCGTCCAGCCGCGCGCCCACCTCGGCCTCGATCTGTCCGATGACGGCGGCGAGCAGCCCGGGCTTCCCGCCGAAGTGGTGGTACAGCGCGCCGCGGGTCAGCCCGGCCTCGCGGGTGAGGTCATCCATCGAGGTCTGGGCATAGCCTTGCGCCGCGAACGCACGCCGCGCCGTGGCGACAAGCAGTGCGCGGGTGGACTCGATCATGGCCGCGCGGCTGCGGCGCTGGCGTTTGGGCGGGGGGGCTGGGGCCTGGGTCATTGTGGGGCGCATGCTATTCACATACATCTCGTATGTCAATGAATCGCGGGGAACCAAGGGGCGCAGGGTGCGGGTGCATCGCGGTCTCCGCCCTTGCGCTTCATCAAACTACCTATAGCGTCCGGCAGGTATGGTGCACACCATAGGTAGTGTTTTCAAGCCATCCGACCGGAGTGTTCCTGCATGCCATCCAGCCTCGTCTCCCTGCCCCGCGACGTCATCAAGCGCAGCGGCCAACACGCCGCTTTCGATGCCGGCAAGATCCGCTCCGCGCTGCAGCGCGCAGGCGCGGCGACGGGTGAGTTCGACGGCGACGAGGCGCAGCTGCTGACCGCGCAGGCCACCAAGGTGCTGATCCACCGTTTCCATGGCGAGGCCCCCACCATCGAGCAGATCCAGGATGTGGTGGAGCAGACGCTGATCGCCGCCAACCACCTGGCCACGGCCCGCGCCTACATCGCCTACCGCGAGCGCCACGCCACGCTGCGCGCGGACCGGCAGACGCTGGTGAATGTGGAAAGCTCCATCAACGAATACCTCACGCGGGCCGACTGGCGCGTGAACGCCAACGCCAACCAGGGCTATTCGCTGGGCGGGCTGATCCTGAACGTGGCGGGCAAGGTCACGGCCAACTACTGGCTGTCGCACGTCTACACGCCCGAGATCGGCGAGGCGCACCGCAATGGCGACATCCACATCCACGACCTCGACATGCTCAGCGGCTACTGCGCCGGCTGGTCGCTGCGCACGCTGCTGCACGAGGGCCTGAACGGCGTGCCCGGCAAGGTGGAGGCGGGCCCTGCCAAGCACATGTCTTCGGCCGTGGGGCAGATCGTGAACTTCCTGGGCACGCTGCAGAACGAGTGGGCCGGCGCGCAGGCGTTCTCTTCGTTCGACACCTACATGGCGCCCTTCGTGCGCGTGGATGCCATGGACTACGCCGCCGTGCGCCAGTGCATCCAGGAGCTGGTCTACAACCTGAACGTGCCCTCGCGCTGGGGCACGCAGACGCCGTTCACCAACCTCACGTTCGACTGGACCTGCCCCGAGGACCTGCGCGAGCAGGTGCCCATGATCGCCGGCCAGGAGATGCCCTTTGCCTACGGCGACCTGCAGGCCGAGATGGACCTCATCAACCGCGCCTACATCGACGTGATGACCACGGGCGACGCCAAGGGCCGCGTGTTCACCTTCCCCATCCCCACATACAACATCACGAAGGACTTCCCGTGGGAGAGCGAGAACGCGCGCCTGCTGTTCGACATGACGGCCAAGTATGGCCTGCCCTACTTCCAGAACTTCATCAATTCGGAGCTGGAGCCGAACATGGTGCGCTCGATGTGCTGCCGGCTGCAGCTGGATCTGCGCGAGCTGCTCAAGCGCGGCAACGGCCTGTTCGGCAGCGCCGAGCAGACGGGCAGCCTGGGCGTGGTCACCATCAACTGCGCGCGCCTGGGCCATCTGCATGCGGGCGATGAAGCCGGCCTGTTCGATGCGCTGGACCGGCTGATGGAGCTGGGCAAGCAGAGCCTGGAGACCAAGCGCAAGCTGATCCAGCGCCTGATGGACCAGGGCCTGTTCCCCTACACCAAGCGCTACCTGGGCACGCTGCGCAACCACTTCAGCACGCTGGGCGTGAACGGCATCAACGAGATGGTGCGCAACTTCACGCACGACGCGCATGACATCACCAGCGAGTGGGGCCACGCCTTCGCGGTGCGGCTGCTGGACCATGTGCGCGTGCGGATGACGGACTTCCAGGAAGCAACCGGCCACTTGTACAACCTGGAGGCCACGCCCGCCGAGGGCACGACCTACCGCTTCGCCAAGGAAGACAAGAAGCGCTGGCCCGCCATCCTGCAGGCCGGCACGGCCGAGCAGCCGTACTACACCAACTCGTCGCAGCTGCCCGTGGGCTACACCAGCGACCCGTTCGAGGCACTCACGCGCCAGGAGCAACTCCAGTCCAAGTACACCGGCGGCACGGTGCTGCACCTGTACATGGGTGAACGCATCTCCAGCGGCGAGGCCTGCGGCCAGCTGGTCAAGCGCGCGCTGACGAACTTCCGCCTGCCCTACATCACGGTGACGCCCACGTTCTCGATCTGCCCCACGCACGGCTACCTGGCGGGCGAACACCCGTTCTGCCCCACCTGCGACGAAGAACGCCTGCAGGCCAAGCGCCAACGCCTGGCGGCCTGAGGATTTCAAGCCAAATCGGCCTCAAGCGCTTGATGGACAAGCGCATCTAGCTATCAATACCGAAGCATTTTCTCCACCACCGAAAGGACCTTCCATGAGCCAGTATTCCGTTGCCGAACAAGGCGCCCTCGCCGCGGCCTCCGACGTGCAACTGACCGACGACGAGCGCCAGCCCTGCGAGGTCTGGACCCGCGTGATGGGCTACCACCGCCCCGTGGCCAGCTTCAACACCGGCAAGCAGGGAGAACACCACGAGCGCCGCTTCTTCGCCGAGCCTGGCCGTGCCTGCCCTGCCAGCCACTGCTGAACCCGCGGCCCGGGCGGCCGACGCGCTGCGCATCGGTGGGCTGACGCCGCTCACCACCATCGACTTTCCGGGCCGGCTGGCGGCCGTGGTGTTCTGCCAGGGCTGCCCATGGCGCTGCACCTACTGCCACAACACGGAGCTGCTCGACGCGGCCGGCCCCACCGCCCACACCTGGGCGGATGTGGAACACTTTCTGCAGAGCCGCCGGGGCCTGCTCGATGGCGTGGTGTTCTCCGGCGGCGAGCCCACGCTGCAGGCCGGCCTGCCCGATGCGCTGGCCCGCGTGCGGGCCATGGGCTTTGCCACCGGCCTGCACACGGCCGGCATGTACCCCGAGCGCATCGACCACGTGCTGGGCCTGCTGGACTGGGTGGGCCTGGACATCAAGGGCCCGCTGCACCGTTACGACGCGATCACCGGCGTGCCCGGCAGCGGCGCCAAGGCCTGGGACACGCTGCAGCGCGTGCGGGCCAGCGGCGTGGCGCTGGAATGCCGCACCACCTGGCACCCCGGCCTGTACGGCGAGAACGAGCTGCGCGGGCTGGCCCACCGGCTGGCGGACGCGGGCGTGACCCACTGGGCCTTACAGCCCTGCCGCGACCCGCAGCGGCCCCACGCGGCCACGCCGGGCCTGGACCGCGCCCACGCCGCCCTGCTGAGCGAGCGCTTTGCGGGCTTCACCCTGCGCAGCGCCTGAAGGCACGCTGCTGCTGCTGCTGCTGCTGCTGCTGCTGCGGCGGCGGCGGCGGCGGCGGCGGTGGCAACGGCCCGCGGTGCGCGCTCACACAGCCCTCATACCGCCCACCAGGCCGGCAGCAGCCGGCGCACCTGCGCCCGCGCAAAGCGGTCGTCGATGAGGTGCACCACGCCCTCGTCCTCGGGCGTGCGGATGACCCGGCCCGCGGCCTGCACCACCTTCTGCAAGCCAGGGTAGAGGTAGGTGTAGTCGTAGCCCGCCCCGAAGAGCTGCTCCATGCGCCCGCGGATCTGCTCGTTCACCGGGTTCACCTGCGGCAGCCCCAGGGTGGACAGAAACGCGCCGATCAGCCGGCGGCCCGGCAGGTCGATGCCCTCGGCGAAAGCGCCGCCCAGCACGGCGAAACCGATGCCCTGCCCGTCCTCGGTGAAGCGCTGCAGGAAGGCGCGCTGCTCCGCCTCCTGCATGCGGCGCGACTGGCACCAGTGCGGCACGCCGGCGTGCCGCTGCGCGAACACGTCGGCCACCTGCTGCAGGTAGTCGTAGCTGCTGAAAAAAGCCAGGTAGTTGCCCGGCCGCACGCCGAACTGCTGCGCCATGAGGTCGGCGATGGGCTGCGCCGATGCCGCACGGTGGGCGTAGCGCGTGGAGATGTGCCGCGCCACCCGCACCTGCAGCTGCGCGGCCTGGAAGGGCGACGCCACCTCCACCCGCACGTGGCCCTGCGGCAGGCCGAGCAGGTCGGCGTAGTAGTCCATGGGCTGGAGCGTGGCCGAGAACAGCGTGCCGCCGTGCGCCGCCGCCCAGCGGGGCGCGAGGAACGGCGCCGGCACCAGGTTGCGCACGCAAACCACCGAGCCGCCGGCCTCGGCGCGCGCGGGGCGGCTCACGTCCACCAGGGAATGCGCGTCCAGCAACTCGGCCATGCGCAGCAGCTGCAGCAGCTCCAGATAGAAGGCCTGCAGCGCGCCGTCCATCTGTTCGGGATGGTCGGCGAAGTGCTCGCCGAGCGTGCTGGCCGCCTGCTGCAGGGCCTGCAGCAGCTTCTCGGGAAAGGCCTCCAACACGGCGTAATCGGCCGTCTGCGCCTTGTCGAGCGCCACCCAGGCGCGCCGCACGCGGTCCAGCGCCTTCTTCACACGGGGCTGCGCGGCGGCGGTGGGCGACCGGCGCGCCTGCTGCAGCGTGTGCGGCGCCAGCTCGGCCGAATACATGCGCCGGCCGCGCTCGACCAGGTTGTGCGCCTCGTCCACCAGCAGCGCCACGCGCCACTGGTTGGCCTGCGCCAGGCCGTGTAGCAGGCCGCCTCCGTCGAAGTAGTAGTTGTAGTCGCCCACCACCACGTCGGCCCAGCGCGCCAGCTCCTGGGCCAGGTAGTAGGGGCAGACCTGGTGCGCCAGCGCCGCGGCGCGCACGCGGGCCTGGTCCAGCAGCAGGGGCGGCACGCCGTCGCCGGTGGGCGCCGGCAACGCCACCGCCTCGGCACGCGCCGCGGGCAGGCGGTCGTAGAAGCCCCGCGCCAGCGGGCACGAGTCGCCATGGCAGGCGTTCTGCGGGTGCTCGCAGGCCTTGTCGCGGGCCACCAGCTCCAGGACCCGCAGCGGCAAGGGCGAGGGGACGGCCGGTCCGTCCGGCGTGGCGGGCACGGGCTGCGCTGCGCTCCCCAGCCGTGCCAGCGCATCCAGTGCCAGCTGCCGCCCCGAGGTCTTAGCCACCAGGAAGAACAGCCGGTCCACGCCCGCGCCCGGCAGCGCGCGCAGCGCCGGGAACAGCGTGCCCACCGTCTTGCCGATACCCGTGGGCGCCTGGGCCAGCAGGCAGCGGCCCGTGGCGGTGGCGCGGTACACCGCCTCGGCCAGCGGGCGCTGGCCCGTGCGGAAATCGCCGAACGGAAAGGGCAGCTGCCGCAGCGCCGTGTCGCGCGCGGCGCGGTGGGCGGCCTCTTGCGTGGCCCAGCCGCGGAAGCGCTCGCACAGCGCCTCGAAATGCGCGCGCAGCGCCGCAGCCGTGCAGCGCTCGGTGAAGACCGTCTCCTGCTGGCTGCCGATGTCGAAGTACACCAGCGCCACGTCGATGTGCGCCAGGCCCCGCGCCTCGCACAGCAGCCAGCCGTACACCCGCGCCTGCGCCCAGTGCAGCGCGCGGTGCGATGCGGGCTGGCGGTCCAGCCGGCCTTTGAAGGTCTTGACCTCGTCCACCCGGCCCGCGGCGGGGTCGAACCCATCGGCCCGGCCGCGCACGCGCAGGTCCTGGTAGACGCCCTCCAGCGCCACGTCGGCCTCGTAGCCGGCGCCGCGGCGGCTGGCGGCGACGGCGTGGCCGGCGATGCCCTCCAGCGCCGTGGGTGCCGGCGTGAAGCGCAGGTCCAGATCACCCTGCTTGGCGGTGAAGGCACACAGCTCGCGCACCGCCACGGTATAGCTCACACCGCCTCCCCGGGTTCTGGGGGCTGCGGCGGCTCGCCCAGGCCGGCATCGCCCAGCTGTACCTGGCACGGGTCGCTGTCCGGCCGCAGGGGCGTGGCCTTGCACAGCGCCATCCACACCGCGAAGGGCAGGCGGCAGCCGGCATGGCGGGCGGGGCGCAGCAGCTCGAACCGGCCCGTGTCCACGGGGCCGTGCAGCACCCATACGCCGAAGGGGTTGGGAATCTCCTCCACCTCCGCCACGCCGGCGGGGAAGACGTAGTAGCACTCCTCGCACAGCCACTGGTAGGCCTGGCGCTTGGCGGCGTGGCGCAGGTCGGACAGCAGATCCGCACGGCTGGCCTTGACCTCGTGCACCATGGGCTGCAGGTAGGCCGGCACCGTGGTGTTGCGCACCGAGAACAGATCGGGCCGCGCCATGCGCCACACCTGGGCCGCGGCGCGGGCCTGGGGCGTGGGCAAGCCTTCGTCGTCGCCCCACAGCGCCAGGCCGGGCGCCGAACGGGGCGCCACGGCCGGCGGGGGCGCGATCGCCGGCCCCGGCGCCTCGCCTTCGATGGCCGCGCGCAGCGACAGCTCATGCCACACGATGCGCCCCGCCGCCAGCAGGTGCTGGGCAAAGCGCTGCGCGAGGCGGTCGTGCATGCTGAGGGCGCGCGTGCCGCGCTGGCGTGCCTCGGCCAGTTCACGGATGCCGGCATCGGTCAGACGCAGCACCTCGTGCCCCTGCGCATCCGTCTGCAATGCCAGCAGGCCGGCAGCGAGCAGGTCGATCTCCAGCCCGTCCCGGCACGGCCAGCCAGCCGACCGCCACACCTGCAGAAGGCGGGTGCGGTGCAGGCGGCTGGTTTGGAAGGTCGTCATGGAGGAGGTCAAAGCACTGATTATAAAAACAGTGCCAGCTTACTGTGCGCCCTGTCCGACAGCGATGCCTGCCCCGGCGCTACGCACGGGATTGCAGCGGCGCGGTACGGTGGCCGTTTTCGTTGCCGCTCCTTCGTCCCCCCGCACCTGGCCGCCGCTGCATGACCTTTCGCCTGAACCCGCACCGCTCCGCCCTGGCCGCCCTGGCCCTGTTGGTCGCCGCACTGGGTACCGGCCTGACCCCCCTCCCCGCGGGCGCCCAGGCCAAGGACCCGGCGACCGCCGCGGGCGCCCCGCCGCCCGAGCCCGGCATGGCGCCCTGGGCGCGCACGATGCAGCGCGACCTGGCCCGCTTCGCCCGGCAGGAACGCACGGTCTTCGGCGCCTACGTGCTCGACCTGGACACCGGCCAGCGCATGTCCTTCCATGCCGACGAGCGCTGGTACCTGGCCTCGTCGGTGAAGGTGCCCGTCGCCATCGCGGTGCTGCGCGGGGTGGAGCGCGGCGATTTCACCCTCGACACCCCCGTCACGCTGCGGGCCGGCGACTACGTGGACGGCGCGGGCCCGACGAACGCCCAGCCCGTGGGCGCGGCGCTGACGGTGCGCTGGCTGCTCGAACAGATGATCGTCTACAGCGACAACACCGCCAGCGACATGCTGATCGGGCTGGCGGGCATCGCCGAGGTGAACGCCGTCACCCAGGCCCTGGTGCCCCAGGGCCTGGAGCGCATCACGACGCTGGCCGACGTGCGGCGCCAGGCCTACGGCCACCTGGCACCGCAGGCCGAGCACCTGTCCGGCCGCGACTTCCTGCTGCTCAAACAGCAGCGCACCGAGGCCGACGTGAAGGCCACGCTGGCGCGCCTGCTGCACCTGCCGCCCACGCGCCTGCAGCCGCTGTCCCTGACCGAGGCCTACGAGGCCTACTACGCCGAAGGCCTCAACTCGGGCCGGCTCGATGCCTACGCCGCCCTGCTGGTGCAGCTGGTGCAGGGACGGGCGCTGAACGCGCAGCACACGGCCTACCTGCTCGGCGTGATGGAGCGCGTGAAGACGGGGCCGCGCCGGATCAAGGCCGGCCTACCGCCGGCTGCGCGCTTCGCCCACAAGACCGGTACGCAGCGGGCCCGAACATGCGATTCGGGCCTTGTGACCGTGCCGGGAGCGACCCATGACCGGCGCATCATCGTGGTGGCCTGCACGCGCGGCGAACCTTCCACGGCCCGGTCCGACCGCGCGCTCCGGCATGTGGGCGCTGCCCTGTGCACATCGGGCCTGCTGTCTGACGGGAGTTCCCATGCATCGATCTGCCAAAGCGCCTCCTCCCCCCGGGGCACCGACCCGGTGGCGCCGGCCGTTGTGGGCCGCCCTGGCGGTCCTGGCGACGGCGCTGGCGGCGATCTTCGCGACGACGAGCCCTGAGCGCGCGCAGGCGGCCCCCACGCCCGCCTGGGCCGATGCGCTGCGCGAGCGGATCGACCGCATCGAGCGTGACACGCCCGGCGAGCTGGGCGTGTACGTGAAGCGGCTGGACAACGGCGAAACCTTCGCACACCGCGCCGACCAGCCGTGGTACCTGGCCTCCTCGGCCAAGCTGGTGGTGGCCATCACCGTGCTGCAGGACGTGGAGCAGGGCCGGCCGCGCGCTGACCAATCGCTCACCCTGCAGGAGAGCGACAAGGTCGATGGTTCGGGCGCCGTGGTGTGGCAGGCCAACGGCACGCGCCACAGCGTAGACGACCTGCTCCAGCGCATGCTGATGGAGAGCGACAACACGGCCGCCAACATGCTGATCCGCACCGTGGGCGCCGACCGGCTGAACCAGAACGCGCAGAAGCTGCTGGGTACCGGCACGGGCCGCCTCATCGACTTCACCGAGGTCCGCCGCGCCGTGTATTCCGAGTTCACGCCCCGCGCCCGCGACCTGCCCAACACCGCGCTGGTGCGCGTGGCCGGCGCGCCCATGGGCCCCAAGCGCGTGCAGGCCCTGGCCCGCGCGCTGGACGTCGATGCCGACACCTTTCACGTGCGCACCATGGATGAGGCGTACGACCGCTACTACCGCCAGCAGTTCAACACCGCCACGCTGTCCGGCTACGGCGGCATGCTGGAGCGGCTGGTGCGCGGCGAGCTGGTCAAGCCGCCCCAGCTGCAGGCGCTGTACAAGGACCTGAAGTTCGACACCTACGACGCCTACCGCCTGGAGGCCGGCCTGCCGCGCACCGTGCGCTTCGTCCACAAGACCGGCACCCAGCTGCACCGCGCCTGCCACATGGGCGTGATCGACCCGCAGGACGGCGGACGCAACGCCATCGTGGTGGCCACCTGCGCGCAGGGCCTGGACGAGCAGAAGGAAGCCGGCAAGGCCTTCGAGGCGGTGGGCCGCGCGATCACGCAGACGGTGTTGGCCGACCGCAAGAACCCGGGCTGACGCCGGCTTCGCGCACCGGCCGGGGCTCAGCGGGCGGTACCGATGAGGGACCGGAGCCCGCCCGGTTCGCGGCGCCATGCGTCCACGCACACGATCGCCGAGGCCGCGGCCCAGAACAGCAGGTATTCGATCCCCTTCACGTTCCAGTACCAGGCCAGTCCGTTGACGGTCGCCATCGCATACGCGGCCACCAGCAACAGGACCGATGACAGGGCGGCGGCGTAGCGGGTCCACAGCCCGAAGACCAGGGCCAGCCCCACGGCAAGCTCCATGGCGCCGGAGAAGACGACGAAGGCTTCGGCCGGATGGAAGCCCGCCTTGCCGAAGAACACGACGGTTCCGGCGAAACCGCTGATCTTGGACCACACGTGCGGCAGGTAGTACAGCCCCACCAGCACCCGCAGAGCGA
Source organism: Paracidovorax wautersii (assembly GCF_031453675.1). Taxonomy (NCBI): domain Bacteria; kingdom Pseudomonadati; phylum Pseudomonadota; class Betaproteobacteria; order Burkholderiales; family Comamonadaceae; genus Paracidovorax; species Paracidovorax wautersii. Next base: position 1,570,967 of record NZ_JAVIZX010000001.1, on the reverse strand, counting down.
CCATGGAAGCCGAAACCGAAGAGACGGCAGGCGCACCACCGGCCCGGGCCGGGAGCGCAGAAGACGAAGACAGGGCAACCGAAGACATGGCGAGCCTCGTGAGGGACGGAGGACCCCACGCGGGCGGAGCGGCGCGGCCTGAGGCCCTGCCTGGGAACCCCGCCCACTTGCAGGGTCAATTCACTGTACGGCGGCCAACGGCCGCATTCAATCGCCAAACAGGGCACACATCGTCGCGCCGCGCAGCCGAATCTCCTCGCGCCCCGTTGCCGCAGATCAAGGCGCCGCGGGCCGCGCCGTGATGCGCATCAAGCCGCCTGGCACACGCGCAGCACGTCGGCGCCGTAGGCCTCCAGCTTCTTGGCGCCCATGCCGGTGATGCCGTGCAGATCTTCCAGCGCGGTGGGGTTGCGCTCGGCGATGGCCGCCAGCGTGGCGTCGTGGAAGATCACGTAGGCCGGCAGGTTGTGTTCGCGCGCCACCTCGGCGCGCCAGGCCTTGAGGTTGATGAAACGCACCTGCGCATCCGGCCCCAGGTTGGCGGCTGCCGCGGGCGGCGCGGTGCTGCGGCGCGTGCGCTTGGCCGGCGCGCTGGCCGTGGACTCGCGCAGCTGCACCGCCGTTTCGCCCTTGAGCACCGGCTTCGATGCGGGCGTGAGGCTCAGCGTGTCGAAGCTGTGGCCGTTCTCCATCTGCACCTTGTGCAGGCCCACGGCCCCCGTGGCCAGCAGCTGGCGCAGCACGCCGCGCAACTGCGCTTCGGAGTACTCCTTGCCCAGACCGAAGGTGGAGAGCTTGTCGTGCCCGAACTGCCGCACCTTGTCGGTGTCCTTGCCGCGCACGATGTCCATGATGTGCCCGGTGCCGAAGGTCAGCCCGCTCGCCGCGTGCACGCGGTAGATGGTGGACAGCAGCTTGCGCGCCGCGTCCGTGCCGTCCCACACCGCGGGCGGGTTCAGGCAGTTGTCGCAGTTGCCGCAGGGCTCGGACGCCTCGCCGAAGTAGCCCAGCAGGCGCACGCGCCGGCAGTCCGTGGCCTCGGCCAGGCCCAGCAGTGCGTCGAGCTTGCCGCGCATGACCTGCTTGAACTCCTCGCCCGCCGGGCTCTCGTCGATCATGCGGCGCTGGTTCACCACGTCCTGCAGGCCGTAGGCCATCCAGGCATCGGCGGGCAGTCCGTCGCGGCCGGCACGGCCGGTTTCCTGGTAGTAGCCCTCGATGTTCTTGGGCATGTCCACGTGGGCGACGAAGCGCACGTCCGGCTTGTCGATGCCCATGCCGAAAGCGATGGTCGCGGCCATCACGATGCCTTCCTCTCGCAGGAAGCGGTCCTGGTTCTCCTGGCGCACCTCGGGCGGCAGGCCGGCGTGGTAGGGCAGCGACTTCAGGCCGGCATCGACCAGCGCGGCGGACATCTCTTCCACCCGCTTGCGCGTCTGGCAATAGACCACGCCCGCGTCCTCGGGGTGCTCGCGCTCGATGAAGCGCAGCAGCTGCGCCAGCGGCTCCTTCTTCTCGACGATGGTGTAGCGGATGTTGGGGCGGTCGAAGCTGCTGACGAAGTGCTCCGCGCTCTCGAGCTGCAGCCGCTCGACGATGTCGGCGCGCGTGAGTTCGTCCGCCGTGGCGGTGAGCGCGATGCGCGGCACGCCCGGATAGCGCTCGTGCAGCACGGTGAGCGCGCGGTACTCGGGGCGGAAGTCGTGGCCCCACTGGCTCACGCAGTGCGCCTCGTCGATGGCGAACATCGACAGCTGGCCGCGCTGGTGCAGGCCGTCCAGCAGCTCCAGGAAGCGCGGGGTCGTCAGCCGCTCGGGGGCGGCGTAGAGCATGGTGATGTCGCCGCGCGCCACGCGCCGCTCCAGGTCCTGCGTCTGCTGCCAGTCGAGCGTGGAGTTGAGGAAGGCGGCGTCCACGCCGGCCTCGTGCAGGGCGCCCACCTGGTCGTGCATGAGCGCGATGAGGGGCGACACCACGATGGCCACGCCCTTGCCCGCATCGCGCCGCACGATGGCCGGCACCTGGTAGCACAGCGACTTGCCGCCGCCCGTGGGCATGAGCACGAGCGCGTCGCCGCCATCGATCACATGCCGGACGATGGCCTCCTGCGGGCCGCGGAAATGCTCGTAGCCAAAGACGTCGTGCAGGACGAAATGCGCGGGAGACAAACTCGAATACTCTCTATTTGATAGCTAACAGCGCTCGTCATTAAGCGCTACATGCCAATTTGGCTGAGATCCATGCACCGGAAGCCGCCCGGGCCCCGCATGCACGCAAGGCCGCTATTGTGCGCCCCGCGCTCCATCCTCCCGCATTCGCAAGAAGGCATCTCAACGATTCGCAGAGCGAATGAATCGGTCCGATTATTCAATTGGACGCAAATGGCTAGCGCCGCCAAGATGCCCCTCAGCCCCGGCACAGGGGCATGTACCGAACGATCAGGAGACAAAGACATGCAACGACTCTTCCGCGCCACGCTGGTGGCCTGCGGTGTGCTGGCGACCGGCCAACCCGCACTCGCCCAGCAGCCCTACCCCAACGCCCCCATCACCATGGTCGTGCCGTTTGCGGCCGGCAGCGGCACCGATGCGGTGGCCCGCACCGTGGGCCAGAAGCTGGCCGACCGGCTCAAGCAGCCGGTGCTGGTGGATAACAAGCCCGGCGCCAATGGCCAGGTGGCCGCACAGATCGTGGCCAAGGCCAAACCGGACGGCTACACGCTGTTCATGACGACCAACACCTCGCATTCGGCCAATCCGGCGCTGTACAGCAATCTGAAGTACGACCCCATCAAGGACTTCACGCCCGTGGCCCGCACGGGCGAGCTGCCCTTTGCCCTGGTCGTGCACCCCAGCGTGCCCGCCAAGACCATGGCGGAGTTCATCGACTACGCCCGTGCCAACCCCGGCAAGCTCAGCTACGCCACGCCCAACAGCACCTCGCTGGTGGCCATGGAAAGCATTAAGCACATCGCCAAGGTGGACATCCTGGGCGTGCCCTACAAGTCCAGTCCGCAGGCGCTGACCGACTTGCTGGGCGGCCAGGTGCTGGCCTATGTGGTGGACCTTGGCTCGGGCAAGAGCATGCTCACGGGCGACAAGGTGCGCACGCTGGCCATCACCACGGCCCAACCCTCCCCTCTGCTGCCGGGCGTGCCGCCCATCGGCCAGACGGTGAAGGGGTTCGATCTCACGTCCTGGAACGGCGTCTTCGGCCCGGCTGGCATGCCGCCTACCGTCGTGAACCGCATCAACACCGAACTGCAGGCCGTGCTGGCCGACAAGGACACGCAGGACAAGCTGGCCCAGATCGGCTTCCAGGTCTGGCCCAGCAAGACACCGGAAGAGTTCAGCCAGTACGTCGCACAACAGCTCACGCACTGGGGCTCACTCATCCGACAGGCAGGCATCAAGCCTGAGTAAAGGAAGCATCCCCCTGAGCGGCTGCGCCGCTTCCCCCTTCTCTCATCGCTGCGCGATGGGAAGGGGGACGACGCCAGTGGCCTGGCAGAGCCAGTTCCACGGCGTCTGCTGGTCTGGGCCGCGCTGCGCGATGGCCATGGGCAACGCTGCCGAACAGGCCTGTTCAACGGAACATGATATGACAGACGACTCTTCTTGCTCTACTCCGCCCACGCCACGGACGGGCCCATTGGCCGGCGTGCGCGTGCTCGATCTCACCTCCGTGATCATGGGCCCCTTTGCCACGCAGATCCTGGCGCAACTGGGTGCCGAGGTCATCAAGGTGGAGACGCCCGACGGCGACAACATGCGCCACGTGGGCCCCATGCGCCACCCTGGCATGGGCCACATCTTTCTGCATGCCAACGTCGGCAAGCACAGCATTGCGCTGAACCTGAAACACCCCGAAGGGCGCGAAGCGGCACTGCGGCTGGCCGAAGGCTGCGATGTACTCATCAGCAATGTGCGCCCGCAGGCCCTGGCCCGCCTGGGCCTGGACTACGACGCCGTGCAGGCGCGCAATCCGCGCATCATCCACGTGAGCTGCTGCGGTTTCGACCAGGACGGTCCGGACGCCGCGCGCCCTGCCTACGACGACCTGATCCAGGGCGCCACCGGGATCCCCTGGCTCATGCAGCAGTACGGCGCCCCCGAGCCCAGCTATGCGCCCACCACGCTGTCGGACCGGGTGACCGGCCTGCACGCCGTGTATGCCGTCACCGCCGCACTCTATGCCCGCGAAAAGACCGGCCAGGGCCAGGCCATCGTCGTGCCTATGTTCGAGGCCATGGCCCAGTTCGTTCTGGGCGACCACATGGCCGGCCTGACCTTCGATCCACCCCAGGGTGAGCCCGGCTATGCCCGCCTGCTCACCGCCCACCGCAAGCCCTACGCCACAGCCGACGGCATGCTGTGCGTGCTGATCTACAACGACAAGCACTGGCGCAGCTTCTTCGCGGCCATCGGCGAGACCGAGGGGCTGGCCCGCGATCCACGCTTTGCGACGCACAGCGCGCGGGCCGCGCACATCGATGCCGTCTACGCCGAGGTCGCCCGCATCCTGCGCAGCCGCACCACCGCCGAATGGCAAACGCTGCTGGACGCCGCCGATGTGCCGCACATGCCCATGAACTCGCCGGCCGACCTGCTGACCAACCCGCAGTTACGCGCCACCGGTTTTCTGCACGACACGTTGCATCCCACCGAAGGCCCCATGCACGCCATGGCCCACCCCACGCGCTGGTCGGCCACCCCGCCCGCGCACGACCTGCCCCCAGCCCCCCAGTTGGGCCAGCACACGCGCGCCTTGCTGGCGCAGGCCGGCTACACCCCCGCCCAGATCGATGCCTTGCTGGCCCAGGGCGCCTGCCGCACATCCCACGGAGAACCCGCATGACCCACCCCACGCCCCGCTACCTGGTGCGCCAGGCCCAGGTGCCCAGCTACCAGCCCGCCAACCACCACCACACGCACAACCAGCGCCTGATCGGCCCCGAAACCGTGGGCGCGCAGCAGATGGAGGTGCTGCTGGGCACGCTGCACAGGGGCGGCGGCGCCCTGCCCCACGCGCACCCGGGCATCGAGCAGTCGTGCTACTTGCTGGAGGGCACTGCCCGCGCCGAGGTGGCCGGCGAATGCTTCGACATGGTGCCGGGGGACATGTGCTTCTTTCCGGCCGATCAGATGCACGTGTTCAGGGTGACCAGCGACACACCCGTGAAGCTGCTGGTGATCTACAGCCCGCCGTATGGGGAGTCGCCAGACAAAGTCATCCGTCCTGCCCTATGAGCATGAACTTCGCCCTCTCTACCGAACACGCGCAGATCAAGGACGCCATAGAACGTGTCTGTGCGCCTTTCGATGCCGACTACTGGCTTACCAAGGACCGCGAAGGCGGTTTCCCGCACGACTTCCACCGCGCGCTGGCCGACGCCGGCTGGCTGGGCATCGCCATGCCCGAGCAATACGGCGGTGCGGGCCTGGGCATCAGCGAGGCCGCGCTGATGATGCACACCATTGCAGCCACGGGCGCAGGCCTGTCGGGCGCCTCGGCCGTGCACATGAACATCTTCGGACTGCACCCGGTGGTGGTGTTCGGCACCGACGAACAAAAGGCCCGATGGCTGCCGCCGCTCATCCAGGGCACGGACAAGGCCTGCTTCGGGGTGACCGAGCCCAACACCGGGCTGAACACCCTCAAGCTGAAGACACGCGCCGTGCGCGAAGGCGATCACTACGTGGTGCACGGCCAGAAGGTGTGGATCAGCACCGCCCAGGTGGCCAACAAGATCCTGCTGCTGGCGCGCACCACGCCAGTCGAGGAATGCACGGGCACCGAGGGCCTGAGCCTGTTCTATACCGACCTGGACCGCAGCACGGTGGAAGTGCGCGAGATCGACAAGCTGGGCCGCAAGTGCGTGGACTCCAACCAGGTGTTCATCGACGGGCTGCGCATCCCCGTCGAAGACCGCGTGGGCGAGGAAGGGAAGGGATTTCAGTACATCCTGCACGGCCTGAACCCGGAGCGCATCCTGATCGCCAGCGAGGCCGTGGGCCTGGGCCGCGCCGCCCTGGCGCGCGCTGCGGGCTACGCTAATGAGCGCGAGGTGTTCGGCCGCCCCATTGGGCAGAACCAGGGCGTGCAGCACCCGCTGGCCCTGTCGTGGATGGAGCTGGAGGCCGCCCACCTCATGGTGCAGAAGGCGGCCTGGCTCTATGACCAGCACCAGCCCTGCGCGGCAGAGGCCAACAGCGCCAAGTACCTGGCGGCCGAGGCCTGCTATCACGCCTGCGAACGCGCCATCTTCACCCATGGCGGCATGGGCTACGCCAAGGAATACCACGTGGAGCGCTACCTGCGCGAGTCATGGATTCCCCGCCTCGCTCCAGTGAGCCCGCAGCTCATCCTGTGCTTCATCGCCGAGAAGGTGCTGGGCCTGCCCAAGTCGTATTGACCGCAGCGAGCCTGCGACCTGACCGCCAAGCGGCGCTGGCATCATCGGCGGCATGAAACTGCATCTGCTGCGCTACTTCGCCGTGCTGGCTGAAGAGCTGCATTTCGGCCGCGCCGCCGAGCGGCTGGCCATCACGCAGCCACCCCTCAGCTCCGGCATCAAGGCGCTGGAGGACGAGCTGGGCGTGAAGCTCTTCGAACGCACCAGCAAGCACGTCTCGTTGACGCCCGCAGGCACAGCCTACCTGGTCGAGGTGCGCGTGGTGCTGGACCGAGTGGACCGCGCAGGCGACCTGGCCCGCGCCGTGGCGGCAGGGTTGCGAGGCCGGCTCGAGATCGGTTTCACGGGATCGATGGTCTATCGTGACATGCCTGCCATCGTGCGCGCTTTCGGCGAGCGCGCACCAGGCATCGAGGTGAACCTGCGGGAGATGTCATCTGGCGAGCAGATCGATGCGCTGCTGCATCGCCAGCTGCATGCCGGGTTTCTCAATGCCGATACCGTGCCCGACCATCTGGCGAGCCTGCCGCTGGCGCCGGACCACTTCGTCTGCTGCCTGCCCGAAGACCATGCCATGGCCCAGCAAGCCTGCGTGGACCTGCGCGCCCTGGCCGGTGAGACCTTCGTGATGTTCTCGCGCGAAGTCGCCCCTGCCAACCACGACAACGTGATCGCCCTGTTCTACCGCGCCGGCATCCACCCCCACACCCGCCACGCAGCCCGGCAGTGGCTCACCGTCGTGGCCCTGGTTTCCATGCGCATCGGCGTGGCGCTGGTGCCTGCCTCCATGGCGCAGGCCGCCGTCAAGGGGGTGCGTTTCGTTCCCATCGCCGGCCTGCAGCATCCCACCGTAGGGGTATTGGCATGGCATGAGGACGCCGTCACGCCAGCATTGCGCACCTTTCTCGACATGGCCTCTGTCGGCACAGGGTGACGGCACTTCCTACAATCGCGGGATGACTCTGCCCTGCTACACCCGTGCCCAGCAACTGCCCGCCATCCTGGCCGAGCGCATCGCCATCCTCGACGGCGCCATGGGCACCATGATCCAGCGCTTCAAGCTGGGCGAGGCGCAGTACCGGGGCGAGGGCTACACCGGCGCCGACGGCGCGGGCGACCGGTTCCAGGACTTCCCTCGCGACGTGAAGGGCAACAACGAGCTGCTGTCGCTCACCCGCCCGGACGTGATCCGCGACATCCACGAGCGCTATTTGGCCGCCGGCGCCGACCTGATCGAGACCAACACCTTCGGCGCGACGACCATCGCGCAGGAGGACTACCACATGGCCGACCTGGCGCGCGAGATGAACCTCCGCTCCGCCCAACTGGCGCGCGCCGCCTGCGACAAGTACTCCACGCCGGACAAGCCCCGCTTCGTGGCCGGCGCCCTCGGCCCCACGCCCAAGACGGCCAGCATCAGCCCCGACGTGAACGACCCCGGCGCGCGCAACGTGGACTTCGAGCAGCTGCGTGCGGCGTATTACGAGCAGACCGAAGCCCTGGTCGAAGGCGGCGCCGACGTGCTGCTGGTCGAGACCATCTTCGACACGCTGAACGCCAAGGCCGCCCTGTTCGCCATCGACGAGTTCTTCGAAAAGAGCGGCGAGCGCCTGCCGCTGATCATCAGCGGCACCGTCACCGACGCCTCCGGCCGCATCCTGTCGGGCCAGACGGTGACGGCCTTCTGGCACAGCGTACGCCACGCGCGGCCGCTGGCCATCGGCCTCAACTGCGCCCTGGGCGCCACGCTGATGCGCCCCTACATCCAGGAGCTGAACCGCGTGGCGGAAGACACCTTCATCAGCTGCTACCCCAACGCCGGCCTGCCCAACCCGATGAGCGACACCGGCTTCGACGAGACGCCCGAGGTCACCAGCCGCCTGGTGCACGAGTTCGCCGCCGAGGGCCTGGTGAATATCGTGGGCGGCTGCTGCGGCACCACGCCGGACCACATCGCCGCCATCGGTCGCGCGGTGGCGCCGGTGCCGGCGCGGCGCCTCTTCTACCCCGAAGCGGCCTAACGCGCGCAGCGCAGCCGCCCCGTCGCGCCCTCGGCTGACGCGGGCGGTGGACGGCGGGCCTTACCATCCGCCGTCGTCCACCCTTTCCGCCCGCCGTGCGTTCCCTGCGCATCCAACTGCTTCTGTTCTGGACCCTGCTGCTGGCGGCGTGCGCGCTGGTGGCCGTCGTCCTCGTCGCGCTCTACCAGAGCGGCGCCGGCGCCCAGGTGGCCGCGGGCCGCGCGCGGGCCGCCCAGGCCTGCGAGGAGATCGCCACGCGCTATGCCCGCTCGGTGCCCTCGGCAGTGGCCGGCAGCCCGCATCTGGACCTGTTGCGCGTGCTGCTGCACGTGGTGCTGCTGGAGGCGCCGCGCGTCGAGGGCGGCGTCTGGCGGGCCGGACACGACATGCTGGCCTATGCCTATCCCACCTACGAAGGCAGCGGCGTCAAGAGCGACGTGCCGGCCGCCGAGGCCCCCCTCATCGTGGAGCTGGCCCGCCAGGCCAGCGCCGGCCAACAGCCGCAGGTGAACCTGGTGCGCGGCAGCCGCGAGGTGCTGATCGTCGCCGCCTGCCCCCTGGCCGCCCACCCGGACGCGGCCGTGTGGACCATGACGCGCGTGCACCCCGGTGCGCTGGCCGCGCAGGACAGCCTGCGCACCGGCATCGCCGCGCTGGCGCTGCTGGTGGTCGTCTCTGGCGCGTGGCTCGGCTGGGTGCTGCTGCGCGGGCTGCGCCAGGTGCAGCGGCTGGAGCACGCGCTGGCCCATGCGGACGGCGACGGCGTCCCGGTGCTGCAGCGCACCGGCATCCGTGAGCTGGACCGCATCGTGGACGGATTCAACGGCTTCGGCACACGCCTGCAGGACGCCCAGCGCCGCCTGCAGGAAGCGCTGGCGCAGCGCCACCGCGATCTGCGCCTCACGGCCCTGGGCCGCATGACGGCCTCGGTGGCGCACGAGATCCGCAACCCCATCGCCGCCATGCGGCTCAAGGCCGACAACGCCCTGGCCGCCCCGCCCGCGCGCCATGCCGACGCGCTGGCCGCCATCGGCACGCAGATCGACCGGCTCGAAGGGCTGGTGCAGAGCCTGCTCGCCCTGGTGCAGCCGCTGCAGCTGGCGCCGCGCACCGTGGATCTGCGCGCGTGGCTGCAGGAGCGGCTGGACACCGCCGCCCCGGCCGCTGCCGCGCGCGGCGTGCGCCTGGCGCTGCGCGGCGAGCCGCCGGCCACGGCCGTGTTCGACCCGGTGCATGTGGCGCGCGCCATCGACAACCTGCTGGACAACGCCGTGCGCCACGCGCCCGCCGGGGGCGAGGCGGTCCTCTCTGCCGAGACCGATGCCGCGCGCTCCCTGTGCCGCATCACCGTGGAAGACGACGGCCCGGGCGTGCCGCCCGCGCTGCGCGCCCAGCTGTTCGAGCCCTTCGCCACCGGCCGCACCGACGGCAACGGCCTGGGCCTGGCGCTGGCGCGCGAGGTGGCGCTGGCCCACGGCGGCGAACTGCACTACGCGCCGCGCGAGAGCGAGAGCGAGGGCGAGGGCGGCGGCGCCCGTTTCACCCTGGAGCTGCCATGGCGCGCATCCTAGCCGTCGACGACGACGCGGCCTTCCGCGAATCGCTGGCCGAGACCCTGCAGGGCCTGGGCCATGAAGTGCACGAGGCGGCCAGCGGCCCCGAGGCGCTGGACCTGGCCCAGCGGCACCGCTACGCCGCCATCTTCCTGGACCACCGCATGCCCGGCATGGACGGCCTGGAGACGCTGGCGGCCCTGGCCGCGCGCCTGCCGCAGCTGCCGCCGGTGGTGGTGCTGACGGCCTATGCCAGCGGCTCGGGCACCATCGAGGCCATGCGCCTGGGCGCTTTCGACCACCTCACCAAACCAGTGGGCCGTGCGGCGGTGATCGACGTGCTGGACCGGGCGCTGCGCACGCGGAGCGATGGCGACGACGCCCTGCCGCCGGCCGCTGCCGCGCGCCCGGCCGGCGCCGAAGACGAGGGCGAGCTGATCGGCATCAGCGAGGCCATGCGCGAGGTGCACAAGCGCATCGGCCTGGCCGCCGCCAGCGATGTGCCGGTGCTGGTGCAGGGCGAGACGGGCACCGGCAAGGAGCTGGTGGCACGTGCGCTGCACCGGCACTCGGCCCGCAGCGCCGGCCCCTTCGTGGCGCTGAACTGCGCGGCCATCCCGAAGGAGTTGCTGGAGAGCGAACTCTTCGGCCACGTCAAGGGCGCCTTCACCGGCGCCGCCGGCGAGCGGCCCGGGTGCTTTCGCGCGGCGGACGGCGGCGTGCTGCTGCTCGACGAGATCGGAGACATGGCGCCCGACGTGCAGGCCAAGCTGCTGCGCGCGCTGCAGGAGGGCGAGGTCACGCCGCTGGGCAGCCACCGGCCCGTGAAGGTGAACGTGCGCGTTGTGGCCGCCACGCACCGCGACCTGGCCGCCGCCGTGCGCGCGGGCCGCTTCCGCGAAGACCTGCGCTACCGCCTGGAGGTGCTGACCATCGCCCTGCCGCCCCTGCGCGATCGGCTGGCCGACATCGTGCCGCTGGCCGAGCACTTCCTGCGCCGGGCGGCCGCGCCGCGCCCGGCCAAGCGCCTGGCGGCCGATGCGGCGCGGGCGCTGCTGGACCACGCCTGGCCCGGCAATGTGCGCGAGCTGCGCAATGTGATGGAACGCTGCCACGCCCTGCAGCGCGGCCCGGCCATCACCGCCGCCGACCTGGATCTGCGGGGCGAAGCGCTCCCAGGCGCACCGGACGCTGCCAGCGGCGCCGGCCCGCTGCCCGCGGACTGGCTGGAGCTGCCCCTGCCCGCCGCCGTGGAGCGGCTGGAGCGCCTGCTGCTGGAGCGCGCCCTGGCGCAGGCCGAAGGCAACCGCTCGCAGGCCGCGCGGCACCTGGGCATCCACCGCCAGCTGCTGTACAGCAAGCTGGCGCAGTACGGGCTGGACTGAGCCGCACTGAAGGCGCCCGGCCGGCACTGTCCTGAAACCGGACAAGCTGTCGCCCGGTCATCCACGCCGCAGCCCGTCCGCCGCATGCAAGTGCTTGATTCTTAAGGATTTCTGCGCTGGCACGGCTCTTGAGACCTTTTTGGCATCTTCCACTTCCGCAAGGATGACTGCCATGTCCCGAGACACCTCCTTCCTGCGCCGCACCGCCCGCGCGGCCCTGGCCGCCACCGCACTGGCCGCTGTGGCGGTGGCCGCTCCGGCCCAGCCTGGGCCCCTGCCTCCGCCGCCGCCCGGCGCCGCCGTGCCACCACCGCCCTTCGCCCAGCCCGCGGCCCTGGAGCAGGCCACTGCCAGCGGCCGCGTGCAGCGCTGGCTGCCCAACCCCAACGGCGAAGCGGACGGCCTGCTGCTGCAGGACGGCACGCAGATCGCCTTCCCGCCCCACCTGTCGGACGCGCTCACCGGCTGGCTGCGTCCGGGCGACCCGGTCGAGGTGAGCGGCTGGCGCCGCGCCGACACGCCCGTGCTGCGTGCCAGCGTGGTCCGCTCGCAGGGCCGCGCGGTGGAAGACATGCCGCCCGCGCCCGGCATGCGCCCGCCGCCGCCCCGGCAGGACGCGCTGGCCCCGCTGCGGGCCGACGGCCGCGTCGCCCGCGTGCTGGTCAACAGCCGCGGCGACGCCCACGGCCTGCTGCTGGACGATGGCGCGGTGGTGCGCTTCCCGCCGCACATGGCCGCCGCAGTGGCGCCGCTGCTGCGCCCCGGAGCCACCGTGTCGGCCCGCGGCTGGGGCACGCGCAATGCCCTGGGCACCTCGCTGGAGGCGGCGCAGCTGGGCGCCACGCCCGATGCGCTGCAGGACATGCTGCGCGGCCCCATGGCGCGCCGCCCCTGAGCCACGCCGTCCCGTCGCCCCCTTCATCACCCGTTCAGAAAGACACACCCATGAGCCAAGCCGTTGAAAAGATGATCGATGTCTGGTCCCTCGAAGGACGTTTGCAGCACCTGCTGTACAGCCCCCGTGGCCGCGTGGAAGGCGCGCTGCTGGATGTGGACAGCGTGCCCGTGCAGTTCGTGCTGGCCCCGCATGACGAGGCCGCGGCCCAGGCCTTTGCGGCGCTGCGGCCCGGCCAGTCGCTGGTGGCCGAAGGCACGGTGGTGCCGCCCCGCGGCGACGCCCCGCACGAGGTCTACGCGCTGGAGCGCCTGGTGGCCGTGGACGGCCAGCCGCCCGCCGTGCAGGAAGCCGTGCGCCAGGTGCAGGGCCGCGTCGTGCGCCTCCACCATGCCCGCCATGGCGAGCCCAACGGCGTGGTGCTGGACAGCGGCGACTTCGTCCACACCCGCCCGGACGGCTTCGCCCGCCTGGGGCTGAAGCCGGGCGATGCCGTCACCGCCAGCGGCCCGGCCCGCGCGCTGCAAGGCGGCGCCGGCCACGTGGTGGAGGCGCACACCGTCAACGGCAAGGCCCTGCCCGCGCCCAAGCCCCACAAGTAAAAAGGTAACGCCGCCATGCCCGCCGCACCGCACCACCCCGACAGCCCCCGGCCTGCCGACGCGGCGGGCGCCTTCGCCAGCGCCCCGGCCCCGGGGCCCGCCACGGCCGCCTCGCTGACCGCCCTGGCCTGGATGGCGTTCTTCATGGCGGATGTGCGGGACGGCCTGGGCCCCTTCCTCGCCACCTACCTGCAGACGCAGCGCATCGATCAGACCACCATCGGCCTCATCCTGTCCGCCGGCGGGCTGGCCGGCATGCTGGCGACACCGCTGGCCGGCGCCTGGGCCGACCGCATGCGCGCCAAGCGGGTGCTGATCGCCGTCGCCGCGCTGGCCCTCCTGGGCGCCAGCGCCGTGGCCTTCCGCAGCCACGCGCCCGCCGTGCTGGTGCTGTCGCAGGTGCTCACCGGCGTGGCCGGCGCGCTGCTGGCCGCGGGCCTGGCCGCCCTCACGCTGGGCCTGGCGCGCAGCGCAGGCCTGCGCCACCAGACGGGCCGCAACGAGGCCTACAGCCATGGCGGCAACATCGTCTCCGCGCTGGGAGCCGCCGCCTTGGCCCACTGGCTGGGGGCGCCGTGGATGCTGGTGATGATGGCGGCCATGGCCGTGGGCGCCCTGGCCTGCCTGGCGGCCATCCGCGCGCCTGACATCGACCACGTCGCCGCCCGGGGCGGCGCGCCCGACACCGCCCCGCCCTCTGCCACCGAGGCGGCCCGCGCCGAGGGCTGGCGCGCCTTCCTCTCGCACCGCACGCTGTGGCTGTTCGGCTTGGCCTGCGCGCTGTTCCACCTGGGCAATGCGGCCATGCTGCCGCTGCTCAACCAGCGGCTGGCAGCCACCGTGCCGGACTCCGCACCGCTGCTGTGGACCGGCATCGCCATCGTCGTCGCCCAGCTCACCATGGTGCCGGTGGCGCTGTGGGTGGCGCGCAGCCGGCGCTTCGATTTGCCGGTGTTCGTCTACCTCGCCATCCTGGCGCTGCCCGTGCGTGGCGTGCTGGCCTGGGCGATTCCCGAGGCGTGGGCCAACATCCCCGTGCAGATCCTGGACGGCCTGGCCGCCGGTGCGCTGGGCGTGGCCACGCCGCTGATGGTGGAACGCTACGTGCGCGGCAGCGGCCGCTACAACGCCTCCCTGGGACTGGTCATGACGCTGCAGGGCGTGGGCGCCTCGCTCAGCCCGGCCATCGCCAACAGCGTGGTGGGCGCGCAGGGCCACTTCGGGCTGGCCTTCGCGGTGCTGGCCGGCTGCGCGCTCCTGGCGCTGCCCGTGTTCTGGATGGCGCAGCGCAGCGCGGGCCCCAGCGCCCAGTTGCCGGCTGCGGCGGTGGCGCCCGCCTGACGGGCGCCCACCTCCCGGACCGGCGGCGCTGGCGCCGCGGCGCGCATGCGGGCAAGATCGCAGCTGGCCGCCGCACCAGGAGCCTGCCATGCCGTCCCCACCGCACCTCGATCGCCCCTCCCGTTCCCGCGGCACCCGCGCCGCGGCCCTTGCGCTCGCCGCGCTGCTGGCGGCCGGCTGCGCCGCTCCGCGCCCGGAGGCCTCCGCCGCGGACGCGCAGGCCGCCGAGGCCGAGTTGCGCGAGCGCCATGCGGCCGACCTGGCCACCTGCCAGGCCTACGCCCAGCAGATCGGCGTGGTGCAGGAGACGCTGGACGGCATCGTCCAGGGCGCCCTCATCGCGGCGGCGCTGGTCTGGAGCGCCGGCCAGCGCGGCGACGTGGCGCGCGACTGGGCCGTGGCCGGCGGCGTGCTGGGCAGCACCCAGGGCCTGAACGCGCTGGAACGCCGCCGCCAGGCGGTCGCCACCTGCCTGTCCGCCCGCGGCCACGCGCCCGGCGCGGTGGCCGCAGCGCCGCTACGGCCCCTCCCCGCGCCGGCACCGCCGCGCGAGCCGGCGCTGGCGCCCGCTGCACGCCCCTCGGGCACCGATGGCTTCAGCGCCGAACGGCTGGCCCGCGCCCAGTCGTGCAGCGTCCAGCCGGTGGCCACCCTGGCCGCCAAGGGTCCCGGCTTCGAGACCTACAGCGTGGCCTGCGACAACGGCGACGCGCTGGCCGTGCGCTGCGAGTTCGGCAACTGCCGCGTGCTGCGCTGAACAGAATCGCTATCAACAACATAGCTTGCTGCGCTGATGGATAGGGCGCCAGAGCCCGTTTTGGCTTCAACGCTCGGCAGCCGGGCCGATGGCCCGCCAGCGACAGGAACCGACAGGAGACACATCCCATGGACTGGCACACGCACCACGTCTTCAACCAGGTGCCCGAGCTGAGCGGGTACGACCTGCTGGCGACGGACCCCGCGCTGCAGCAGGCGCTGAACCGCGCCCAGGCGCAGTGGGCGCAGCCCGGCCTGGCCGCCTATGCCCGGCAGCTGGGCCTGGCGGAGACGGCCGAGTGGGCCCGCCAGGCGAACCAGCACCCGCCCGCACTGCATGCCTTCGACGCGCGCGGGCAGCGCATCGACCAGGTCGAGTTCCACCCTGCATGGCACGCGCTGCTGGCGCTGTACCGCGCGCAGGGACTGGTCTCGCAGCCCTTCGACAGCGACCGCCCCGGCCGCTGGACGGCCTGGGCCGCGGGCTTCTACCTGCACGGCCAGATCGAGCAGGGCACGCTGTGCCCGGCCACGATGACGCAGGCCAGCATCCCGCTGCTGCGCAAGGAGCCCGCGCTGTGGGCGCAGCTGCAGCAGCCGCTGTGCAGCACCGCCTACGACCCCCGCGACGTGCCGGCGGCCGACAAGGCCAGCCTCTGGATCGGCATGGGCATGACCGAGAAGCAGGGCGGCTCGGACGTGCGCGCCAACACCACCGTTGCCACGCCCACCGGCGCGGGCGGGCGCGGCGCCGGGTATCTGCTGCGCGGGCACAAATGGTTCTTCTCGGTGCCCACGAGCGACGCCCATCTGGTGACCGCGCGCGTGGGTGCGGACGGCCCCTTCGCCTGCTTCTACGTGCCCCGCTGGCGCCCCGACGGCACGCGCAACGCCGTGCGCGTGCAGCGCCTGAAGGACAAGGTGGGCAACCGCAGCAACGCCAGCAGCGAGGTGGAGTTCCAAGACGCCTGGGGCGTGCTGATGGGCGAGGAGGGGCGCGGCATCCCCACGATCATCGAGATGGCGTCGTACACACGGCTCAACTGCGTGGCCGGCAGCGCTGCCATCCTGCGCCAGGCCACGGTGCAGGCCATCGCCTATGCGCGCCGGCGCCACGCCTTCGGCAAGGCGCTGGCCGAGCAGCCGCTGATGCGCACCGTGCTGGCCGACCTGGCGCTGGAGAGCGAGGCCGCGCTCGCGCTGCTGATGCGCCTGGCCCAGGCCTTCGAGCGCGAGCAGGACGGCACCGCCGGCCCGGCCGACCGCGCCTGGAAGCGCGTGATGACGCCGGCCGCCAAGTTCTGGGTGTGCAAGCGCGGCGTGGAGCTGGCCGGCGAGGCGATGGAGGTCTTCGGCGGCAACGGCTATGTGCAGGAGGGCGTGATGGCCCGGCTGTTTCTCGAGTCGCCCGTCAACTCGATCTGGGAAGGCTCGGGCAACGTGATGTGCCTGGACGTGCTGCGCGCGCTGGCCCGCGAGCCCGACACCGCCCACGCCCTGCTGGCCGAGCTGGCGACCGCCGCGCAGGACGAGCCCCGGATCGCCGCGGCGCTGCGCGATCTGCAGGCGCTGCTCGCCGCACCGCCAGACGCACTCGAAGCCCTGGGCCGCCTGCTGGTGCAGCGCCTGGTGCTGCTGGCGCAGGCCTGCCTGCTGCGCCAGCAGGCGCCGGCGGCCGTGGCCGATGGCTTCATCGCCACCCGGCTGGCGGAGCCCGGCGCCGGCCGGGTGGTGGGCGCCATGGACGTACGCGGCCTGGAGGTGGCGGCGATCCTGGCGCGGGCCCTGCCCGAATGAAGCCGCCCCGGCTGCGCGCATTCAGCGGCAGCCGGCGGCGATCACTTCAAGCCTTTTCGGCCTGCAGCGCTTGCTGGGCAAGCGCATACAGCTATTCATTCCATAGCATCAAACCCAGAGGTCTATGGCGGCGAATAGAATGCGATCCATTCGCATCTGATGGACCTGCCCTCGCGCCCATGCCCGCCGCCGCCTGCTCCCCTCTTCCGCCCAGCGCCACCGCCGATTCCGTGCAGGCGCTGTACGAGGCGCACCACGGCTGGCTGGTGGCGCTGCTGCGCCGGCGCCTGCAATGCCGCGACGGCGCGGCCGATCTGGCGCACGACACCTTCGTGCGGGTGCTGCAAAAGCCCGAGGCCCTGCCCGCCGTGCGCGAACCCCGCGCCTACCTCACCACCATCGCCCGCGGCCTGCTGTGCGACCACTGGCGCCGCCGCTCGCTGGAGCAGGCGTGGCTCGACACCCTGGCCGCGCTGCCCGACGAACTGGCCCCGTCGCCCGAAGACACCCTCGCCATCCTCCAGACGCTGCAGCAGCTGGACGACCTGCTGAGCCACCTGGCGCCCAAGGCGCGCGAGGTGTTCGTGCTGTCGCAGCTGCAGGGCCTGGGCTATGCGCAGATCGCGCAGCAGGTGGGCGTGAGCGAGCGCAGCGTCAAGCGCTACATGGCGCAGGGCTTCGAGCTGTGCCTGGCGCTGGCATGAGCCCGCCCCCGGCGGAGCTGCCGCCCCGCGTCATCCGCGAAGCCGCGCAGTGGCTGGTGCGCCTGCATTCGGGCGAGGCCGACGCGGGCGACCTGGCCGGCTGCGCGCGCTGGCGCGCCGCCCACCCGGCGCACGAGCAGGCCTGGCAGAAGGCCGAGCGGATGGCACAGCAGTTCGGCGCCGTGCCGCCCGCGCTGGGCGTGCCCGTGCTCACGCGCCGCAGCGCGCACGCCCACCGCCGCGCCGCACTGCGCACCCTGGCCGTGCTGGGCGTGGCCGCGCCCGCCGCCTGGCTGGGCTGGCGCCACGCGCCGTGGCAGGGCTGGACGGCCGACTACGCCACCGCGACCGGCGAGCGCCGCGAGGTCGTGCTGGCCGACGGCAGCCGCCTGCGCCTGAACACCGGCAGCGCCGTGGACGTGGCCTTCAGCGACACGCTGCGCCAGGTGCGCCTGCACCGGGGCGAGATCCACATCCGCACCGCGCCCGACGCGCCCGGCCTGCAGCGCCCCTTCGTCGTGGATACGCCGCAGGGCCGCCTGCGCGCCCTGGGCACGCGCTTCGTCGTGCGCCTGCTGCCGGCCGATGCAGGAGGGGACGGCACGGCCCGGCTGACCGTGCTGGAGCACCGCGTGGAGATCGCTCCCCGCGGTGGCGGCGCGCCACAGATCCTGGAGGCGGGCCAATCCACGCGCTTCACGCCCACCGCCATCGCGCCGCCGCAGCCCGCGGCATTGCAGCCGGCCGCCGCACCGGACGGCGCCCCGGGCTGGCTGCAGGGCGTGCTCTACGCGGACAACCTGCCGCTGGCGGACTTCCTGGCCGAGCTGGCGCGCTACCGCCCCGGCGTGCTGCGCTGCGCGCCCGAGGTAGCCGACCTGCGCATCTCCGGCGCCTTCCAGCTGGCCGACACCGACTACGTGCTGGCCCTGCTGCGCGAGACACTGCCCGTGCAGGTGGTGCTGCGCACGCGCTGGTGGGTGACCGTGGTGCCCCGGGGCACCGCGCCCGGCGCCGGCTGACGTGACGCCCCGCTGATCCGCTCCCGCGGCCATCGGACGGCTGGTGCCGCTGCGGTGCCAGGGCCGTGGGTGATGCACAGCACCGTGGACAACAAGAACAGAAAAAAATCTTGCGCCGGTTGGCACTTTCACCCGCTCCTGTCCGGCAAGGGAGGGATCGCCTTCTCCACAAGGCCCCCATCCGCACCGACAGGAGTGATTCACCGCATGACCGATCCCGCATCCCCCCGCCCGCGCGCCAGCGCGCTGCACCCCGTGGCCCTGGCCTGCCTGCTGGCCACGGCCGGGGCAGGCGCCACCTTCGCGCCGGCCGCTTCCGCCCAGGAAGCCGCCGCTGCGTCGTCTTCCGAAAAGGCCTACGCCATCCCCGGCGGCGCGCTGGGCCCGGCGCTGGCCGCCTTCGCGGCGCAGTCCGGCGTCAACCTGTCGTTCACGCCGGCGCAGACGCAGGGGCGCAGCACCACCGGGCTGCAGGGCCGCTACACCGTGGGCCAGGGCTTTGCCGCCCTGCTGGCGGGCAGCGGGCTGCAGGCCGTGCCGCACGAAGGCGGCGGCTACACGCTGCGCGCCGCGCCGGCCGCCGCCGCAGCGGCCACGCCCGCCGGTGCGCTGACGCTGTCGGAAGTGCGCGTGGCCGCCCAGGCCGAACGCAACGACGGCACGACCGAGGGCACCGGCAGCTACACCGCCGCCGGCCCGAGCGCCGCGGCCACCGGCCTGCCGCTCACGCTGCGCGAGACGCCGCAGTCCGTCTCGGTGATGTCGCGCCAGCGCATGGACGACTTCCAGCTGCAGACGCTGAGCGACGTGCTGGACCAGACGCCGGGCGTGACCGTTTCGCGCCAGAGCGACATGACCACCTTCAACGTGCGCGGCTCCACCGTGAACCTCAAGGTGGACGGCAACCGCCTGCTGGCCAGTGGCTGGGGCTGGAACAGCCACATCCTGTATGCGCTCGACGACATGGCCGAGATCGACCGGGTGGAGGTGCTCAAGGGCTCCTCGGGCCTGATGAGCGGCGACGGCAACTACGGCGGCACGGTGAACCTGATCCGCAAGCGCCCCACGCGCGACTTCCAGGCCCATGCCAGTGCCGGCGTGGGCAGCTGGAGCAGCTACCGGGCCGACGCGGACATCAGCGGCCCCCTGAACGAAGCGGGCACGCTGCGCGGCCGCCTGGTGGCCGCGCACAAGGATGCCGATGCCTTCCGTGACCGGCAGCACCACCGCAACACCACGCTGTACGGCACGCTGGAGGCCGACATCACGCCCGACACGGTGGTGGGGGCCGGCATCACCTACAAGGAACGTTCGCTGCGCGGCGCGACCGGCACCACGCCCATCCAGGCGTTCTCGGGCGATGGCGTGGCCGTGCCGCGCATGCCGCGGTCGTTCAACGTGGGCGCCTCCTGGGCGGGCTACGAACAGGAGTCGCTGGGCCTCTTCGCCCGGCTGGAGCACCGCTTCGCCGGTGGCTGGAAGGCCAAGCTGCAGGTGGCGCGCGACAGCGTGGACACGCCGGACATGCGCATCGGCTACCTGCGCTACGCGCTGCCGGGCCAGATCCAATACAACCGCTACGCCGGCATCGACGACCGCAACGACAGCATCAGCCTGGACGTGCAGGGCCCGTTCCAGCTCTTCGGGCGCACGCACGACCTGCTGATCGGCGCCGGCAGCACCCGGGCCCGCACCACGCTGCAGCGCGGCAGCGGCGCCAGCTCCACCCTCACCGCGGCCGGCATCGACTATGCCGACGGGGGCGCCGGCGTGCCGGAGCCGGACTGGAACAGCATGGCCTATTCCAACGACCTGTTCAGCCGCAAGAACCGCTACCTCTACGCAGCCAGCCGCTTCAACATCGCCGACCCCGTCAAGCTGATCGCCGGCGCCCGCGTGAGCGACTACGACCAGAAGGACGTGACCGACATCGGTTGGTACAACTACGACATGCGCGAGCGGGGCGTCGTCACGCCCTATGCCGGCTTGATCGTGGACGTGGCGCCCCAGGTCTCGGTCTACGGCAGCTACGCCAGCATCTACCAGCCCCAGAGCGCCAAGGACGCCGGCGAACGCACGCTGCCCCCCGAGGAAGGCCGGACCTATGAACTGGGCGCCAAGGGCGAGTTCTTCGACAAGCGCCTGAACGCCAGCATCGCCCACTTCTGGATGCGCACCGACAACACGGCCGAGGAGGTGGGGCTGAACGCCAACGGCGACAGCATCTACCGTGCCGTCAAGGGCGCGACGCGGCGCGGCTACGAGCTGGAACTGTCCGGCGAGCTGGCCCGCGGTTGGCAGGCCCAGGGCAGCTATGTGATGAACAGCAGCAACCTGGACAGCGCCTCCACCACGCCCAGGCACCAGTTCAAACTGGGCAGCAGCTACCGCTTCGGCGACGGCGCCCTGCAGGGCCTGACGGTGGGCGGCGCCCTGCGCTGGCAAAGCGCCATTGCCACCAGCCGCGGCTCGGCCACCCTGCGCCAGGACGCCTACTGGCTGTTCGACCTGATGGCGCGCTACCAGGTCAGCCGGCAGCTCAGCATCTCGGCCAACCTCAACAACGTGTTCGATAAGCGGTACTTCGCCGGTGTGACCAACTTCAGCGCACAGGGCCTGTTCTACACCTGGGGCGCGCCGCGCAGCGTGAACGTCAGCGCCCGCTACGACTTCTGAGCCGCCACGCGCCTGGCCCGCCGGGCCGCACGCGCCGGAATCGGCATGGCGGCATAAAATGCGACCAATTCGCATTTGCAAAACCGCCATGCCTGCGCCCGCCCCCACCCTCCACGCCGAGGCCACCCAGGCCCTGTACCTGCAGCACCACGGCTGGCTGGTCGGCCGGCTGCGGCACAAGCTGGGCTGCGCGTGGGACGCGGCGGATCTAGCGCAGAACACCTTCGTTCGCGTGCTCACCGCCACCGGCCAGCGGCTGGACGAGGTGGCCGAGCCACGCGCCTACCTGACGACCATCGCCCAGCGCCTGCTGGCCAACCACCTGCGGCGCCGGCAGATCGAGCGGGCCTACCTCGATGCGCTGGCCCTGCTGCCCGAGCCCGTGGCCCCGCCGCCCGACGCCCGCCTGATGGTGCTGGAAACCCTGGTCGCCATCGACCGCCTGCTGGACGGGCTGCCCGCCGTGGCGCGCAAGGCCTTTCTGCTGTGGCGGCTGGAGGAGCTGACGCAGGAGCAGATCGCGGCGCAGCTGGGGCTGTCCCGCACCACCGTGCGCCGCCACCTGGCCGCCGCGGCCGAGCGCTGCTACTTCGGCGATGCAGCGGCAACCCCCTGAGCCGCTGCGGGGCTTCCCCCTTCTCTCGCATCGCTTCGCGTTGCGGGAAGGGGGACGGCACCCTCGCTGCGGGACGGCCCTTGCTCGGTGCCTGCTGGCCTGCGCCGCGCCCACCGCATCCACCGCGCCTCTTGGCCACACCTGACATGGCACCCAACGATATTTCTCCCGCCATTGCGCGCCAGGCCGTGCACTGGCTGCTGGAATTGCGGCCCGAAGACGGCTCACCCACCGCGCCCGCCGCCGCACGGCACGCGCGCCAGCAGTGGCAGGCCTGGCTGGACGCCGACCCGCGGCACGCACGCGCCTGGCAGCGCATTGCCGAGGTGGACGGCCAGCTGCGCGACGTGCCGGCCTCCGTCGCGTTGCAGACGCTGGTCGCGCCCGGGCTGCAGCGCCGCCATGCCGTACGCCTGGCCGTGCTGCTGACGGCCGGTGCCGGCGGCTTGCTGGCCGCGCGCCAGACCGGCCTGGGCGCACAGGCCTGGCAGCAGCTGGCGGCCGATCTGTCCACCGGAACGGGCGAGCGGCGCGATGCGCAGCTGCCGGACGGCACGCGCGTGTGGCTCAACACCGCGTCGGCCGTGGACGTGCGTTACACCGCCACCGAGCGCCTGATCGTGCTGCGCGCCGGCGAGATCCTGGTGCACAGCGCGCCCGACAACGCGCCCGATGGCGCCACCGGCACCGCCCGCCCCTTGCGCGTGCGCACCGCCGAGGGGCAGGTGCGTGCCATCGGCACGCGCTTCACCGTGCGCCAGCACGGCGGCCATACCGAGGTGGCCGTGCTGCAGGGCGCGGTGGAGCTCACCCCCGCGCAGGGCGATGTCCCCGCGCTGCGCCTGGCCGCCGGCGAGCAGGGCCGCTTCAGCCGCGCGGCCACCGGCGCCGCCGAGCCGGCGCAGGACGGCGCCAGCGCCTGGGCCGAGGGCATGCTGGTGGCCGACGGCATGCCGCTGGACAGCTTCCTCGCCGAGCTGTCACGCCACCGGCCCGGCGTGCTGCGCTGCGCGCCCGACGCGGCGGCGCTGCGCGTGTCGGGCTCGTACCCGCTGGCCGACACCGACCGGGTGCTCGCGGCCCTCACGCTGTCGCTGCCGGTGCAGATCCACACCCGCACCCGCTGGTGGGTGACGGTGGAGCGGCGCAGTTAGCTATATTTTCAATAGCTGCATGCGCTTATTCCGCGGGCGCTTTGGGCATATTTCATACTGAATCTTCAAAAAAAGCGGCCATTCCGGCACCGCCGGGTGTCAAGCACAGGAAAGCCCCTCGCCTGCCGCGGGGGGTGCTGACCGCTTCGCCACCCTTCCTGCCTGAAAGACCTGCCGCATGCGCCGCTCTGCCGTCCCTTCCTCTGCCCTGTCCCCTGCCCTTCCGCGGCCCCGCCGCCGCACGGCCGCTGCGGCGCAACTGCTGTGCGCCAGCCTGGCCGCAGCCTACGGCGCGGCCTTGCTGGCGGTGCCGTCCCGCGCGCAGGCCCAGCCCGCCACCCAGGACGCTGCACCGCGCAGCTACGCCATTCCTGCGGGGCCCCTGGGCCCGGCGCTCAACCGGCTGGGCCGGGAGTCGGGCGCGCTGATCACCTTCGCGCCCGATCTCGTGGCGGGCCTGCAGACCGCCGGCGTGCAGGGCGCGCCCACGCTCGCGCAGGCCCTGGGCCAGCTACTGGTCGGCACGGGGTTGGAGCCCGTGGCCGGTGCCGGCGGCGCCTACACGCTGCGCCGCCTGCCGGAGGCCGCGCCTGCGCAAGGCACGGCCGCCGGCGCCACCACGGCCCTGTCGGAAGTGCGCGTGACGGCCGCCGCGCCGGTGCAGCCCGACCTGCTGCCTGGCGCCTACGCCGGCGGCCAGATCGCGCGCGGCGGCCGGCTGGGCCTGCTGGGCCAGACGGACGCCATGGATGCGCCCTTCCACATCACCAGCTACACCGCACAGGCCATCGAGGACCGCCAGGCCACCACCCTGGCCGACGCGCTGGCGGTGGACCCGTCGGTGCGCAGCACAGCGCCCAGCGGCGACGTGGCGGACGCGTTCTTCATCCGCGGCTTCGCCATCGGGGACAACAACATCGGCGAGATCGCCTTCGACGGCCTGTACGGCGTGGCGCCCAACTACCGCCTGCTGACCGACTACGCCGAGCGCGTGGAAGTGCTCAAGGGCCCCACCGCCATGGTGTACGGCATGTCGCCCAACAGCGGCGTGGGCGGCGGCATCAACGTGGTGCCCAAGCGCGCCACGCAGGACCTGACGCGCGTACGCGCCGACTACGGCACGCGCTCGCAGGGCGGCGGCCACATCGACGTGGCGCGGCGCTGGGGCGATGCGCGCCAGTTCGGCGTGCGCTTCAACGGCAGCTACCGCGACGGCCGCACGCCCATGGACCACCAGCGCCGCGAGGCCACCGTGGGCGCGCTGGCGCTGGACTACACCACCGAACGCACCCAGGTCACGCTGGACCTGATCCGCCAGCGCGAGGACGTGGACGCGCCCACGCGCCGCCCCTCCATCGCAGCGGGCCTGGCCGTGCCTGCCGCACCGGATGCGCGCCGCAACATCACGCAGCGCTGGGAGTGGTACGAGAGCACGGAGGAGTCCGCCCTGCTCAAGGCCCGGCACGAGCTGACGGACCGCTGGTCGGTCTTCGCCAGCGTGGGCGCCGCGCAGTCCAAAGTGGACCGGCTCTTCAACACGCCCACCATCACCTCGGCCGCCGGCGACACGCGCGTGACCCCCACGCGGGCGCAGTTCGATATCGAGCGCCAGGTGGTGGAGGCGGGCGTGCGCGGCCGCTTCACCACCGGCGCGGCCAGCCACCAGGCCACGCTGCAGTGGAGCCACTACGAGGACCGCTACCGCATGGGCTCGGTGGCGGGCGCGGCCTACACCTCCAACCTGTACGCGCCCATCGAGCGGCCCGCGCAATCCGTGGCGGCGCCCGGCAGCCTGCCCAAGCGCTCGGCCACCGAACTGCGCGGCTTCGCGCTGTCGGACACCATCGGCCTCCTGGATGAGCGGCTGCTGCTCACCCTGGGCCTGCGCCACCAGCAGGTGGACGCGGACAACTTCGACACCAGCGGCGTGCGCACGGCCACCTACGGAAAAAGCGCCACCACGCCGCTGGCGGGCGCGGTGTTTAAGCCCTGGCAGGGCGTGTCGCTGTACGCCAACTACATCGAAGGCCTGAGCCGCGGCGACACGGCCCCGAGCAGCGCCGTCAACGCGGGCGAGGTCTTCGCTCCGTACAAGACGCGCCAGCAGGAGGTGGGCATCAAGATCGACCACGGCACGCTCATGACCACGGCCAGCGTCTTCCAGATCCGCAAGCCCAGCGGCTACCTGCAGAACAACCGTTTCGCGGTGGATGGCGAGCAGCGCAACCGCGGGCTGGAGCTGTCGGTGTACGGCGAGCCGGCCGCCGGCTGGCGCCTGTACGGCGGCGCGACCTGGATCGACGCGGAACTCACCCGCACCAACAGCGCCGCCACGCAGGGCAATGCCGCCGTGGGCGTGCCGCGCACGCAGTTCACGCTGAACGCCGAGCACGACCTGGCCTGGGTGCCCGGCCTCACGGCCACCGCCGGGCTCACCCGCACGGGCGCCCAGTACGCCGACCAGGCCAACCTGCAGCGCCTGCCGTCGTGGACGACCGTGGACCTGGGACTGCGCTACCGCCTGCAGGTGGCCGGCCGCAGCACGGTGCTGCGCGCCACCGTGCGCAACGCCACGGGCCGCGACTACTGGGCAGGCTCGTCCACCTGGGGCACGCTGCTGGTCGGCGCGCCGCGCAGCGTGCAGCTGTCGGCCACCGTGGACTTCTAAGCGACGGTATCGAGGGATCGCTAGACAGGGCCGGTGGGCCGCGCGGCCTGCGCCACAATCAGCCCCATGCTCAGCCTCCAAGACATCCAGGCCGCCGCCGCGCGGCTCCAGGGCCAGGTGCTCGACACGCCCTGCGTGGAATCCCAGACGCTCTCGCAGATCGTCGGCGCGCAGGTGTTCCTCAAGTTCGAGAACCTGCAGTTCACCGCCTCGTTCAAGGAGCGCGGTGCCAGCAACAAGCTGGGCCAGCTCTCGGCCGAGGAGCGCCAGCGCGGCGTGGTCGCCATGAGCGCCGGCAACCACGCCCAGGGCGTGGCCTACCATGCGCAGCGGCTGGGCGTGCGCGCGGTGATCGTCATGCCGCGCTTCACGCCCGGCGTGAAAGTGGAGCGCACGCGCGGCTTCGGGGCCGAGGTGGTGCTGCACGGCGACACGCTGGAGGCCGCCCGCCAGCACGCCTATGCGCTGGCCGAGGAACGCGGCCTGGTCTTCGTGCACCCGTACGACGACGAGGCCATCGCGGCCGGCCAGGGCACGGTCGCCCTGGAGATGCTGCGCGCCGTACCCGATCTGGACGCGCTGGTGATCTCGGTCGGCGGCGGCGGGCTGATCGCGGGCATGGCCACGGCGGCCAAGGCGCTGCAGCCGTCCATCGAGATCGTGGGCGTGCAGACGGTGCGCTTTCCTTCCATGCTCAACGCCGTGCAGGGCGCGCAGCACCCCATGGGCACCTCCACCATCGCCGAGGGCATCGCCGTGGGCACGGCCGGCAAGATCACGCAAGAGGTGGTGGCCCGCCTGGTGGACGACCTGCTGCTGGTGGACGAGGGCGACATCGAGCAGGCCGTGCTGATGCTGCTGGAGATCGAGAAGACGCTGGTGGAGGGCGCGGGCGCCGCCGGCCTGGCCGCGCTGGTGCGCCACCCCGAGCGCTTCCGCGGCAAGCGCGTGGGCCTGGTGCTCAGCGGCGGCAACATCGACCCGCTGCTGCTGGCCGCCATCATCGAGCGCGGCATGGTGCGCTCGGGCCGGCTGGCGCGCATCAAGGTCAGCGCCCGCGACGTGCCCGGCGTGCTGGCCCGCATCACCGCCACCGTGGCGGAGGCCGGCGCCAACATCGAAGAGGTGCACCACCAGCGCGCCTTCACGCTGCTGGCGGCGCAGAACGTCGAGATCGAACTGGTGCTGCAGACCCGCGGCCAGGCGCATGTGCAGCAGGTGCTGGAGGCGCTGCGCGCCGCGCAGATGGAAGCGCAGCTGATCTGACCGGACCTGCGGGGGGCCCGCCGCCGCGCCATTGCTATATTTTCAATAGCTGATTTCGCTTATTGGACGGGCACCGCGCGCTGTTTTCCCCATGATCCTTGGCCGGGCCAGGCATCGCCTGAGGCCCCAGACCGGCTGCCGCGGCCCGAACGAACCCCCGCGGCACCGCCGGTCCTGGATGACAAAAGGGCGCCATACGGCGCCCTTTTTGCTATCGCCCACATCGCTGCCTGCGCTGATTCATTCCCCTGCGCTGGGCGGCCGATGGGGCCGGAACTGCGGTGCAGCGCTGCTCGCTCAGCGCACCACCATCAGCGAGAACGGCCAGACATACGCCTGCAGCGTCACGTACAGGCCGACCAGGCAGGCCAGCGCGATGGAGTGGAAAAACACGTAGCGCAGGATGATGCCTTCCTTGTTGAACCAGCGCGTGGCGGTGGAGGCCACCACGATGGACTGCGCGTCGATCATCTTGCCCATCACCCCGCCCGAGCTGTTGGCCGCGCCCATCAGGTTGGGCGACAGGCCCAGCTGCTCGGCCGCCACCTTCTGCATGCCGCCGAAGAGCACGTTCGAGGCCGTGTCGGACCCGGTGAGCGCCACGCCCAGCCAGCCCATCAGCGTGCCGAAGAACGGGTAGAACACGCCCGTGTTGGCGAACGCCAGGCCCAGCGTGGTGTCGGTGCCCGAGTAGCGGGTGAGCGTGCCCAGCGCCAGCATCAGCACGATGGTGAGCAGCGAATACTTCACCAGCCAGATCGTCTTGAAGAAGGTGCGCACGATGGCGACCGGGTTGTACTTCATGAAGAACGCGCTGACGATGGCCGACAGCAGAATCGCCGTGCCGGTGGCCGACAGCAGGTTCAGCGTGTAGACCGCGCCCTCCTTGGTGGGCTGCGGCACCACGGGCGGCACCTTTTCGATCAGGTTGTGCAGGCCGCCCATGGGGAAGGCCGGGGCGAACAGGCTGTTGAGCCAGGCCTTCACGGGCGGCAGGCCCCAGATAAACACGAACACCGACAGGATGACCCAGGGCATCCAGGCAGCGACCAGCTCGGCACGGCTGTGGGCCACCACGGGCTGTGGCGGCTTGGCTTCCGACGCGCTCACGTCGTTGCCGCGCAGCGAAGGAGACGTCCACACCTTCTTGGGCTTCCACACGCGCAGGAACAGCGTGAGGCTGACCATGGAGACGATGGCCGCGATGATGTCCACTAGCTCGGGCCCGATGTAGTTGGCCACCAGGAACTGCGGCACGGCGAACGAGACGCCCGTGACCAGGATGGCCGGCCAGATTTCCATCATGCCCTTGCGCCCGGCGAAGGCCCAGATCAGCCAGAACGGCACCAGCAGCGAGAAGAAAGGCAGCTGGCGGCCTACCATGGCCGTCACTTCCATCACGTCATAGCCGTGCACCTTGGCCAGCGTGATGATGGGCGTGCCCAGGGCGCCGAAGGCCACGGGCGCCGTGTTGGCGATGAGGGACAGGCCCGATGCCGCCAGCGGCGAGAAACCCAGGCCGATGAGGATGGCGGCCGTCACGGCCACCGGCGTGCCGAAGCCGGCCGCGCCCTCGAAGAACGCGCCGAAGCAGAACGCGATGAGCAGCAGCTGGATGCGGCGGTCTTCGGTGATGCCCGAAAGCGAATCCTGCAGCACCTTGAAGCTGCCGTTCTGCTCGGTCAGCTGGTGCAGAAAGATGATGTTCAGCACGATCCAGCCGATGGGCAGCAGGCCGGTGAAACCACCGAACAGCGCCGCGCGGCCGGCCATCTCGGCGGGCATGCCGTAGGCGAAGATGGCCACGATGAGCGCGGCGATCAGGCCCAGGCCCGCGGCGATGTGCGCCTTGATGTGAAAGAAGCCGAGCGCCGCCAGCATGACCACCACCGGAATCGCGGCGAGCGCGGTGGAGATGACCATGTTGCCGAACGGATCGTAAATTTGCTGCCAAATCATGTGGCTTGTCTCCGAGATGCGTTGAGGAAATCGCACCGGCGGCCGTCTCTCGCGGCTCTGAGCTGGCACAAACCGATCCACTTTAGAAACAAAGTTCCCCGGGCTGCGTGAAAAACCTGCAGCCTGCCGGTGAGCCGATTTCAAAGCGCGTCAGCGCCGCGTAAGAAGTGTTGCTGCCCCGCAGCGCTTTGGCCGCCGGGAGGCGCCGTGTCCGCTGCGGCCGCGCCGCTGTGCGGTGCATTGGGCGCTTGAAACCCCCAAGGCGCAAGGGGGCGGGGCGTCGCCTGCAGGACAGGCCGGTCAGGACAGAGAGGCGCCACGGCCCAGCCATCGGCGCTGGCGGGCATCGTGAAAGGCGAAGGCGGTGGAAGCGAGCGCGGCCGGCCGCACCGGCACGCCACCGGCCGCGGCCATGTTTGTGCAGCGCTAGTGCGATGCAGCGCGAAAGCCTGGGAGGGCGCGCTGAGCGGCGCTCAGGCGCAGGCCGAAATCACGCCGCCCCCCAGACAGACTTCGCCGTCGTACAGCACGGCCGACTGCCCGGGCGTGACGGCCCACTGCGCGTCGGGGAACTCCAGGCGGAAGCTGCGGCCCTCGGCCTGCAGCACGGTGCAGGCGGCGTCCTGCTGGCGGTAGCGTGTCTTGGCGGCGCAGGCGCCCAGCGCAGGCGGGTGGCCGGCGACCCAGCTCGCATCGGCGGCCTCCAGCGTGTGCGACAGCAGCCAGGGGTGGTCGTGGCCCTGCACCACGCGCAGCGTGTTCTTCTCCAGGTCCTTGCGGGCCACGAACCACGGCTCGTGCTCCCCACCGCCGCGCTGCGCGCCCTTGTCCTTCACGCCGCCGATCCCCAGGCCCTGGCGCTGGCCCAGCGTATAGAACGACAGGCCCACGTGCTTGCCCAGCGTGCGGCCGCGGTCGTCCTGGATGGGGCCGGGCGCGTGGCTGATGTAGCGGTTCAGAAACTCGCGGAACGGCCGCTCGCCGATGAAGCAGATGCCGGTCGAATCCTTCTTCTTGGCGTTGGGCAGGCCGATCTCTTCGGCAATGCGCCGCACCTCGGTCTTGTGCAGTTCGCCCACGGGGAACAGCGTCTTCGACAGCTGGGCCTGGTTCAGCCGGTGCAGGAAGTAGCTCTGGTCCTTGGACGGGTCCAGGCCCTTGAGCAGCTCGTACCGCCACTCCGATTCAAGGGCGCCATCGCGCGCGGTCGCGTGCGATTCCATCCTGTCATGCCCCTGGGGCATGGAGCCCGGGTCGGCCGCCACGCGGCGGACCCGGGCGTAATGGCCCGTCGCGATCTTCTCGGCCCCCAGGCGCATGGCGTGGTCCAGAAACGCCTTGAACTTGATCTCGGCATTGCACAGCACGTCGGGGTTGGGCGTGCGGCCGGCCTGGTATTCGCGCAGGAACTCGGCGAACACGCGGTCCTTGTAGTCGGCCGCGAAGTTCACGTGCTCGATCTCGATGCCGATCACGTCGGCCACGGCGGCCGCGTCCACGAAGTCGATGTTGGACGAGCAGAACTCGCTGTCGTCGTCATCTTCCCAGTTCTTCATGAAGATGCCGACGACCTCATGGCCCTGCTTTTTGAGCAGGTGGGCGGTCACGGCGGAGTCCACGCCGCCGGAGAGGCCTACGACAACGCGCTGTTTGGTGGGAGCAGTCATTGCCCTGATTGTATTTTTTTGCCGTGTCCACGCGGCCTGTCAGGGCGGAGCGCAAGCTCACGGCGGAGTGATCGGAAGCGGCCGGCGGCCCACGGCGGCGTGCGCTGCGCTCAGGCTTTCGTGCAAGGCGGCAGCTTCACCTGCGCCTTGCTGGCCTGGCTTCGTCCAGCAGCCAGCGTGTGAACAGCACAAAGGCTTCGTTCTCGGCCAGCGCCGCGCGGCTGCACAGGTAGTAGCCGCGCCCCGTGTCCACGGCCTGGGTGAAGGGCAACATCAGCTGGCCCGAGGCCAGTTCGGCTTCGATCAGCAGTGGCTGGATCAGGGTGACGCCCATGCCAGCGCAGGCCGCGACGATCAGGTGGTTGCCTAGGTCGAACCCCGGGCCGAGCACGGGCTCGGTTTTTACACCGCCCACCGCGCGCAGCCACAGCGCCCAGTTTTCAGGGTAGTTGGTGTGGTGCAGCAGGGTGGCCCGCAGCAGGTCGCGCGGCTCGCGCAGCGCAGCGGCCAGGGCCGGGGTGCACGCGGGCACGATCTCACGCCCGGTCAGGTAGCGTGCCCGGATGCCGCGTGGCCAGCCGCGCGCCGGGCGCTTGAGGTGGATCCACAGGTCCACGTCGTCGCGGGTGAAGTCCTCGTCGTGGTGGAAGGGTCGCAGCTCGATCTCCACGTCGGGGTGCAGCCCGCCAAAGCGCCAGAGCCGTGGCACCAGCCAGCGCGCGGCCAGGGTGGGCACCACGCACACGCGCAACCGGCGTCGGGCGGTGGCAGTGCGCACGCCAAAGCGGCCCACGGCGGTTTCCAGGCCCGCCACGTGGGCCTCGACCAGCTGCTGGAACTCGCGGCCCCGGGCCGTGGGCAGCACGCGCGGGCCGCTGCGGTCCAGCAGCGTGCACTCCAGCCGCTGCTCCAGCCGCTGCACGGCCCGGCTCACGGCGGCCTGTGTCACGAACAGCACCCCCGCGGCCTGCCGGAAGCTGCCCAGCTGGCACACCGCCAGGAACGCGTGCAACTCGGGCAGCGAGGGGGATTTGAACTGCATGGGGTGATTACATCCGGTTATCACGCACGACGAAATTGTCGTTTGCCCGCAGGCGCAGGGCTGCCTACGCTTGGCCCATCCGTATCGAACTCAGCGACCCCGCGCCAGACCATGCCCGCCTTACCTTCGTTTCCCATCCCCCGTGAGCCCGTGCAGGTGCTGGGGCCCGCCGCCGGCACCGCCATCCCGCTAGTGTGCGACTCGCCCCACAGCGGCACGGACTACCCCCCCGACTTTGGCTATGCCGTCGCCACCGGCGACCTGCGCCGCTGCGAGGACACGCATGTGCACTGGCTGTGGGACGCCGTGCCCCAGGTTGGCGGCACCCTGGTGCAGGCCACCTTCCCGCGCAGCTACATCGACCCCAACCGGGACGTGCAGGACATCCACCCCGCCATGCTGGCCGACGCCTGGCCCGGTCCCACGGCGCCCACCGCGCGCACCCTGGAGCTGGGCATGGGGCTGGTGCCCACCCACACCCCAGCCCGCCAGCCCATCTATGCGCGCCGCCTCGCGGCACACGAAGTGGCCCACCGCATCGACCACTACTGGCGTCCCTACCGGCAGGCGCTGGCCGAGGCGCTGGAGGCGGCCGCCGCAGGCCCCGAGGGCGCACGCTGGCATCTGAACCTGCACTCCATGCCCAGCAACGCCTATGAACGCCTGGGCCGCGTGGCCCCCGGCCCGCTGGCCGACGTGGTGCTGGGCGACCTGCACGGGGAGAGCTGCGATGGCGAATTCACGCGGCAGGTCGCGCAGGCGTTTCGCCAGCGCGGCTATACCGTGGCCATCAACGACCCCTACGCGGGGCAGGCGCTGCTGCGCACGTTCGGCGCGCCCTTGCGCGGACACCAGAGCCTGCAGATCGAGATCAACCGCGCGCTCTACCTGAACGAGCACACCCGCGAGCTTCTGCCCCAGGCGCACCGCCTGCGCGAGGACATCGCGGGCGTGCTGCACGACCTGGCTGCGCGCATCCGCCCGTCCTGCGCTGCCCCTTCCGTTTCGACCCCCACTTGAACCCCTGACCCTGAGGATCCCGCCATGCCCACGTCCGTCACCCGCCGCCGCTTCATCCAGACCAGCGCCGCCCTGGCCAGCGCCACCGCCCTGCCGGCGCTGGCCCAGGCCACCGACCGCTACCCTTCCCGCCCGATCACGCTGGTGGTGCCGTTCCCGCCCGGCGGTTCGGTGGACAGCGCCGGCCGCGCCATGGCCGACCGGCTCGGGCGCGTGCTGGGGCAGACCGTGATCGTGGAGAACAAGGGCGGCGCCGGTGGCGCCATCGGCAGCACGCAAGTCGCCAAGGCGCAGCCCGATGGCTACACGCTGGTCGTCACCTCGCAGACCACGCACGTGATCAACCCGATCCTCACGCCCAACCTGCCCTACGACGCAGTGAACGACTTCGCGCCCATCACGATGATCGACCGGCTGGCCAATGTGCTGCTGGTGACCCCGGGCCTGCCGGTGAAAAACTTCACCGAGTTCGTGAAGTACGTGAAGGAGAACCCCGGCAAGCTGAACTACGCCTCCTCAGGCAACGCCTCGGTGGCCTACCTGAGCATGGAGTTGCTCAAGGCCAAGCTGGGCCTGTCCATCACCCACATCCCGTATCGAGGCGCTGGCCCGGCGCTCACCGACCTGCAGTCGGGCCAGGTGCACATGACCTGGAACAACCTCTCATCCAACCTCAGCATGGTGCAAAGCGGCCGCCTGCGCGCGCTGGCGGTGGCCTCGCCCATCCGCGCGCCGCAACTGCCCGATGTACCCACGTTCGACGAACTCAAGCTGCCCGAACTGAACCTGACTTCCTGGACGGGCCTGGCGGCACCTGCCAAGACCCCCGAGCCCATCATTGCCCAGTTGTATGAGGCCATGCGCACGGTGCTGCGAGACCCCGCCACGCACAAGGCCTGGAACGACCGCGGCGCAATGCTGCCGGAAGCCCTCAAGCCCGTCGACTTCCGCAAGGAAGTGCAGCAGCGCATCCAGTTCTACAGGAACATAGTCAAGACCCACAGGATCGCCGTGGAGGCATGACAAGGCGCAGCGTGGGGACCACCGGCTACCCCAACGGCCCGGGGCGCGGCACGCGCTCCGCTCAGCCGGCCGCTGGCTCAGTCACCGAGGGATCGGTGTGCACCAGCGACAGCGGAAACCGCTGGCCCGCCAGGTAGTCCTCCAGGCAGCGCAGCAGCAGCGGGCTGCGGTGGCGCTCGGGGCAGGCGCGGATCTCGTCGGGCGTCATCCACAGCGTGCGCACGATGCCGGTGTCGAGCGCCCGCCAGCCGTGGTGCGTGCCGAGCGTGCCGGCAAACGCAAAGCGCATGTAGGTGATGTCGTCTCCGGTGCGCGTCTTGATAAAGCGGTTCAGGTACACGCCGACCAGCGCCGTAGGCACGAATTCGTGCGCGGTTTCTTCCAGCACCTCGCGCGCGCAGGCCTGGATGGGCGACTCGCCCGGGTCCAGGTGGCCGGCGGGGTTGTTGAGCTTGAGGCCGTCGGTGGTTTCTTCCTCGACCAGCAGAAAGCGGCCCTCGCGCTCGACGAGCGCGGCCACGGTGACGTTGGGTTTCCAGCGGTTGGGCATGGCGCGCATTATGACGAGGCAGCATGACGCGCTGCGCTCGGACTGCCGCGCCCCATTTCAAGTTCCAAGGTGTGGCGGCGCGAGCCCAGGGCGGCTACAGCGCCCGCACCATGTACACGGCGCCTTCGCCGTAGCGGGCCAGCTGCGCGCGTTGCACCGCATCGGCCAGGGGTTGCACCGCGTAGCCCTGGCGCTCCCAATAGTTTTGCGATCCTTGCACCGACACCAGCGCGGAGTGCCGCAGGCCCCGGCTGCGCGCAACGTCCCACATCGGCCGCAGCAGCGCGCGGGCCAAGCCCTGGCCTGCGCACGCGGGCAGCACGGCCATGTCGTGCAGGTACAGCGTGTCGGGTTGCGGCACCTCTTCAAAGTCGCCGTGCAGCGGTGTCACCTTGCCCCGCACAGACCCGTAGGCTGCCAGGTACGCGCACACCACGCCCGCGCGCTCCAGCACCAGCGAGCAGTTGGCCGCACTGGCCAGGCGCCGGGCGAACACCTCGCCGCTTTCCACGTAGCCCTCGCCGTAGCAGGCCAGCTGCACCGCAAGCAGGCCGGGCAGGTCGGCGGTGACCAACGGGCGCACCGTTGTCGTCGTCATCGCGCCAACGCCGCCTTCTTCCCTTATCCCTGCGGCAGCACGGGCGCCTGCACGAAGTCGTCGAGCGACAGGCCCTTTTCTTTCAGCAGCGCCTCCAGCACGGGCTGCAGGCGGCCCAGGCTTTCCTGCACTGCTTCGCGCACGGTGTCCACCACCACCTGGGTGCTGCGTTCGATTTCGATGTTCAGGCGGTCGCCCACCTGCTTGGTTTCAAACACGGTGGCGCGCCGCGTCTCAGGGATCAGCCACACCTCGAACCAGCCCTCCTGGCGGTTCACCTCGGCCACCGTCAGGCTGGCGCCGTGAATGGCGATGTAGCCCTTGGCAAAGATGTAGCGGCGAAACGCCTCCGGCACGGCCACGCGCCACACCAGGTTGTTGTCGAATTCGCGCCGCTCGATGAGCGTGCCTGTGAAGTCCACATGGCCCGACAGCGGGTGGCCGCCGATCTCGGCGCCGTCCTTGGCCGCCCGCTCCACGTTCACGCGGTCGCCCTGGGCATAGCGGCCCAGCGTGGTGATGTTCAGGCTCTGCAGCATCACGTCGAAGTTGGCCTGCGTGGGCGACAGGATCTCGGTCACCGTGAGGCACACGCCGTCGGTGGAGACGCTGGCGCCGATGGCGAGGTCTTCGCAGAAGCCCTCGGGAAAGTCGAGCGTGAAGGTGCGCAGGCCTGCGCGGTCGTGGATGGCGGCAATGCCTGCCGTGGCCTGGACGATGCCGGTGAACATGGCGCGGATGAAGGGGGAAGAAGGGATGTGAGGGAAAGGCGTTCGATCGATTGTGCCAGCCGGCCCATGCCCGCGTGGCGCGCGCGGGCGCTGCCGGCGGGCCCCTGCGCCGCGTGCGCGTTCGGTTCGTTCAGCCGGCGGCAGCGCCCTCGCCGGCCCAGGCGGCCTGCTGCACGTCCAGCGGCAGCTCGCGGGCGAGCGCGGTGTGCTCGCGCTCGTGGTGGTGCTCCAGCACATGGCGCAGGGTGTGGGCCGAGTCCAGCAGCATCAGCACGGCGCGGCGCCGGCCGGTCTCGTCCTGCGGCGGATGGCGCACCACCTGCTGCACGCGCTGCAGGTAGTCGCCCGCCAGTTCGGCGATGCGCTCGTGCTCCAGCCGGTACACCCGCGCCGCCCAGCGGGGGCCCTCGGGCACGTGGGGCAGCAACCGGGTGTTCTCGATGTCGATGTGGCGTTCCAGATGCGCCCACCACTGCTGCAGTCGCTGCAGCGCGCTGCCGAAGTCGCCCCCGGCCACGTCCAGCAGGTGGGCATGCAATTGCGCGTCCAGCCACGCATGCTGGCGTTCGAAATGCGAAGGGGCGGGATCGGGCAAGGACATGGCTGGCGCGGTGCAGGGCGGAAATCGGGTGCGCCGCTTATACACCGCGCTGCCGCACGCGCCCTTGCGCCACGCCAAGGAGCGGGCGCGGCCCCTGCAGGCGCCGGCCCCCGCCTGCGCAGACCTTATTTGGCGCGCAGGAACTCGCCGACTTCCAGCAGCACCAGCTCGTTGTCGTCCGCCTGGTTCGGCGCGCGGCTGCTGCTGAACGGCAGGTTGTTGTCGTTGCCCACGACGATGTGCGTGGCGTCCACCACGTCCACGTTCTCGATGGTGAAGAACGGGAAGGTCAGCACGCCGTGGTTGAGCGGCTTCTTCGCCAGGCGCTGCGGGTCCTGCAGGTTCATCAGGTCGATGTAGTCCACCTTGCGCAGCTCGCCGCCGGCGTTGGCATCGGTCAGCTCCACCTTGTAGACGCGCTTGAATTTCGCCAGGTCGTGGAAGCAGTCCGTGCGCTTCTGGCCTTCGGGGCAGGCCTGGTCGGCCGTGCCCTCGCCGTTGTCGCGCTCGATGATGAGGCCCGTGGTGGCGTCGATCATGTTGAAGTCGCCGATGGCGTGGTGGTTGGCCTCCAGCACGTACTTCCAGTGGCGGCCGGTCCATTGCTCGGCCTTGACGTCGAACTCCAGCACGCGCAGGTACTGCTTGCCGCCCTCCACCGCCTCATAGGCCTTGGCGGACTCGTTCCACAGGGGGCCTTCCAGCAGCGCGTAGAGCTTGCTGCCGTCCTTGGAAGAGGCCATGCCCTCGAAGCCCTTGGAGCGCTTGACCTCGAAGGCCGGCGCCTTGGCATCCGGCGCAGCCGCCGCGGTGATGGCCGGGTGGTCGGGCGAACGCACGACCTTGCCGTCCACCTGCGTCTCGAACACCGCCAGCACCTTGCCCTGCAGGTCGGCCTTGATCAGGTACGGCCCGAACTCCTCGCCGATCCACAGCGCGCCACCCGCGAACTGGAAGCTCTCGGGGTCGAAGTCCGCGCCCGTCAGGTAGCGCTGCTTCGTGCCCTCTTCGGCAATGCGGAACGGCACCTTCTTGTCGGGGTCGTGCAGGAACACCGTTTTTTGGCGCTTGAAATGGCCGGTCTGGAAATCCACCGCGTAGTGGTTCAGGTACAGCATGAAGTCGGGCGAGTTGGCCTTGGCGCCGGCGCCGTTGTCCGTGAGGATCCAGAACGTGCCGTCGGCCATGCGCTTGATGCCCGAGTGGCCCTGGGCAGGCTGGCCCTTGAAGGGCAGCGACACGCCCGTGGGACGGCCGTAGGACAGGCCTTCGACGCTGCCCAGCGCGTCCACGCGCCGGGGCGTGGTGAACTTGCCGCTGGTCTGCAGGTCGGCCGGTGCATCCTGGGGCGAGGCGATGAGCGACTGCGCGGGCAGCACGGCGTGGCCGGCGAGCGTGGCGGGAAAGGCCTGCTGGGCGTGTGCGGGGGAGAGAAAGGCACAGGCCAGTGCGGCACAGGCGGCGAGACGGGAGCGAGGGAACATGCGAACGGCTCTTGCGTGGAACAAAAGCCGGACGATGCCGGGCCGCCGTGACAAGGCCGTGACGGAGACCGCCGCGCGGACCGGCAGCGCCGCGCCGTGCCTTGCTGGTCCGTCGCGGCCGCGGAGGGCATCGCGGACATCGGGACGAAAAAAACCGGCCCGATGGAGCCGGTCTTTTCAAGCGGTGGCTACCGCTCAGTAGCGGCCGCCGCCGAAGCCGCCGTTGCCATAGCCCACGTCCGCGCGCCCGCTGGCGCGGTAGCCTGCCGAGCCGCCGCCCGCGCCACCACCCGCTTCGCGCGGACGGGCCAGGTTCACGACGATCGAGCGTCCATTGACGGACACGCCGTGCAGACCGGTGATGGCTGCCTGCGCAACTTCCGCGGATTCCATCTCCACGAAGCCGAAGCCCTTGGAGCGGCCGGTTTCACGGTCCATCATGACTTTGGCGGAAGAGACGCCGCCGAACTCGGCGAAGTTGCTCCGCAGGCTTTCATCGTCGACGGTATAGGGCAGGTTGCCCACATAGATCTTGGTGCTCATGGAAAGCGTCTTTCTGAAGAGGGAGCGCGACGAAGGCGCGCTGTTGGAAGGGGATGGTGGTTCGGAGCCGCAGCCTCTGGCAGGGGCCGGGCGTTCGGTATGCACGCCTCGGTACCGGTTGGGCTGCGCTCGGCAGCTTTCACCCGCCTCAGGGTGGGCAAGACGGCGGGGTCCAGAGCTTGCGCTCTGGGGGCAGGCACTGCGGTGGGGGTGCGGTGCCGTAGCCGCGGGATGCACAGCGCTAGATTATATCCTTGGGCTGCATTTGAACGCGGTTCGATATTCTTCTGGGTTTTAACGTGAGCCGCTGGGGCTCAAACCTCCGCAGGCGCGGTCAATCGCCGCACCCACAACTGCCATCCCAGATAAACCACCACGGCCGCGTTGAACACCACCACCGCGCTCGCCAGCCAGGTGGGGCGGTGCGCCCAATGCCACAGTTCGAACGGGATGTAGAGCCCCCCCGACAGCGCGCCCAGCCACTCGCCCCAGGCGCGGCCGCGCCACAGGCCCATGGCCTCGGCAAAGCGCAGCGCGGCATACGCGCCTGCCGCCATCACCAGCAGGTGCAGGTCTTCATGCGCCCACACATCCACCTGCGACAGCAACAGCGCGGGGTAGCGCTGGCCCGGGCTCAGGCCTATATGGCCGATGAGCGCCACCGCCAGCTGGTGCAGGTCGCGGTGCAGCACGCTGAGCAGGCCCGCGCCGGCCAGCAGCGCCAGCGCGCCCTTGAGCGCCTCGAAGCCGGCGATGGCGCGCAGCGGGCCACGCCCCGCGCCGTGGTGGACTGCGCGGGCGATAGCGGGTGCGGAAGCGGCGACGGGCTGCGGGGCGGGAGGGGTCATGCCAGGCGGAATACTGCCACGGCCTGCACCAGCTGCTGCGCCTGGCCGTTGAGGCTGCTGGCCGCGGCTGCGCTTTCCTCGACCAGCGCGGCGTTCTGCTGCGTAGTGGTGTCCATCTGCGCCACGGCTTCGCCCACCTGGGCGATGCCGGCGCTCTGCTCCGCCGTCGCCGCACTGATGATGCCGACCAGATCGCTCACCTTCTGGATGGAGGTGACGATCTCCTGCATGGTGCGGCCGGCATGGTCCACCAGCTGCGTGCCCTCGCCCACCTGGCTCACGCTGGCAGTGATGAGTTCCTTGATCTCGCGCGCGGCGGCGGCCGAGCGCTGGGCCAGGCTGCGCACCTCGCTGGCCACCACGGCGAAGCCCCGGCCCTGCTCGCCCGCGCGGGCCGCTTCCACCGCCGCGTTCAGCGCCAGGATGTTGGTCTGGAAGGCGATGGAGTCGATCACGCCGATGATGTCGGCGATGCGGCTGGAGCTGGTGTTGATGCCCTGCATGGTCTGCACCACCTGCTGCACCACGGCGCCGCCGCGCGATGCGACGTCCGACGCGCTGCGGGCCAGCTCGTTGGCCTCGCGCGCGGTGTCGGCGTTGTGCTGCACGGTGGAGGCCAGCTCTTCCATCGACGCGGCGGTTTCCTCCAGCGCGCTGGCCTGCTCTTCCGTGCGCTGGCTCAGGTCGGCATTGCCCTGGGCGATCTGGGCGCTGGCCGTGGCCACGCTCTCGGAGTTGGACCGCACGCTGCCCACCACGCCGCTCAGCTGCACGGTCATGCCCTGCATGGCTGCCAGCAACCGCGCCACCTCGTCGCGGCCCTGGGGCTGCACCCGCATCGACAGGTCACCGGCGGCCACGGCTTCGGCCAGGCGCACGGCGCTGTCCAGCGACCGGGTGGTCGTGCGCGTGACCATCACCATCACCCACAGCGCCAGCGAAGACAGTGCGGCCAGCGCCACGCACAGCCAGATCAGGCCCTGGCGCAATGTGCTGATCTGCGCGTCCAGCGAGTCGCGCAGCAGGTCGAACGCATTGGTGACCAACACGAACTGCGCATCGATGACGCGGGTCATGCGGTCGACCCACTCCGTGGACGCGAGCGTCAGGGTCTGCGGCTGGATGATGGATTCATCGGCCAGCTTGAAGCCCTCCTGCGCTGACGTGACCGCGGCGGCACGCGCACGCTCCACGGCGGCGGGCAGGCCGTCGCGGCCGGCGGCCAATTCCAGCGCCTTGCGCGCGTCTTCGTAGTTCTGGCGTGAGCGCTCGGCCAGCCCGTCGATGCGGGCGCGGTCCTCGGGCGACGCATCGCCGCGGCCCAGCACGACGGCGCCCCGCGCGCGCATCTGGCCCAGCGATTCGGTCAGCCGGGGCAACGGCCCCAGCACCGCGCGCTGCACGTAGTAGGTGCTGGCGTCCGGGTCCAGCGCCAGGCCGGAGCTGTTCGCCACGTCGTCGATCAGCTCCAGCAGGTGGGCGATCAGGGCGGCATGCTGCTGGTTGCTCTGCACCCCCGTCAGCGTCTTGCCCGACACGCCGGCCACCAAGGCCCGCCATTCGGTGACGATGCCGTCCAGCCGGCTTCCCAGCGCACCGTCCGCCAACGGGGCCAGGGCGGTGCGCACACGCGCCTGGGTGTCTTCCACCTCTTTCTGGCGCTCCTGCCGGGTGGCGCCGGCGGACGCCGCGCCGCTCAGGAAGGCGGCCGACAGCCCGCGGTGCTGTTGGGTCTGCTGCAATAGCCGCAGCAGTTCGCTGCCGGGCGCCAGTCCCAGCCGTTCGCGCTGGGCCACCGCCACCTTCTCGGCGGTGGCTTGGAGGAGCAGCGCCGTAGGTACGGCGAAAAGCAGGAAGGCAAGTGCGCCGATGAGGGCGAACTTGCGCGAAAAGCGCAGTTGGGTGATCCAGGCAGTCATAGGGGCCGAAGCAGTCGTAGTTTTGTAAGAGGCGAAATGACCAAAAACAGGCCGATCGGGGACCTGCAACGCACCAGGTCGAGACATGTCATGCCCCAATCCGGTGCGGTCCTAGCGTCTACGTACACACTTCGTTACCGGATCACCCCTCGCGGCGTTGGCCTACAA
Organism: Paracidovorax wautersii; assembly: GCF_031453675.1. Classification (NCBI taxonomy): domain Bacteria; kingdom Pseudomonadati; phylum Pseudomonadota; class Betaproteobacteria; order Burkholderiales; family Comamonadaceae; genus Paracidovorax; species Paracidovorax wautersii. Next base: position 1,529,943 of record NZ_JAVIZX010000001.1, on the reverse strand, counting down.
ACGACGGCTGGCCCCCTGCGGAGTGCTTCCTGCCCTTTGCTACCGACCGCTGCCGCGGCGCAGCATCCACCCGGCGGCCGCCACGATCAGCGCCGCCCCCAGCCACCCGCCCGCATCCAGCCGTTCACCCATCCACACCACGGCGAACAGCGCGCCCCAGGCGGGCTCCGTCCCCATCAGCAGCCCCACGCGGCTGGGAGAGCCGTGGCGCAGTGCCCAGTTCTGCGCAAAGAAGGCGAACACCGTGCAACCCAGCACCAGGTACAGCGTGGCCCCCCAGAAGGCGGGGGCTTGCGGCAGCGGCGGCAGGCCACCGGCTCCCACGGCCAACAGCAGGCAGCCGATGCCGACCACGGCCGACTGGACCGCCGTCAGCAGCAGCATGGGCGCCTGCGCATGGCGGCGCGTGAGCTGGCTGGTGGCGCAGGCGGTCAGGGCCCGCAGCACGGCGGCGGCCAGGATGAGGCCGTCGCCTGCATTCCAATGCTGCGGCCAGCCCCCCGCGAGCAGCGCGGCACCTGCCAGCGATACGGCCGCAAAGGCGAACACCGCGCGCGCCGGCCGGCGGCCCAGCAGCCCCCATTCCGCGAACGGCGTGAACACCACGCACAGGCTGATCAGAAAGGCCGCATGGCTGGCCTGCGTCAGCGCCACGCCATAGGTTTCGCACAGGAAGATCGCCGTCAACAGCCCGCCCAGCGGCAGACCGGCGCGCAGGGCGGCCCGCCATTGCGCGCGGCTGGCGCCCACGCAGGCCGGGGCCAGCAGCACGGCGGTCAGCAGAAAGCGCACGGCCAGAAAACCCAGCACCGGGTAGAACGCAAGCGCGCCCTTGGCCACGCCGTAGCTGGTGCCCCAGACGATGGCGACCAGCAGCAGCGCGGCGTCGGCAGCACGCAGCAGCCAGGGGGAAGAAGGAGAAAGAGCCGCGAGAGCGGGAGAGGACACAGACATGGGGCGCATCGTAGATTTGCGCACCACTGACGATAATCCATCCGTTCAGCACAAGATCTCTTCCATATGCGCACGAATGAAGCCCTCGACAGCCTGCCCGACATGGCCGTCTTCGCGCGCGTGGTGGCGGCCGGCAGCTTCTCTGCCGCGGCGCGCGGGCTGGGGCTGACGCCTTCGGCCGTGAGCCGGCAGGTGGCGCGGCTGGAGGGCGTGCTGCGCGTGCGGCTGCTGGAACGCACCACCCGCCAGCTGCGTCTGACCGAAGCCGGCCGTGCCGCCTATGCGCGGTGCCAGCCGCTGGAAACGGCTGCGCGCGAGGTGCTGGCCCTGGCCGGCGATGCGGACGGCACGCCCCGCGGGCTGGTGCGCATGAGCGTGGCCAAGGCCTATGGCCGCCAGCGCATCCACCCGCTGGTGCCGGCCTTCCTCGCAGCGCATCCCGAGGTGGATCTGCAGCTGGTCGTGACCGACCGCACGGTGGATGTGTTCGCCGAAGACATCGACCTGGCCTTGCGCATCACCGATACGCCTCCGCCCGGCCTGGCCGGACGGCCACTGGAGACGGTGGAGCATGTGGTCTGCGCCAGCCCCGCCTACCTGGCGCAGCGCGGCATGCCCCAGCACCCGCGCGACCTGGCGCGGCACGATTGCCTGCCGCTGGGCGAGGACGAGCGCGACCGGCACTGGCGCTTCGTGCGCGCGGGCGGCGCCAGCCGCACCGACACGGGTGCGGACACCACCACCGTCGCCGTGCGCGGTCGCTACGTCACCAACCACAGCGAGATGCGGCGCGACGCCGCCCTGGCGCACCTGGGCATCGCCAGCCTGCCCGGCTTCACGGCGCGGGCCGCGATCGAAGCCGGCACGCTGGTGCGTGTGCTGGCCGGCTGGCGCCACACCACCGCCTATTCCGGAACGGCCTGGCTGCTGTACCCACCCAACCGTTTTCTGCCGGCGCGGGCCCGGGCCTGGATCGACCACCTGGCGGCGGCCCTGGCAACGGGCTGAGCCGGCGGCGGAGGACCGCAGCACCGTACTGCTGCGCCTGCAGCCGCGGTGGCAGGGGTGGATGCCGCTCAGGGCCGGTGGGCTTCAGCCTTCGGAGCCGGAGGGCGCGCCAAGATTCGCGCGTCGCGGAACGTCCATTCGCGCGGCACCTGCTTCCATCGGTAGTGGCGCAGCTGCACGGCGGCCATGGGCTGCGCCGCCGCGATGTCGATGCGCAGCGGCATGGCGCCGACCTCCCAGGCCAGCGGCAGCGGCGCCTGGGGGTCCCGCGCCCCGGGGTCGTCGATGTACCGGGGCGCCAGCATGCTGGCTGACGGCATTTCGCGCCCCTGGGCGTCGAGCGGAACGGCCAGGGTCCAGAGCCCTTCGCGCACCGCGGCCGGGGGCCTTGCCTGGTCGATGGACAGGCGCTGCGGCGCGGTCCACACGATACGGGCGTTCGGGTTGCCCTGCGATTGCGCACCGGCGGCGACCCGTTCGGCCTCCGCCCATTCATACACCTCCACATCCACCGCCATGCGCACCGCGTCCAGCGGTTGGAGCTGGGCCGCCGTGGCCTGCAGCGGCAGGCGGAACGGGAACATCACCTCGTTTTCGTTCACGCGGTACCGATCCGCGGCGACCAGCTTGCGCAGGGTCAGCACCGGCGCGACGCCGGGCAGCGCGGCGCCCTGGGCGTCCAGCAGGGCGACCGAGCGGAGATGGGCCACGACCATCGGGGGCATCACGCCCTCATCGGTCGTGCCCGGGGGTGCCACGCCGAATTGCCCTCCGATCGCCAACCAGGGGCGGTGCCCCTTGGCATTCGGGCGCGCCGCAAACAGCAGCTGCTCTTCGAGCGTGTCCAGCGCGGAGGCGGGCAGCATCCAGTCCGCCAGCTCGCCCTCCTTGTCCCGCACGGGCCGGTAGGCGCCCGGATCGTCCGAGGGCGCGGAAAAGGGCGGGTTCGCCAGAGCCTGCAGCATGTCGTCGCGGATCTGCCGGTAGGTGTCGGCGTCGCTGGTCTGCGTCAGATCGGGGCCCTCGCCGAGATGGGTGGCGTTCAAGCGCAGTGTGGCGGCCGGCCGCCCTCCGCGCGCCTCGGTCTGCAGTTCAAGCCGCAGCTCGACCGGCATGCCGTCGCGGCGGCGCAGGGCCTGGCGCCCCTGGCCGCGCATGCCCGTACCTTCCAGGCCCACGTCCATCACGGCCACGTCGTCGGTCAGCGCACGCACCCGCAGGCGCGAGGTGAGCACGCCCCATTGCGCGGAAGGCTCCTCGCGCACGATCTCCTGGCCCACGGCCAAGCCCTCTGGCAACCGCAGCGGGCGCAGGCCGGCCACCTGTTCGCGGGGAGCCATGCCGTCGGCAAGCTCCGGGTGGCGCGCCTGCAGGGCCGCAAAGGCCGGGGCGTCGACGGCACGGACGCCGCGGGCCACGCCCTGCGCGTCCACCGTCATCTCGAAGCCGCTGCCGATCACGGCCAGCACCTGCTGCTCCTGCGGATCGTCTGGGCTCAGTGCCAGGGAACCCGACCCAGAGCCTGTGCCCGCTGGCCCGAACCACAAGGTCCGTTGGCGCACCGTCTGGCTGCCATCGGCTCCGGGGGTCACGGTCACCGCGCTGAAACTCGATCGCTCAGGCATCACCTGCTGGCCGTCCACCGTGATGCTCTGCCGGACCAGATAGATCTCCTGCGGCGGCGCAGAGGCCGCCACCGGCGCCGAGCACCCCGCCAGCCACACCAGTCCCATGGCCCACACCGGGCCGCATTGCCATCGCATCCTTCGCTCCCCCCTCGCTGGTGTAGCTATCTAGAAAGCCATCCGCGCACCGAAGACGCCTCGCTTTCGCGCTCTCAGAACCTTAGCAGACGGTGCCGATGGCCTGTGGCCTGGGAAGGGATACGGCCCCGGCCGCGCCCGCGGGCCCGTGCCGCGCGATGACGGCGTGCGCGCCCCCGTCAGCCGTTCACGCTGCCGTCCGCGCTTTTCAAGCAAAAATGGCTTGCAGCGCTTATCCAGCAATCGTATATCGCTATCAATTAAATAGCATCACACATGCAGCGATCTGGCGCGCTTCAGTCCTCGATGGATTCGTGTGTGCCGGCGCTGCCGCGGCGCCAGTAGCCGGACGCCTTGACCCAGCGCGGATACCACCCGCGTTCGTCGACCAGGTGCGCGCGCAGGGCCTTGGCAGCCGAGGTCTCGCAGGCCACCCAGGCATGCCAGTCGCCAGCCAGCGGGGGCAGCGCGCGCACGGCGGCCAGCAAGGCCGTGGCATCGCCCGCCGCGGCGCCGTAGCGGTGCACCCAGTGGACCTGCAGATCAGCGGCCGTGGGCAGCGGCTGCTCGTCCGCGGCGCCGTCCACCTCCACCACCACGCAAGCCGGCGCGCCCGCGGGCAGCTCCGCCAGGCGGCGGGCGATGGCCGGCAGCGCGGTGTCATCGCCGATCAGCAGGTGCCCGTCGAACGCGGTGGGCAACAGGAAGGAGCCGCGCGGGCCGGCGACACCGATCTGCTGGCCCGGCGCGGCCTGCAGCGCCCAGGCGGTGGCGGGGCCGGCGTCGTGCAGGGCGAAGTCGATGGTGAGGGTGCCGGCGGCGGCATCGTGGGCGCGGGGCGTGTAGTCGCGCATGGCCGGGCGCGGGCCGCCCGGCAGCGGCAGGCCGTCGGGGCCGACCTCGGGCAGCTGCAGCACACCCGTGGCCGCATCAGGCAACAGCAGCTTCACGTGGTCGTCGAAGCCGGGGCTGTGAAAGCCCTCCAGCGCCTCGCCGGCCAGGACGATGCGCATGCAGTGCGGCGTGAGGCGCTGCGCGGACTGCACGGTGAGCACGCGGCGGCGCAGTTCGTGGCGCAGGCGCTGAGGCGCGCGGGCGGCGAGCTGGGCGTCCGTCGGCGCGGGGCGGCGGGAAACGGCAGCCACGGGGGTTGCGAGAGCGGCAGGGGTGTCGGGCAAGGTCATGGAATGCATCCTTTGAAGGAATGGAACGGACAGGTCCGCCGGCGGGCGGCAGGCAGACAGGCAGGCAGGGTCCGCCGGAGTACGCACGCCGGGCCTACAGCCGCTCGATCTGGCGCGCCGCGGCGTCCAGCGCGTCGGCAATGGCGTGGATCTGCGCATCGGCCAGCGGCTCGCGGGCCAGGCGCATGTGCAGCGCCTGCCGCAGGTTGTGCACGGCCCGCTCCACGGGCGCCGGGCGCGGGCCGTGGCCCGGCATGCCGCCGCGCACCGCGGCGCCGCTGTCCATGCGCGCCAGCAGCGCATCGACCTCGGCGCGGTGGGCTTCCAGATGGCCGCGGCCGGTGTCGGTGAGGGTGTGCAGCTTGCGGCCGCCCTCGGCCGAGACGGTGACCAGCCCGGTCTCTTCCAGCAGCGTGAGCGTGGGGTAGATCACGCCCGGGCTGGGGCTGTAGGTGCCGCCCAGGCGGTCTTCGATGGCCTTGATGAGTTCGTAGCCGTGGCGGGGTTTGTCGGCGATGAGCTGCAGCAGCACCAGGCGCAGGCCGCCGTGGCCGAAAACGCGCCCGCCGCCCCGCCGCGTGGCGGGCGAGCGGCTGCGCAGGTCGAGGAATTCAGGATCGTTCATGGTCTTCTTTCGATATATCTTTTAACGCACGATATATCGAATTGAAGGCTTTGATCGCAGGGGACCCGCAGTGCCCTTGCTTGCGTCAGGGTCTGGACAGGGGCTGTGGCCCCGCCAGCGCGCGCCAGTCCGGCTTGCCGGCAGGCCCGGACCAGGCGGCGTGTCACCAGTGCCGCATTCGCCGCATGGCGGCTCACCGGCGAGGGCGCCGGGCAGTGGGGCGATGAAGGCCCGGGCGGTCAGGCCGGGCGAGGCACGGATCGCCCACCCGGCCGCTGCCAAATGGGGCGCGCTGGCGCGGGTAGAGCGGGTACGCAGGCGAGGCGGACGTTCGGACCGGCTCGCGCCGGTCAGGGCCGCCGTCAAGCGCTGGCGAGCCCCGCAGCGTGGCCGCGGGTGAAGGCTTCTTCGAAGACCGAGTAGCCCGACCAGTCGCCATGCGCGAACGCCAGCCGCGCCGTGCCCGGCGTGGGCGGAACGGCTACGCGCTCTCCATTTGATAGCTGGTAGCGCTTATTGGACGGGCGCTGCAGGCCGATTTTGCTCAAAAATGCCTGCAGCCCGGGTACAGGGATGGACATGGCGTGGCCGTAGCGCGTGATCTCCACGCGGGTGGCGCGCTGGGCCAGGTCGGGGTGCGGCACGGCCAGGGTTTGCAGGATGGCGTCGCGCCAGTGCGTCCACGGCTGTTCGGCCAGCAGGCGGCGGCCGTCGGGCACGTCGCCCAGCGCCTGGTAGTAGCTCAGCACGTTGGGGCCGGTGAGCGCGGCGCGCGGGTCCAGCCGCTGGTGGCCGGCGCTCACGTAGCCCAGGCCGCCGGGGTTGCGGTCGGCGTAGAGCACGTTGTCCCAGGCGGGCGCCGCGCCTTCGCGATCGGCCAGGGGCGCGTCGATGTGGATGTTGGCCACCAGCCAGGGCGCCCACTGCAGGCGCTGCGCCGCCTCGCGCAGAAAGTCCGGCTGCGGCTGCACCACGCGCGCGGCCACGAACACCGGCAGCGCGACGATGCAGCGCCGCGCCTGCCAGCGCTCCACGCTGTCGCTGGCGTGGTGGTAGGTGTCCACCTCCACGCCGCGGGCCGTCTCGGCGATGCGCAGCACGGTGCTGCCGGTGCGCATCTGCCCGCCCTGGGCCAGCGGTGCGGCCAGGCGCTCGGTGAGCCAGCCGTTGCCCTGCGGCCAGGTGAGGACGCCGTCGCGCTCGTCGGGCGGCGCGGATTCGCCGGGCGCGTGGAAGCCGTGGCGGCTGGCGAAGTAGTGGATGCCCGCCCAGGCCGACACGCGCTGCGGGCCGGCGCCGTAGTCGTCGCGGCAGCAGTAGTCGAGGTACCAGCGCAGATAGGTGTCGTCGAAGCCCTCGCGCGTGAGCCAGGCGTCGAAGGTCAGGGCGTCCAGCGCCAGCACCGCGGGCGCCAGCGGGCGGCCGGGCGTCCAGGTCTTCATCGTGGGCATGGCGAAGCGCGCGGCGCGCGACAGCTCGGCCACGCTGGCGGCGAAGCGGCGGTACTGCGCCAGGGTGGACTCCGGCACGCCGGCCACGGGCAGCAGTCCTTCCTGCCACTGGCCGCCGATGAAGAGCCGCTCCTGCGGGCTGTGGCACAGGTGGCGCTCGTCGTAGCGCCAGCGCCCGGCCTCGCGCCGGCGCAGGCCCAGCTCTTCCAGCAGGTCCTGCACCTCGCGCGCATCGTTGCCGGGCACGGGCAGGTAGTGCGCGCCCAGCGGGCAGGCGATGCCGCCCACCTGGCCTGCGCGGCTGTTGCCGCCGGGAGCGTCCTCCAGCTCCAGCAGCATGTAGTCATCCACGCCGGCCAGCCGCAGACCGCGCGCGGCGGCCAGCCCTGCCACGCCGCCGCCGGCGATCACGACCTGCGTGCGGCGCACGATGGAAGGCTCGGGCCAGGGCTCGCCTTTGGCCAGCCGGTCGCGCAGCGCATGGCCGCGTTCCATATCGATGCCGGTGAAGCCGCCGGCCGGTGCGGCGGGCTCGCGTTCGCAGCCGGCCAGGGCCAGGCCCGCTGCGGCCGCGGCGCCCGCCTGCAGCAGCGTGCGGCGGCGCACGGGGGAAAAGGGTGTCTGGGACATGGCCCCACTCTACGGCACGCGCGTGAAGGGGCCTTGACGTCCCCCTGCCGGGGGATCGGCTACCGGCGCCGCAAGCCGGCCGCAGCGCCTGCGGACAGCCGGTCAGTCGACGAAGCGGATCTGCTTGACCTCGAACTCGGTCTTGGAGAAGTCACGGTCGAGCTTGCCGGTCAGCTCCAGCGCCTGGTTCGCGTCGAAGCTGCGGCCCACGGGCATGCGCTTGGGCGAGATCTCCACGGCCATGCGGCCCGTGGCGTCCTCGAAGGTGTAGTTCTCGCCGCCGTCATGGGAGACGACCCGGCCGCGCAGCACGGCGTACTCGTCGTCGCGGCCGCTCTTGGTGAGCTGCTGCACGGTGGCCTGCGGCACGCTGCTCGGACCCGTGTATTCGGCGTGGGCCGGAAGGGCGAGCAGGAAGGCCGAGGCAGCGATCACGGAAGCGGCGATGGTCATGGGATAGGGCATGGTGAACCTCCTTGGGATGAATGGGTAGGTGAGGACTCCATTGCACCGCGCGAACATGAAGCCCACCTGAGGGCGCCGCATTCTTCGGACTTTTTTGCATGTGGGGTGCGCCCGGCCCGGCGGGCCGTGCAGGCGCCTGCGCCTGCGCACGTGTCGATGGCGGTGTGCGGGCGGGCCGGCCGGCCGCTCAGGCGGGCCAGTCGATGACCACGCCCAGGCCGTGCGTGCGCCCGTCGGGCGTGGCGGCGCGCGGCAGCCCGTCCTCGAAGCGCAGCGTGCCCCGGTGCAGTTCCACCGTGCGCGCAACGATGGACAGGCCGAGCCCGCTGCCGCCCGGCACGCCCGCCCGCTCCTGCGGCGACGTCAGCACGCGGAAGAAACGTTCGCTCAGCCGCTGGCGCAGGGCCGGGTCCACGCCGGGGCCGTCGTCCAGCACGGCGGTGCGCACGCCGCCGCCGGGCAGGGGCTCGGCCCGCAGCACGATGCGCCCGCCGCGCGGGCCGTGGCGCGCAGCGTTCTCCACCAGGTTGCGCAGGGCGCCGTGCAGCAGCACCGGGTGGGCATGGATCCGGTCCGCATGGCACTCCAGCTCCAACTGGGGCGCGCCTTCTCCACCTTCGCCCGGCAGCAGGGCCCGCTCGTCGCGCAGGGTCTGCAGCAACGGCGCCAGCGGCAGCCATTCGCGCGCCAGGGTGTCGGGGCGCTCCGGGTCCATGCGGGCCAGGGTGAGCAGGTTTTCGACCAGCCGGGTGCAGCGGTCCACGTCGTCGCGCAGGGGCTGCAGCGCCGCCGGATCGGCCGGGGCGCCTCCGCGCCGCTGCATCAGCTGGATGCGGCCGCGCAGCGCGGCCAGGGGCGTGCGCAGCTCGTGCGCGGCGTCGGCGGTGAAGCGGCGCTCCGCATCGAGCGCATGCGACAGCCGGCCCAGCACGGCGTTGAGCGCGCCGATGATGGGCTGCAGCTCGCGCGGGTCATGTTCCGGCGGCATGGGTAACAGATCCTGCGGCGACTTGGCCGCCACGCGGCGCGCGGTGGCGTCCAGCGGCCGGAGCGCCTGGCGGATGGCCACCCAGCACACCAGCGCCAGCAGCGCCAGCAGCCCGAGCGCGGGCACGGCCAAATCCTCGGCCATCTCGGCCAGCAGTTCGGTGCGGTCGGCCCAGGGCTGGCCGACCTGGGCGGAGAACTGCCCGTCGCGCGAGGGCAGCACGTACACGCGCCATGGCTCGCCGCCCAGGAACACGTTGCGGTGGAAGCCCTTGGCCTCGTCCAGTTGCGGCACAAAGGCCTGCTCCGGCGCCTTGCTGGCGCGGCGCAGCACCTGGCCGTCGCGCGCCACCAGCTGGTAGTAGAGCTTGAGCTTGGCGGGCTCGCCGGCAGCGGCGGGATCGTCCTGCGCCAGCGCGCCGCTGCGGTGCAGCCGGTCGCCCAGCACCAGGGCCAGGCGGGCGCTTTCCTTGAGGGCGTCGTCGAAGACGTCGCTGGTCTCCTTCCAGGCCACGTGCACCACCAGCCCCACGCAGACCAGCCACAGGGCCACGCTGCTGCCCAGGATGGTGGCGATGAGCCGGCGGCGCAGCGAGTACGCGCCCCGCGCGCTGGCGGTGGCAGGCGCGGACGCCGCCCGGCGCGGCCACAGGCGGGCAAGCCCCGGCACGCGCATCACGCCGCCGCCATGCGGTAGCCCTGGTAGCGCACGGTGACGATGCTGCCGCTGCCCAGCTTGCGCCGCAGGTTGTAGATGTGCACCTCGATGGCGTTGCTCTCCACCTCTTCGCCCCAGCCGTACAGCGCCTCCTCGATGCGGGCACGGGGCACCACGTGCGTCGGCTGGCGCATGAGTGCCTCCAGCACCATGAACTCGCGCGCGGTGAGCGGCACCGGCTCGCCGGCCTGCGTCACGGTCTTGCCGGCCGGGTCCAGCGACAGATCGCCATGGCACAGCGCCACGCTGGGCTGCTGTGCCTGCTTGCGCAGGGCGGCCCGCATGCGCGCCGAGAGCTCTTCCAGGTCGAACGGCTTGACCAGGTAGTCGTCGGCGCCCATGTCCAGGCCCGCCACCCGGTCGCTCACCGTGTCGCGCGCGGTGATGAAGATCACCGGCAGCGTGGCCTGGCGCGCGCGCAGCCGGCGCAGCACGGCGTCGCCCTCCAGGCCGGGCAGGCCGCGGTCCAGCAGCACGCACTGGTAGTCGTGGGTGTCCAGGGCGGCGTCGGCCAGCGCGCCGTCGCGCACCCAGTCCACGGCATACCCGTCGCACTGGAGCCAGGATTGGAGGGTTTCGCCGAGAGAGGCGTCGTCTTCTGCCAGGAGTACGCGCATCGGCGCAGTGTACGGGCCGAAGATGAAGCGAAGCTGAGGACAGGCGCGGCGTCCGGCGTCAGTCCGGCCAGCGTTCCTTGATGGCGATGAGCTGCGGCATCTGGGCGATGAACACCTCGACCATGCCGGGGTCGAAGTGCCGGCCCGCGTGCGCGCGCAGGTAGGCCACGGTGTCGTCGATGCTCCAGGGCTCCTTGTACGGACGCCGTGCGGTGAGCGCGTCGAACACATCGGCCAGGGCGACGATGCGCGAGACCACCGGGATGGCCGTGCCGGCCAGCCCCTGCGGGTAGCCGCTGCCGTCCCACTTCTCATGGTGCGTGAGCGCGATGGAATGGGCCAGGCGCAGCACGCCGCCCGCGTGCTCGCCGATGATCTCGGCGCCGATCTGCGGATGGCGGCGCATCACGGTCCACTCGTCCGCATCCAGCGGGCCGGGCTTGCGCAGCACCGCGTCGGGAATGCCGATCTTGCCCACGTCGTGCATCGGAGCCGCGTTGAGCACGTCCTCCGCCCACGCGGGCGGGTAGCCCAGGGCCAGGGCCAGCACCTGGGCGAAGTGGCTCATGCGGATGACGTGCATGCCCGTTTCGTTGTCCTTGTACTCGGCCGCGCGGCCCAGGCGCTGCACGATCTGCAGCCGCGTGGCGCGCAATTCCTCGGTGCGCACCAGCGACAGGTGGGTGCGCACGCGGGCGCGCACCACCGGCGCGCTGACGGGCTTGGTGATGTAGTCCACCGCACCGACCTCGAAGCCGCGGGCCTCGTCCCGGGATTCGGTCAGGGCCGTCACGAAGATCACCGGAATGCCCGCCGTGGCGGGGTCTTCCTTGAGCGCGCGGCACACGGCGTGGCCGTCCAGCTGCGGCATCATCACGTCGAGCAGCAGCAGATCGGGCTGCTGCTGCCGGGCGAGCTGCAGCGCGCGCTCGCCATCGGTGGCGAACAGCAGGCGGTAGTCGTCCTGCAGCATGTGGCGCAACACCTGCAGGTTGGTGGGCTCGTCGTCCACCAGCAGCAGGCGGGGCCGATGGTCTTCCTGGGGCGTGATCATGGCGTGGGCGCAGAGGGAGGCGGGGCGGGTTGCGAAGGGCCGGCGGCGGCCGGCAGCGGCGGCGCGAGGTGCCTGCGCAAGGCGCGCAGGCAGGCCAGGGCCTCGTCAAAATCGAAGCGGTCCAGTGCCTCGTGCAAGGTACTGAGGGTCACCGCCGGCAGCCCGCGGTCGAGCTGGCCCAGCGGGCCTGCGGCCAGCTCGCCATGCGCCAGCGCGCTGGCCAGGGCATCGAGGGCCGCCAGCACCTGCTGCTGCTCGGCGGGCGGCAGCGGAGCCGGCGCAGGCGTGGTGCCGCGCAACTGGGCATCGGGGGCCTGTGGATGGACCAGCGCCGCCCGCACCGCGGCCAGCGCGGGGGCCAAGGCCTCCAGCGCCTGGCGTACGCCGTCCGGATCACCCCGGCCCGCGCTGCGCTCCAGGCGCAGGGCCTGGTCTTCCATGCCGGCCAGTGCCAGGTTGGCGGTGGCCCCGCGCAGGCGGTGCGCGCCGGCCGCCAGCGCCCCCCAGTCGGCTGCGTCCAGCGCGGAGCGCAGCGCAGCCACCATCGGCTCGGCATCCTGCAGGAAGCGCTCGATGGCCTCGCGCAGATAGCGCGCCTGGCTCCACAGCCGCAGACCGCGCTCCCAGTCGATGGCCTGGGCCGGTGCGGGCTGCGGCGGAGCGGGGTCGTCCGCCCCCTCTCCCGCATAGGCGCCCGCCAGGCGGGCCTCGCCCCGCACGCCGATCACCCGCGCGATCTCGGCCATCAGGCGCAGCGAGTCGACAGGCTTGGTGGCGAAGCCGTCCATGCCGGCCGCACGCGCGTTGCGGCGGTCCTGCTCCAGCACGCTGGCCGAGAGGGCCACAATGGGCGTGGCCTGGCGCTGCTCCGCGTGTTCGATGCCGCGCAGGCGGCGCGTAGTCTCCAGGCCGTCCATGTCGGGCATCTGCAGGTCCATGAGCACCACATCGAAGCGCTGCTGCAAAAACGCCGCCAGCGCCTGGGCGCCGCTGGCGGCCAGCGTGACCTTGTGGCCGCCGCGCTGCAGCGAGATCTGCAGCAGCTCCAGATTGGCAGGCACGTCGTCCACGGCCAGCACCCGCAAGGTGGGCAGCGCCGCGCTGCGCCAGCCACCGCCCGGCGTCCGCTCGTCCGCCGGCCCGGCGTCCTGAACGCGCAGCGGCAGCGTCACGGTGAAGGTGCTGCCGTGTCCCACCTGGCTGTGCACGGCGATGCTGCCGCCCATGAGTTCGCACAGCTGCCGGGCGATGGTCGTGCCCAGCCCCGTGCCGCCATAGCGGCGCGTGGTGGAGGCATCGGCCTGGGCGAACGGGTCGAAGATGCGTCCGATGCCTGCTTCGTCGATGCCGATGCCGGTGTCCTGCACCTCCAGCGCCAACCAGCCGTCCTTGCCGCGCACCCGCAGCGCCACCTGGCCTTCGTGCGTGAACTTGATGGCGTTGCCCAGCAGGTTGAGCAGCACCTGCTGGATGCGGAACGCATCGCCCAGCCAGCCTTCGGGCACGTCGGGCGGGTAGTCCAGCTGCAGGTCCAGTCCCTTGCGGGCGGCGCTGATGCGCAGCGAGGCCAGGATCTGGTCGCACAGCTCGCGCAGGCTGAACTGCGCCAGCTCCAGCTCCACCGCGCCCTTTTCCAGCTTGGCTGTGTCCAGGATGTCGTTGAGCAGCCTCAGCATGGAGCGGGCGGCATGGTGCACGGTGCCCAGGTGGCGGCGCTGCGTGCCCTCCAGCGGCGTCTCCAGCAGCGCCTCGGTGAAGCCGATGATGGCGTTCATGGGCGTGCGGATCTCGTGGCTCATGTTGGCCAAGAAGGTGCTGCGTGCCGTGGCGGCATGCTCGGCACGCTCCTTGGCCGCACGCAGGTCCTGCTCCATCGCGCGGCGCCCGGTCAGGTCGGTGGCGAACTTGATGACCTTGAACGGCCGGCCTTCCGCATCGAAGATGGGGTTGTAGGTGGCGTACAGCCAGACCTCGCGCCCCTTCTTGCCTAGGCGCAGGTATTCCCCGGCCTGCACCTCGCCCCGCGCCAGGCACTGCCAGAACGCCTGGTAGCCGCCTTCGAGCACGAAAGCGGGCGCACAGAACAGCGCATGGTGGCGTCCCTGCACCTCTTTCAGCGTGTAGCCCATCAGCGCCAGGTAGTTGGCATTGGCGGTCAGCACGCGGCCTTCGAGGTCGAACTCGATGATGGCCTGCGAGCGGCCGATGGCTTGCACCGTGCCGGCGAACTCGGCGTTTCGCGCCTTCGACTCCGTCACGTCCACGATCACGCCATCGATCCAGGTGAAAGCCCCCTGCTGCCCATGCCGCGCGCCGCGGCCCGTCTCCGACACCCAGCGCAGGCCGCCGTCGCGCGCCGTGATGCGGTATTCCAGCGCATAGGGCAGGCCGGCGTCCAGCGCCTGCGCCACCTCGGCCGCCACGCGGTCGCGGTCCTCGGGGTGCAGGATGCGGCCGAAAGTGATGCGGCCCTCGAGAAAATCGGCGGCGGGCCAGCCGGTGAGGGGCTCCACCGCATCGCTCACGAACAGCATGGTCCAGTCCGCATCGTTGCGGCAGCGGAAGGCCACGCCGGGGATGTTGCTCACCAGCGAACGCAGCTGCTGTTCGCCGCGCAGGCGCTCCTGCTCGATGGCGTTGCGCTCGGTCAGATCGGACAGGTATCCCACGTACACCGGGGGGCCAGGCAGATCCACCCGCCCCACCACCAGGCGCACGGGCACCAGCGCACCGCTCCTGTGCAGGGCGAAGACGCCCTGCGGCCCGCTGATGGCGCGGGCCTCGCCGCGCGCCAGGTCGCGGGGCAGGTAGCGCTCCATCGCATCACTGTGGGCGGGGTCGGCGATCAGGGCGATGTGGCGGCCCACCGCTTCGTGTGCACGCCAGCCGAGCAAGCGCTCGGCTGCGCCGTTGAAGGACTGGATGGTGCCGTCGGCATCCGCCATGACGATGCCGTCGATGGCCGTCTCCACCACGGCGCGCAGAAGCGACTCGCTCTGCGTGGTGGTGCGCAGCAGCATGCGGGCACGCAGCCCCACCAGGATCACGGTGACGGCCAGACCCACCAGCACCGCCAGCAGCGCGATGGCCAGCGCCATGTAGCGCGCCTCCTCCGGGTCGGCCGGCGAGGCCACCTCCACCGGCCCCACCACGCGCAGCGCGTCCATGCCGACATAGTGCATGCCGGCAATGCCCAGCCCCATCACCAGCCCGCTCAGCAGCGCGACGGCGCCGGGGCGGTGGCTCCAGCGCCGCAGCAGCACCAGCCTCAGCGCCAGGGCGGCCGTCGCCATGGCCACGGCGAACACCACCGAGGCGATGAATCCGCCCACGTCGTAGCGCAGCACGGGCGCCAGCTCTGCGGCGGACATGCCCGCGTAATGCATGCCGCCGATGCCCGCGCCCATGATGGCGCCGCCCCACAGCACCGAGCGCACGCCCGGCCGCCGTTGCGCCAGCACATGCAGCGCCATCCACGAGGCCGCCACGCTGGGCAGGAAGGAAAGCAGGGTCACCCAGGGCACGAAGCGGCCCTGCGCGCACAGCTCGTAGGCCAGCATGCCGACGAAGTGCATGGCCCAGATGCCGCCGCCCAGCGCGATCGAGCCGGCAGCGATGGTGAGCCGGCGGTGCAGCCCGGAAGGCGCCTGCGCCGCCAGCGAGGCCAGGCGCAGCGCCATGGCAGAGGCGGCGACGGCCAGGGCGACCGATAGCGCGACGAGCCAGGGATCGTGGCTCGCAAGGTGGAGAGAAGCGTTCCGCTCGACGCCGGCAACGAAGAATTTCTCGAGCATGGAGCGTACGGAAGTTGGAGGCAGCGCGCGATTGTGCCGGAAATCGCGCCTCCGATAGTCTGCGCATTCGCGCCCGGCGGGTGCGATTGCATTTTTTCAATCGGCCATTCTGGCCGACGGAATATCCGGACATCCAAGGCGCCGGCGGTGACAGCACCCCAGCGCCCAGCCTTCTCACGCTCCTCTCAGTGCGTGACGCGCCCCCACTCCTGCTCGTAGGTGTGCACCAGCGCCTGGTTGGACAGGCGGTTGACCGGCGCCGGCAGCCGCGCCATGTCCAGCGGAAAGTCGAACAGCAGCGGCAGCGTGGGCAGCGACAGGAAGCGCAGGCCTTCGGGCAGTTGCGCAGGCAGGCGCCACGGCCTGCGGCTGGCGATCACGAAGCCCCATTCGCCGAAGCTCGGTACGTGCGCGTGGTACGGCGCAGTGCGCAAGCCCACCGATTCCATGGTCTCCACCACGGTCCAGAAGCTCTGGCGCGCCACCAGCGGCGAGGTGGTCTGCACCACGGCGTAGCCGCTGGCAGCCAGCCGCTGCTCCAGCAGGGCGTAGAAGCTGTTGGTGTAGAGCTTGCCGATGTTGAAGTTGGTGGGGTCGGGGAAGTCCACGACGATCACGTCGAAAGTACTGTGGGCCCCCACGCTCCGCCGCTGCGCTGGGTCGCTGCCCCCCAAGGGGGCCTTCGCGCCTTGGGACGGCCCGGCGGCGCTCATGTGGGCCCCCACGCTCCGCCGCTGCGCTGGGTCGCTGCCCCCCAAGGGGGCCTTCGCGCCTTGGGACGGCCCGGCGGCGCTCATGGGGGCCCCCACGCTCTGCCGTGCGGGGGCCTCCGCGTCTCCCTCCTGCAGCCACTGGAACGCATCGGCGTTGACGATATGCACGCGGGGGTCGTTGAGCGCGTTGCCGTTGAGCCGCACCAGGGCCGGGTTCTCGCGGAAGAGGGCCGTCATGGCCGGGTCCAGCTCCACCAGGGTGACCGACTCCACGCTGGGGTACTTGAGGATCTCGCGCACCGCCATGCCGTCGCCGCCGCCCAGCACCGCCACCCGGCGAGGAGCGCCGTGCGCGGACATCGCCGGGTGCACCAGGGCCTCGTGGTAGCGGTACTCATCACGCTCGGCGAACTGCAGATTGCCGTTCAGGTACAGCCGATGGCCCGCCTTGCCGTTGGTGACCACGATGCGCTGGTAGGGCGACACGCTGCTCATCACGATGCGGTCCTGGTAGAACTTGTCCTCGGCAAACCGCGTGAGGTGCTCGGCGCCCCACAGCCCCGCGGCCAGCACGCCCAGCACCGCGGCGCAGGCGAACGCATGGGCGCGCAGCCGGCGCAGCTCGTGCCGGAACAGCCACAGCGCCCACACCGCCACCACCGCATTCATCACGCCGAACAGCAGCCCCGTGCGGATGAGGCCCAGGTGCGGTACCAGCAGCAGCGGGAATGCCATGGACACGGCCAGCGCGCCCAGGTAGTCGAAGGTGAGCACCTGCGAGACCAGGTCCTTGAGCTGCACATTGCGCTTGAGGATGCGCATGACCAGCGGAATCTCCAGCCCCACCAGCGTGCCCACCGCGAACACCATGCCGTACAGCAGGATGCGGAACGCGCCCGGTACGTAGGCATTCGCTATGAAAAGCGTAGCTGGAAGCGCCCCACCGATGAGCGCCACCAGCAATTCGATCCTTAGAAAATGGGCAGGCAACTGCCGCTCGAAATACCGCGACAGCCACGAGCCCACGCCCATGGCGAAGAGATAGGTGCCGATGATGGTGCTGAACTGCAGCACCGAATCGCCCAGCACATACGACGCCAATGCGCCCGCCGCCAGTTCGTAGAGCAGCCCGCAGGCGGCGACGACGAAGACGCTGGCGAGCAGGGCGATGTCGATGGGGCGGGGGGATGAAGTGGGGGCGGGCGGCGTGGACACGGCGGGTATTGTGCTGCGAGACGGCGGCCCGGCCCCGGGCCCTGTGATCGGCGCCGGCACGTCGGCCTGCTCAGCGGGACGCAGCGACGGGCGGCGGTGGCAGCGCCCATTGCCTGCGCAGCACCGCGGCCCGCGCGTGCGCCTGCGCCCGTTGCTCGGACGTCAGCCGGGCCGCCTCGCGCCGCACGAAGGCAGCCGCCGACGAGGGGGACACGGTACTACTGGGATAGTCCTGCCACAGGAGGCGGTAGGCATGCCCCTCCACAGGGTCGCGCAGCGGCCCGAATACCGGGTCGTCCGCCTGCACCGGGGTGCCGGGGTCGTACAGGAAGGCCAGGGTGCTGAGTGCATCGCCCGGGCGGACCGCGGCCGCCTGGGACAGATACTCCAGCAGCTCCTGGCGCCACGCCGCCAGTTGCGGGCCGTCGAGCGGGAGGTGCTCCCGATCGGGATCTAGCCACCGCCCCGTGGGCCCGACATCGAGGAAGGCCAACTGTGCCTCCACCTGGCCGGCCCGGGCGTGCAGCCGCAGGATGGACAGGCGCAGCGCGTAGTCGCGGTCGGACAGCCGCGCGCACAGGCGCTGCACCTGCGCATGTTCGGCAGCCAGCGCCTGCACGGGCTCGGGTGCGTCGCCCTGCGACCGGGCCGCGCCCAGCCATTCGGGAATGGCCTCGCGCGTCGCGCACCACGAGAGCGCTGACAGCACCTCGACATCCTCGGCGGCACGGCCGAGATCCGGGCCACGGTAGTCGCGCAGCATCTCCCACACAGGCTGTGCGGGCGGGTCCATGGAGGTGGTGGCGTGTGCGAAGGAGGCGCCGCGTTCCGGTGCGTGGAGCGTCTCTGCAGTGTCGGCAGGCGCCCCCCCCCAGCAGCGGATCCCAAGGAAAGTCGGCCATCGGAACCGGCGCGGAGGCCGGAGCAGGCGGCCAAGCCAGGGACCGCGCTTGCGCCAAGGCCGCGCGGGGCGGCGCGTCCCGGTGCCAAAGCCAGCCGCCTGCGGCGGCCAGCCCGGCCACCAGCACGCCGGCCGCCGCGGCCCACAGAAGCGTTCGGCGGGCCCCCGGGGCGGGCGTGGACGGCACGGGGTTCAGAACTGGTAATTGGCGCTCAGCAGAAAGCTGCGGGGCGTACCGGGCATGCTGCTGGACCGCCAGTATTCCTTGTCCAGCAGGTTCGACACGGCGAGCGTGACCGTCCACGGCGCGGCACGCCAGCCAACCAAGCCGTCCCAGCGGGTGTAACCCGGCAGGATGCTGGTGTTGGCGAGGTTGGTGTACCGGTGGCTGGTATGCGTCACGCCGACCTCGCCGTACCAGGCGCCGGGAGGCGCATACCGCAGGAACAGGTTACCGTTGCGCTGGGCCGTGTTGGCCAGGTAGTTGCCTTCATTGGCGGGCACGCTGCGGTCGCCCAGCACCTTGGCACTCATCACGCCGACGCCGCCGCGTACGTACCAAGAGGGAGCGACCCGCCCAGCGGCGCTGAACTCGATTCCGCGCGAACGCTCCTTGCCGCGCATGGCGAAGGTGAAGGGGTCGGTGTCGGGTTCCGGCCGGTAGCGGATGTTGTAGTGCTCCAGCTGGTAGACCGCCAGCTGGGTAGACAACGCGCCCTGCAGCCAGTCGCTCTTGAGGCCGATCTCGACCTGGCGCGAGTGCTGGGGCGCCTCGTCCAGCACGGCCGTGGCCGCGGTGTCCACGCTGAGCGTGCCGCGTCCGCCGTAGGGCGAGAAGCTCTTGTTCCAGGAGGCGTACACGCTGTGGTCGCGCACCGGCTGCCAGACCACGCCCACGCGCGGGCTCACGGAGCTGCCGTCCGTGTCGCGCTGAAAGCCGTTGATGCGGTTGGTGCTTTCGAACTTGTAGCTGTCGTAGCGCGCGCCGAGCAGCAGCTTCCATTGCGGAGCAACTTCGATCAGATCTTGCACATAGAGTGCCTGCCCCTTGCCGATGTGCAGGTTGTCCTGCGTCGGCGCACCCTGCGCCGGACGCACGGCGTTGAACACCGGGTTGAACGGATCGATGAAGCCGTTGCTGTTGGCGGTGGAGAACAGGCGCGGCGCGCGCTCTTCCTCGCTGTGCTCCACGCCCACCAGCAGATCGTGCCGCATGCCCGCCAGGTCGAACCGGCCGGTCAGGTCCACCGTGTGCGAGGTGGTCTTGTTGGCCGTCTGCTGCCAGGCATAGCTCTGGCGCACCTGGCTGCGGTTGGTGCAGGTGGCGTTGGTGGACGTGCGTCCCTGCGCATTGCAGTACGTGCCCAGATAGTAGTGGTCGAAGTCCTGGTCGGCCTCGCGGCGGCTGGCCACCCAGCGCACGCTCCAGGCGGGGTTGAAGTCATAGCTCAGGTCTGAGCGCCACACGCGTAGGCGGTCCTCGACGTAGTCCCCAGGCTGGGCAAAGCCCTGGCGGATGGACACGCCGGCCGGCAACTGGTCGTACGCCGGACCGCGGTCGGGCACGCGCCAGACGTTGTCGTAGGTGTATTGCCCCGTCCAGCGCAGACCCTTGCGGTTGTCCACCAGGATGCTGGGCGAGACCATCTCGTTCTTGTTGCGGATGCCGCTGCGAAAGCTGTGCGCCTGCTCGCGGTCGGCCGTCAGCCGCACGACCACGTTCGGGTTGATCACCTGGTTGATGTCGATGGTGCCGCCCACGTTGTCCCAAGAACCGCCGCGCAGGGTGACGCTGCTCTTGCCGTCGAACCGCGCCTGCTTGCTCACCAGATTGATGACGCCGCCACCAGCGCTGCGGCCGTACAGCACCGAAGCCGGGCCCTTGAGGATCTCGATGCGCTCCACGTTCGCCGTGCTGCGGCGCACCTGCCCGCTTTCACGCACGCCATCGCGGTAGATGTCGCCGGCATCGGCCTGGAAGCCGCGGATCATCACGCCCTCGCCCCGCATGTCGTAGCTGGTGTTCACGCCGGGCACGCCGTCGAGCATGGTGGCCAGGTCGTTGATGCCGTAGCTCTTGTACTTGTTGACCTCCAGCGTATCGACCGTCTGCGGGATGTCCCTGGGGGCCATGTACGTCTTGGTGGCGGTGGTCACGCCTTCGGGGCGCACGTCGTCCGGGTCGTACTGCGATCCGCTGACATGTACCGCAGGGAGCTGCTGGAGAGCGGCCGGCAGGGCAGGGGCCTCGTCAGGCGCCGGCTGGGCGCTCGCGGTGGTTGCGGCGCAGGACCATGCCAGGAGCATGGCGACGGCGGTTGGCAGTAAAGGGTAGGCGGGACCGGTGGGCCGGTTCTTTCGGTTCATGTTCGCTTCCTCGGCAAGGCAAATGGGCCGCGGTGTCAACGGCCCGTGTCGGAAAGCGAGCGAATGTAACAGTAACGATAATTATTCTTATTCAATATTTTGCGTACCGTACGGGATTTGTGTCAGCCGTACAACACGCTTTGCACGGCCCGTATGCACGCGCCGATCGTCTCGGGGGTGCCCTCTGCTGCCGGCAACGCCCGCAACGAATGCCGCGGGCCGCATGCGGCGGCGGCCCGGCGCCGCCTTTACCCGCCGTGGATCGCCGCCGCCACGATGATGCTGATGCCCAGGCACATGGCCGCCACCACCATGGCGAGCGCCTTGTTCTGCTTCTCCACGATCTCGGCCCACAGGTCGTAGGGCGTGATCTTGTCGATGATGATGAAGCTGACCCAGAACACCAGCACGCCGATCAGCGCGAAGAGGATGGAGCCGAAGAAAGCGGCAGGCCGCAGCCATTCAAGAGCCATGATGAAGACCTCCGTCGGTGGGATGGATGAAAAAGATGAAGCAATCGGGAGCGCGGCGGCAGGCTCTCATTTGTGCCCGCCGCCGCTGGAATAGCCGCCGTAGGAGCCGCCGGAAGACCGGTAGCTGGACGAGGTGCAATTTTCGCGCTGCGGGTCGCAGGAGCTGCAGCTGCCGCCCAGCACCAGCATCACGATGAGCGGCAGCAGGAAGAGGATCACGATCCACGTGCCGCAGCCGATGCCGCCCGCGCCGGCCAAGGGCGCGGCGTCTTCGCGCTTGAACAGGTCGGCCTGGCCGTCGAGCTTGAAGGCCTTGGCGACGACGGCGCTGTCGAGCTTGCTGCCCACGGACCAGGTCACCTCCTGGGGCGTCTGCTCCATCGACAGGATGCCGCGGCCGGTGCTGCTGGCGAAGTCGCGGTTGAACGTTTTCTGCCCACGCTCCACGGGCCAGTAGAACTCGCCCAGCACGTAGGTGGTTTCGGCCTCGTAGCTGTATTCCAGCTGGTAGGGCGTGTTCAGGTAGTGCGCGCCCTTCCCGTTGGCCGAGAGCTTGGGCGCGCCGGTGGCGGGGCGCACCAGGCTCCAGCCATCGCTCGCATCCACCAGAAAGGCGAAGCCGCGCTTGCGGTGGTACAGCAGGTATTCGTCCCAGCCGAAGTGTTCGTCGTCGCCCGGCTCCACGCCCATGCGGTGCTGAAAGCCCACCACCTGCCAGTGCACGCCCTCCAGCGTGCCCTGGCTGCCCAGCGGGATCAGCAGGCGCACGGGCTCGTGCTGCTCGGCGTGGCGCAGTTTGCCGCCCAGGCCGCCCGACACGTCGATCAGGCTCTGGCAGGACGGGCAGGTCAGGCTCTTGGTGCTGGACAGCTTCACCGCCACGGGCGCGCCGCAATTCGGGCAGCTGAACTGGCGGCCTTTCTCGTTCTTGACCGACTCGTCCTTCAGGCCCTGCAGCTTCAGGTCGTCGAGTCGCACGGCGCGGCCGCGCTCGACCTTCGGCGGCACGCTGCCGTAGTCGATGGACAGCACCTCGCCGTCGTCGCTGCGCAGTTCCACCACGCTGAACGGCTGGCCCAGCGGCGGCAGCTTGGGCAGCTCGCCCTGGGCGGCGACCAGGCGGGCCTGCACGTTGGCGGCCACGCTGTAGGTCTTGCCGGCCACGGCGGTGGTGGCGCCGGGACGAAAGTGCGCGGCCTCGGGCAGGGTGCGGTCGGCGGGCACCGGGCGCGTGAAGACGTAGGCGCCGTTGTCCTCGCCCAGCGTGGCCGTCGTGCCGTCGTTCAGAAGGGCGATCCACTCCGTCCACGTGCCCGCGTCGCCCTGGTACTGCAGGCGGCCGATGAGCGTGAAGGGCTGGTCTTTGCCGTCCAGCACAGCCCGGCCCGTGGCCATGGGCTGCAGCGGACTGTGGTCGTCGAAGACCTCGGCCATCTTGCCGATGCGCTTGAGCACGTCGCCGCTGCGCACCACCGTGCTCTGGCAGTAGGGGCAGACGGCGTGCGTGGACTGCGCGCTCTGGAATTCGACCGGGGCGCCACAGCCGGGGCAGGGCGCGCGGTAATGACGCTGGGTGCCGCTGTCGGCCATGCGAAGTGTTTTAAGTGTTTTTGGCCTCTAGCGCTTATGTATCAAGCGCCATTAGCTATATATTTAATAGCACAATACCGGGATCACACCAGCTTCTTGAGCAGCTCGGATTTCTTGGCGTCGAACTCTTCCTGCGTGAGGATGCCCTTGGCCTTGAGTTCGCCCAGCTTTTCCAGCGTGGCCATCACGTCCTCGGGCTTCACGCCCTGCACCGGCGCGCCGGCCACGGCCGCCGCCTGCGCCGCAGCGCTGCCGGGGTTCTGCAGGCCCTGCTGCAGGTTCTGCGCCAGCACCTGGCCCAGCGCCACGCCGGCGCCCAGGCCCATGGCGTCGCCGGCAATGCCGCCACCACCGCCATTCGCCGAGCCTTCGGCGAACTTGGGGATCGCCTGCGCCGTCTGGTACTGCATGAACTTGCCCATGTCGTTGCCGACCATGCCCATGCCGATCTTCTGGTCCAGCACCTTCTGCAGCTCTTCGGGCAGCGAGACGTTCTGCACCGTCATGCCTTCCAGCTTCAGGCCGATCTTGGCGAAGGCCGGCTGCAGTTCCTTGGCCAGCGCGTCGGCGAACATGACCTGGTTGGCCGCCAAATCAAGGAACGGCAGGCCGCTGCCCGCGATGGCGTTGCTGATGTTCTGCAGCACCAGGCCGCGCAGCTGGCCGTCCAGGTCGGCCACGGGATAGGACTCGCGCGTGCCGGAGATTTCGGTGTGGAAGAGCTTCGGGTCCGCCACGCGGTAGGCGTAGTTGCCGAAGGCGCGCAGCCGCACGGCGCCGAAGTCCTTGTCGCGGATGGTGATGGGCTGGGGCGTGCCCCACTTCTGGTCCACCTGCTGGCGCGTGCTGAAGAAGTACACGTCGCTCTTGAACGGGGACTCGAAGAGCTTGTCCCAGTTCTTCAGGTAGGTCAGCACCGGCAGCGTCTGCGTGGTGAGCTTGTACGTGCCGGGGCCGAACACGTCGGCCACCTGGCCTTCGTTGACGAACACGGCCATCTGCGACTCGCGCACCACCAGCGTGCCGCCGTTCTGGATTTCCATGTCCCGCATCGGGAAGCGCCACGCCAGCGTGCCGTCGCCCTCCTCCGTCCACTGGATGATGTCGATGAACTGCTTCTTGATGAAGTCCATGAGGGCCATGCGAACGCTCCCGGTCGTTGTGAAGTGAGGGATGAGAGGGAAAAAGTGCGGCCATCATAGCGAGGCGCCGGGGCCGTTGGCGGGCTGCCTATCGCGGCATTGCATGCAATCAATTGGCGCCATTGGATGCGAATAACTAGCATTCAATCATCCAGGAACCAGGAGCCCCGCCATGTCCCGCATCCGCACGCTCACGCACCAGAACCTCCCCACGCTCGCCAAGACGGGCAGCTACTACCTCATCCATATCTGCGTGGCCGCCCTGGTGGCGTATGCCGTCACCGGCAACCTGATCGCCTCGCTCACGCTCAGCCTGCTGGAGCCCACGGTACAGGCCGTGGCGTTCTTCTTCCATGAAAAGGCCTGGGAGCGCGCGGCGCTGCGGCGCAAGGCCGCCGCCGAACCGTCTGCAGCGGCGGCAGAGGTGCCGGCACAGGCCCAGCCGGCATGAGGACCCCGGCCTTGCTGTCAGGATCGATCCGCCAGGGAGGGCAAGGCTTCGGCCCCTGGTTGCTTGAGCGCCTGGCCGGGCTGGCGCCCAGCCGCTGAAGCGGCCCGCGCAGGCCGGCCAGAAACTCAGGGCCGGTCAGGCCTTGGTGTTGATCAGGGCGCCCATCATGCGGTCCTCGGTGCGGAGCATCTGCAGGTTGGCCGCGAACGAGTAGGTGCTGGCGATCTGGTTGACCGCGTCGGCCTCCAGCGCGGCGCCCTCCTGCTGCGCGCGCACGGCTTGGGCGCGCACGCCGCTCTGGTCGGCCTCGGACTGCAGCTCCGCCTCCTGGCGCCGAAAGCCCGGCGTGGCCGCGTTGGCCACGTTGTGGGCGGCGCTGTCCAGCTGCAGTTGCGCGGCGCGCAGGCCGGACGAGGCGATCGATCCGATGGAGGACATGGCGGGCACTCCCGAGAGGTGGTGGATGGGCGGGCAGACGACGGCGCGGACGCCAGGGTCGATTATCGAAGCCGCGCCCCCGGGCGCCAAGCGGCGGACTGCAAAGCCCCTGCCCGGTGCGCGGCGGGGCCCGTCCGGGCAGCCATGGATGACCGAGTTGGGGGGTTTCCCGTTCGCTATCCAAACCATAGCGCCTTGCGCTTCACCATCAAGCGCCAGAGGCCAAAAACCCATAGAACCTCGCAGCACGTGCCGCTGACGCTCCTGCTCCAAAGCTATCCGGCAGCCCCGTGCGCCCGTGCCAGGCTCTGCGCAAACACCTGCGCCGCGCGGCTGGGCGCTGGCGAGCGGCGCACCAGGCTGACGAACTGGCAGCGGTAGAAGAAGCGCTCCGGCCCCACGGGCTGCAGCCGGCCCTGGCGCTCGAAGACCTCGGCGTAGTGGTCGGGCAGAAAGCCCAGATAGCGGCCCGACAGCACCAGCGTGGCGATGGACTCCTGATCGAACCCGGTGGCGCTGCGCGTCAGGCGCGCCTGGTGGCTCAGTTCCATGTTGGGCGAGTGGTAGCCCAGCCCGGCGAAGGGATATGCGCGCACGGCGTCCCAGTCCAGCGCGGCATGGTCGGCGCCGAACAGCGGGTGGCCCGCGCCGCAATACAGCAGCATGGTCTCGGTGAACAGATCGGTGTAGACCAGGCTCTGCGAGCTGCGGTGCGCCGGGATGATGCCCACCTGGTAGCTGCCGTCGATGACGCCGCGCTCGATGGCGTTGATGGAGCCCACGTGCAGCTGCAGCTGCACATCGGGCGCTTCGGCGGTGAAGGCGGCAATCGCCGCGTCGATGTGCGCGGCGGGGTTGCTGGCCGTCTTGTCGAACACGGCCACGGCCAGCTGGCCGCCCATGCGGGCATGGATGTCGTCGATGCCGTCGCGAAATCCCCGCACCGCCGCCAGCAGGCGCAAGGTCTCCTCGTACACGCGCTGGCCTTCGGGCGTGAGGGCGAACCCCGCCCGGCCCCGCCGGCACAGCGTGAGGCCCAGCCGCGTCTCCAGGTCCTTCACGTGACGGCTCACGGTGCTGGTGCCGATGTTCAGCTCCAACTCGGCCGCGGCCATGCCGCCGCAGTCGACCACGCTCTTGAACACCTGCAGCAGGCGCAGGTCCATGTCGGCCACCTGGCCCAGCACGGCGCGCTGGCGCGGGGCCGGCGCCTGCGGGGGCGCGGAAAGCGAAGAGACCGGCTTTTTTACTTGCATGATTCGTCAAGTAAACATTGATATTGCACCATTGGACGCATTATTGCGCGCCGGAACAATGCCGGGTCCGGGCCGTTCGCGCGCCCGGTGCCCTCTTCTTCTCTTTCCCGCCCACTGTTCGCCCACTGCCGGAGGCCCGCATGAGCTTCGTCCCCCTCGATACCCCCTCTTCCGCCACCGAGGCGTCCCGCCTGGACGCCGCCTGGCTCGACGCGCACTGGATGCCTTTCACGGCCAACCGCCAGTTCAAGGCCCAGCCGCGCATGATCGTGAGCGGCCAGGGCGCCTACTACACCGACGTGGATGGCCGCAAGATCTTCGACGGCCTCTCGGGCCTATGGTGCTCGGGCCTGGGCCATGGCCGCAAGGAGGTCGCCGAAGCGATTGGCAAGGCAGCCGCCACGCTGGACTATTCGCCCGCCTTCCAGTTCGGCCACCCCGCGTCGTTCGCGCTGGCCAACAAGATCAAGGAGCTGACGCCCCAGGGGCTCGACTACGTGTTCTTCACCGGCTCGGGTTCGGAGTCGGCCGACACCTCGCTCAAGATCGCCCGCGCCTACTGGCGCACCAAGGGCTTGGGGCAAAAGACGCGCCTGATCGGCCGCGAGAAGGGCTACCACGGCGTGAACTTCGGCGGCATCTCGGTGGGCGGCATCGTGGGCAACCGCAAGACCTTCGGCCAGGGCATCGAAGCGGACCACCTGCCGCACACGCAGCCGCCCGCAGGCACCTTCCAGCGCGGCATGGCCGACGACGGCGGCCGCGCGCTGGCGGACAAGCTGCTCGATGTGATCGCGCTGCACGACGCGAGCAACATCGCCGCCGTGATCGTGGAGCCGTTCTCGGGCTCGGCCGGCGTGGTGATTCCGCCCAAGGGCTATCTGGAGCGCATCCGCGAGATCTGCACGCAGAACAACATCCTGCTGATCTTCGACGAGGTCATCACCGGCTTCGGCCGCTGCGGCGCCTGGACGGGCTCCGAGGCCTTCGGCGTGACGCCGGACATCCTCAACTTCGCCAAGCAGGTGACCAACGGCGCGCAGCCGCTGGGCGGCATCGTGGCCACCAAGGAGATCTACGACACCTTCATGGCGGCCGGCGGCCCCGAGTACATGCTGGAGTTCACCCACGGCTACACGTACTCGGCCCACCCCCGTGGCCTGCGCGGCCGGCAATGCCGTGCTGGACATCCTGCAGAAGGAAGACATGCCCGGCCGCGTCAAGGCGCTGGCGCCCAACTTCGAGAACGCCGTGCACGGCCTGAAGGGCGCCAAGCATGTCGCCGACATCCGCAACTACGGCCTGGCCGCCGGCTTCACCATCGCGGCGCTGCCGGGCGAGCCGGCCCGCCGGCCGTACGAGATCGCCATGAAGTGCTGGGACAAGGGCTTCTACGTGCGCTACGGCGGCGACACCATCCAGCTGGCGCCCCCGTTCATCAGCACCGAGGCCGAGATCGACCGCCTGGTGAGCGCGCTGGGCGACGCCCTGGCCGAAACCGCTTGAACTCCTGATTTGATAGCTGCCAGCGCTTAACCCATAAGCGCTGCAGGCCGATTTAACTTCAAAATCCTATGCAACACGACAAGTCCGTTACCTCCACCGTCGGCCACCTGATCGACGGCCAGATCGTGGCCGATTCCGCCCGCACGCAGCCGGTGTTCAACCCCGCCACCGGCCAGTCGACCACCAGCGTGGCGCTGGCATCGCAGGCCACCGTGGAGGCCGCCATCGCCTCGGCCGAGGCGGCCTTCCCCGCCTGGCGCAACACCCCGCCGCTCAAGCGCGCCCGCGTGATGAGCAAACTCAAGGTGCTGCTCGAAGAGAACGCCGACAAGATCGCCGCACTCATCACCGCCGAGCACGGCAAGGTGCTGAGCGATGCGCACGGCGAGCTGCAGCGCGGCATCGAGAACGTGGAATACGCCAGCTACGCGCCCGAGTTGCTCAAGGGCGAGCACAGCCGCAACGTGGGCCCGAACATCGACTCGTGGAGCGAGTTCCAGGCACTGGGCGTCACGGCCGGCATCACGCCGTTCAACTTCCCGGCGATGGTGCCGCTGTGGATGTGGCCCATGGCCGTGGCCTGCGGCAACACCTTCGTGCTCAAGCCCTCCGAGCGCGACCCGAGCAGCACGCTGTTCATTGCCCAATTGGCGCTGGAGGCCGGCCTGCCGCCCGGCGTGCTGAACGTGGTCAACGGCGAAAAGACGGCGGTGGACACGCTGCTGCGCGACCCCCGCGTGAAGGCCGTGAGCTTCGTCGGCTCCACGCCCATCGCCGAGTACATCTACGCCGAGGGTTGCAAACACGGCAAGCGCGTGCAGGCCCTTGGCGGCGCCAAGAACCATGCCGTGCTGATGCCCGATGCGGACGTGGGCAACGCGGTCAGCGCGCTGATGGGTGCGGCCTACGGCTCGTGCGGCGAGCGCTGCATGGCCATCCCGCTGCTGGTGGCCGTGGGCGACGAAGTGGGCGACGCGGTGATCGCCGGCCTGAAGACCGAGATCGCCAAGATGAAGGTCGGCCCCGGCACGCAGACCGACAACGGCGGCAACGACATGGGCCCGCTGGTCACGCAATCGCACTTCGAGAAGGTGAAGGCCTATGTGGACAGCGGCGTGGCCGAAGGTGCGACGCTGGTGGTCGATGGCCGTGGCATGCAGGTGGCAGGGCATGAAGCCGGCTACTTCCTGGGCGCCTGCCTGTTCGACAACGTCAAGCCCGGCATGAAGATCTACCAGGAAGAGATCTTCGGCCCCGTGCTGGGCGTGGTGCGCGTGAAGACGCTGCAGGAGGCCATGCAGCTCATCAACGACCACGAGTACGGCAACGGCACCTGCATCTTCACGCGCGACGGCGAAGCCGCCCGCTACTTCACCGACCACATCCAGGTCGGCATGGTGGGCGTGAACGTGCCCCTGCCCGTGCCCGTGGCCTACCACTCGTTCGGCGGCTGGAAGCGCAGCCTGTTCGGCGACCTGCACGCCTACGGGCCGGACGCCGTGCGCTTCTACACCAAGCGCAAGACCATCACGCAGCGCTGGCCCTCGGCCGGCGTGCGCGAAGGCGCGGTGTTCGCCTTCCCGAGCAGCCGCTGAGCGCAGGCGGCCTGAGCCGCTCGCCTCAATGGCGGCTCTGGCCCTGCGCAGCGGCCGGATGGCTGGCGGCCTTGGCCACCTTCTTGGGCTGCGCCGCGCCCGCTTTGTGCGCGGCGGCCTTGTGCGCCTGCGGCGTGCCCGCCTTGGCGTTCTTGCGCGCCACGGCCTTCTTGGCTGACGCCTTGGCCGGCGCCTTCGCGGCAGAGGATTTCTGCGCCCCGCTCTTGCGCGGCGGCTGGGGTGCGGCGGCGGGCGCCGGTGCGGTTGCCGCAGGCGCTGGCGCTGGCGCGGCCGCGGCGGGCCGCTGCGGCTGCAGCGTCACGGCTTCCCGCGGCAGCTCCGTGCTGTAGAGCACCTTGATCTGCTGGGGCGGCACGCCACGTTCCACCAGCACCTTGCGCGCCGCCCAGGCCCGGGCGAGCGCTATGTCGCGTGCATTGGCCTGCGCACTGCGCTGGCTGTAGCCCTTGATCTCCCAGCGCCACGACCGCTGCGCCGGATCGGCCGCCACGGATTCGAGCAGGGCCACCGCCTGCGACGGCAGCGCCGTCTCGGCCCCCGAGAACTGGGCCACCGTGCCATCGTCCGGAAGGCGCAGCGGGGCCGCGGGCGCGGCCACAGCGGGCGTGGCGGCAGGGGCTGCAGGCACAGTCACGGCCGGGGCAGGTTCCGGCGCGGCGGCGACCGCAGCAGGGGCCGCCGGTGCGGGCGCCAGGGAGACCGACGTGCAGCCCGCCAGCGCGGCAGCGGCCACCGCCGCGAGGGACCAGGGCAGGAAGGCCGCGGCAGCGCGGCGTTTGCGGGTACGCAGGAGCATGGAAATCACCTGAAATCGGGGCGCCAGCGGCCTTGCGGGCCGGGCAGACAAAGCAAGGGAAGGGCTGGCCGGTGGGGCGGCAGGCCATCCCCTGATTGTCCACCCAGCCGGCCGCCCCCCGCGCGGCCCCGGCCGACGGGAATGTCCGCAGGCAGCGCCGCACGCGCCCTGCTACAGTGAATTCGAGCACTGCCCCGCCCTCGATGTCCGCCGCCCTCCCGTCTTCCGCACCTTCCCGCACCGTGCACTGGCTTGTGCGCATGAACCGCCGCAACCGCTCGGCGTTCTACGCCATGCTGGGCGTGGCCATCGCGCTGCACCTGGCGCACCGCCTGCCGGACGCCGGCCCCGCGCTGTGGACCGTCGTCGCGCTGCAGTTCCTGCTGTACCCGCAGCTGGCGTACTGGTGGGCGCGGCGCTCGGCGCACCAGCGGCGCACCGAGATGCGCAACATGTGGATCGATGCCGTGCTCGGCGGCGTCTGGTCCGCAGCGCTCGGCCTGCCGGTGTGGCTGAGCTTCACGCTGACCATCGGCAACTGCATCAACATGGTGGTGTTCTACGGTTTGGCCGGCCTGCCGCGCCTGGTGCTTGCCATGGGCGGCGGCATGGCGCTCTCGGCTGCTGGCTGGGTGACCGCGACCGGCCACTGGCCGCTGCAGCCCGAGACCGACCTGCCTGCCAGCCTGGCGTGCATCGGCGCACTCACCGTGTACTTCATCGCCTTCGCGCACGACGGTTACATGCGCGCCATGCAGCAGCACAGCAACCATGAGCGGCTGCAACAGCAGTTCGACGAGATCCAGGCCCTGCAGGCCCGTCTGCAGGAGCAGGCCATGCGCGACCCGCTGACCGGGCTGTTCAACCGCCGCCAGCTCGACGCCGACCTGGGACCGGCCATCGAACGCAGTGCGCAGGCCGGCGGAGCGCTGTCGGTGGTGATGATTGACATCGACCACTTCAAGCGCATCAACGACACCCACGGCCACCCCGCCGGCGACGCCGTGCTGCAGGCGCTGGCCCGGCTGCTGCAGCGCCATGCCCGGCCCGGCGACATGGCCTGCCGCCATGGGGGCGAGGAGTTCGTGCTGCTGCTGGACGGGACGCCGGCGGCCGCGGCACGCGAACGGGCCGAGGCCCTGCGCCGGGCGTTCGAGACGCTGGTGGTCGAGGTCGATGGCGCCGCGCTGTCGGCCACGCTGTCGTGCGGCGTAGCGAGCTTTCCGGAACATGCCCGCCATCCTCAGCGGCTGATGGCCAGCGCCGACCAGGCGCTGTATGCCGCCAAGACGAAGGGCCGCAACCGCGTGGAAGCGCCCAGCGCCCCGCCTGCCGGAGCCCCGGCGGCCGAGCAGACTCCGGCCGCAACCGCCTAAAATCGAACATCGATTCCACCGTACGGACGGTGCGGGCAGCCCGTCCGCCGTGTTCGACCCCCATGCCTGCCAAGCGCGCCCCTGCCCTCTCCGCTGTTTCTTCGCCCGCCACCAACCCCGACGAGCAAGCGCCAACCCCCCGCCGCGCGCCGGACCCGCTCTTCAACCAGTCGCTGGAAAAGGGCCTGGATGTGCTGCGTGCCTTCTCCGCCGCGCACCGCACGCTGACGCTGGCCGAGCTGGCGCAGCTGACGGGCATGACCAAGGGGTCGGCCCAGCGCACGGTGCACACGCTGCAGGTGTTGGGCTATGTGGGCAAGCACCCGCAGACGCGGCGCTTTCAGCTGCTGCCCAAGGTGATCGAGATCGGCTTCAACTACCTGGCGGCGCACCCGATCATCCGCGCGGCCCATCCCTACCTGGCGCAACTGGCCACGGCCAGCGGCGAGACCGCCAGCCTGACCGAGCCGGTCGGGCTGGAGATGGTGTACGTGGCGCAGCTGCAGACCACGCAGTTCATTCCGGTGCTGACGCCGGTGGGCATGCGCATTCCGATGTACTGCACCAGTTCGGGCCGCGCCTACCTGAGCGCCCTGCCCGACGCCGAGGTGCGCGCCCTGCTGACCGCCGCGCCCCGCCCCGCGCGCACGCCCGCCACGCTGACCGATGTGGACGTCATCGTGGAGCGCATCGCCGCCTGCCGCCAGATGGGCTTTGCCACGAATTGCGAAGAGCTGTTTCTGGGCGACATGGGCGTGGCCGCCCCGATCCGCAACAGCCGCGGCCAGCCGGTGGCCGCCGTGCACCTGTCGCCGCCCACCAGCCGCTGGACGATGGAAGAGGCGCAGCGCAAGCTGGCGCCCATGGTGCTGGAATGCGCGCGGGCGATTGAGGGAACAACCCCCTGAGCGGCTGCCGCTTCCCCCTTCTCTCGGCTTCGCCGGGAAGGGAGACGACGCCGGTGGCCAGGCAAAGCCCGTTCCACGGCGTCTGCTGGCATGGCATGCTCCGCGGCCTTCTGACAGGTGAGGTCGTGGTGACGCAGACGATGCGCGCCATCGGTACACGCAACCTTGCAGTTTAGCTATAACTTTAATAGCTGCTTGCGCTTATCAGATAAGCGCTAGGGGCCTGTTTAAGCTAAATTCTCACTGCGCGCGCTCCAGCATCGCCAGCAGCAGCACGTTGGCGCCGGCAGCGATGTGTTCGGGCTGGGCGTCTTCGATCTCGTTGTGGCTGATGCCGTCCTTGCAGGGCACGAAGATCATGCCGGCCGGGGCCACGCCGTTCACGTAGACGGCGTCGTGGCCGGCGCCGCTGACCACGTCCATGTGCGGCAAGCCGAGCGCCTCGGCCGCGCGGCGCACGCTGGCCACGCAATCGGCGTCGAACAGGCACGGTTCGTACTTCACCACCTGCGTGATGTCGACCGTGCACTGGCAGGCAGCGGCCAGCTGCGCGAAGGTGGTGCGCATGTCGGCGTCCATGCGGTCCAGGCCGGCCTGCGCCAGGTTGCGGAAGTCCACGGTGAACGTGACCTGGCCCGGAATCACGTTGCGCGAATTGGGCAGCACCTGCAGATGCCCGACGGTGCCGCGGCCGTGCGGCGCCTCGGCCAGTGCGATGCGGTTGACGGCGTCCACCATGCGCGACGCGGCCAGCAGCGCGTCGCGGCGCAGCGCCATGGGCGTGGGGCCTGCGTGCGCGTCCATGCCGGTCACCGTCACGTCGTACCACTGCTGGCCCAGCGCGCCCCTGACCACGCCGATGGGCAGGCCTGCCGCCTCCAGCACCGGGCCTTGCTCGATGTGCGATTCGAAATACGCTGCATACGGCCCGCCGGGCACGTCGCCGCAGGCCTGCGTGCCCAGGTAGCCGATGCGCTGCAGTTCGTCGCCCACGGTCAGGCCGTCCGCGTCCTTCTGTGCGCGCACCGACTCGGCCGTGAAGACGCCGGCAAACGCGCCCGACCCCATCATCACCGGCGTGAAGCGCGTGCCCTCTTCGTTGGTCCAGAAGGCGACCTCCAGCGGGGCGCGGGTGGCGATGCCCTGGTCGTTCAGCGTGCGCATCACTTCCAGCCCGGCCATCACACCGAAATTGCCGTCGAACTTGCCGCCCGAAGGCTGGGTGTCGATGTGGCTGCCGGTGGCCACCGCGCGCGCAGCGGGGTCGGTGCCGGGCCGGCGGGCGAAGACGTTGCCGACCTCGTCCACCCGCACCTGCAAGCCGGCGTCGCGAAACCACTGCGTCACCAAGTCGCGGCCGGCGCGGTCCTGATCGGTCAGCGCGATACGGCGCACGCCGCCCTTGGGCGTTGCACCAACCTGGGCCAGGTCCATGAGCGACTTCCACAGTCGGTCGGCATCGATTCGGGGCGTAGAGGGCGAGGTCATGGGGCGGGTCTCAAAAAAGGGAGCCGGCATCCGGCGAAGGCCCGTCTATCAGCAATAAGCAAGCCATATACCTCCAAAGAACACCACAAGTATCGTTAAACGATATTTCAGTGCAGGCACGGTGCTTGCAAGCAGAGGGAGGTCTTCTCAACCAACCCGAAGGTGAGTCCCATGCATGCAGCGCTTCCGACCCCGTCTCTCTCTCCGCGCCGCAGCGCCGGAGCCCTGGCCGTTCTGCTGGGCCTGTCCCTGGTGGGCGGCGCCGCACTGGCGCAAGAGAAGGTGCTGCGCATCGCGATGACGGCCGGTGACATTCCGCGCACATCGGGCCAGCCAGACCAGGGGTTCGAGGGCAACCGCTTCACCGGCATCCCGATGTACGACGCGCTCACGCAGTGGGATCTGAGCTCCAGCACCAAGCCCAGCGTGCTCATCCCCGGCCTGGCGCTGTCGTGGGCGGTGGACGCCAAGGACACCACCAAGTGGGTCTTCAAGCTGCGCCCCGGCGTCAAGTTCCACGACGGCTCGCCCGTCAACGCCGACGCCGTGGTGTGGAACGTGCGCAAGGTGCTGGACAAGACCGCGCCCCATTTCGATGCAGCCCAGGTGGGCGTGACGGCCTCGCGCATGCCCACGCTGCGCTCGGCCCGCAAGATCGACGACCTGACGGTGGAGCTGACCACGTCCGAGCCCGATTCCTTCCTGCCCATCAACCTGTCAAACCTGTTCATGGCGTCGCCCTCGCACTGGGACAAGAAGCTCGCCGCTGTGCCGGCCTCGGTCACCGACGCTGCCGAGCGCAGCAAGCAGGCCTGGACGGCCTTCGCCGCCGATCCGTCGGGCTCGGGCCCCTTCAAGGCCACGCGGTTCGTGCCGCGCGAGCGCCTGGAGATGGTCAAGAACACGGAGTACTGGGACCCCAAGCGCCGTCCCAAGATCGATCGCGTGGTGCTGCTGCCACTGCCCGAGGCCAATTCGCGCACCGCCGCCCTGCTGTCCGGCCAGGTGGACTGGATCGAAGCGCCCGCGCCCGACGCCGTGGCCACCATCAAGCAACGCGGCTTCAAGATGTACGCCACGCTGCAGCCGCACATCTGGCCCTGGCAATTCTCGTTCGTCGAAGGCTCGCCCTGGACCGACAAACGCGTGCGCCAGGCCGCCAACCTGTGCGTGAACCGCACGGCCATGAAGGAGCTGCTGGGCGGGCTGATGGAAGAGGCTACCGGCATCGTCGAGCCCGGCCACCCCTGGCGCGGCAACCCCACGTTCCAGATCAAGTACGACGTGAAGGCCGCCCAGGCGCTGATGACGCAGGCCGGCTACAGCGCCGCCAAGCCGATCAAGGTGAAGGTGCAGACCTCGGCATCGGGCTCGGGCCAGATGCAGCCGTTGCCCATGAACGAGTTCATCCAGCAGAACCTGAAGGACTGCTTCTTCGACGTGGAATTCGACGTGGTCGAATGGAACACGCTGTTTTCCGGCTGGCGCCTGGGCGCGAAAGACCCGAGCGCGCATGGCGCCCACGCCACCAACGTGACGGCCGCCACCATGGACCCGTTCTTCGCGATGGTGCGCTTCGTCAGCACCAAGGCCTTCCCGCCGCTGTCCAACAACTGGGGCTACTACAGCAACAAGGAAGTGGACGCCATCATCGAGAAGGCCCGCACCACCTTCGACGAGAAGTCCCGCGACGCTGCACTGGCCCAGCTGCACACCAAGGTGGTGGACGAAGCGCCCTTCCTCTTCGTGGCGCACGACGTGGGCCCGCGCGCCATGTCGGCCAAGGTGGGCAACGTGGTGCAGCCGCAGAGCTGGTTCATTGACATCGCCACGATGACGATGAACTGAGGCCGCAGGCCGGTGGAAGCGGCGGCTGCACCGCCGCGCCCGCCGTCTCCGCGCGCGTTCGCCCTCCTGCCCGCAGTCGCCGCCACAGCGCCTGACGCCCCGCCAGCCCACCGAGCCAGCCACCATGTTCGCCTACCTGATACGCCGCGTGTTCTACACGCTCCCCATCATGCTGGGCGTGGCCCTGGTCTGCTTTGCGCTGGTGCATCTGTCGCCCGGCGACCCTCTGGTGTCGGTACTGCCGGCCGACGCATCGGCCGAGCTGCAGGCCCAGCTGCGCGAGCTGTACGGTTTCAACCGGCCGCTGCCCGAGCAGTTCGGCCGCTGGATCTGGCGCGCGGTGCAGGGCGATCTGGGCATGTCCATCGCCACCAGCCGCCCGGTGACGGGCGAGGTGCTTCGCGCCGTGGTCAACACGCTGCGCCTGGCGCTGGTCGCCACCCTGATCGGCTTCGTGCTGGGCAGCCTGTTCGGCTTCGTGGCCGGGTACTTCCGCAACTCGTGGCTGGACCGCGTGGCGTCCCTGCTATCGGTGCTGGGCGTGAGCGTGCCGCACTACTGGCTGGGCATGGTGATGGTGATCGTGTTCTCGTCGCTGCTGATGTGGCTGCCGGCCACGGGCGCCGGCCCTGGAGGCTCGGGCGACTGGGCCTGGGACTGGGCGCACGTGCAGTTCATGATCCTGCCGGCCATCACCATGTCGGTGATTCCGATGGGCATCATCGCGCGGACCGTGCGGGCGCTGGTGTCCGAGATTCTCGACCAGGAATTCATCGTCGGCCTGCGCGCGAAGGGCCTGACGCACCGGGGCATCTTCGCCCACGTGGTGAAGAACGTGGCACCGACGGCGCTGGCCGTGATGGGGCTGCAGCTGGGCTACCTGCTGGGCGGCTCGATCCTCATCGAAACGGTGTTTTCCTGGCCCGGCACGGGCTTTCTGCTGAACCAGGCGATCTTCCAGCGCGACCTGCCGCTGCTTCAGGGCAGCATCCTGGTGCTGGCGCTGTTCTTCGTGCTGCTGAACCTGCTGGTGGACGTGGTGCAGACCCTGCTCGACCCGCGCATCGCCCGCGCCTGAGACTGGACCGGGAGACCTTCGCCATGAACGCCATCCTCTCTCCATCGCCCGCCACGGTCGCCGCGCTGCCGGCCGCCCGTTCACGCGGCTACTGGGCCTCCGTCGGCGCGCGCTTCGTGCGCAACCCGGTCGCGGTCGGCGCCGGCATCGTCGTGCTGTTGCTGCTGCTGATGGCCGCCATCGGCCCGTGGATCGTGCCGGCCGACCCGTACGCCGCATCGATGTTCAAACGGCTGCGGCCCGTCGGCACGCCGGGCTTTCTGCTGGGCACCGACGAACTGGGGCGCGATCTGCTCTCGCGCCTGATCGTGGGCGCGCGGCTGTCGCTGTTCATGGGCATCACGCCGGTGCTGCTGGCCTTCGTGATGGGCGCGGGCATCGGCATCCTGGCGGGCTACGCCGGTGGCCGCACCAACACCGTGATCATGCGCACCATCGACGTGTTCTACGCCTTCCCGTCGGTGCTGCTGGCCATTGCGCTGTCGGGCGCGCTGGGCGCGGGCGTCTTCAATTCGCTGGTGTCGCTGACCATCGTGTTCATTCCGCAGATCGCGCGGGTGGCCGAGTCGGTGACGGCCCAGGCCCGCAACCGCGACTACGTGGAAGCCGCGCGCGCCACCGGCGCCGGGCCCTTCACCATCGTGCGGGTGCATGTGCTGGGCAACGTGCTGGGGCCCATTTTCGTCTACGCCACCAGCCTGATCGCGGTGTCGATGATCCTGGCCTCGGGCCTGTCGTTCCTGGGCCTGGGCGTGAAGCCGCCCGAGCCCGAATGGGGCCTGATGCTGAACACGCTGCGCACGGCCATCTACACCCAGCCGCTGATCGCGGCACTGCCCGGCGTGATGATCTTCATCACCTCCATCTCGTTCAACCTCCTCTCCGACGGCCTGCGCGCCGCCATGGACAACAAGGGCTGAGCCATGCCGAATTCGTCCGTACTTCCTTTGGCCAAAGACGTGGGCGGCCCGGCGCAGCCGCTGCTGCGCATTCGCGGCCTGACCAAGCACTTTCCGCTCAAGAAGGACCCGCTGGGCCGGGGTGGCGGCCTGGTACGGGCGGTGGACGGGGTGGACTTCGAAGTGCTCAAGGGCGAGACCCTGGGCGTGGTGGGCGAATCGGGCTGCGGCAAGTCGACTACCGCGCGGCTGCTGATGCAGCTGATCGCGCCGACGGCGGGCGAGATCGTCTTCGACGGCCGTACGGTGGGCACGCCCGACCTGCCCTTGAAGGAGTTCCGCCGGCAGGTGCAGATGGTGTTCCAGGACAGCTACGCCTCGCTGAACCCGCGCCTGACCATCGAAGACTCGATCGCCTTCGGCCCGCAGGTGCACGGCGTGACGCGCCGCGACGCGGTGGCCCGCGCCCGCGACCTGCTCGACCGCGTGGGCCTGGCGCCCGCGCGCTTTGCCGAGCGCTACCCGCACGAGCTGTCGGGCGGCCAGCGCCAGCGCGTGAACATCGCCCGGGCGCTGGCACTGCGCCCGCGCATGGTGATCCTGGACGAAGCGGTGTCGGCGCTCGATAAATCAGTCGAGGCGCAGGTGCTGAACCTGCTGTCCGACCTGAAGACCGAGTTCGGTCTGACCTACGTGTTCATCAGCCACGACCTGGGCGTGGTGCGCTACATGAGCGACCGGGTGATGGTGATGTACCTGGGCCAGGTGGCCGAGGTGGGCTCGTCCGACGCACTGTTCCAGGCCCCGGCGCACCCCTACACCCGCGCGCTGCTGTCCTCCATGCCGTCGATGGACCCGGACCGCCGCACCGAGCAGCCCCCGCTGGCCGGCGACCCGCCCAATCCGATCAATCCGCCGCCGGGCTGCCGCTTTCACCCGCGCTG
This sequence comes from Paracidovorax wautersii, assembly GCF_031453675.1. Classification (NCBI taxonomy): domain Bacteria; kingdom Pseudomonadati; phylum Pseudomonadota; class Betaproteobacteria; order Burkholderiales; family Comamonadaceae; genus Paracidovorax; species Paracidovorax wautersii. The sequence goes on along the minus strand of NZ_JAVIZX010000001.1, from coordinate 1,491,688 downwards.
CCCGCTGGCTGCGCCGGTGTGTGCCCAGCGGCTGCCCCGCCTGTCATCGGCCGGAGCGCTGCATGTGGCGGCCTGTCTGGTGCATGAGCCCGGCAGCGGCCACCCGCTGGCCGCGCCCCTGGCGCAGGCCGCCTGAAGACGCAACGCACCGAGGCTTCCATGAACCTGTCCGTTTCCACTTCCCCCGCTTCTGCCGCCGCGCCCGATCCCGCTGGCGAGCCCGTGGTGCATGTGCGCGACCTCAGCGTGACGTTCACCGGCGGGCGCAAGCCCGTGCAGGCCGTCAGCGGCGTCAGCGTGGACGTGCGGCGCGGCGAGACCGTGGCGCTGATCGGCGAATCGGGCTCGGGCAAGAGCGTGACGCTGCGAACGCTGCTGCGCCTGCACCCTGAGCGCCGCACGCGCATGGCCGGCACGGTGCGCGTGGCAGGCCACGATCTGCTGGCCATGAAGGAAGGCGCGCTGAGCGCCTACCGCGGCAAGACCACGTCGATGATCTTCCAGGAGCCGCTGCTGGCGCTGGACCCGGTCTATACCGTGGGCGCGCAGATCGTCGAGTCGATCCGCCGGCATGAGGCGGTGACCGCCGCCCAGGCGCAGCAACGCGCCCTGGCGCTGTTCGAGCGCGTGCGCATTCCCAGCCCCGAACAACGCCTGAAGGCCTATCCGCACGAGATGTCGGGCGGCATGCGCCAGCGCGCCATGATCGCGCTGGCCCTGGCTTGCAACCCGCAAGTGCTGCTGGCCGACGAGCCCACCACCGCGCTGGACGCCACGGTGCAGATCCAGATCCTGCTGCTGCTGCGCGAGCTCCAGCGCGACCTGGGCCTGTCCATCGTGTTCGTCACGCACGACATCGGCGCCGCCGTCGAAGTGGCCGACCGCATCGCCGTGATGTACGCCGGCCGCATCGTCGAGGAAGGCACGGCGCGCCAGCTGATCCGTTCGCCCCGGCACCCCTACACCATCGCCCTGTTGAAGAGCCGCGCGCACGGCGCCATGGCGCGGGGGGCGGCGCTGGAGACCATTCCCGGCGCGCCGCCCGACCTGACGGCGCCGCCCCCAGGCTGCGCCTTCGCCGCGCGGTGCGTGCTGGCCGTGGATGCCTGCCGCAGCGCCGTACCGCCTCCGGTCGTCCTCGCCCCGGGCCACCAGGCGCGGTGTTTCCGCACGGAAGACGCAGCGGCCCTGGCGCCGGTGCTGGCGCCTGTTGCCGTGCCGGTTTGACCTGCCGCCACGTTCTTGCCGATTCAACACCGCATTCACCACCATGCCGCTGCACGACCCCGCCCACGCCTTCGTCCCCTACCCCGACGTTCCCGTAGCCCACGCCGCCACCGGTCCGCTGGCCGGCCTGTGCTTCGGCGTGAAGGACCTGTTCGATGTGGAGGGCTACCCGACTGGCGGCGGCAACCCGCTGGTGCTGGCACAGTCGGGGATCAAGTCAGGCAACGCGCCGACGGTGCAGCGGCTGCTGGACGCGGGCGCGCGCTTCGTCGGCAAGACGGTGACCGACGAGTTCGCGTTTTCGATGAACGGGAACAACGCGCACTTCGGCGCGCCCCTCAACGGCGCGGCGCCCGACCGCATCACCGGCGGTTCGTCCTCGGGCTCGGCCTCTGCAGTGTCGTCCCGGCTGTGCGACTTCGCGCTGGGCACCGACACGGGCGGCTCGGTGCGCGCACCGGCCAACCACTGCGGGCTGTACGGGCTGCGCCCGACCCACGGCCGCATCAGCCTGGCGGGCGCGCTGGACCTGGCACCCAGCCAGGACACCTGCGGCTGGTTCGCCCGCGAAGTCACTACCTTCGCGCAGGTGGCCGACGTGCTGCTGGAGCCGGATGCGGCGCCACTGCCCGCCGCGGCCGTGCGGCTGCTGCGCCCGCGCGATGTGTGGGGCCTGCTGGATGGCAATGTGAGCGGTGCACTGGCCAAAGCCTGCGTGCAAGTGGAAGCCGCGCTGGGTGCGACCGCAGACACCGTGGTGGCGCTGGAGTCGTTCGACGCGATGTACTGGAGCTTTCGATACCTCCAGGGCCGCGAGGCCTGGACCACCGACGGGCCCTTCATCGAACGATTCGCCCCGCCCCTCGGCCCAGGCGTGGCGGAGCGCTTCGCTTGGTCGAGCACGGTGACCGATGCGCAGGTGGCGCAGGCGCAGGCGTTCCGGACAACCTTCCGCACGCATCTGGCGGCGCTGCTCGGCAGCGACGGCGTGCTGCTCATGCCCACCATGCCCGACATCGCACCGCTGCGCTCGGCCGCGGAGGCCAGCCTGGAGGATTACCGCAACCGGGCCATCCAGATGCTCTGCATCGCCGGGTTGTCGGGGTTCCCGCAGCTGTCGATGCCGCTGGCGAGCCGTGATGGCGCGCCGCTGGGCCTTTCTCTGCTGGGGCCGGCGGGCAGCGACCGGTCGCTGATCGCCCTGGCAGAGCGCGTCGCCGCGCCTTGGTCCTGAGACAGTGCAGGCCGCGGGGCGGGTCAAGCCTGTGGGTGCAGTATGAGCGACAACGCGCGCTCCAGCGTGGCCAGATCGCAGTCCACCGCCTCGGCGGCCCGCTCGAGCACGATGAAGTCGCCGCCGTCCACCGCCAGCAGCGCGTGGTGCCAAGTGCCAGGGTGCAGCGTGACGCCTTGCTGTCCGTTGGTGATGAAGGCGCGCAGCGCGGTGGCCGCCGGCGCCGGGCCTGCGGGTGCCACGACGATGACGAAGCGGCGTTCGCCCAGTGGCACGAAGCTCTGGCTGCCCAGCACATGGCGTTCCAGTTCCCGGACCGGAACGGGGAAACTCCTCGGCAGTGCGCGAAAAAGGGCCAGCAGCGCATGGCCGCCGGCTGCATTCAGCTGCAGGTCATCCACCAGATCGAATCGCCGGGCATTGCCTGCGTTGATGGATTGGCCCGGTGTCTCAGGCGCTTCCAGCACGGTGCCGTACGGCGCAAACGCTGCAGTGGTGAGAGGCTGGGGCACCAGCAGGGACGGGGTGGGAGGAACAGGATCGGCGTGCATCCCCGGTCAGCCAGCAAGAACCAAGCCCGAGGGCCTCGGCCTGTGCGGCCCCGCTTACCAGCCAGGACGCCCCTTCGGAAGCGGCACCCGTGCAGGCTACCGAACCACCGCGCAAGGCAAAGCTGTTTCGCCCCTTCTAGCCGGATTTGCTTAGTCGGCTTCTTGCACAACGCTGACTACAATCGCACTCCCCTATAGCAGGCAGCCCGCCTGAGCCGGTCCGAATGCGGGTACTGCACCAACCCTGAGCTGGAGACGCTTGATGTCCGAGACCACCCCGGTGAACGCCACGCCCGACAAGAAAGCCCTGCTGCGCCGCGCGGCCCTGGAGTACCACGAGTTTCCCAAGCCGGGGAAGATCGCCATCGCCGCCACCAAGCAGATGGTCAACCAGCACGACCTGGCCCTGGCCTACTCGCCCGGCGTAGCCGCCCCCTGCGAAGAGATCGTGAAGGATCCTGCGGCGGCGTTCCGCTACACGGCCCGCGGCAACCTGGTGGGCGTGATCTCCAACGGCACGGCGGTGCTGGGCCTGGGCGACATTGGCGCGCTGGCCTCCAAGCCCGTGATGGAGGGCAAGGGCGTCCTGTTCAAGAAGTTCGCCGGCGTGGACGTGTTCGACATCGAGATCAACGAGAAGGACCCGGCCAAGCTGGTCGAGGTGATTGCGGCCCTGGAGCCGACCTTCGGCGCCATCAACCTCGAAGACATCAAGGCGCCCGAGTGCTTCTACGTGGAGCGCGAACTGCGCAAGCGCCTGAACATCCCCGTCTTCCACGATGACCAGCACGGCACGGCCATCACGGTGGCGGCTGCCATGCTCAACGCGCTCAAGGTGGTCGGCAAGGACATCGGCGCAGTGCGCCTGGTCGCCTCGGGCGCCGGCGCCGCCGCGCTGGCCTGCCTGAACCTGCTGCTGAAGGTGGGCCTCAAGCGCGAGAACGTGTTCGTGACCGACCTGGCCGGCGTGGTTTACGAAGGCCGCACGGAGCTGATGGACGAGGACAAGATCCAGTTCGCGCAGAAGACCGACGCGCGCACGTTGGCAGAAGTGATCGACGGCGCGGACGTGTTCCTGGGTCTGTCGGCCGGTGGCGTGCTCAAGCCCGCCATGGTGGCGAAGATGGCCGCCCGCCCCGTCATCTTCGCGCTGGCCAACCCCAACCCCGAAATCACGCCTGAAGATGCGCACGCCGTGCGTGGCGACGTGGTGATGGCCACCGGCCGCACCGACTACCCGAACCAGGTCAACAACGTCCTGTGCTTCCCGTACATCTTCCGCGGCGCGCTGGACTGCGGCGCGACGACCATCACGCTGGAGATGGAAATCGCCGCCGTGCACGCCATCGCCGAACTGGCCCAGGCCGAGCAGAGCGAAGTGGTGGCCGCCGCCTATGTGGGTGAGCCCCTGGCCTTCGGTCCCGAATACCTGATCCCCAAGCCGTTCGATCCCCGGCTGATGATGAAGATCGCTCCGGCCGTGGCCCAGGCCGCCGCCGACAGCGGCGTGGCCCTGCGCCCCATCGCCGACATGGACGCCTACCGCGACCACCTGCAGACCTTCGTCTATGCCTCGGGCACGACGATGAAGCCGATCTTCACCGCCGCCAAGACCGCCGCCAAGAAGCGCGTGGCCTATGCCGAAGGCGAAGAAGAACGCGTGCTGCGCGCCGCCCAGATCGTGGTGGACGAGAAGGTCGCCCGTCCCACGCTGATCGGCCGCCCCGCCATCATCGCCCAGCGCATCGAGAAATTCGGCCTGCGCCTGAAGGAGGGCATCGACTACGACGTGGTGAACGTCGAGAACGACCACCGCTACCGCGACTTCTGGCAGACCTACCACCGCATGACGGAGCGCAAGGGCATCACCGTGCCCATCGCCAAGATCGAGATGCGCCGCCGCCTGGCCCTCATCGCCGCCATGCTGCTGCACAAGGGCGAAGTGGACGGCATGATCTGCGGCACCTGGGGCCATACGTCGCACCACCTGCAGTACATCGACCAGGTGATCGGCAAGCGCGCCGGCGTGAACACCTATGCCTGCATGAACGGCCTGATGCTGCCCGATCGCCAGATCTTCCTGGTGGATACGCACGTCAACTACGACCCGACCGCCGAGCAGCTGGCCGAGATCACCATCATGGCCGCTGAGGAAATGATGCGCTTCGGCATCAAGCCCAAGGCCGCCTTGCTGTCGCACTCCAACTTCGGTTCGAGCAACCAGCCCAGCGCCGTCAAGATGCGCCAGACCCTGGAACTGCTGCGCGTGCAGGCGCCGTGGCTGGAAGTGGACGGCGAGATGCACGGCGACATCGCCCTGGATGCCGCGCAGCGCACCCAGGTGATGCCGCACAGCACGCTGGCCGGCAGCGCCAACCTGCTGGTGCTGCCCAACATCGATGCCGCCAACATTTCCTACAACCTGCTCAAGACGGCGGCCGGCGGCGGCATCGCCATCGGCCCGGTGCTGCTGGGGGCCGCGGAGCCGGTGCACATCCTGACGGCCAGCGCCACCGTGCGCCGCATCGTCAACATGACGGCGTTGACCGTCGCCGACGCAAACGCTTCGCGATAAGGCCCGGCAAAAAAGCAAGCGCTAACTTTTTAGCCTTGCTGCGGCGCAAGGCATCTGCCCAAATAATGGGCAGATGCTTGCATTCCGGGGCCCTTTCCGTCACACTAGCGGCTCGAAATTTCGGGTTAACCCGGGGTTTCTGAAAGGTGTCGTTGATGTTGAAGGCTGTCGCCGTCCAGGCGTACAAGGCAAGTTGGGCGTGCATTCTGGGACTCGGATTGGTGCTTGCACCGGTGTCCGCATCAGCCCGCAAGTCCGCGGAAACCGCGGCACTTCACTCCATTTCGCTGGCTGAACTGCCTTCGCAGGGACGCACGACCTACCAGTTGATCCGAGACGGCGGGCCGTTCCCGTACGACAAGGATGGCTCGGTCTTCGGCAACCGTGAGCGGCTGCTGCCGGCGCAGACACGCGGCTACTACCGCGAATACACCGTCAGAACACCAGGGTCGCGCGATCGGGGAGCCCGGCGCATCGTCTGTGGCGGCAAGCCCCGCACGCCGGACGCCTGCTACTACACCAGCGATCACTACGCGAGCTTTCGAGAAATTAAGGAATGAACGCTGGACGCCGCCTGCGCGTTCTCGGCCGGCAGTGGATCCTGTGCCCGGCGGATGGGTTGGTGAGAGATCCCCTTCTGGTCGACAGCCCCCACCGGTCTTCCGGAACACCTTGTTTGTGGACTTCTAAAAGAAAGAGCAGCGGAGATGGAAATGCCACTTCGTAAAGACCAAGACACCCCTCTGCGGGGCGTGCGCGCCAACATCGTGCAGTCGATCCGCGCCTTCCGGATCCAGGACCTGCAGGATTCGGCGCGCGGCCTGGGTCACCACTTCCTGTATGCCAACCTGGCACATGCCCAGTCCAAGCAGGACGTGCTGGACCTGATCGCAGGCCAGTTCACCTTCCCGGCGCACTTCGGCAAGAACTTCGACGCGCTGTACGATTGCATGACGGACCCGTTGCACAAATCGGGCCCGCAGCCGGGCTTCATCGTGGTGCTGGAGCAGATCCCCACCACGGTCAAGTTCGACAAGGAAGCGCGAGAGCAGCTGCTCGACATCTTCCGCGACGCCGCCGACTACTGGGCCGACCGCAAGATCCCGTTCCGCTGTTTCTATTCTTTTCTGTAGCCCGTTCTGCATCCACTGGCCAAGCAGAACGGGCTGCCGAGGCGAGCGAAGCCGCCCCGGTCCCGGCCATCCAGATCACCGTCGAGCCGTCGTCCGGCGAGAAGATGCCCACGGACAAGCTCGTGGACGTGTCCCCTCTGGCTTTGCGCATGAGCAGCCCGTTCAATGCGGGGTACTGGCTCGCTGCGGCCTGAATTCGGTACATCCCCCTGAGGCGCTTCGCGCCTTCCCCCTTCTCTCTACGCGCTTCGCGCGATGGGAAGGGGGACGCAGCCGGCGCGGCGGGGCGGCCCTTGCGCGGCTGCTGCTGGCCTGGGTCGCGCCAGTTTCAAGGACGGTTGGTCATCTCGTCCTGATGGGGGCCAATGCCCAACAGCCCCTGGAATAGGTCCCAACGCGGCGGCGGGCCTTGCAATGCACTGAAACCATGGTCAAAAAGGCCTGTAGCGCTTGATAAACAAGCGCCTACAGCTATTAATTCAGGAGCAATCCTGCGCCAGGGCCACGTAGTCGGCCACGGGCACTTCCTCGGCGCGGCGCTGGGTGTCGAAGGTGCCGGCGAACTGGCGGGCTTCGAGCCAGCGGCCCAGGGTGTGGCGCAGCAGCTTGCGGCGCTGGCTGAAAGCGACCTGCACCAGTTCTTCCAGCAGCTTCGGCTGCACGGCAGCCGGCTCGGCGCGGGGCACCATGCGCACCACGGCGCTGTCGACGCGCGGCGGCGGGTCGAAGCTCTCGGGCGGCACGAACAGCACGTTCTCCATGGCATAGCGCCACTGCAGCATCACCGACAGGCGGCCGTAGTCGGCCGTGGCGGGCTCGGCCACCATGCGGTCGATGACTTCCTTTTGCAGCATGAAGTGCTGGTCTTCGATGACGGCCACGTGCTCCAGCAGATGGAACAGGATGGGCGTGGAGATGTTGTACGGCAGGTTGCCGACCACGCGGATCTTGGGAGCGCCCAGCGCTTGCGCCACCTGGGCGAAGTCCACCTTCAGCACATCGGATTCGATGACGTCCAGCTGGCCGTGCGTGCGCAGGCGCGCCGCCAGGTCGCGGTCGAGCTCGATCACCGTCATGCGGCCGAGGCGCTCCACCAGCGGCTGCGTGAGCGCGGCCAGGCCCGGGCCGATCTCGACCACCGGCTGGCCGGCGACGGGGCCGATGGCGCGCACGATGGCGTCGATGATGCCGTGGTCGCTCAGGAAGTGCTGGCCGAAGCGCTTGCGGGGAATGTGCTTCATGCCAGTGCGGCCGGACGGCCCCAGGAGCGCAGCGGGATGGCGCGGACGGCGGGCGTCATTGCGGCGCGTCGCGGTACTCGACGTAGGCACGGCCCCGGATGTCCTGCATCCAGTTGGCGTAGGCTTCGTCCAGCTTCTTCTCGCGGACCATGTCGCGCACCATGTCGCGCTGCTCGCGCGGCGTGAGCTTGGCTTCGCGGCGCTCCAGCAGCTGGATCAGGTGCACGCCGAAGCGGGAGACCACCGGCTGGCTGACCTCGCCGGGCCGCAGGCTGCTCAGGACCTCTTCGAACTCGGGCACGTAGCGGCCGGGGCTGGCCCAGCCGAGGTCGCCGCCGTCCTTGGCGCTGCCGTCCTGCGAGTACTCGCGGGCCAGAGAGGCGAAGTCGGCTGTGCCGCTTTCGATGCGGCGGCGGTAGTCGGCCAGGCGCTCGGCAGCGGCGGACTCCGACAGCTGCGCGCCGGTGCGCAGCAGGATGTGGCGCGCATGGTTCTGCACCGCCACGGACGGCACGCCGCCGCGGTTGCGCTCGATCACCTTCAGCACGTGGAAGCCGGCGGGCGAGCGCACCGGGCCGACCAGGCCGCCCACCGGCGCCTGGCGCGTCGCGCTCAGGAACAGCTCGGGGTAGCGGTCGGCGGGGCGCAGGCCCAGCTCGCCGCCGGATTTGCCTTCCGCCGCGTCGGAGTACTCGCGCGCGGCGGTGCCGAAGTCCTTGCCGGCACGCACTTCGTCGGCCGCCTTCTGCGCGCGCTCGCGGCGCTGCTCCACCACCTCGGGGCTGGAGCCCTCGGGCACGAGGATGAGGATGTGGCCCAGATTGAGCTCGGTCCTGGACGGGTCCGCGTTGGTCTGCTGATCGCGCAGGAACTGGTCCACGTCGGCTTCGGTCACGCGCACGCGGGACTCCACCTCCCGCTCGCGCAGGCGCTGCAGCTGCAGCTGGCTGCGCAGCTCCTGGCGGAAGCGCTCGCGCGTCAGTCCATCGGCCGCGAGCCGGCGCTCCATCTCCTCCAGCGTGACGCTGTTCTGGCGGGCCACGCCCTGCTCCGCCTGGGTCACGGCCAGGTCATCGACCTTGATGCCGCCCTCGGTCGCCAGCTGGGTCTGGATCTTCTCCAGGATGAGGCGCTCGAGCACTTCGCGCCCGATGCGGTCGCGCGGCGGCAACTCGCCGCCCTGCGCGGCGATCTGCTGCTCGATGCGGGCCTGGCGGATGCGCACGTCGTTGTTGGTGATGGGCTCGGAGTTCACCACGGCCACGATGTAGTCGGCCTGGCGCGGCAGGCTGCTGCCCGGGGCCGGCAGCATGATCGGCGGCGGCGTGCGGGTGAGGCCGCCGCCGCTGCTCCCGGGGGACCGCAGGCCCTGGGCCTGCACGGCGTGCTGCGGAGCGAGGGATGCCAGGGCGGCAAGGCCGGCCAGGGCCCAGGTAAAAGCGCGTTGTTTCATGGCGTCTCAGTCAAAGGATACGGGCGGCGTCCCGGGCAGCGGCGCGGCCGGCGGAATGCGCAGGGGATGCATCCATCCATCAATCGTAGTTGGAGAAGCGGCTCGGGATGTTGCGGTTCTGGCCCAGCATCTCGTAGCGGGGCACATTGCGCTGCAGGCTGGCCAGCGGGTTGGAGCCCAGCGACAGGCGCGAGAAGCCGGTGAATTCCAGCTGGAACATCACGCGCGACGTGGACGTCGTCGTGCTGCTCTGCAGGCGTTCGAGGACGACGCGGCCGATCCAGCAGCAGGCTTCGTATTCGAAGCCCACCACGCTGTCGACCAGCCGGCGGTCCTTAAGGCTGTAGTTCAGGCGGCCCACGGTGAACCAGCGGCCCTTGTCGGCCGTGGGGCGCTCGTTGGCGCCACCCCACAGGGCGTTCAGCGGCCACTGCCAGCCCACATCGACCTGCTCGCTGGGCTCTGCGATCAGGCTGGTCTCCTTCTGCATGCGGTAGGCGGCACTGATGGTGCGGTAGTTGCCCGGCGTGTAGCGCGCGCTGACGGTGGAGCGCAGCGAGCGATCGGTCTTGGGGTTGTACTGCACCGTGGAGTCGAAGCCCCACTGCGGCGTCCAGTTGATGCCGGCGCCCAGGAGCACGTCCGACAGCCGCTCGCTGACGGGCGTGCCGCCGGGCATGGTCACATTCTGGTCTGAGAAGCGCAGCCGCTGCGCGATGCCGAAGCGGGCGGCCTCGGCGCCGGTGTCGGCGTCCAGCAGCCGGGTGGTCACGCCCAGCGTGAGCAGGTTGTTGTCGGCCAGCCGGTCGTTGCCCGCGAACGCGTTCTCGGTGTAGACCGACGAGAAGTTGAAGTCCTTCACCGCGGTGTCGTACACCGGGACCATGCTCTGGTCGCGGTAGGGCGTGTAGGTGTAGAAAGCGCGCGGCTCCAGCGTCTGCAAGAAGTTGCGGCCGAAGAAGCGCGTGTCGCGCTCGAACACCAGGCCGCTGTCGAGGCTGAAGGTGGGCAGCGTGCGGTCGTAGCTGCGCTGGCCGTTGGCCAGCATGCCGTCGAACTGGTATTGCGAGGTGTGCAGCTGCACCTTGGGCGTGATGAAGCCGGCCGGCGCGAGGAAGGGGCGGCTGATCTGCGCCAGCAGGTAGCTGCGGTCGGCATTGGGCTGCCCCGTGTAGAACCGGTCCGCCTGGAAGCGGGTGTAGTCGCCGTCGATGCTGGTCTCGAAACCGCCCGGGAGCGTTTCCGTGGGCGCGTAGCGCCAGTGCAGCTGCGGCAGCTGGTCATACGGCGGGGTGATCGGCGAGTTGACGTCCTGCAGCGTCTGCCACTTGACCACATTGAGGCTGAGCGAGTGGTCGCCGCGGCCCCAGCCCAGGTTCAAGCGGCCCGGCAGCAGACGTTGCGACAGCAGCCCGCTGGAGCCGAGGGTGCCGGTGCCCAGGTTGCGCGTGTTGAAGTCGCGCCAGTAGTTGTCGTCGCTCACCCGCTGCACGTCGATGCCCAGGGAGACGCCGCCCACGGGGGTGTCCAGGCTCTGGCCGTGCCGCAGCTTGTACGACCAGCGGTCCCGGTCGCGCAGCTTGTCGCCCGGCATGTAGTCCAGGGCCACCTCGCCGCTGTAGCTCGGCTCCAGGTAGCGGAACTCGGTGCCCAGGTTCACGCCGCGCTTGCTCATCACCGTGGGGGTGATGGTGGCGTCGCGGTTGGGGGCGATGTTCCAGTAGTAGGGCTGCGAGTACTCGAAGCCGCTCACGCTGTCCAGGCCGACCGTGGGCGGGAGCAGGCCCGATTTGCGGCGGTCCGACAGCGGGAACGACAGGCCCGGGAAGGGCAGGATGGGCACGCGCTTGAACTCGAGCACCGCCCCTTCGGCACGGCCCACGTCCTCCTCGCGGTCGAGGTGGATCACGCGGGCGCGCAGGATCCAGTCGGGCTGCCAGCTGGCCTCGTCGGTGCGCTGGCAGGTGGTGTAGGTGGCGTCGTACACCACGGAGCGGTCACGGTCGATGAAATCCACGCGCGAGGCCTCGCCATGGGCCGAGGTTTCGAGGAACCGGTAGTTCGCGTCGGTGAAGAAGCCGTTGAAGGCGTCCACGCGCAGTTCCAGCTGCGAGCCGGCGTAGGTGTTGCCTGCGCGGTTGATGCGTACCTGGCCGTTGGCCTTGGCCAAGTCGTCGGCCACCGTGTAATCCATGCGGTCGGCCTTGATGACCGTATCGCCGCGGCGCAGTTCGGCGTCGCCTTCGATGGTGGCCTTGATGTCCGGCTGGCCCGTCACGTGGTCGCCGCTGACGAAGACCGGCAGCTGGGGACGGACGGCGTCGGGAAGGGTTTCCTGCAGGCGCGGGCTGGTGCGCAGCACGGGAGCGGCGTCGGCCGCCGGCGCAGGGTCGCCCGCCTCGGTGGCCTGGGCCAGCACGGCCAGCGGTGCGCCGCACACCATCCAGGCGGCCAGCCGGGCCAGCGTGCGCAGCCGGAAGGCCGGCACGGCGCGCGTGCCGCGGCGGGGGCGCCGGGCAGCGGGGGCGGGCATCGGATGAGGCGTCGGGGAAGACAGGGCAGCGGGCAAGGAGGAACGGTCCATGAAGTCGGCCAGTCGGCGGCACAGCGGCGGACAAGTCCGCCCGGTCCGGGGCAGACCGGTTTGTAAAATCGGATTATCCATGAGCCACCCTGACTCCCCCACTCCCGCCCCGGCGGACGCGGCGCCCGCCGACAGCGCCCCCACCGTCGCCTGGAGCGATGCCGCCCGGCACGCCGCCTTCGAGGCCTGGCTCGCCCCGCTAGCCGCACGGCACGGCCTGCTGCCCGCCAGCCTGCGCCCGGCCTCGGCCGATGCCAGCTTCCGCCGCTACCTGCGCCTGGATGCGGCGGACGGCAGCACCCGCATCGTCATGGATGCCCCGCCCGACAAGGAGAACTGCGCCCCCTTCGTCCAGGTGCAGCGCCTGCTGCAGGACGCGGGCCTGCGCGTGCCGCAGATCCTGGACTGGGACGAGCCCCACGGCTTCATGCTGCTGACCGACCTGGGCCACCAGACGCTGATCGAGCTGCTGGACCCCGAGGCGCCCACCGCCGCCCGCGACTGGTATCTGCAGGCCACCGACGTGCTGCTCGACTGGCAGAAGGCCTCGCGCCCGGGCGTGCTGCCGGCGTACGACGACGCCCTGCTGCGCCGCGAACTGGCCCTGTTCCCCGACTGGTACCTGGCGCGCCACCGCGGCGTGGCGCTGAGCGATGCGCAGCAGGCCACGCTGGCCCGCACCTTCGATGCCATCGTGGCGCAGAACCTGGCGGCACCCAGCGTCTTCGTGCACCGCGACTTCATGACGCGGAATCTGATGGCCCCTGCGCTCCCCTCTGCGCGTGGTTCGCTGCCCCCCGAGGAGGCTCTCGCCGCCTTGGGGCGGCCCGGCGGCGGCTCGGCTGGTGCATCCCGGCACGCACTCGGCGTGCTCGACTTCCAGGATGCCGTCTACGGCCCCATCACCTACGACATCGCCAGCCTGCTGCGCGACGCGTTCATCAGCTGGGACGAGGATTTCGTCATCGACATTACCGTGCGTTACTGGGAGAAGGCCCGCAAGGCCGGCCTGCTGGGCGCGGCGAGCGCCAGCGGCTGGGGCGCGGACTTCGGCGAGTTCTATCGCGCCGTCGAATGGATGGGCCTGCAGCGCCACCTGAAGGTCGCCGGCATCTTCGCCCGGCTGACGCTGCGCGACGGCAAGCCCAAGTACCTGGCCGATGCGCCCCGCTTCATTGGCTACATCCGCTCCACGGCCAGCCGCTACCGCGAGCTGGCGCCCCTGCTGCGCCTGGTGGACGAGATCGAGGGCACGCAGCCGCTCGTCGGCTTTGCCTACGGCCGGATTTAGGCTCCCACAGAATCATGGTCAAAATGGCCTCTGGCGCTTATTCCATAAGCGCCAGTAGCTCCTATTTTTGAAGCATATGCCCCGCTTTCACTGCCCCCTGCCCCTGGCCACCGGCGCGCAGCTCACGCTGCCGCCCACGGCCGCACGCCATGTGCAGGTGCTGCGCCTGCAGCCCGGCGATGCCATCACGCTCTTCGACGGACGCGGGGGCGAGTACGCCGCCACGGTCACGCGCATGGGCCGCTCCGATGTGGACGTGGAGGTCGGCGCGCACGACCCCGTCGAGCGCGAAGCCGCGCGCGCCGTGCACCTCGTCGTCGGCATGCCGGCCAACGAGCGCATGGACTGGCTGGTCGAAAAAGCCACCGAACTCGGCGCCACCAGCATTCAGCCCATTGCCGCCGCGCGCAGCGTGCTCAAGCTGTCGGGCGAGCGCGCCACCAAGCGCCAGGCCCACTGGCAGGCGATTGCCGTGTCCGCTTGCGAGCAGTGCGGCCGCAACCGCGTGCCCGTCGTCCACGCCCCGATGGCCCTCAGCGACTGGCTGCGCAAAGACGCGCCCCCGCAGGGCACCCGCCTGCTGTTGTCGCTGCGGGCCGGCAGCCAGCCCCTGCGCGATGCTGCGGGTGCGGAGGGCGACGTCTGGGTGCTGCACGGCCCCGAGGGCGGGCTGACCGCACAGGAAGAAGACGCCGCCCTGGCCCAGGGCTTCGCGCCCGCCAGCCTGGGCGCGCGCGTGCTGCGGGCCGAAACCGCCTCCGTCGCTGCGCTGTCGCAGCTCGTATTCGGATGAGCGCAATCCTCTCGCCCGATCTGCCCACGGACAGCCCCGAAAGTGCGCTGACCGACTTTTTCCGCGATGCCGACGCGGCCGCCGATTCGCCGCTGCTGTGGCGCATCGCGCGCCAGCAGGAGCTGACGCAGGCGCTCAGCGGCCTGTTCCACGGCCCGGCCGCGCTGGTGCAGCTGCGCCTGTGGGTCTTTCTGCAACTGGCCGCCCAGGGCGAAGCCCTGCTGCCGCGCGAGCGCATCGAGGACCTCTTTCGCGCCCTGCGCCCCGAGGCGCTGGAAACCGTGCTCAAGCGCTTTCGCGACGTGGGCCTGCTGGCCTGGGACGAAACCCAGCGCGCCTACACCCTGCCGCCGCTGGCCCAGCGGGTGGCCGGGCTGCTCTCGCCCCTGGCCAACGAAGCGCCCCCGGGCGATGCCGAGGAGGGCGGCGAGCTGGCCGACCTGCTCGGCTCGGTGGTGGGCGCCAACCAGCTCGGCCATGTGGACGCAGGCCAGGTGCAATTGCTGCACGCACAACTGGCGCGCCTGCACGGCGAATTCGCCGACGCGATTGCCAGCGGCTCCGAGTTCCGCCTGCGCGAGGCACGCAAGCGCTACGACCGCGCCGCCACGCTGATCGACCGCGCGTCGGACGCCATCACCGCCATCATCAGCAACGCCCACGGCCACATCGCGCTGGAGCGCGCGGCGCGCGGGCTGGGCCAGGCCCAGTCGCGCCTGCTGGCCATGGCCAGCCAGTTCAACCGCGCGCTGCAGCAGGTGGACCGCCAGCGCGTGACGCTGGGCACCACCGGCATCACCAGCACCGACGTGAAGCGCTGGCTGCAGGCGCTGCCGCGCACCCATGCGCTGCTGCAGGACGCCCTGGGCACGCCCACATCGTTCGCCACGCTGGCGCCGCACGAGCTGCTCGACGTGGTCGAGGCCGAGTTCGAACGCGACCGCCCGCAGGCCGCCGCCGCGGAAGACCTGCCCGGCGCCACGCCCGCCCCCGCCGGCACGCTGGCCGCCGTGGCCCTGCCGCGCGAGCTGAACGACCTGTCGGAACTGCTGGCCGCGTGGGACCTGGAGCCTGCCGACGCCCATGGCCCGCACGATGTGGCCGACGCCCTGCTGGGCACCACGCCTGCCGATGCGCGCTATGCCCAGGTGGCCTACAAGGCCCAGCTGCTGCCGCTGCTGGGCGACCCGCAGGCCGCCGTGCTGCCCGGCCTCACGGGCGACCTGGCCCGCCAGCCCTGGCGCGTGCAGTGGGAGGCCAGCGCCAAGAAGATCAAGCACCCGCAGATCGCCCTGCTGAGCCGCGGCCGCCTGGTGCCCGCGGGCCACGGCAACAACGTCCCTGCGCCCGTAAGCGACGCCCCGGGCACCGCCGCGCCCGCCGATCCGCATTGAAGAAAAAGAAAGCCAAAGACCTTACCGATGGATGACGCCGCCCTCTTGATCGCCGAACTGCTCACCCGCCGCTGGCTGCCCCGCAGCCACCCGCGCGTGAAGCGCGCGCTGGTCGACGCCGAACTCTTTGCCCAGGTCGAACAGCGCCTGGCCCAATCCGGCCTGCGCTTCATGGACAGCATCTATGCCGACCACGTGAGTGTGGCCCTGCTGCCGGCCGCGCAGAACGGCGTGCTCGGCGAAGCCGGGCTGAACGCCAACAACAACCTGGAGCTGCCGCGCGACGCGCAGGCCCTGCTGGTGGTGCTGTGGGCGCTGATCGTGCTACCCAAGCGCGAACGCCAGACCAGCCGCGTGGAAGAGGCCGACGCCGGCCAGAACGACATGTTCCCCGGCGCCAAGCCCCTGCCCGCGGCCCGCCACGTGAGCCCCGTGCTGTCGTACAAGACGCTGCTGGAGGACTACGGCAACCAGCTCGGCAAGAAGGTGCGCCTGGACACCAACCTCAAGCTGCTGGAGCGCCATGGCTTCATCCTGCGCCGGCAGGACGACATCGCCGAGGGCCCGCTGCTCGACGTGCTGCTGGACTACGACGTGCTGGCCCCGCGCATCCTGGACGGCGCCCTGGCCGACGTGCTGCTGCGCGAGCGCGCCGCGCAGGAAGAATCCGAGCCAAAACAGGCTGCAGTGCTTGATACACCAGCGCAGTCAGCTATCAAAACCGAAGTGCAGGAGTAAGAACGTGTTCAATGCCTTTTTGGAGTCGCGCAAGCGCCTTGTCGGGATGGGATGCAAGGCGCGGTGCGCAGTGGATAGCTCGACTATCCACAAGCGCCGCAACGCCGCAGACCGCCCGACAAGGCACTTGCCCGAAGGGTTGGCGTGAAATCGGGCGCCTTCACGCCCCAGTTTCTTGCATGGGCATGAGCCCATGCCGCGCAACTGGAGCATGCATCCATCCCGATTGCACTCCAACGCGATCTCCAAAAAGACATTGAACACGTTCTGAGCATGTTCCACCTGCAAACCCTCGAACTCGTCCACTGGGACTACTGCCAGCGCGTGGCCCTGCCGCTGGACGCCTCCATCATCACCATCGCCGGCCCCAACGGCTCGGGCAAGACCACGCTGCTGGACGCCATGCGCACGCTGCTGGGCCTGCGCTGCTCGGCCCCGCGCGACTACCGCACCTACGCGCGCCACGCCGGCGCGCAGACGGCCTGGCTGCGCGCCGTGGTGGACAACCGCGCGCAGAGCCGGCAGACGTCGAGCCGCCCCTTCGCCCGCCGCCTGATCTACACCGACCAGGTCACGCTGGCCTGCCGCATCGACAAGAACGGCGGCGACTGGCAGCGCCGCTACTGCCTGGTGGAGGGCGACGCCAGCATCGAGCAGCTGCGCGACACGCCGGAGAAAGACCTGGGCTTCATGGGCGTGGAGGCCTGGGGCCGCGTGCTGTCGGCCGCCGGCCTGTCGCCCGCCATCGCGCGCGTGCTGTCGCTGGAGCAGGGCCAGACCGACCGGCTGTGCGAGTTCTCCCCACGCGAGTTGCTGCGCCTGGTGTTCGACGTGTTCGGCGACCAGCAGGTGCTGGACGACTACGACCAGGCGCGCGAGCACCAGCAGCAGCTGGTGCGCGAAATGGCCCAGGCCGAGCGCGAACTGGACCACAGCCGCGCCCAGCTCACCGAACTGAGCAACCGCGTGACCAACTACAAGACCTGGCAGCTGCGCCTGGCCGAGCGCGAACGCCTGGCCACCGAGGTGCTGCCCGTACTGACCTGGCATGGCGAGCGCGAAGGCCTAACCAAGCAGGCGCGCGAACTGCGCCGCCAGAAGACCCAGCACCGCGCCGCGCTGGCCGAGCAGGCCGTGCAGAACAAGCGCCTGCTGCACCTGCTGGACGAAGGCGGGCGCGCGCAGGCGGATGCCGAGCGCCTGCACGCCGAGCGCGACCAGGCGCGCGTGCAGCTGGATGCCGCCATGCGCCACGAAGCCCCGCTGGACAAGCTCGCCCAGCGCGAGCAGGAGCTGCTCGCGCTGGTGGACAAGGGCAGCAATGCCGACGAGCTGCAGGCGCATCTGGCCGACCTGCAACGCCAGGAGGCCGACGCGCAGGACGAACGCAGCACGCTGCAGCAGCGCCGCCGCCTCGCCCACGACGCGCTGCAGGCGCTGGAAGGCCAGCGCCTGCCGCCGCAACCGGCCGAGGTGCAGCAGTTCCGCAAGCGGCTGGTGGCGCAGGGCATCGGCCACCAGTTCGTGGCCGAGGTGGTCGAGGTGGTGGAAGAAGCCTGGCGCGCCGCGGTCGAAGGCGTGCTGCGCGGCCACCGCTGGGTGGTGCTGCTCGACAAGGACAGCGACCTGGCCGAGGCCTACGACATCGGCGAGCGCGAGCGCTACCGGCATTACCTCGTCGGCCCCGGCGAGAAGGTGCTCAAGGGCGAGCCCGGCACGCTGCTGGCCCACGTGCGCTTCACCGCGCCCGTGCCGCGCTGGCTGGTGCAGCAGCTGCAGCAACTGCGCTGCGTGGC
Source organism: Paracidovorax wautersii (assembly GCF_031453675.1). Lineage (NCBI taxonomy): Bacteria > Pseudomonadati > Pseudomonadota > Betaproteobacteria > Burkholderiales > Comamonadaceae > Paracidovorax > Paracidovorax wautersii. Next base: position 1,473,678 of record NZ_JAVIZX010000001.1, on the reverse strand, counting down.
CGACCCGCGCGAGGGCAAGCGCCTGGGCGGGACCTGGATCACGCCGCAGGCCTACATGCACGACGGACGCGGCGCCCGCTCGATGTGGGTGGAGCCGCGCGACCACCAGTTCGGCGCCGCCGCCGTGCACGCCCGCCGCGGTGCCGCCGAGCGCGATCTGGCGCAGATCGATGCGCAGCTCGCCCCGGTGCTGGAGCGGCTCATGGCGCTCAAGCGCCAGATCACCGACACGCGCCGCGCGCTCGAAGGCCACAGCGCCGCCGAGGAACTGGCCCGCCGCAGCGACGAGTTCGCCCAGGCCCGGCAGGACCTGCCCGCCGCCAAGCAGGCGCGCATCGGCGCCGCCCAGCTGTGGCAGAGGCTGGACACCGAGGCCGCGCGCGCGCACGAACGCCACCGCGCCTTCACCGACGAGCACCAGCGGCTGGAGGCGCAGCTCAGGCGTGCCCGTGGCGACAGCGAACGCGCGGCGCAGGAATGGACGGCGCGCCGCCGCCACCACACCGGCGCCGTGGCGCACAGCCAGGCCCAGCGCGCGCGCTTTCCGGCCCGCTGGATCGCGCCCGCCACGCTGGCCGCGCTGGTCGACGAGTACGTCAACGACACCCAGGCCAAGCTGCGCCTGCACGCCGTGGAGCAGGAGCTGGAGCAGGGCACCTGGGAGCGGGACGCCACGGTGGAAGAGCGCCACCGCCGCATGGACATGACGGTGCGCGAGCAGGCGGGCAGCCTGTCGGACCACCAGGTCAAGAACGCCCAGGCCGCCACCGCCGTGCTGAACGCGCGCGAGAGCTACATCGAGGTGCTGCGCAGCACCGTGCGCCGCTACCGCAAGAACATCCAGGAGCTGGGCGCGCTGGCCGGCGTGGACGTGGCAGCCGACCTGCCGCTGCTGGAGAACGACGACACCGTGCTCGCCCAGGCAGGCCTCAAGGTGCACTTCGCCTTCGACGGCAAGGGCAGCATCGGCCTGAACGACGGCGAGGCCTCGGGCGGGCAGCAGGTGATCAAGTCGCTGATCCTGCTGGTGGGCCTGCTCAAGGACGAGGAGAGCGGATCGGGCGGCTTCGTCTTCATCGACGAGCCCTTCGCCCACCTGGACGTGCGCAACATCCAGCTGGTGGGCCACTTCCTGCGCTCCACCCAGGCGCAGTACGTGCTGACCACGCCCATCACGCACAACCTGGAGGTGTTCGAGCCCGCCGAGATCACCCTGGTGACCAGCAAGAAGCCCAAGGACAGCCGCTGGGCCCCGCCCATCGCCGTGGCCAAGCGGCGCGGCGTACCGGTGCTGGAGGCCGTGCCGGCCTGACAGGCCCCGCCAGACGGCCCGCCTGGCGGAAAGGCGGGGTTTTCCCTGTTTTGCGGTGTGCGCTGACACGCAGGAGCCTCTGCGGACTGCCGCTCGTCCCTAGAATCTGTGGTGAGACAACACCGCGTGGCAGTCCGGCACCCTTGGCCGGGCGGCCTCCCGCCTGCGCGGTGCAAGAAGACACCTCCTGACCAGGGAAAGGGATCCGCGTGAACCACGCAGCCGCCGATGCCGGCACGCCCCGCAGCAGCGCATTGCGGCGGCTCATGGACGCGCTGCTGGGCACCGACCGGCGCCAGCGCCTGCGCGTGACCATGGCCGGGCTGGCAGCGCTGCTCATGACCGGCTGCATGATCGCCATGCACATCGTGGCGGCCGCCGGCATGGCCAACCGCACGCACGTGCTCTGGTGGACGCTGGCCAGCGCCCTCGGCCTGACCTTGGTGCTGGCGGCCATCCGCACCGGATACTCCACGCGCTTCAGCGACCCGTCTCTCACGCTGGTCCAGATCCTCTACGCCATCGCCTGCAATGCCGTGGCCTACGCCATTGGCGGGCAGGCGCGCGGCATCACGCCGCCGATCCTGGCGGTGATCATGATGTTCGGCATGTTCGGCCTCACGCCCCGGCAGATGCTGGGCGTGCTGGTCTACGGGCTGGGCGTGTTCGGGCTGGCGTGGATCGTGGTGGAGCTGCGCCAGGAGCCCGGCCACTCCCGCGCGCTGTCGGTGGCCTACGGCATCATCATCGTGGTGGTGCTGCTCAGCAGCACCTTCCTGACCCGCCGCGTGCAGGCCACGCGGGAACACCTGCGCCGCCAGCGGGAGAAGCTGGCCCAGGCGCTGGAGCAGATCCGCGAGCTGGCCACGCACGACGACCTGACCGGTCTGCCCAACCGCCGCTACATGCTGGAGATGATGCGCATGGAGATGCTGCGCGCCGAGCGCAGCGGTCAACCGCTGCTGCTGGCCCAGCTCGACCTGGACCACTTCAAGACCATCAACGACACCCACGGCCATGCGGTGGGCGATGCGGCGCTGCAGAACTTCGCCCACACCGTGCGCCAGTGCGTTCGCGGCTCGGACGCCCTGGCGCGCTGGGGTGGCGAGGAATTCATCCTGATGCTTTGCAACACCCGGCCGGAAGACGCGGCGGACCTGCTGGAGCGCGTGCGGCGGGCCGTGGCCGCGCAGCGCATGGAGCGACCGGGCCGCCCGCCCATCCGCATGACGGTGTCCATCGGCGTCACCCGGTACCAGCCCGGCCAGACCATCGACCAGACGCTGGAACACGCCGACCGCGCGCTGTATGCGGCCAAGGCGCAGGGGCGCGACTGCATCGTCTGGCACCAGGCCGGCGGCCCCGCAAGCGCGCCCGCCCCGGCCTGACGAACCACTATCACTTTAATAGCTGCACGCGCTTGACCATCAAGCGCCACGGGCCTATTTGACCCCAAACGCCGCCCGGGCCCGTTACGATGCGCGCATGACTGCCCGATACGAAGCCCTCCCCGCCACGGCCGCCTACGCCGATGTGTTCAAGGTGCCGCCCCCGCAGGAGCCCGGCGCGCGCCACATCAAGCCGCGCGGCACCGGGTTCATGCTGCGGGCCGTGCCCGTACCCGTGCCCTCGCACACGCCGCAGCCCGGGCCTGATGGCGCCGCGGCGGATGCAGCGCAGCCCGCGGAGGCGCCCGCCGCCCCGCCTGGCGGGCAGCCGCGCGAACTGATCGCGGCGCAGTGGGGCCTGGTGCCGCACTGGGTCAAATCGGCGTCGGACGGCCGGCTGCGCGCGCCCAAGCTGGTCAACGCGTACACCGATACCGTCTCCACCGGCACGGCCTTCCGCGATGCGTGGCTGAACGGGCAGCGCTGCATCGTGCCGATGCAGTCGTTCTACGAAGACGACTGGCGCAGCGGCAAGGCCGTGCCCACGCGCATCGCGCGCGTGGACGGCGCGCCCATGGGCGTGGCCGGCGTGTGGGCCCGCTGGGAGGGGCCGGATGGCGAGGTGCTGCTGAGCTATGCGCTGATCACGGTGAGCGCCCAGGCGCATGGGCTGCTCAACCGCTACGGCCCGCCGGGCGCCGACAGGCGCATGCCGGTGATTTTGGGCGAAGGCGCCCACGCCGCCTGGCTGAGCACCCCGGTGGCCAAGGCCAAGGAGTTCCTGCGCCCTTACCCGGCCCAGTCGCTCACCGCGAACCCGGTGGAGCACAAGGCCGACAAGGTGCCCAAGGGCTGGCTGGGCTGAGCCGGACCGCCCGGCAGCGCGCGAGCCGGATGGCCAGAGCCCGGACGGGCGGGCGCACGTACCGCGAGGATCCCTAGCGGGACGGTTCGATCCGCGCGAGGGGCACCGGACGGTTGGAGGCGCCGGATGCGCTGGGCCGGCCCTCCGCGATCAGGCGGTGCAGCACCACCGACAGGGCCGCGAACTGGATGGGCTTGACGACGAAGGCGTCGTAGTCGGCGAACGCGCGGCGCACCACCTCCTCGTTCGTGCCGCTCATGAAGACGAAGGGAATGCGCGCCAGCGCCGGGTCGCCGCGCAGGGCCAGACCGAACTCGCCGCCCGTCATGACGGGCATCATGAAGTCCGACAGGATCAGCGCCGGCTTCTCGCCCTCGGCCAGCAGCTGCAGCGCCGCCTTGCCGTTGGAGGCCAGCGCCACGCGGAAGCCCTCCGCTTCGAGCAGCATCTGCAGCACCTCGGCGTTGCCGTACTCGTCTTCCACAACCAGAATCAGTTTCATCAGGCGCACCTTGTTCAGGGGGGTGGAGCCACGGCTTGCGGCGACGAGAGGTAGAGGTCCACCGAAGGCTGCCGGGCGCGCCCGCCCCGCACCTTGGTGATGTGGAGGGGCCGCACGTCGACCCGCCGCTCGCCTTCCGGTACGGCGGCGAACTCCAGCACGTTGTCGAACCAGCCCGCCACGCCGGGTGCCAGCGGCGTGCCGGCGGCAGCGGCCAGCGCGTCGGGATCGATGGTGAACACCGAGGTCACCTCGCGGCGGCGCAGCTCGTGCAGCAGGCGGCCCAGAAAGCGGTAGCCGCGCTCGGGGAAGGCCAGGGTGTCGGCCAGCCCGGCCAGGCCATCGACCACCAGCCGCCGGACCTTCAGCTCATCGACCATGCGCAGCAGCTTGTGGCCCAACTCGTCCATCGATTCATCCTCGTGCGCCAGTGATTTGATCGTCAAGGCGCCGGCACGCTGGGCCTGCTCCACATCCACCCGCACCTCGGAGCCCAGGCGGCGCAGGTCGCCGCCCAGCTCGGTGCAGGCCAGGAACAGGGCCGGCGCTTCCGGCGTGCCCGCCGTGGCGAACGCCAGCCCCAGGCTGGTCTTGCCGGAGCCAGTCTGTCCGATCAGCGCCGTGGCACTGCCGGACAGGAAACCCGGCTGGTGTAGGACACCATCAATGGCGGCATGGCCGGTCGACAGCACGCCCTGGCCGAGCCGGGCATTGGCGCCCACCAGCGGCAGGCTTTCCAGCCGGGGGAAGAACTGCAAGCCCTGCATGGAGATGCAGAAGGTGTGCTGCCCGCGCAGGATCTGGCTGCCGCGGAACTTGCGCACGTGCACGCGCCGCTCGGCCCGCCAGTGGAAGCCGTGGTCCTCGAAGGTGAAGATGCCGTCCACCATGGTCTGCTCGGCGCTCAGCACGTTGCTGTGGCCGCTGGTCAGCACCAGGCAGGTGCAGGACATGACGCTCACCAGGCTCTGCAGCTCGTGCACGAACTGCCGCACGGAATCGTTGGCGGTGGAGGCCAGGTTGTCGACCACCAAGCCGTCGATCACCAGCAGCGTGGCCTGGTGGCGGGCGAGTTCGCCCTGCACCAGCTCGACCACGGCGCGCAGGCCGCCGCTGTCCAGCTCGCGGTAGCCGCTCATGTAGAAGACGGTGGAGCCCACCTCCTGCTGGTCGAAGAAGACCTGCTGCTCCATGTGCTGCAGCATGCGCGCATGGGACTCGGCCAGCATCGTGAGGTACAGCGTGCGCCCGCCGCGGCGCGCCAGCGTGTAGGCGATCTGGTTGGCCAGCGTCGTCTTGCCGACGCCGGGTGGGCCCTCGAAGATGTAGACACCGCCTTCGAAGAGCCCGCCGTGAAGAATGTCGTCCAGGCCTTCGACCAGGGTAGGCAGTCGTTTCATGCTGTTGTGGAGTCGGTTGGAACAAAGCCGGCGCGCTGGGCGCAGGCCGGCGGCGTCCGCAGGCACGGGCGGAGGGCGGATGGGCCCGCCCCGCCCGCTGGCCCCCGGCGGATGCGGGCGTGTACTTTAGTACAACTTACGCCGTGTGCGGCGGGCGGGTCAGGGCCCGCGGCCGCGCGCCGTCACAGCCCCAGCTGCTGGTAGAGCGCGTCCATGCGCGCCGCCACATCGGGCGCCATGTGCATGGGCCGGCCCCACTCGCGCGTGGTCTCCCCGGGCCATTTGTTCGTGGCGTCCAGCCCCATCTTGCTGCCCAGGCCCGATACCGGCGAGGCGAAGTCCAGGTAGTCGATGGGGGTGTGCTCCACCAGCAGCGTGTCGCGCGCCGGGTCCACGCGGGTGGTGAGGGCCCAGACCACTTCCTTCCAGTCGCGCACGTCGATGTCCTCGTCCACCACCACGATGAACTTGGTGTACATGAACTGGCGCAGGTGGCTCCACACGCCCATCATCACGCGCCGCGCGTGGCCCGCATAGGCCTTGCGGATGCTGACCACGGCCATGCGGTAGCTGCAGGCCTCGGGCGGCAGATGGAAGTCCACCACCTCGGGAAACTGCCGCTGCAGCAGCGGCACGAACAGCTCGTTCATAGCCACAGCCAGCATGGCGGGCTCGTCCGGCGGCTTGCCGGTGTAGGTGCTGTGGTACAGCGCGCCGCGCCGCAGGGTGATGCGGTCGATGGTGAGCACGGGAAACTCGGCGCACTCGTTGTAGTAGCCGGTATGGTCGCCGTAAGGGCCTTCGAGCGCATGCTGCCAGCCGCTGGCGTGCTGCGCATCGGGGCGGATGTGGCCCTCCAGCACGATCTCGGCCCGCGCCGGCACCGACAGCGGCACGCCCAGCGCGGGCGCCACCTCGGTGCGCGCGCCGCGCAGCAGGCCGGCGAACTGGTACTCGGACAGGCTGTCGGGCACGGGCGTAACGGCGCCCAGCAGCGTGGCCGGGTCGGCGCCCAGCGCCACCGCCACAGGGTAGGGCTCGCCCGGGTGCGCGGCGCAGTGGTCGCGGAAGTCGAGCGCCCCGCCGCGGTGCGCCAGCCAGCGCACGATGAGCTGGTTGCGCGACAGCACCTGCTGGCGGTAGATGCCCAGGTTCTGGCGCGCTTTGCGCGGGCCGCGCGTGATGGTGAGCCCCCAGGTGATGAGCGGTGCCACGTCGCCCGGCCAGCAGTGCTGCACGGGCAGGCGCGACAGATCGACATCCCTGCCCTCCCACACCACATCCTGGCAGGGCGGCGATGGGCACTGCGCCGGCGCCATGTGCCACAGCGTCTTGAGCAGCCCGCGCTGCGCCCACAGCCCCCGCACGCCCTGCGGCGCCTGGGGCTCCTTCAGATCGGCCAGGGCCTCGCCCAGCGCGCGCACGGCCCGCAGGTCGGCCACGCCCATGGCGCGCGCCACGCGCTGGGGCGTGCCGAAGAGGTTGGCCAGCACCGGCATCGCGTGGCCGGTGGGCTGCTCGAACCACAGCGCCGGGCCGCCCGCGCGCAGCACGCGGTCGCACAGGGCGGTCATCTCCAGGTGGGGCGACACGGGCGTGGCGATGCGGCGCAGCTCGCCGGCTGCCTCCAGTTGGGTGAGGAAGTCACGCAGGTCGCGGTAGGTCATGCAGTTTCAAGCCAAACAGACGGCCAGCGCTTATTAAACGGGCGTAGACAGCTATGCTTTTGATAGTCAAGAGGCAGCGGTGGAGGGCATGCCGGCCCAGCGGGACGACAGGGCATGGTCCAGCCCCAACAGGTCCAGCGCGCGGGCCACGCCGTGGTCCACGATCTCGGCCACCGTCTGCGGGCGCAGGTGGAAGGCGGGCACGGGCGGGCAGACGATGGCGCCCATCTCCGTCACCGCCACCATGTTGCGCAGGTGCCCGAGGTGCAGCGGCGTCTCGCGCGCCAGCAGCACGAGGCGGCGGCGCTCCTTGAGCGTGACGTCGGCCGCGCGCGTGAGCAGGTTGTCCGCCAGGCCATGGGCGATGGCGGCCAGCGTGCGCATGGAGCAGGGCGCCACGGCCATGCCGTGCACGGGGAACGAGCCGCTGGCGATGCTGGCGCCCAGGTCGCGCACGTCATGCACCACATGGGCCAGGGCGCGCACCTCGTCGGGTGCGTCGCCGCGCTCGTGGCGCAGCGTGCGCCAGCCGGTGTCGGAGACGACCAGGTGCGTTTCCACGCCCGGCAGCGCCCGCAGGGCCTGCAGCAGGCGGGCTCCGTACACCGCGCCGCTGGCGCCGGTGATGCCTACGACGATGCGCCGCAGCGGCAGGGGCAGCGGCTCAGCCATGGCGGAGCCTTTGCGCAGCGGGATGCGCGTCGCCCAGCGGCTCCCGCGCCAGGTCGGCGACGACGGTGTCGTACACGGCGCGGGCCTGCGCCGGATCGAAGTCCTCGTGCGCCCGCTTCTTCACGCCGTGCCGCTGCAGCTGGTAGTGCCGGTCGGCCGTGCGGCCGTGCCGCGCCAGGCTGCTGGCCACGCACACCAGCGGGCAGCCGTCCAGCGCGATGACGGGACGGCCGCCCTCCAGGATGCGCAGCAGGTGGGGCACGTCGCCCCCCACGCCGGCGATGCACGACATCTCGGCCACGCCGCGGCGGTCCAGCTGCACGGCGACGTGGTTGGCAAGCTGCGCGGCGCTGGAGCAGCCCGAGCAGGCATACACCAGGGGAAGGGCGGCGCGGGCCCGGGGCGCATCGGCAGCATCAGGCATCGCGGCCTCCCCGGCCGGCCTGCGCACCGCCGTCCAGCCAGCGGCGCAGCACGCGGGCCGGCGTCCACTGCAGCGGATCGAGCACGGGCAGCTCCAGGGCATCCAACGCGTTCTTGACGACTAGGCCCAGCTCGGTGTCGCCTTCCATCGCCAGGCGGCGGCTGAAGAACAGCGTGTCCGGGTCCTCCTTGCGCTGGGCGAGCCGCACGAAGTCGTGCGCAGAGGCGCGCAGCGTCAGGTCCGGCTGCGGGCCGGGCGCGCAGGCGGTGAAGCGCCCGCCGGCCCAGGCGAAGTCGAACGCCAGCTGCGCATCGCGCACTTCCACGCGCAGGCGCCGGTGCAGCAGCAGGGCGCGCACATCCGGCGGCAGATGGCGGGCCAGTGCCCCGTTGAGCGCGGTGACCAGCAGCACCGAGCCCGGATAGGCAGGCAGGTGGGACAGCAGGCGGCCCACCGGCGCGGGAATGCGCAGCGGCGGCTGCGGCAGGCCATGGGGCGAGGGGGCCGGGGTGGAGGAGGCGGCAGGAGCGTGGGGCATGGTGTGGCGTGCGGAGATGGCGGCAGTGCGGGTGGAAGGGAGATGGCGAGGGGCGGTCAGGCCGCCAGCGGCGCGGGGGTGCGGCCCTGCTCCAGCCCCGGCTGGCCGTGCCAGTAGCCGTTGCAGGGCAGGTCGGGCATGCACGGCTGCATCTGCCGCAGCGCCTCGGCAGGCGCCACGGTGCGCTGGCGGGCCGCGTCGAAGAGGCGCACGACCTCTTCCATGTGCTCGGCCTGCGGGCTCAGGCGCAGCACGTCCACGCCCAGGGCGCACAGCGCGTCCATCTCGTCGACCAGGTTGAACACGCGCGCGGATTGCGTCTGCGTGCCGTTGAGCACCAGAAAGGCCTCGCTCTCGCGTGTGCGCAGCGTCATGCCGTCCGGGTGCTGCAGGCAGCTGAAGCGGCAGTCGTCCTTGGGCAGGTTGCGGTGGCGCGCAGTGAAGCACCGGGCCGAATACGCGAGCGGCATGCGGCCGTAGGCGAACACCTCGGTCTGCAGGCCGGGCGGGCGCGCTGCCTGCAGCACGGCCAGTTCGGTGGCCGGGATCTCCAGCGGCATCACCCAGCGCGTGGCGCCCAGCCCGACCATCCACGCCAGCGCAGCGGGGTTGTAGAGGTTCAGGTGCATGCCGGCGACGAAGGGCATGCGCCCAGCCAGGCGGTGCACGGCGCCCATGTCGCCGGCCTCGACCAGGAACTCGCCGTTCTCCACGATGCGGTGCAGGGCCGTGGCCTCGGCCGTGGATTCGATCAGCACCTGCGTGGACAACACCACCTGCTTGCCGGCGCCCTTCAGGCGCTGGGCGATGGCCAGCCAGTCGTTCAGGCGCAGCTCGTGGCGGCGCGAGCAGACCGTCTCGCCCAGGTAGACCACGTCCAGCGGCAGCGCCTCCATGGCCGCGTAGAAGCGCAGCACCTCCTGGCGCGGCCAGTAGTACAGCAGCGGGCCCAGCGCCAGCAACGGGACGGCAGGAGGGGGCGAGGGCAGGGTGTCGGCGAAGTCGTTCGAGGGGTGCATCGTGGGTCTCCAGGGCGGGCAACGGGGCAGGGTCGGCCGGCGCGGCGCTACTTCCAGGGGCGGTGGTAGGCGCCCAGGGTGTGCTGCTGGCCCTCGGCCACCTGCTCCAGGCGGCCCATCCAGCCGGCGCGCGGCACGTAGGTCTGCGGCTGCGCGGCGCAGTGGTCCAGCGCCTCGCGCCACACGCGCGTGACCTCGGCCACATAGGCCGGGCTGCGCTGGCGGCCTTCGATCTTGATGGCGCGCACACCGGCCTTCATCAGCTGCGGCAGCAGGGCCAGCGTGTTGAGGCTGGTGGGCTCCTCGATGGCGTAGTAGCTGCTTTCGTCGCCCACGTCGAAGCGCCCCTTGCACAGCGTGGGGTAGCCGGCGCTTTCCCCTTCGGCAAAGCGGTCGATGAGCACGCCGTTCAGGCGCGCCTCCAGCCCGCGCGGCGTCTCCTGCCAGCGCACGGCCTTGGCGGGTGAGCACACGCCATGCGTGTTGGGCGACTCGCCCGTGGCATAGGAGGAGAGGGCGCAGCGCCCCTCCACCATCACGCACAGGCTGCCGAAACCGAAGACCTCGATCTCCACCGGCGTGCGGTCGATCACCTGCCGCACCTGCTCCACCGACAGCACGCGCGGCAGCACGGCGCGCGTGATGCCGAACTGCTCGCGGTAGAGGTTGATCGCCTCGGCATGCGTGGCCGAGCCCTGCACCGACAGGTGCAGCCGCAGCTGCGGGTGCCTGTGGGCGGCGTACTGCATCAGGCCCGGGTCGGCCAGGATGACCGCGTCGGCCCCCATGCCCGCGGCCTTGTCCATCGCCTCGCGCCAGGGCTGGGGATTGGAAGCCTGCGGGTAGGTGTTGAGCGCCATGAACACTTTCACGCCGCGGTCGTGCGCATAGCGGATCCCCGTGGCAATGGCGGCGTCGTCGAAGTTCAGGCCGGCGAAGTTGCGCGCGTTGGTGGCATCGCGCAGGCCCAGGTACACGCAGTCGGCGCCATGGTCCACCGCGGCCCGCAGCGCGGGCAGGCTGCCGGCCGGGCAGACGAGGTCGGGGCGCAGCGGCGCAGCCGCGGTGGCCGGCAGCACCGGGGCAGAAGGCACGGCGCCGGCGCCGGCAACATCGCCCGCGACCGGGGCAATCAGGGTGGAGGAGGACATGGGTCAGGACCATCGTTGCTGGCCCGGAAGGCGGGCCATCGCAGGCGGCCGGGCACGAGGCCGCGGCGCACGTGCCAATGGACGCGGCCCCGGCACGGCCCCGGCGTCATGGCATGCGGGCGCCATGGCTCGCACCTTACGGCGGGGCCACCGGGCGGCCGCTGACATTTATCAACCGGCGGACAGAATTCCGGCGCACGTCGCCGCGGCGATGTCGGCCACAGCCCAGTCCTGCCATCGGTCAATAGCTATTATTTATATAGCATCAGATGGAGCCGATCCAGGCCACCGGCACCGTATTGACGAAGGTCACGGGCGTCCCGGCCGGGCCGGGCGCCCGCACGACGCGCCTGCCGCGGGCGGCGCTCACGCGCATCATGCCAAAGGCCTCGCGGGGCCGGGGGAAGGAACAGGCCCTGCGCCAAAGCGCGGAGTGGCATGCGAGGAAGGCCGCGTCCGCGCGGGGCGGCGGGCACAGCGCCGCCGACGCGGAGCGCCGTGGCCCGGCCCGGCCCTCGGGCTGCGGCCTGCGGTCAGCGCCGCAGCGACTGCAGGCTCAGGCGCCCACCGCCGCAGGCGCCAGTGCGCCGTCGGCGGGCAGGCTGGCGATGACCTGCGCCACGGCAGCGGTGAGCTTCTTGGCGTAGGGCACGTGCAGAAACTCGTTCGGGCCGTGCGCATTGCTCTTGGGTCCCAGCACGCCGCAGACCATCATCTGCGCCTTCGGGAAGCCCTGGCTCAGCATGTTCATGAGGGGAATGGTGCCGCCCTGGCCGATGTAGCCGCACGAGGCGCCGAAGTGCGCGCGGCTGGCGGCGTTGAGCGCGTTCTCGAACCAGGGCACGATGGCCGGCGCGTTCCAGCCGCTGGCGGCGCCGCCGCCCTCGAACGTGACCCGGGCCTGGTAAGGCGCGTTGTCTTCCAGCAGCGCCTTCATCTCCTGCACGCACTGGGCGGCATCCACCAGGGGCGGCAGGCGCAGGCTGAGCTTGAAAGCGGTGTAGGGGCGCAGCACGTTGCCGGCGTCCTTGAGCGCAGGAAAGCCCTCGGCGCCCGTCACGCTCAGCGTGGGCTCCCAGGTGCGCTTGAGCAGCGCCTCGGTCGGATCGGTGGTGGTGGGCAGCGCGAACACCGTGGAGCCGCCGCAGTCGTAATGCGCCCACGGGAAGCGCCGGTACACCTCTTCGCCCAGGATGGCGGCCGTGGCGCGCGCCTGCTGCAGCCGGTCGGCCGGCACTTCGCAGTGGAAGCTGGCAGGCAGCAGGCGGCCGGTCTTGCTGTCCTCCAGCCGGTCCAGCACCTGGCGCATGATGCGGAACGACGAGGGCACCAGGCCGGACGAGTCGCCGGAGTGGATGCCTTCGGTGAGGATCTCCACCTTCAGCGTGCCGCTGGCCATGCCGCGCAGGCTGGTGGTGAGCCACAGCTGGTCGTAGTTGCCGGCGCCGCTGTCCAGGCAGATCACCAGCGCCACCTCGCCCATGCGGGAGCGCAGCAGGTCGATGTAGGGCAGCAGGTCGCCCGAGCCGCTTTCCTCGCAGGTCTCGATCAGGCCCACGATGCGCGGGTGCGGCACGTTCTGACGCTTGAGTTCCTGCACGGCCGCGATGCTGGCGTACACCGCATAGCCATCGTCCGCGCCGCCGCGGCCATAGAGCTTGCCGTCTTCGTACTTGGGCGTCCACGGGCCCAGATCGCGGCGCCAGCCTTCGAATTCGGGCTGCTTGTCCAGGTGGCCGTACATCAGCACGGTCTGGCTGGACTGCGGCTGCGTGCCCGCCACTTCGAAGAACAGCACTGGCGTGCGGCCGGGCAGGCGCACGATCTCCAGCGTGAGGCCGGCCACCTTCTGCGCCTCGACCCACTGGGCGGCGTTGCGCAGCACGGTGTCCAGGAAGCCGAGCTGCTCCCAGTCCGGGGCGAAGCCGGGCGACTTGGCCGGGATGGCGATGTAGTCGGTGAGCTGGCGCACGATGTCGTCGTCCCACTGCCGGCTGAGGTGGGCCAGGGCTTCGGCGGGCTGCAACAGGTCGGGGGCGGTGCGGGCGTTCATGGCGGTTCCTTGGCGACTGGCGCGTCTCCCGGCCGTGGTCCCGCGCGGTCGGCGGAGGCCGCCTGCTGCCGGGTCACGGGCCCGGGGGGGCCGTGGTGGGGTGGGTCTCGGGATTGTCGTGCAGCCCGGCGGGTTGCGCCATCCCCGGCGCATGCAGGCTGCCGGCGGATTCGACGCGATTGCGCCCGGCGGCCTTGGCCCGGTACATGGCCCGGTCGGCGGCGGCGATCAGCATGTCCCAGCTGTCGCCGGGTTCCGGGCGCCCGCCGCACACGCCGATGCTCAGCGTCACGGCCACCGCGCGGCCCTGCACCTGAAGCGGCGACTGCTCCACCGCGCTGCACAGCTGGCGCGCCAGCTCCAGCGCCCCGGCGAGCGAGGTGTCGGGCAGCAACACCAGGAACTCTTCGCCGCCGTAGCGGCCGATCATGTCCTGCGAGCGCAGGCGCTGGCCCAAGACCTGCACCACATGGCACAGCACCTGGTCACCGGCCAGGTGGCCGAGCTCGTCGTTGATGCGCTTGAAATGGTCGATGTCCACCATCATCAGCGCCAGCGATTCGCGCGTGCGCAAGGCGCGCGCCATGTCCCGGTCCAGCGCGGCGATGGTGGAGCGGCGATTGGGCACGCCGGTCAGCGGGTCGAGTGCCGCCATGCGCCGGTTGGCCTCGTCCGCCCGGTCCTTGGCCATGAGCACGAAGCCGAAGGACGAAGCCTGCACGGTGATGAAGGTGGCCAGGAAGGTGACGTGCTGGGCGATGCTGTCCTGCAGCAGGCTCTCCAGCGGCATGGTGCCGGTGGCCGCCATGACGGCGCGCACCACCAGCACCACCAGCTGCAGCAAGAGGCCCACGCCCACCAGCCAGGCGCCGCGGCCCACCGTATGCCGGCCGCGGTGGCACAGCTCCCAGAACGGCAGCGCCAGCTGCACCGGGAACACCACGCCCGCGATCACCAGCCGCGCGACGTAGTTGTCGATGTAGACGATGAACAGCACGATGGTCGCCGCAACCGGCACCAGCATCCGCGCCCAGGGCAGCGGCTTGCCGCGGAATTGGAACGCCGCGCCGAGCACGCACGCGAACACGCCCGACAGCAGCGCGTTCGCCACCACGATGGACACCATGTCGGGCAGCCGGCCGCGCCCGGCCAGCAGCACATAGGCCAGCGCCTGCATCAGCAGGCCGGCGGCCCACAGCCCCACGCCCTCGCGCCGCCGGTCCGAGCCGACGACGAGCAGGCCGAGCGCCATCACCACGGAGGCGACGACGGTCGTCAGCAGCAAGGTCGGCAGGTGCAGAAGCGATGGCATGCGCGGGAAAGGGAGCGGGAGAGGGGCGGGCTGAGGCGGTGCACGCCGCCGGTACCGCCCGGGCACTGGCGCGGCAAAGCCGGCAGGATAAACGAAGGCCCCCCGCGCCGCAGCGGGAGCCCCCTGTAGCCCACCGGACGCCGATTTACGGGCCGTTACGGCCGTTACCCACCGCGGTGCGCCCTGCCAGCACGCGCGGACAGCGCAGCGGCGGCTCAGTGCGCAGACAGGCGCGGCGCACTGCCGCTGGCGGCGCCGCGGTGGGCCGCCGGCACGGCCTCGTCCGGCCCGCTGGACAGGCGGAAGACCTGCACGGCCGAGGCCAGGCGCGTGGCCTGGTCGCGCAGGCTCTGCGCGGCCGCGGCGGACTCCTCGACCAGCGCGGCGTTCTGCTGCGTCATCTGGTCGAGCTGCGCCACGGCGGTGTTCACCTGGCCGATGCCGTCGGACTGCTCCGACGACGCCGCGGTGATCTCGCCGATGATGTCGCCCACGCGCTGCACGGATCCGACGATCTCGTCCATGGTCGTGCCCGCGTCCTGCACCAGGCGCGCGCCGGTCTCGACCTTGTCCACCGAGGCGCCGATGAGCTGCTTGATCTCGCGCGCGGCCTCGGCCGAGCGGCCGGCCAGGCTGCGCACTTCGCCCGCCACCACCGCAAAGCCCCGGCCCTGCTCGCCCGCGCGGGCCGCTTCCACGGCCGCGTTCAGCGCCAGGATGTTGGTCTGGAAGGCGATGCCGTCGATCACGCCGATGATGTCGGCGATCTTGCGGCTGGCATCGTTGATGTCGGTCATCGTCGTCACCACCTCGCCCACCACGCGGCCGCCGCGTGCGGCCACTTCGGCCGCCGAATTGGCCAGCTGGTTGGCCTGGCGTGCCGCGTCGGCCGACTGGCGCACGGTGCCCGTGAGCTGCTCCATACTCTGCGCGGTTTCGGCCAGGCTGCTGGCGGTGGACTCGGTACGTGCCGACAGGTCCTGGTTGCCGGTGGCGATCTCGGCGCTGGCGGTGCTGATGCTGTCCACCGCCGTGCGCACCTGCTGCAGCACCTGCAGGTAGCGCTGGCGCATGCCCTCCACCTCGTTCACCAGCGCGCCGATCTCGTCGCGGCGCGTGGTGGTGAAGGCCTGGGTCAGGTCGCCCTGGGCCACCGTGGTGATGGCGCCGGTCAGCTCACGCAGCGGCTGGCTCACGCCGCGGCGCAGCATCAGGAACAGGCCGCCGCCCAGCACCAGCACGGCCAGCGCCATGGCGCCCCAGACCGCCCACAGCGCGCTGCGCTGGCCGGCCATGGCCTCCAGGTCGGACACCTCGGCCACCACCCACCAGCCCGACTGCGTCTTGCGGCGTACGGCCCAGGGCTCCTCGCCCTGCTCGGCCAGCAGCGGCAGCGCGCGCTGCACCTGGTCGCCGTCGGCCAGGGCCTGCAGGTATTCGCGTGCCTGCGGATAGGCGGCCAGCACCTTCTTGCCCCGTGCGGTGGGGTGGGCGACGAAGACGGCGTCGTCCAGCGACTTGCGCGGGTCGATCACATAGGCGCCGCCGTGCTCGAAGAAGCGCATGTCGGCCACCTGCTTCTGGATCAGGTCGTGGAACACGGTGAGGTCGTTGCCCACGAACAGGATGGCGATGACCTTGCCCGAGGCATCCTTGCGCGGCTCGTAGTGCGCCATGAACGGGCGGCCGAACAGCATGGTGCGGCCCGTGTAGGCCTCGCCCTTGAGCATCAGCGGATAGGCCGGGCTGGCGCGGTCGAGCTGGGTGCCCACGGCGCGTTCGCCCTTCTCGTTCTTCACCGACGTGGTGATGCGCACGAAGTCGTCGCCCTTGCGCGCGAACACGGTGGCGATGCCGCCCGTGTCCGCGTTGAACTTGTCCACGATGGCGTAGTCACCGTTGAGCACGTTGCCGAAGTTGCGCAGCTCGCCGGTGGCGTCATCGAGCGCCATCGTCGGCTCGAAGTAGCCGCGGAACACGGTCGCGCCGCGGCGGATCAGCTCGCGGTTGGCTTCGTCCACCGAATCGAGCGAGCGCGCCACGCCTTCGGCGGCATTGCCCACACCCGACATCACCTGCGTGCGCGTGGCGCGGTTGGTGATGGAGGCGATGGCCAGGCTGACCAGCAGCAGGACCACGGCGACCAGGCTGAGCGCCAGCAATGTCACGCGGCGGGCGACAGAGCGGTTGGAAACGGCAGGGGCGGTCATCGTTAAGTCCTTGATTTAGAACAAAAGGGCGTCGGATTGTCCCCTGGAGTAATGAAAAGTAACGCAGAAATCCGTAGTTACCCTAGGTTGCCCGTGGGGCCAAAACCACGTTTACGCTTCCGCGGGGTGGAACCTGGGACCGGTTACCGGCCGAAGGCGCGGCCGCCCGCACGGTGGGTATGAAGTGCCAAAATTGCCTGCAGCGCCCGTCCTTATTGCGCAAACAGCTATCATTGGTATAGCAAAAGGTCGCCGAGGTGCGGCCGATCCTGCCTGACCTAGTGCTTATTTGGACTTGCGGCCCCAGAGCGAAACGCCGTAGGCGAGCCGCATGCAGCCGCTTTTTCTCGCCAGCGACGTCTCCGGCAGGCTCGGCTGAGGGGCTCAGCGGGGCACGGCTGCCAGGCGCGCGCGCTGCAGCGGTGCACGGGCGGTGGCCGGATCGTCGGTGAATATGCCGTCCACGCCGGTGGCCAAGAAGGCGTCTACCTCGGCCTGCCCATCGCCGCGCACGGCGCCATCGGTGGCGGGCGCGGCCTTCAGGGCGAGCGGCAGAAAGGCGTTCTCGGGGCGCAGCGTCCACACATGCACCAGCAGCCCGGCCGCATGGGCCCGTGCCACCAGCGGCGTGGGGGCCGCCAGGGCGCCATCGCGCACCGGCACGACCAGGCCCTTGCTGGCGCCGATGCCGTCGGCATAGGTGGCGATCTCGGCCAGCCCGGCGGGCGTGAGCAGGTCCGCGTACGTGCGGGCCGGCCCGGGGCCGGGCTGCGCCGCCAAGTCGTACGGTCGGCCGCTGCCGGCCACCAGCTGGACCAGGCGCACTGTGCTGCGCGCGCGCAGCCCCCGCAGGTTGGCCGTCTCGAACGACTGCACGAACACGGGCGCGCCGGCATGGTTCCAGCCCTGGGCCTCCAGCGCGGCCAGCAGCGGCGGCTCCAGCGGCAGGCCGATGGACTGGAAGTAGGTCGGGTGCTTGGTCTCGGGATAGATGCCGATGGTGCGGCCGGTGCGCTGCGTCTCGGCCCGGGCGAGGTCGATCACCTCCTGCAGCGTGGGGATCTCGAACTGCCCGTCGAAACGCACGTTGGCCGGGCGCACCTTCGGAATCCGCTCGCGGGCGCGCAGCGTCTTGAGTTCGGCCAGCGTGAAGTCCTCGGTGAACCAGCCGGTGATGCGCTCGCCGTCGATGGTCTTGGTGGTGCGCCGGGCGGCGAACTCGGGGCGGTCGGCCACGTCGGTGGTGGCCTCTTTCACGGAGCCGTCCGCATGGAGGATGGCGATGGCGTTCTCGTGCCGCGCCACCAGGAACCCGTCGCGGGTGATGACGAGATCGGGCTCGATGAAGTCCGCCCCGTCCGCGATGGCCTGCCGGTAGGCCGCGAGCGTGTGCTCGGGCCGCAGTGCCGATGCGCCGCGGTGCGCGATCAACACGGGGTGCGCGGGCCGGGCGGCGGACGGTGCTTGCGCGGCGGGCGGCGGCGCCACCGGCCCGGCCGCGTGGGCGGCCACCATGCCGGCCAGCAGCGCTGCCATGCCCAGGTGGCGCGTCCAGCGGTTCAGGTTCCAGGCGTTCATGCGTGCGTTCTCCATCAACCGAGAGGGCCGCGCGCCGCACCGGCGGCCGCGGCGGGACCAGAAGAAACTTACTTGCCGGCCTGCGCTTCCTGCGTCTTGCGGTAGACCTCCATCACCGTGGCGAAGTCGCGCTCGAAGCGCACCGGCAGGAAGGTGTCGTTGCCCGGCAGCATCTGGCGCAGCTTGGGCGAGAAGGCGTAGCTGTACGAGCACTTCTTGACGCGGGCCTGCAGCTCCGGCGAGACGTCCTTGCCCATCGTCCAGGTCTCGGTCATGAACGGCGGGCTTTCCCACAGCGTGCGGATGCTCGACCCCTTCACGTCGCCCTTGACCACCATGCGCTGGTACAGGTCGCTGGCCACGGCCGCCGCCGGATAGAAGCCGTACATCACGCCGGTGACGGAGCGTTCGTGCCCGTTGGAGAACACCACGTCGTAGTTCTTGTCCGGCACCAGGCCGATGGCCGGGAACAGCGCGCGCGGCGCGAGGTTGCCCGAGTTGGACGTGGGCGTACTGTGCGCGATCTTCTTGCCGATCAGGTCCTTGGGCACCTTGTACGGGCTGTCCACCCGCGCGATCAGGATCAGATGGTACGAGTTGGGCTTGCCGCTGGCCTTGTTGCCCGGCACGGCGAACGGCGCGGGCTGCCCCGCGCCCACCAGCTGCGGCACCAGGCCGGGGTTGACCTGCGCCAGCTGCGCCTTGCCGCTGAGCAGGCTGTCGATCAGCTCCTTCTCGCCCAGCGTGTCCACGTTGGCGCTGCGCTCCAGCGACTCGCCCTGCAGGTTCTGGATGTCGATGTTGCCGCAGCGGCCCAGGTGCGAGAAATAGTCGCCCCACAGGCCCATGGTCTCGGTCTTGGCGTAGGTCTTGGGCATGGCCACGACCAGCTTCTCCCGCGGGCCTGCGCTGCTGCCTGCGGCGCTGCCGCCGGGCTGCGCCGTGGCGGTTCCCGCCGCCAAAGTGATGCCCGTCAGGGCCAGGCCTACCGATGCTCCCCATCTCTTGCTCATGCGCGCTCCTGCTGTTGTGTCGGATGTTTGGGGACAGCGGCCCGCAGGCCGCCTGCCGCGGTGCGCGGCAGTCCCTCCCGGCGCGCAGTATGCACGGCGCGCCCGGACAGGCCGCCAGCTCACCATTCGGTCCTGCGCGCAGCGGCGATCGGGGCGAACGCGCATGCACCGGGCAGACGGCGTTGCGCTATCAATAGCAGAGCTGGATGCGCTGGTTCTCCGGCCGATTCAGGCATCTTCGATGCCAGGAACCCATCAGATCAAGCGCCACCAGCTATCAATACAGGAGCATTCAACAAAGCCCGTGGGCCGGACAGGGCCCAGCCGACGGCGCCGCCAACCCGCGAGCGCCGGCCCTAGTCGTGCTCGAAGTGGAACACCGCCGTGCCCGCCATCGCATTGGGCAGAAAGCGCACTTCGCGCCCGTCCTGCAGGCCGAAGGCGTCGATCACGCGCAGGCGGTTCTTGTGCGCCAGCACCTCGAAGTCCTTGAACGTGCCCACGCGGATGTTGGGCGTGTCGTACCACTGGTAGGGCAGGCGCCGCGTCACCGGCATGCGCCCGCGCAGAATGGACAGCCGGTTGGGCCAGTGCGCGAAGTTGGGAAACGCGACGATGCCGCTTTTGCCCACGCGCGCCGTCTCGCGCAGCATCACCTCGGCATTGCGCAGGTGCTGCAGCGTGTCGATCTGCAGCACCACGTCGAAGGAGTTGTCGCCGAACATGGCCAGCCCTTCGTCCAGGTTGAGCTGCACCACGTTCACGCCGCGGCGCACGCAGGCCAGCACGTTGGCGTCATCGATCTCCACGCCGTAGCCGGTGCAGCCGCGCTCGCGCAGCAGGTACGACAGCAGCGCGCCGTCGCCGCAACCCAGGTCGAGCACGCGGCTGCCCTCGGGCACGAGGCGGGCGATGGCGTGCATGGTGGCTTTTTCGGTCATGCGGCGACCTCCTGGGCGATGGTGTCGAAGTACGAGGCCATGAGGTGCAGGTAGCGCGGATCGTCCAGCAGAAAGGCGTCGTGGCCGTGCGGCGCGTCGATCTCGGCGTAGCTCACGTCGCGGCGGTTGTCGAGCAGCGCCTTCACGATCTCGCGGCTGCGGGCCGGCGAGAAGCGCCAGTCGGTGGTGAAGCTCACCAGCAGGAACTTGGCGGTGGCCTGTGCCAGCGCCAGCGTCAGGTTGCCGCCGTGCGCCAGCGCGGGGTCGAAGTAGTCCAGCGCGCGCGTGATCAGCAGGTAGGTGTTGGCGTCGAAGTAATCGCTGAACTTGTCGCCCTGGTAGCGCAGGTAGCTCTCGATCTCGAACTCGATGTCCTGCGTGCTGTAGCGGTAGGCGCCCATGGTGGGCGCGGCAGCGGCCGGCAGATCGGCCCCGGCCGGTGCGGCGGCCGGCGTGCCCAGAGACCCCAGCGGCGAGTGCTCGATGATGCGCTGGCGCAGCTGGCGGCCGAACTTCTCGTTCATCACATCGTCGCTCAGGTACGTGATGTGGCCGATCATCCGTGCGATCCGCAGGCCGCGCTTCGGAACCGTGCCGTGCCGGTAGAAATGCCCGCCGTGGAAGTCCGGGTCGGTCACGATGGCGCGGCGCGCCACTTCATTGAAGGCGATGTTCTCGGCCGTGAGATTGGGAGCGCTGGCCACCACCACCGCATGGCGCATGCGGTCGGGGTACTGCAGCGTCCACGACAGCGCCTGCATGCCGCCCAGGCTGCCGCCCAGCACGGCCGCCAGCTGGCGGATGCCCAGCCGGTCCAGCAGGCGCGCCTGGGCGTTCACCCAGTCCTCGACCGTGACCACGGGAAAGTCGGCGCCGTAGACCTCGCCGGTGTCGGGGTGCGTGTGCATCGGCCCCGTCGAGCCGAAGCACGAGCCCAGGTTGTTGATGCCGATGACGAAGAAGCAGTTGGTATCGACCGGCTTGCCCGGTCCGATCATGTTGTCCCACCAGCCCTCGCTCTTGGGCTGGCCCTCGTACACGCCGGCCACATGGTGCGAGGCGTTGAGCGCATGGCACACGAGCACGGCGTTGGACCGGTCGGCGTTGAGCGTGCCGTAGGTCTCGTAAGCGAGGGTGTAGTCGCGGATCGATGCCCCGCCCTGCAGGGGCAGCGCATCGGCGAAGTGCATGGAGAGCGGTGTGGCGATGAAGGACATGAAAAAACCCGGCATCGCTAAAAACGAGGCCGGGTCGGTACTTCAATCAGTCACGTCGCGGACGGTCTTTAGCAGGATTTATAAAGCGCCCGCAAGCTGTGGCAAATCGGCGCGTGCGGCCACTATACCAAAGCAGGCCCCGTCCCGTCAGGCACCCGCCGGCGCCAGCAGCGCGATACCGCCCAGCACCAGGAAGATCAGCGCCGAGACCACATGCACCGCGCGGATCGGCACGCGGCGCGTGATGCGCTCGCCCAGCCAGACCACCGGCGCATTCGCCAGCATCATGCCCAGCGTGGTGCCGGCCACCACCCACAGGTAGGCGCTGTACTGCGCGGCCAGCATCACCGTCGCCACCTGGGTCTTGTCACCCATCTCCGCCAGGAAGAAGGCAATCAGCGTGGTGCCGAAGACGCCGAAGCGCGGCGCCGTGGCGGCTTCGTCGTCGTCGAGCTTGTCGGGAATGAGCATCCACACCGCCATGGCGATGAACGACAGCCCCAGCCCCCAGCGCAGCACCTGGGGGCCGACGACCGTCGTCACCCAGGCGCCCACGGCGCCGGCCAGCGCATGGTTGGCCAGCGTGGCCACCAGGATGCCGAGCACGATCGGCCAGGGCTTGCGGAACCGGGCCGCCAAAACGAGGGACAGGAGTTGGGTCTTGTCGCCCATCTCGGCAAGGGCGACGAGGGCGGTCGAAACGAAGAAGGCTTCCATGGGGCGGGGTCACTTATCCGGCCGGATGGTGAACAGACAGCATTGACTGCACCCCGACTCCGGCCTTGGGATCGGTATGCAGTCAATGGTCTCGCCCAGCGCCGACGGCGCCGCATGCACCATAGACCCGCGAGGGGCCCAAGTTTGTTGATGCATGCCCTCCTGCGCGGGACGCGCGGAGCGGGCTACTCCCCAAAGACGGGCCGGAGTGTAACAAAAATCCTGTCGCACCCAGGGAACACACGGGTAAATACGGAGGAAAAAATGTGGCGAACACACCAATGGGCAACCAAAACTGTCGTATTCATGGTTGATAATGAATTCGCCTTTCTGCCTTGCAGGAATGCAAGCTGCGGTGTTTGGTCGGTTTCGCGTCTTTGAAGTCGTCACAGGTTTGTTGATTGCGTAAGGCTCCATCGCGTTTTCATGTTTTTTCAGGAGTCCCTCATGGGCAACAAGCTGTACGTGGGCAATCTGCCTTATTCCTTCCGCGACCAAGACCTCGAGCAGACCTTCAGCCAATTCGGCTCGGTGAACAGCGCCAAGGTCATGATGGAGCGCGATACCGGCCGTTCCAAGGGTTTCGGCTTTGTGGAAATGGGCAGCGATGCCGAAGCCCAATCCGCCATCCAAGGCGTGCATGGCCAAAACTTCGGCGGCCGTGACTTGGTGGTCAACGAAGCCCGTCCGATGGAACCCCGTCCCCCCCGCAGCGGCGGCTTCGGCGGCGGCAATGGTGGCGGCGGCTACGGCGGTGGCCGCAGCGGTGGCTTCGGTGGCGGCAATGGCGGCGGCTACGGCGGTGGCCGTGGTGACGGCGGCGGCTACGGCGGCGGCCGCGGCGGCTACTAAGCACAGGAGCGAAGGACAAGGCGGTCAACCGCCCCGATCCTTCACCAAAATGGGGCCCCTCGGGGCCCCTTTTTCATGGGCGCGGCACCGGGTTTGTGCCCGCTGCAAACCCTTGCATCTTTTCAATTGTTGTGGCGCATAATGTTTTGCGCGGGGCATTCTCGCGTCGAGGTTTGCGGTGATCGTCAGTTTCGCGCACGGGCCTTTTTTGTCATCCATTGGCTGCGGTTTCGGGACTCCATCGCTTTATCAATGTGTTTTTGAGGAGTCCCCTGATGGGCAACAAACTCTACGTCGGCAACCTTCCCTACTCCGTGCGCGATAGTGATCTGGAACAGGCCTTCGGGCAATTTGGCGCGGTGACGAGCGCCAAGGTCATGATGGAACGCGACACCGGCCGCTCCAAGGGCTTCGGGTTTGTCGAGATGGGCAGCGACGAAGAAGCCCAGTCCGCCATCAACGGCATGAACGGCCAGCCGCTGGGCGGCCGCAGCATCGTGGTGAACGAAGCGCGCCCCATGGAACCCCGTCCGCCCCGCAGTGGTGGCTTCGGCGGCGGTGGTGGTGGTGGTGGCGGTTATGGCGGCGGTGGCAACCGCGGCGGCTATGGCGGCGGCGGCGGAGGTGGTGGTGGCTACGGAGGCGGCGGCGGTGGTTACGGCGGCAGCCGCGAAGGCGGCCGCGGTGACGGAGGTGGCGGCTACGGCGGTGGCCGGGGCGACGGCGGCTTCCGCAGCCCCTACGGCACGGGCTCGCGCAATGGCGGCGGCCGCAGTGGCGGCGGCGGTGGTGGTTACGGCGGTGGCGGCAACGGCGGCTACTGATTCACGGCACGCATCAGACAGGGCTCCTTCGGGAGCCCTTTTTCATGGTCGGGGCGGCTTGTCTGTGGGCTCGGCCCCTGGGCGGTAGCGCTGCTGAGGTGGCCGGGCGCCCGATTCGCCCAACGGTGCGCCATCAGGCAGCACCGGCGTAGCGCTCCCAACGCGCCCGCCGCCGGCTCAACGCGGCGTGGCGTCCTGCCGGTGCTTGCGGGGCCGCCCCGCCAGCAAGCGGTCGAACACGGAGTTGGGAAGCAGGCGCAGCAGCTTGGCCACCACCCCCATCTGCCAGGGAATCACCCGGTAGCTGGCCCCCGCCCGGATCGCCTTGAACGCGCGCTCGGCGAACGCTTCCGGCGCCATCAAAAAGGGCATGGAGTAGCGGTTCTGCCGGGTGAGCGGCGTGTCGATATAGCCGGGGCTGATCGTGACCACTTGCACCCCTGCCGGGCGCAATTCGCCGCGCAGGCTCTCGCAATAGCTGATGGCGGCGGCCTTGCTGCTGCAGTAGGCGCCATGCCCCGGCAGGCCGCGGATGCCGGCCACGCTGCCGATGCCCACGAGGGTGCCGCTGGCGCGCTGCTCCATGGCCCGGATGAAGGGCTGGAACGTGGCAGCCATGCCGACGTTGTTGGTGGCGTAGGTGCGCGCCATGACCTCGATGTCGTCGAGGATGCCCGTGTCCATGCCGACACTGATGCCCGCATTGGCAATGACCACGTCCGGCAGCCCCTGCTGCGCGATGCAGGCCTGCCCTGCAGCCGCGATGCTCGCCGGCACCGCCACATCGGCGCCGTAGATGGCGTAGCGGCCGGCGTCCAGGCCCTGCGCCTGGGCCCAGGCCTGGATCTCGCCGGTGCGGCGGGCGACCAGCGCCAGGCGGTAGCCCGCCTGGTAGAAGCGCCAGGCGAGCGCTTGGCCGATGCCGCTGGAGGCGCCGGTGATGAAGACCAGCGGATGCTCGGTGGGTGCCATCGTGCGCGCTCCTGGGTTCGGGCCGGTCAGCGGCTGCCCGGCGACGTGCCCGGCATGAGCATGCCCCGCACGCGGCCCTTGAGCTGCACGATCTGGTCGAGGTTGTCGTAGTCCATGCTGTCCGCGGTGAACCGGTCGCCGCCCCGCGTGAGGGTGACCGGCTGGTCGGACTTCACGCGCTCGGTGTTGACCCAGGCGTGCAGGAACTCTCCGCGGAACTCCAGCCGCGGCTGCGGCGTCTGGCCCGGACGTGCTTGCGATTCGCGAGTGACGACGGCATTGCCGAACAGCTGCACTTCAGAGCCGTCGGAATTGGTGAGCGCGCGGTTGGCGGTGGCCGTCGTCACCCGGCCTTCGGGCGTGACCGAGCGCATGCGGGCCTTGTCGATCTCCAGCGTGTCGGTGTCCAGATAGTGGCGCGCCACGTCGCCCACGATCTCGCTCTCCAGCCGCCCGGTGGCATCGAAGGTCTTGATGGAGAAGGTGCGCATGAAGTAGTCGGGCTCGTGCGTGGGCGCGCGCGCGACGGCGGCCTGCGGCGCCTTGGGCGCGTTGCGCACCAGCCACCACGTGCCCAGCGCCAGCAAGCCCATCAGCAGCACGGGCAGGTAGATCGACAGGCGCTCCCAACCTTGGCGCAGACGCAGGATCATGCCGCGTACTCCTGCAGCAGGTCCGCGTAGCGGCCGCTGGCCACCAGCAGCAGGTCGCAGAACTCGCGCGCGGCACCCGCGCCGGCCGGGGCCTGCGGAATGTGGTGCGCCACGGCCAGCACTTCGGCATGGGCGTGGGCGGGCGCGCTTGCCAGGGCGCAGCGGCGCAGCACGGGCAGATCCGGCCAGTCGTCGCCGATGCCGGCGGCCTGGCTCCAGTCCAGGCCGAGTTCGGCCAGAATGGCTTCGGCCGCGGGGCGCTTGTCTTCGGTGCCGAAGCGCGCGTGCTGCACGCCCAGCGCCTTGAGCCGCAGCCGCAGCGGCGCGGAATCCCGGCCGGTCACGATCGCCGGCGTGATGCCCGCGCGCTGCAGCAGCTTGATGCCGTGGCCGTCGAGCGTATGGAAGCGTTTGAGGGTCTCGCCCTCGGCCGAAAAGTACAGGCTGCCGTCGGTGAGCACGCCGTCCACGTCGAAGAACGCCACGCGCACGCCTTGGGCCTTGAGCAGCAGTTCGGGGGCGAAGCGCAGCGCGGGCTGCAGGGCGGGCAGGGAGGTCACGGTGTCCAGCGCCATCAGATCACCTTGGCCCGCATCAGGTCGCCGATGTGGACCACCCCCACCAGCACGCCGGTGGCGTCGGTCACCAGGACACTGGTGATGCCGTGGCGCTCCATGGCCTGGGCAGCGTCCACGGCCAGGGCGTCCACAGCGATGGTGCGCGGGCCGGCGTGCATGACGTCCGCGGCGCGCAGATCGCGCAGATCGGCGCCGGACTCGACGCGGCGGCGCAGGTCGCCGTCGGTGAAGATGCCCTGCAGGCGGCCTTCGGCATCGACGATGGCCGAAGCGCCCAGGCGCTTGGCGCTCATCTCGCGCATGAGTTCGCTGAACGTGGCCTGCGGCGGCACGCGCGGCACGTCGTCGCCCGAGCGCATCACGTCGCCCACATGGGTCAGCAGCTTGCGGCCCAGCGCACCGCCAGGGTGCGAGCGGGCGAAGTCTTCCGGGCGAAAGCCCCGCGCGTCCAGCAGGGCCACGGCCAGGGCGTCGCCCATGGCGAGCTGGGCCGTGGTGCTGGTGGTGGGCGCCAGGTTGAGCGGGCAGGCCTCGCGCTCGACGCTGCAGTCCAGCACGATGTCGGCGTGGCGCGCCAGCGTGGACTGCAGGCCGCCCGTCATCGCGACGAGCAGCACGCCCAGGCGCTTGAGCACCGGCAGCAGCACGGTGAGTTCGTTGCTCTCGCCGCTGTTGGAGATGGCGAGCACCGCATCGCCGCCCGTGACCATGCCGAGGTCGCCATGGCTAGCCTCGGCCGGGTGCACGAAGAAGGCGGGCGTGCCGGTGGAGGCCAGGGTGGCGGCGATCTTGCGCCCCACGTGGCCGCTCTTGCCCATGCCCATGACGACCACGCGGCCCGACGTGCCCATCAGCCGCTGCACGGCCTGCGCGAAGGGCTGGCCCAGGCGGGCGCCCAGGGCGGCGAGGGCGGCGGCCTCGGTCTCGAAGGTTTCGCGGCCCAGGCGGAGAACCTGGTCCGCATCGAAGGCGGGCGGCGGGGCGGCGACGGCTGCGGTGGACGGCATGGCTGGATTCTACGGGTGGGCCCCAGGGCCCGCGGAAAGTGCGCCGATGGCCCTGCACGGCGTAAAAGCCGGCGGCTGCAGGCCGGCCGGGGCCCCGGCCCTCGGCTAGCATCGGGCATGTCTTCGCTCGCCCTCACGCTGCTCTACCTGCTGGCCGCTGTCCTGGGGGTGGTGGCGTGCCGCAGCCTGAAGCTGCCGCCCATGCTGGGCTACCTGGCGGCGGGCATCCTGATCGGGCCGCACGCGCTGGCGCTGACGCAGAACTCCGAAGGCGTGCGCCATCTGGGCGAGTTCGGGGTCGTCTTCCTCATGTTCTCGATCGGGCTGGAATTCAGTCTGTCCAAGCTGCGCGCCATGCGCCGGTTCGTATTCGGCCTGGGCCTGCTGCAGGTGGTGGCCACCATGGCGGTGGGCATGGCGGGCATGCTGCTGCTGTCGCGCTGGCTGGGCGGCATCTGGGACATGGGCTGGCAGACCGCGCTGGCCCTGGGCGGCACGCTGGTGATGAGCAGCACCGCCATCGTCGTGAAGCTGATGGCCGAGCGGGCCGAGTTGGAGACCGAGCACGGCCGCCGCGTGCTGGGCATTCTGCTGTTCCAAGACCTGGCGGTGGTGCCCATGCTGGTGCTGATCCCGGCGCTGGGCTCGCCGCCCGAGCAGCTCTTCGTGGCCCTGGGCCTGGCCCTGCTGAAGGCGACGGTGCTGGTGGGCCTGCTGCTGGCGGGCGGCCAGCGCGTGATGCGCTGGTGGCTCACGCTGGTGGCGCGGCGCAAGAGCGACGAGCTGTTCATGCTCAACCTGCTGCTGATCACCCTGGGCCTGGCCTGGCTGACGGAAGAGGCCGGCCTGTCGCTGGCGCTGGGCGCCTTCATCGCCGGCGTGCTGGTGTCCGAAACCGAGTACCGCCACCAGGTGGGCACCGACATCCGGCCCTTCCACGACGTGCTGCTGGGCCTGTTCTTCATCACCGTGGGGATGATGCTGGACTGGCACATCCTGCTGGAGCGCTGGGCGATGGTGCTGCTGCTGCTGGCCGTGCCGCTGCTGCTCAAGATGGGCATCATCCTGGCGCTGTCGCGGGGCATGGGTGCCACCACGGGCGTGTCGCTGCGCACCGGGCTGTACCTGGCGCAGGCCGGCGAGTTCGGCTTCGTGCTGCTGTCGCTCACGCAGGAGCATGGCCTGGTCTCCCCGGCGCTGATGAACCCGATCCTGGCGGCGATGGTGCTGTCCATGCTGGCCACGCCGTTCCTCATCCTGTACAGCAACCGCATCGTGATGACGCTGGTTGCGAGCGACTGGCTGCAGCAATCACTGCAGATGACGACGATTGCGCGCAAATCCATCAACACCAGCAAGCATGTGCTGATCTGCGGCTACGGCCGCTGCGGCCAGAACCTGGCGCGCATGCTGGAGCGCGAGCACATCCCGTACATGGCGCTGGACCTCGACCCCGACCGCGTGCGCCAGGCGGCCGCCGCAGGCGACTCAGTGGTCTACGGCGACGCCACGCGCCTGCAGGCGCTGATGGCCGCCGGCCTGGTGCGCGCCAGCGCGGTGGCGGTGACCTACCTGGATATTCCGGCCACGCTCAAGGTGCTGGCCAACACCCGGTCGCACGCGCCCAACGTGCCGGTGGTGGTGCGCACGCAGGACGACCTGCACCTGGACAAGCTGCAGGCCGCCGGAGCCACCGAGGTGGTGCCCGAGGCGATCGAAGGCTCGCTGATGCTGGCCAGCCACGCGCTGGCGCTGGTGGGCGTGCCCATGCGGCGCGTGCTGCGCCTGGTGCAGGACCAGCGCGATGCGCGCTACAACCTGCTGCGCGGCTACTTCCACGGCGCGGACGACGACACGGCCTCCGAGCGCGACCAGGAGCGGCTCGCTTCCATCACCCTGCCGCCGGAGGCCGCCGCCATCGGGCAGGCGCTGGGGCAGCTGGCGCTGCATGCCATGGGCGCGCAGGTGGTCAACCTGCGGCGCAGCACCGGCGCGATGGCGCCGCCGGACGACGACGCGCTGCTGGCCGAGGGCGACACGCTGGTGCTGTCCGGCCACCCCACGTCGCTGGCGCTGGCGGAAGACAAGCTGCTGCGCGGCTGATCCTGATCCAGGCCAGGGCGAACCTTCGGCATTCAAAAAATGAGAGCAGCATGCGCTTGCCCATCCACACTTTCGACGCCATTTGACCTTGAATCGCTTATTTGACAAGCGCCACAAGCTACACAATCGATAGCATTCAGCGGACGGCCTGCGGATGCTCCTCCGCCGTCCATGGCGGCACGGCCATCTCCGGCGCGGGGCGGCCGAAGAGATAGCCCTGGAAGCGCCGGCAGCCGTGGCGCAGCAGAAACTCCCGCTGGCCTTCGGTTTCCACACCCTCGGCCACCACGTCCAGCCCCAGGCTCTGCGCCAGCGTGACGATGGTGCAGGCGATGGCGGCGTCGTTGGCATCGGTGAGCACGTCGCGCACGAAGCTCTGGTCGATCTTGAGCTGGTCCAGCGGCAGCCGCTTGAGGTAGCTGAGCGACGAGTAGCCCGTGCCGAAGTCGTCCAGCGAGAAGCCCACGCCCAGCTTGCGCAGCACCTGCATCTTGGAGATGCTGTCCTCCACGTTCTGCAGCAGCAGGCTCTCGGTCAGTTCGAGCTTGAGGCGCCGCGGGTCGATGCCGGACTCGTCCAGCGCGTCCAGCACCTGCCGCACGAAGTCGGCGTGCTTGAACTCGTGCGCGCTCACGTTCACCGACAGCGACCACTCCCGCGTCTGCGGATGCTGCGCCCAGGCCGCGAGCTGGTGGCAGGCAGCGCGCAGCATCATGCGGCCCAGCGGCATGATCAGGCCGGTCTGCTCGGCCACGGCGATGAACTCGCCCGGCGGCACCATGCCGCGTTCGGGATGCCGCCAGCGCACCAGCGCCTCCGCGCCCAGAATGCGGCCGTCGGCGTCCACCACCGGCTGGTAGTAGGGCAGCAGCTCGGCGCGCTGCAGCCCCAGGCGCAGGTCGGCCTCCATCACCGAGCGTGCCGTGGCCGCCGCCTGCATGGCGGGATCGAAGAAGCACAGCGTGTTGCGCCCCTCGGCCTTGGCCTGGTACATGGCCAGGTCGGCGCGCTGCAGCAGCTCCAGCGCCGTGGATTCGCGCCCCTTGAACAGCGTGATGCCGATGCTGGGCGTGCTGTGCACCTCGCGCCCGCTCAGGGCGTAGGGCCGGTTCAGCGCCAGCAGCAGCTTCTGCGCGACGCCTTCGGCCTCGATCGCGGCGTCCACCTCCTGCGCGCCCAGGGCCTGCAGCACCACCACGAACTCGTCGCCCCCCAGGCGTGCCACGGTGTCCGTGGCCCGCAGCGTGGCCGCCAGCCGCGCGCCCACCTGCGCCAGTAGGCGGTCGCCCCAGGCGTGGCCCAGGGTGTCGTTGATGCTCTTGAAGTTGTCCAGGTCCAGGAACAGCAGCGCGGCATACGATGGAGTGCGCAGGCTGGTCACGGCGGCACGCTCGACCCGGTCCATCAGCAGGCGGCGGTTGGGCAGGCCGGTCAGCTCGTCGAAGAACGCGAGCCGCTCGATCTCGGCCTCGGCACGCTTGCGCTCGGTGATGTTGCGCGCCACGCCACGGTAGCCGGTGAAGCGGCCCGTCGCATCGAAGATCGGCTCGCCGCTGATCGACAGCCAGATCAGCGAGCCATCTGCCGAGCGGCGCTGCATCTCGAAGTCGTGGAAGGTCTCGCGCGCCTCCAGCTGCGCCTGGTGCGCCTGCCACTGGGCGGGCGTCACGCCGCTGTGCTCCAGGTCCCAGCGCAGGGCGCCGTGGAACTCGGTCTCGGAGATGCCCAGGTCGCGGTGGTAGGCGCCCTCCAGCCGCACGAAGCGCAGGTCCGCGTCCTGCTCCCAGTACCAATCGGAGGACAGCTGCGTCAGGCTGCGCCAGCGCGCCTCGCTGGCGCGCACCGCCTCCTGCGCGGCGACATAGTCGGTCACGTCGGTGAAGGTGCGCACGCGTCCGCCGCCGACCACCGGCCGGGTGCGCACCTCCAGGTAGCGTCCGCCCGGCGAGCGGCGCACGTAGAACTCCGGCGCCTCGTGCGCCTCCTGCGGGGTCCCGTCGCCCAGCACGGCGTGCGCATGGCGGCGGCCCTGGGCATCCATCAGCTCCAGATCGTGGCCGAGGTCGCCGCGCTCCATCTGGAAATGCAGCACCTGCAGCGGCGTCGGGGCCTGGGCCATGAAGGCCTCGGGCATGTCCAGCAGCTCGAGGTAGCGGCGGTTGTAGACGCGGATGCGGCCTTCGGCGTCCACCTTGGTGATGCCCTGGGCCACGGCGTCCAGGGTCTCCTTCAACGCACGGCTCTTGTCCGACAGCAGCGCCGCCGTGCGGTTGAGCGCCTCCTGCGCCATGCGCCGTTCCTCTTCGGCCCGGCGCGCCATCTCCATCTGGCCCAGCGTGCTCAACAGGGGCTGCAGCGTTTGCAGATCGGCCCGCACGTAGCCCGCGGGTGCGTTGGCCAGGCCCACCACCGCCACCGGCGCGCCCGCCGCCTGCACGGTCTGGGCGAAGAAAGTCCGCACGGCCGGCCCGTCCGCCGGCCAGCCCACCTCCAGCGGGACATCGCTGCCGCACGCGGCATGCAGCGACGGCTCCCCGGCGGCGTCCAATGCGTGCGCCAGCAGGCTGCCGGCGCGGTCCAGCGGCCAAGGCGCGGCGGCCGCGGCGTGGCGCCAGGCCTGCGGCGCGGCGGTGTCCGCCGCAGCCGGCTCCGGGGACACGGCCACGGCGTGCGGCTGCAGTACCAGCCCGGCGCCCGGCCCGGGCACCAGGGTGCCGACGAAGCCGACGGGGCTGTGCGTCAGCGCCATCATTTCCTGCAGCCAGCCTTCGAACGCCGCGCGCGTGGCGCCGGCGGTGATGAACAGGGACTGCGTGCGCGAGATCGCCTCCAGCAGCCGGTGCTGGCGGGCCAGCATCGCCTCGGCGGCGCGGCGGGCCTGGCCGGCACGGGCGTGCTCGATCACCGCTTCGATCTGGGCCGGCAGGGTGAGCAGATAGGCCTGGGCGGCGTCGCGCACCACGAAGTCGCTGAAGCCGTGGCGCATGGCCACGGCCGCCTGGGCCTCCTGGCCTTCGGGCACAGCGATCAGCACGGGCAGGCCGTGTGCCGCCTCCAGCACGTCGAAGGCCGTGCCGTCCAGCAGACGGTCGGCAGCGATGACCACGTCGAACGGCTCGACGGCCAGGCAGCGCCCCGCGTGTGCCACGCTGTCGGCCACCGCCACGGTCCAGTTCCGCCATGCGTCTGCCAATGCCTGAACGGCCGCGTGCGCGTGCACAGCGTCGTGGTCAACAAGCAAAACAGCAACGGGCATGACGCCATGCTTTCGTGGGAACCCCCTGCGGGCCGCAGGGGCTGGGCGTGTCGGGGTCGACCAGCCATTATGGGGGGCAGAACCAGCCTGTTTACACTTGGGCGCAACCCTGTCACTTCGCGACCACAGGGCGGAACGCTCGGCGGGCCGCGCTGTCCGGTTCCTCCGCTTTTTTTGATTCCCGACCGATTTCCATGCAGCCCCTCAGCGTCAACGACTACCTGCGCCAGCACATCCGCACCGTTCCCGACTGGCCGGCGCCCGGGGTGCAGTTCCGCGACATCACGCCGCTGCTGCAGGACCCGAAGGTGTTCCGCGTGCTGATCGACGCCTTCGTGCACCGCTACATGGACCGCGCGCTGCGCCCCGACGTGGTGGCCGGGCTGGATGCGCGCGGCTTCATCCTGGGTGCCGTGGTGGCCTACGAGCTGAACGTGGGCTTCGTGCCCATCCGCAAGAAGGGCAAGCTGCCCTTCACCACGGTGGAGGAAACCTATGAGCTGGAGTACGGCAGCGCCACCGTGGAACTGCACGCCGACGCGGTGAAGGCCGGTGACCGCGTGCTGCTGATCGACGACCTGATCGCCACCGGAGGCACCATGATGGCCGGCAAGAAGCTGCTGGAGCGCCTGGGCGCCACCGTGACCGAGGGCGCGGCCATCGTCGACCTGCCGGAACTGGGCGGCTCGCGCCGCATCCGGGACACGGGCCTGTCGGTCCACACGTTGGTGGACTTCGCCGGCCACTGAGCGGACCGGGGCGACGGGCCCTCCAAAAAGACGGCGCCTTCGGCGCCGTCTTTCTTCACAGATCGCCGTACTGCGTATTGCTCAGTTCCTGGGAGCGACCGCCCTGGCTGCCGTGCTGGTCGGGCATCTCGGTGTCCTCGAAACCCGTCAGCGCGGCGGCGGAGCCCAGGATGGGGCCCGAGCGCACGGCCACGCCAGGCGCTGCGGAAGGGGTCGGCGGCTTGGCGGCGGCAGCGGCGCTCAGGGCGCGCTTGAAGGCCGCGACCTCGTCGGCCTCGATAGGCTCGTAGCGCGGTGCAGGGCGCGCCGTGGCGGCGGCAGGCGTTGCGGCCAGCGGAGCGGGGGACGAAGCGGGCGGCACCAGAGGCGCAGCAGGGGCCGGGCGCACCAGCGGCGGGGCCGCCGGCGCGGCGCGGGGCGGCGCCACCGCTGCAGGCGGCTGGGCGGGCACATGGGCCGGTGCCGGCACGCCACCGCGCTGAGGAATGCCCACGGCGACGTGGTCGTTGATGCGCCAGTACACCGCCGTCACCAGGATGTCGAAGCGGGCCTTGGCCGTCTGGGCGATGAGGGCTTCGATCTCGCTGAGCCGCGAGGTCTCGCCGCCGTAATCGCGTGCGATGTCCATCATCACCAGGAACTGGCGGCCGCGCTGGTCCAGCGAGAGCACCTTGAACTTGTAGCCGGCAGACAGCACGCCGGCACGGACCATGGCGTCGCGCACCACGGTGTAGAGCAGTTCGCGGCGCTCCATGCGTTCGTTGCGCCGGTTGGCGGCCGGGTCGGCGGGCGAGGGCTCGGCGCGGGGCTGTCCGGCCCGGCCCGGCACCAGGGGCACGGTCGCGTCGGCGTTGAGCAGCGGGGACGTGGGCTCGACCGGCGGACGCGGCCGCGCGGGCGGGTTTTTGCGGGAGAACCAGCTGAACAGGGACATGCCAAGCCTTCTTGGAATAGCGCGGGAACAATCAGTAACAGTGTACCTGCGACCGTCCTCTTTGCAGCTGCGGGCGGGCGGGATACGACTACCGTTCAGGTCGCCGCAATACGGCGGCGGCGGTTGCCCAGGCGCTTGGCGAGAACGGCACCAGCGGCCATGGCCAGCTGCAGCGCGATGGCAGGCTGGCGGTTGGACAGCTCGGTGAACCGCAGCGCCGTCAGGCTCCACAACCGGCTGGCCGAGGCGGTCTGTACGGTGGCGCTGCGCGGGCGGTGCGAGAAGAAGGCACCTTCCCCCACGATGGAGCCGGCGCCGACGATGGCCAGGCGCAGGCGTTCCTTCTCGTCCTCGTAGTGCACGCTCAGGCTGCCGCTTTCGACCAAGTAGAGCGTACGGTCGTTCTCGCCCTGGGCAAACAGCACCTGCCCGGCCGGCATGGACAGGGGCAGCAGATAGGGCCCCAGCAGCTCCCATTGCTCCCGCGACAGCAGGTTGCTGACGCTGTCTTCCGCCACGGCCTGGGCGATGGCCTGGACCAGGCCCTGCAGCTGGGGCGCCGAGGAGGAGGAGGAAGAAGGGGCAGCGGGAGAGAGGATCGCGTTCATCGGCGGCGAACGTACCGCGCACGCCCTGCCGAGGCAAGCGCCCCTTACCTCCTCTTACACAAAGGCCGGCGCGCGGCGCCTCACTTGCCGATGCAGAAGCTGGAGAAGATCACCCCCAGCAGGTCGTCCGAGGTGAATTCCCCGGTGATGGCGTTCAGCGCCTGCTGGGCCAGGCGCAGCTCCTCGGCCAGCAGGTCCAGCGCCGGCCCGGCGGCGTGCAGCTGGGCCGCCGCCTCCATCAAATGGGCGTCCACCGACTGCAGGGCGGCGATGTGCCGCGCACGGGCGATGTACAGCCCTTCGGACGCGGCCGATTGCCAGCCGGCAATCTCCAGCAGCAGGCGGCGCAGGTCGTCCAGGCCCGCGCCGGTGCGGGCGGACAGCCGCACGGCCGTGCGCCCCTCCGTGGCGGGGCCGGGTGCCTCGGCGGCGGCCGAGTCGGTCTTGTTCCACACCTCGATGACCGGGATGCCGGCCGGCAGGCGCTCCCCCAGCAGGGCGTCGATGGCGGTGTCGGCCGCGGCGTAGCCGGGCTCGGCGGTGCGCGTCAGGTCGTGCAGGAACAGCACGGCATCGGCGGCGGCGATCTCGTCCCAGGCGCGGGCGATGCCGATCTTCTCGACCTCGTCGTCGCTCTCGCGCAGGCCGGCGGTGTCGATCACGTGCAGCGGCACGCCTTCGATCTGGATGGTCTGCTGCACCTTGTCGCGCGTGGTGCCGGCGATCGGTGTGACGATGGCCAGCTCGGCCCCCGCCAGCGCGTTCAGCAGCGAGCTCTTGCCGGCGTTGGGCTGCCCTGCGATCACCACCTTGATGCCCTCGCGCAGCAGCGCGCCCTGGCTGGCCTTGCGCATCACGTCGGCCAGCGATTGCTGCAGATTCGATAGCTGCCCGTGCGCATCGGCCTTGCGCAGGAAGTCGATTTCCTCCTCCGGGAAGTCCAGCGTGGCCTCGACCAGCATGCGCAGGTGCACCAGCGCGTCGCGCAGGCGGTGGATCTCCTGCGAGAAGGCGCCGGCCAGCGAGCGGCTGGCGCTGCGGGCCGCCGCCTCGGTGCTGGCGCCGATCAGGTCGGCGATGGCCTCGGCCTGGGCCAGGTCGATCTTGTCGTTGAGGAAGGCGCGCTCGGTGAACTCGCCGGGCTCGGCCAGGCGCAGGCCGGGCAGGCAGGGCGAGGAAGGGACTGGGGCTCCCGGCGCCGGCGCCGCGGCGGCCTCCAGGCAGCGGGCCACCAGCAGCTGCAGCACGACGGGGCCGCCGTGGGCCTGCAGCTCCAGCACGTCCTCGCCGGTGTAGCTGTGCGGCGCGGGGAAGTACAGCGCCAGGCCCTGGTCGATGGCCTGGCCGGCGGCGTCGCGGAAGGGCAGGTAGGTGGCCTCGCGGGGCTTCAGCGCCCGGCCGCAGAGCGTCTCGACCAGCGGGCCGATGCGCTTGCCCGACACCCGCACGATGCCCACGGCCCCGCGCCCGGGAGCGGTGGCGACGGCGACGATGGGATCGGAATGGCGGGGCAGCATGGCAGCACGGCGGGCCACGGGGGCCGGGAGCGGAAGGGGACGGGCATGATAGCCCGCGCCCCGCCCGCCGCACGGCACAAGGCCCGCACGGGGCGGGCCCTGGATGGGGCAGCTTCGCTATTGAAACAATAGCTGGCTGCGCTGGTGTTGACTGGATTTGAGAATCAAACGACCTCAGAACCCAGCCATCACCAGCGCCAAGCGCTATTCAATGCATAGCACTGACGAACTGCCTGCAGCGGCCGATCAGTTGATCGTGGTCCAGGTCGGCATCGGGCGGTCGTCCGCGCGGTGCTGCGTCTCCACGCCCTTGCGCATCGCCCAGGGGCGGATCTGGTGGTGCAGGGGGATGTAGTAGTACTCGTCCTTGACCAGCTTGAGCGCGTCGGCGATCAGCGCGTCGCGCTTGGCGGCGTCCATCTCCACCTTGATCTGGCCGATCATGCCGTCGAGCTTGGCATCGCTGAAGCGGCCGCCGTTGTACACGCCGGCGGCGCTCTTGCCGTCCTTGGTGGACATCAGCGAATCGAGCGAGTACAGCGCGTCGAACGTGGCCACGCCCCAGCCGAACAGGTAGGCGTTGACGTCGTTGTTCATCACGCGGCTGACGAACTGCGACATGGGCGCGGCCTGCAGCGTGGTCTTGATGCCGATGCGCGTCCACATGGCCGTCACGGCCTGGCAGATGGCTTCGTCGTTCACGTAGCGGTCATTCGGGCAGTCGAGCTTGAGCGAGAACCCGTTGGGGTAGCCGGCATCGGCCAGCAGCTTCTTGGCGCCTTCCACGTCGTACTTGGCGGCGCGCTCGTCGAGCGCCTTGCTCCAGCCGTGGACCATGGGCGCGATCATGGTGCCCGCGGGCACCGACAGGTTGCGCATGGTGCGGCTGTGGATGCCGGCGGAGTCGATGGCCTGGTACATGGCCTGGCGCACGCGCTTGTCCTTGAGCGGGTTCTTGCCCGGCGTGCCGGCGCCCGGCAGTTCGTCGCGGAACTGGTCCAGGCCCAGGTAGATGGTGCGGTTCTCGGCGCCTTCGATCAGCTTGATGTCGGGGCTGGCCTTCATGCGGGCCAAGTCCTGCGGCGGTGGGTCGACCACGAAGTCGACCTGGCCGGAGATGAGGGCGGCCGAGCGCGTGGCGGCCGACTTGATGGGCGTGAAGACCACCTCGTCGATGTTGCCCTTGGGCTTGTCCCACCAGCTGGCGTTCTTCTTGAGCGTGACCTTCACGTCGGGCTGCCAGCCCACCAGACTGAACGGGCCCGTGCCGTTGGCGTTGCGCGAGGCGAAATTCTCTTCCTTGCCTGCGTAGTCCTGCGCCTTGGTCGAGTTGTTCTTCTCGGCCCAGGCCTTGTTCATGATGCGCGCCTCGGTCAGCTCGCGCAGCAGCACGGGGCTCGGGCCCTTGAGGATCAGGTCCACGGTGAAGTCGTCGACCTTCTTCACTTCCTTGATGCTCTGCACGGCGGACTGCATGTTCGACGGCGGCGTCATGGCGCGGGTGAGCGAGAACACCACGTCATCGGCCGTGAAGGGCGCACCGTCGTGGAATTTGACGCCCTTGCGCAGCTCGAAGCGCACCTGCGTCGGGGAGACCTGCGTCCACTTCGTGCCCAGGGCCGGCTGGATCTGGTACTTCTCGTCGTAGCGCACCAGGCTTTCGTACACCTGCTGCAGGAAAGCGTGCGTGGTCTGGTGGTTCTGCGCGTGGGGGTCCACGGTCAGGATGTCATTCGCCCCGGCCCAGCGCATGGTGGCGGCGCTGGCGGAACCTGCTGCCATGAAGGCCGCCATGGCCACGGCACCGAGAGTGAAAGTCAAACGCTGGTTCATCAAGCAAGCCTCCGAAAACAGTTTCAGTAAGGAAGCCGCAAGACTAGCAATGAACGTACCCAAAAGACAGCGGCCACCCGAAGGTGGCCGCTAGGGATTACACGGAGGACGCCGCGAATGCGGCGCCCGTCACGTTGGGGGCGCGAGGCTCAGCGGAACTTTGGCAGGTTGAACTGCGGCGGCACGCCCATGCGGGTGTTGATGATCCACTGCTGGGCGATCGACAGGATGTTGTTCGTCAGCCAGTACAGCACCAGGCCGGCCGGGAAGAAGAAGAACATCACGCTGAAGATCAGCGGCATGAACCACATCATCTTGGCCTGCATCGGGTCCGGCGGCGCGGGGTTGAGCGCGGTCTGCAGCAGCGAGCTGGCCGTCATCAGCAAGGGCAGGATGAAGTACGGGTCGGGCGAGGACAGGTCGGTGATCCAGCCGATCCAGGGCGCGTTGCGCATTTCCACGCTGGACAGCAGCACCCAGTACAGCGCGATGAACACGGGGATCTGGATCATGATGGGGAAGCAGCCGCCCATCGGGTTGACCTTCTCCTCGCGGTAGATGCGCATCATCTCCTGCTGCATCTGCTGCGGCTTGTCCTTCAGGCGCTCGCGCATCTCCATGATCTTGGGGTTGATGGCCTTCATCTTGGCCATCGATGCGTAGGCCTTGGCGTTGAGCCAGTAGAAGGCGATCTTCAGCAGCAGCACCAGCGCCACGATGGACCAACCCCAGTTGTTGAGCAGCTTGTGCAGCTGGTCCAGCAGCCAGTACAGCGGCTTGGACAGGATGGTGAGCCAGCCGTAGTCCTTGACCAGTTCCAGGCCCGGGGTGAGCTTCTCCATCATGGTTTCGATCTGCGGGCCGGCGAACAGGCGCGCGTCGATGGCCTTGGCCTGGCCGGGAGCGATCTCGCCCAGCGGCGTGATCATGCCGACGGCATACAGGTTGGTGTCCACCTTGCGCACGAACAGATCGCGCTGCAGGCCATCGCCCAGCAGCCAGGCCGTGGCGAAGTAGTGCTGCACCATGGCCACGTAGCCGTTGGTGGAGGACTTGTCGATCTCGGCCTTGCCGTTCTCGATGTCCTTGAACTCGACCTTGTGGTACTTCTTGGCTTCGGTGTAGACGGCCGGGCCGGTGAAGGTGGAGTAGAACGACGACTCGCCCGGCGGCTTGTTGCCGTCGCGCACCAGCTGCAGGTACAGCTGCGGCGACACGGGCGCCGTACCGGTGTTGACCACTTCGTGCTTCACGGCGATGTCGTAGCCGCCACGCTTGACGGTCCAGGTCTTGACCAGCTTCACGCCGCCCAGGTCGGGCGACTCGAAGCGGATGCTCAGCTCGTTCTCGCCCTCGCGCAGCTCACGCGCGCCGGGCACCACGGCCATCGCCGTCTTGTGCGTGGGCAGCCCGGCCGGGCCGATCAGGCCCGTCTGCGCGACGTACACGCGCTGGCTGCTCTCGTCGAGCAGGGTGAACGGCTTGTTCTTGTCGGCCATCTCCGGGTACTTGAGCAGTTCGCCGTGCGTGAGCGTGCCGCCCTCGCTGTCGAACGTGAGGCGCAGCACATCGGTCGTGACCGTCACGCGCTCGCGGGGCGTGGCCACCGCAGGCTGGGACGCACCGCCCGGCACCTGCTGCGCGCCTGCCACGGCCGGCGCTGGCGTGGCCGTGGGCACGGCCGCGGAGCTGCTGCTGGCCGCCGAGGCCGGCGCGGCAGGGGCCGTCGCCGTCTGCGCGGCGGGCGCAGGGAAGAAGGTGGCCTTGTGTCCGTTATGGACCTGCCACTTGTCCCACAGCAGAACCATGGAAAAGCCAAAGATCACCCACAGGATGGTGCGGCGAATGTCGTTCATGAAGTCTTCTTTGGTGAGGAAGAGGGGGAAGTGGAGGGCGCCAACCGGGAGAACAGCCGCAGCGCGCGGGGCAGCTCCTCCGGCACGGGATCATGCCCGCCGTCGCACCAGGGATGGCATCGCGCCAGCCGGCGCAGGGTGAGGTAGCTGCCGCCGGCGGCACCGTGGCGCTCCAGCGCCTGCAGCGAATACGCCGAGCACGTGGGTTCGAACCGGCAGGCCGACCCGAGCCATGGGCTGAGCAGCAGGCGGTAGCCGCGCACGATGCCCATCAACAGCGCCTGCATCATGGCAGGGCCTCCGCTGCGGGACGCGGCACGGGCGCCGGGGCGCGCTCCTTGCGCACCGCGTGGGCGAACAGCTGCTGCAGCTCGGTGCGCACCGCCAGCCGCAGCGCATCGGATGTCGCGCTCACGAACTGCTTGCGGTCGAAACCGGAGCGCAGGCGCACCACATGCGCGGCCAGCGGCAGCTGCAGCTCGTAAGCCGCGGCCACTGCATAGATCTGCCGCTTGATGGTGTTGCGCGTCACGGCGCGACGGGCCCAGCGTTTGGGCACCATGGCACCCAGCCACAGCGCAGCGCCCGGCTGGCCAGGAACGCCAAACAGGGCCTGCGGCCCTTGCACGGATGGCAAGGGGCCGGGCCCTGTGGAAGGCGGTGCCGGGAGAGCGCCAGCGGCGTCCAGTCCCAATCGGTGCAGCGCGAAATGCGCCGTACGGGAGACCGTGCCTCCGGCCATGGCGGCCTGGAACTGGGGGCGGGTTTTCAGCCGTTGCATGGCAGCTGCGTTCCCGTCTGGGAGACCTGACGGCGCAAACCGGAGCGGGCCGAAAGCCGAACGGCCTGGGCCTTAGACGGCCAGACGCTTGCGGCCCTTGGCGCGGCGAGCGTTGATCACGGCGCGGCCGCCGCGCGTCTTCATGCGCACGAGGAAACCATGGGTGCGGGCACGGCGCGTCTTGGAAGGCTGGTAGGTACGTTTCATTTGGTCTATTCCTTGAGGGTTCGGTTACAGGCGCGGCTTCGATCGGCCATCGCCCGCCTGGAAACTGCCTCACGAAGCAGCCGCCCGGACTGGATCACCCTGAACGCATCCAGGGAAACCCGCGATTATTGCAGGACTGCCCGGCGGTGGCAATGCCCTTTACTTCAGGCAGCCTTGGCGAAGGCCTTTGCCGGGCGCCGCAAAGGCCCGCCAGAGGGCGCGGGCACCCGGCCCGTCCGGTTGTGGATAACTCCTTGACAAGCTACAATCCGCCGCCTCGTACCGTTCCTCTATCCACAACAAGAAAACACCCGCAATGACCGAGGAACCCTCTCGCAGCCCCCGCCACGATGCCGAAGACGATGCCGGCCAGGGGCTGTGGCAAGCCTGCGCGGAACAGCTCGCACAGGACCTCCCCGAACAGCAGTTCAACACCTGGATCAAGCCCCTGACGGCACAGGTCGCACCCGACTTCAGCAAGGTCACGCTGCTGGTGGCCAACCGCTTCAAGCTCGACTGGATCCGTGCCCAGTACGCCGGCCGCATCGCCTCGTTGCTGGAAGGCCTGTACGGCCAGCCCGTGACGCTTGAGTTAGCGCTCGCTCAGCGGGAATCCGTTGTCAGGACGTTCATTCGCCCTGCTGCCGCCGAACCTTCCGCGCCCAGCGAGGCCCTGCCTTCCGCCGCTCCGGACGAGGCCGCGCCCGGTGCCGGTGCCTTCCGTACCCGCCTGAACCCGGCGCTCACCTTCGAGACGCTGGTGGAGGGCACGGCCAACCGCATGGCGCGCTCCGCGGCCATGCACGTGGCCGGCTCGCCCGGCCACCTGTACAACCCGCTGTTCATCTACGGCGGCGTCGGCCTGGGCAAGACCCATCTGATGCACGCGGTGGGCAACCGCCTGCTGCAGGACAAGGCGGACGCCAAAGTTCTCTACATCCATGCGGAGCAGTTCGTGTCGGATGTGGTTAAGGCGTACCAGCGCCGCACCTTCGACGAGTTCAAGGAGCGCTACCACTCGCTCGATCTGCTGCTGATCGACGACGTGCAGTTCTTCGCCAACAAGGACCGCACGCAGGAAGAATTCTTCAACGCGTTCGAGGCCCTGCTGACCAAGAAGAGCCACATCGTGATGACGTCGGACACCTATCCCAAGGGCCTGACCAACATCCACGACCGGCTGGTGTCACGTTTCGATTCCGGCCTGACGGTGGCGCTGGAGCCGCCCGAGCTGGAGATGCGCGTGGCCATCCTGATCAACAAGGCCCGCGCCGAGAGCGCCGAGATGCCGGAAGAGGTGGCCTTCTTCGTCGCCAAGAACGTGCGCTCCAACGTGCGCGAGCTGGAAGGCGCGTTGCGCAAGATCCTGGCGTATTCGCGCTTCAACCAGAAGGAAGTCTCCATCCAGCTGGCGCGCGAGGCCCTGCGCGATCTGCTGTCGATCCAGAACCGGCAGATCAGCGTGGAGAACATCCAGAAGACCGTCGCCGACTACTACAAGATCAAGGTGGCGGACATGTACAGCAAGAAGCGCCCCGCCAGCATCGCCCGGCCGCGCCAGATCGCCATGTACCTGGCCAAGGAGCTGACGCAGAAGAGTCTTCCCGAAATCGGAGAATTGTTCGGCGGGCGGGACCACACCACCGTGCTGCATGCCGTGCGCAAGATCGCCGGCGAGCGCCAGCAGCTGACCGAGCTGAACCAGCAACTGCACGTGCTGGAACAGACCTTGAAGGGTTGAGCCCAGCGTGGCCCGCGCACCCTTCCGGAAACCGCTCCGTTCGGGGGCAAAATGGCGTGTTGGACGGCATGAGGGGGCATGGCCCATGCCGCCGTCCGAACACGCTTCCTAAAACCACCAAGGGTTGACGACATGATTGTCCTGAAGGCAACACAAGACAAGGTTCTCGCAGTTCTGCAGTCGGTGTCCGGTATCGTCGAACGCCGGCACACGCTGCCCATCCTGGCCAATGTGCTGATCCGCAAGACGGGCAATGCGCTGCAGCTCACGACCAGCGATCTGGAGATCCAGATCCGCACCACAGCCGAGCTGGGCGGCGACACGGGCGACTTCACCACCACGGTGGGCGCGCGCAAGCTGATCGACATCCTGAAGACCATGCCCGGCGACCAGACCGTGAGCCTGGAATCGCAGGCCGCCAAGCTGGTGCTCAAGGGCGGCAAGAGCCGCTTCACGCTGCAGTCGCTGCCCGCTGAAGACTTCCCCCTGGTGCAGGAATCGGCCGCCTTCGGCCCCGCGTTCAGCGTGCCGCAGAAGGTGCTGAAGGACCTGCTGGGCCAGGTGTCGTTCGCCATGGCGGTGCAGGACATCCGCTACTACCTCAACGGCATCCTGTTCGTGGCCGAGGGCAATACGCTGAGCCTGGTGGCCACCGACGGCCACCGCCTGGCCTTCGCCAGCGCCACGCTGGATGTGGAAGTGCCCAAGCAGGAAGTCATCCTGCCGCGCAAGACCGTGCTGGAACTGCAGCGCCTGCTGTCGGACGCGGGCGGCGAGAACCAGCCCCACATCGAGATGCAGTTCGCCAACAACCAGGCGAAGTTCACCTTCGGCGGCATGGAGTTCGTCACCAAGCTGGTCGAGGGCAAGTTCCCCGACTACAACCGCGTGATCCCCAAGAACCACAAGAACAGCGTCACCCTGGGCCGCGCGCCGCTGCTGGCCAGCCTGCAGCGCACCGCCATCATGACCAGCGACAAGTTCAAGGGCGTGCGCCTGAACCTCGAGCCCGGCACCCTGCGCGTGGCGTCCAACAACGCCGAGCAGGAAGAGGCCGTGGACGAGCTGG
The DNA here is from genome assembly GCF_031453675.1 of Paracidovorax wautersii. Lineage (NCBI taxonomy): Bacteria > Pseudomonadati > Pseudomonadota > Betaproteobacteria > Burkholderiales > Comamonadaceae > Paracidovorax > Paracidovorax wautersii. The sequence continues at coordinate 1,430,159 of NZ_JAVIZX010000001.1, read as the reverse complement.
ACATCGACTACGGCGGCGACACCATCGAGATCGGTTTCAACGTCACCTACCTCATCGACGCGCTGGCCAACATGGGCCAGGACATGGTGAAGGTGGAGCTGTCGGACGGCAACAGCTCCGCGCTGCTGACCATTCCCGAGAACGACACCTTCAAGTACGTCGTGATGCCGATGCGCATCTGACGGCGGCTCTGGCGCCCTGCAGGCTTGCACTATTATTTTGATAGCTGCAAGCGCTTTTGGGTAGGGCGCCAGAGGCATATTTGACTCTTATTGAATGACTGGCAAGCCCCGCGCTTGCAACGGACCCCAAGGCCACCATGACTGCTGAGAACCAACTGCCCGAGCCCACCCCCACCGGCGCGAGCGACATGCAGCCCACGCACAAGATCGACACCCGACAGGCCGGGGCCAGCGAGGGATATGGCGAAGGCGCCATCCAGATCCTGGAAGGCCTGGAGGCCGTGCGCAAGCGCCCGGGCATGTACATCGGCGACACGTCGGACGGCACGGGCCTGCACCACCTGGTGTTCGAGGTGGTGGACAACTCCATCGACGAAGCGCTGGCCGGCCACTGCGACGATATCGTCGTCACCATCCATTCGGACAACTCCATCAGCGTGACCGACAACGGCCGCGGCATTCCCACGGGCGTGAAGATGGACGACAAGCACGAGCCCAAGCGCTCGGCGTCCGAGATCGCGCTGACCGAACTGCACGCCGGCGGCAAGTTCAACCAGAACAGCTACAAGGTGTCCGGCGGGCTGCACGGCGTGGGCGTGAGCTGCGTGAACGCGCTCAGCAAGATGCTGCGCCTGACGGTGCGCCGCGACGGCAAGGTGCACGTGCTGGAGTTCAGCCAGGGCTTCGTGCAGAACCGCATCATCGAGACGGTGGACGGCGTCGAGATCTCGCCCATGCGCATTACGGGCGATACCGACAAGCGCGGCACCGAGGTGCACTTCCTGCCCGACACCGAGATCTTCAAAGAGAACAACGACTTCCACTACGAGATCCTGGCCAAGCGCCTGCGTGAGCTCTCCTTCCTGAACAACGGCGTGCGCATCCGCCTGAAAGACGAGCGCACGGGCAAGGAAGACGACTTCTCGGGCGCCGGCGGCGTGAAGGGCTTCGTGGACTTCATCAACGCCAGCAAGAAGGTGCTGCACCCCACGGCGTTTTACGCCACGGGCTCGCGCCCGGCCGACACCTACGGCGGCATTCCCGGCACCGAGATCGGCGTCGAAGTCGCCATGCAGTGGAACGACGGCTACAGCGAGCAGGTGCTCTGCTTCACCAACAACATCCCGCAGCGCGACGGCGGCACCCACCTGACCGGCCTGCGCGCCGCCATGACGCGCGTCATCGGCAAGTACATCGAAACCAACGAACTGGCCAAGAAGGCCAAGGTCGAGGTGAGCGGCGACGACATGCGCGAAGGCCTGTGCTGCGTGCTGAGCGTGAAGGTGCCCGAGCCCAAGTTCAGCAGCCAGACCAAGGACAAGCTGGTGTCCAGCGAAGTGCGCGCGCCGGTGGAGGACATCGTCGCCAAGACGCTGACCGACTACCTGGAAGAGCGCCCCAACGACGCCAAGATCCTGTGCGGAAAGATCATCGAAGCCGCCCGTGCCCGCGAAGCCGCGCGCAAGGCCCGCGAAATGACGCGCCGCAAGGGCGTGCTCGACGGCATGGGCCTGCCCGGCAAGCTGGCCGACTGCCAGGAAAAAGACCCGTCGCTGTGCGAGATCTACATCGTCGAGGGTGACTCCGCCGGCGGCTCCGCCAAGCAGGGCCGCGACCGGAAGTTCCAGGCCATCCTGCCACTGCGCGGCAAGATCCTGAACGTGGAGAAGGCGCGCTACGAGAAGCTGCTCACCTCCAATGAAATCCTCACGCTGATCACCGCCCTGGGCACCGGCATCGGCAAGGCCGGCAGCACCCCGTCGGACGGCAAGAGCGGCGCCGACGATTTCAACGTGGACAAGCTGCGCTACCACCGCATCATCATCATGACCGACGCCGACGTGGACGGCGCGCACATCCGCACGCTGCTGCTCACGTTCTTCTACCGCCAGATGCCGGAGCTGGTCGAACGCGGCCACATCTACATCGCCCAGCCGCCGCTCTACAAGGTGAAGGCCGGCAAGGAAGAGCTGTACCTCAAGGACGGCCCCGCGCTGGACACCTTCCTGCTGCGCGTGGCGCTCAAGGACGCCAGCGTGACCACCGGCGGCGCCAACGCGCAGACCATCACCGGCGAGACGCTGTCCGAGCTGGCGCGCAAGCACCAGCTGGCCGAGCACGTCATCGACCGCCTGTCCGCCTTCATGGACCAGGAAGCGCTGCGCGCCATCGCCGACGGCATCAGCCTGAACCTGGACACCGTGGCGGACGCCGAAGCCAGCGCCGTCGCCCTGCAGGCCAAGCTGCGCGAGCTGTCCACCAACGGCATTCCCGCCGAAGTGGCCGGCGAGTTCGACGCCCGCACCGACAAGCCCATCCTGCGCATCAGCCGCCGCCACCACGGCAACGTCAAGAGCAGCATCATCACGCAGGACTTCGTGCACGGCGCCGACTACGCCGCCCTGGCCGAAGCCGCCAACACCTTCCGCGGCCTCATCGGCGAAGGCGCCAAGGCGCTGCGTGGCGAAGGCGAGAAGCAGAAGGAAGAGAAGATCGGCGACTTCCGCCAGGCCATGGCCTGGCTCATCTCCGAGGCCGAACGCACCACCAGCCGCCAGCGCTACAAGGGCCTGGGCGAGATGAACCCCGAGCAGCTCTGGGAAACCACCATGGACCCCGAAGTGCGCCGCCTGCTGCGCGTGCAGATCGACGATGCGATCGAGGCCGACCGCGTGTTTACCATGCTGATGGGGGATGAGGTGGAGCCGCGCCGGGATTTCATCGAGACCAACGCGCTGCGCGCGGGCAATATCGACGTTTGAGTCTGTAGGTTCTCATTGATCTTGCAAATATTCTCACTATTTGCAAATCTCGCTGCATGTCCTCTCAAACAGAGAAAGTGCAAACTTTGCCAAGTTAGTGCAACAGTGCAGTTAGAGAAAATGGAAAAGGCGCTCATCTGAAGCGCCTTTTTTGTCGCGGGGGCAGTCGTAACACTTAGATCAATAGCTTCTTGATTTTTGAAGTTGCGCGAGCAATGGTGGGCAGCTTGAGGTTGTTTGGGTTCATTCGTGAGGCGGTCTGGACGCCTGCTTCGAATAGGTCCGGTCATTCGGCTGGCTGCACCAGGTAACCCTGAGCCAACGACGCCGACCTGGTCATCGGCTTTTGCTCTCGGGCAGGTTACAAGTGAGCGCAGTGCCGCCCCCCCTTTGACTAGACATCGATGGCGTTGGTCTTCCAGACGTCCTGCGCCAACGCTATAAGCGTTGCGTGCCTTTGTTCGATGCTTGCCGCATTCCACGCAGGGAAAGCCTCCAGCTTTGCGTTAATCCGCGAGATGGACGTGTTTTGCCCAACGTCGGTCAGCGCCACCAGACTGCGAGTCAGATAGTTGCCGCTCTTGCTGTATTCGATCTGCTTGGCCGTGTAGAAATCATTGCCTGCGACGATGTTGATGGGCTTCTCCAGCAAAGTCAGATTGCCCAATCGGTTCTTGAAGTCGTCGTAGGCCATCCCCGGATTCTCCGTAGCCCACTTGCTGCGCAGATCGTCCTCTGGCTTGTTGGGCAGGATGTGCTCGATTTCCAGATTGGTGAACGGCTCCAGGCTGCCTGGCGCCTTCAGCCCGCTGAAAGCCATATCGACGTGCTGCGTCAGGCGCGCCAACAGATAACGCGTGCGGTACTGCTGCATCGAGTACAGGGTGAAACGCTTGAGGGCGTCGGCCAGCTCCTGTGATTTGCCCGCCATGTTCTTCTCGAAGCGCTCGGCAATGAACGCGTTAAGCTGCACCTTCTGTTTCACCGGATCGCCGGTCTCAGCAATCACGCGCAGCTCGTCGGCCCACTGGGAGAAGCTGCGTTCTAGATCCTTGGTCGGTGTCTTGGTGAAGATGTAGTAGAAGAGGAAGCTCTCCAGCTGCGCCACGAAATGGTCGAACAGCGGCTTGGGGAAATTCGCCGCTGCGAGCAGCAGGACGAAGTGCAAGCTGAACGCGCCGCCTGCCAGCCGTTTGAGGCTGTCCATTGCCAGACTTGGCCTGCCGTCGTTGCCCAGCCCGTTGGCAAAGGCCAGGTAGTGCTCGACGTTGCGGATCACTTTGCGCACGAATTCGAAGGGCTTGCCTGCGTAATCGCACAGCGCCGCGTTGTCCTTGGCTATGAACCAGTCGTAGATTTCGTCCTCACGCACCACCGCGTCGCCGCGCTCGTTTTTGATGACGTAGTTGGCCATCAGGAAGTAGCGCAGGAAGCGCAGCGGCTTTTCCTTCTCCTTCTCCAGCGGCTTAGTGATCTTTTTCCACTCGTCCTTGAGCTGGGTGAACTGAGCTTGCTTGACCTGCGTGAACAGCAGGTTCTTGAGCAGGTCCATCGGGTTCAGGCCCACGCCGCGCTCGTTGATGGTCTCGAAAATCTTCAGCGCGCTGCTCACGTCGGTAGAGATTTGGATGAACACGACGTTTGTAGCCAGATAGAACCAATACCTCTTGAGCTTGACGGCGTCGTCGTAGTTGTCTTTCAGATAACGGTACAAAGTTGAGTAGGCGTTGATGAGGTTTTCTAGAGATCCGAAGCTGGCAATCCCCGATGCCTGAACGCCGGAGCGCAAGGCCACGGGATCGCCGTTGATCTCGACCACCTTGGCCATGACCTCAGCCGCGCTTTCATAACGAGGGTCAAGCTTGAGACGAGTCACGATCCCGGTGCTGCCGGTGTAGCTGTCGGAAATTAGCCGGTTGAGGTGCTGGGCTTCCGGCTCCTGTTGCAAGAGATGCCGCAATGCGCACAGCAACAGGAAGAACGTGGTCAGACGCTGCTGGCCGTCGATGACCTCGTAGTGGTTCTTCTGGTCGGTCGGCGACACCAGCACGGTACCGATGAAGTATTCGCGTGTTGTGCCCACATCGATCTGCTCGCCGATGTCCTCCAGCAGCTGATGCACTTCCTTGTCCGTCCAGACGTACTCGCGCTGGTAGTCCGGGACGATGTAGAAGCATTCCCGGAACGCCTCCTCGATGCTGTATTTGTGGTTTTCGATGCGGGCCATAACTCTCAGATTCCCTTTGTTCTTGCGTCAGTGACGTGACGGTTCTCGCCAATGCTCATTGAGCAGTTCCGCGATGCGAAACCGACCACCCCGACGACAACGCTTCGGCCTGTTGCAGTACCGTTTGCACTGCCGTGTCTTGGAGATCGGGCGGGTAACCGTACTTGCGAAGGATGCGCTTCACCAGCACCCGCATCCGTGCGCGGGCAGAGTCCCGGTGGGCCCAGTCGACCGACACGTTTTCGCGCAGACTCATCAGCAATTCGTGGGCGATCAGCTTGAGCTTGTCGTCGCCCATCATCTGCACCGCGCTTTCGTTCTCGGCCAGGGCGTCGTAGAAGGCGATCTCTTCGTCTGACAGCCCGGACTCTTCACCACGCTGGCGCGCCGCACGGATGTCCTTGGCCAGCTGGATCAGCTCCTGCAGCACCTCGGCGGTGGTGATGGCGTTGGCGTGGTAGCGCGCTACCGCGTCCTCCAATCGCTCCGAGAACGCCTTGGTCTGCACCACGTTGGCCTTGCTGCGTGAGCGAATGCCGTCGTTGATCAGCTTGCGCAAGGCTTCCAGCGCAAGGTTCTTCTTCTCCATCTGCTGCACTTCGGCGAGGAATTCGTCCGAGAGGATGGATATGTCCGGGCTCTTGGTGCCCGCAGCAGCCAGGATGTCCACGATCTCGGTCGAGACCACCGCTCGGCTGACGATTTGCTGGATGGCCAACTCGCGCTCTTGCTGGGTCACTCCCGAGCCCGTGCTGCTCTTGACCAGCGCGGCACGGATCGCCTGAAAGAAACCGACTTCCTCCCGAATCTCGCGGGCCTCGTCGGAGGCGGATGCCAGGGCGAAGGCCTTGGACAACGCCAGCACGGCGTCCTGGTATCGGCGGTGAGCGTTTTTCTTGCCTTCCTTCGTCTTCTCTTTCGCTGCCAGCTTCTGTTGCAGGTCGAGAATCCACTCGATGGCGCCTGCCATCATCGCGAGGCGCTCCTGTGGGGTGCCGCTCATCGCGGAGACGTAGTCGTAGCCGTGGTACATGTCCCGCACGACCTCGTACTTCTCCATCATTACCGCGATGGCCTGTGCTTCGTCGACGCCAGTATTTTCCTGGTCGTTCTTGGAGTACTGCTGCAGCGCCGACTTCAGGTTTTGCGCAATGCCGATGTAGTCCACGATCAGCCCGGCAGGCTTGTCGCGGAACACGCGGTTCACGCGCGCAATCGCCTGCATCAGGCCGTGCCCCTGCATCGGCTTGTCCACGTACATCGTGTGCATACACGGCGCGTCAAAGCCGGTCAGCCACATATCCCGCACGATCACCAGCTTGAGCGGGTCTTTGGGATCGCGGGCACGCTTAGCCAGCAGATCGCGTCGGGCCTTGTTGCCGATGTGCTGCTGCCATTCCTGCGGGTCGCTCGCTGCGCCCGTCATCACGATCTTGACCGCTCCCGCGTTGTCATCAGTGCTGTGCCAGTCCGGGCGCAGCTTGACGATCTCATCGTAGAGCTTGACGCAGATGCGGCGGCTCATACACACCACCATCGCTTTACCGTCGAGGGCTGCCACGCGATCCTCGAAGTGAGCGACCATATCTTTGGCCACCAGAGCAAGGCGCTTGTCGCTGCCAACCAGGGCTTCGACCGTTGACCATTTCTTCTTGAAGCGCTCCTGGTCGGCCTCGGAGTCCTCCTCGGTCAATTCGTTGACCTCGGCGTCGATCTTCGGCTTCTCTTCCTCGTCCAGTTCGATACGCGCCAGCCGCGACTCGTAGTAGATCGGTACGGTCGCGCCATCCTCGACAGCACGGCTGATGTCGTAGACATCGATGTAGTTGCCGAACACTGCCGGGGTGTTGACGTCGTCCGCCTCAATGGGCGTGCCGGTAAAGCCGATGAAGGATGCGTTCGGCAGGGCGTCTCGCATGTATTTGGCGAAGCCGTAGGAGATTTCGCCGGTCTTCGCGTCCACCTTGGCCTTGAAGCCGTATTGACTGCGGTGCGCCTCATCCGCGATGACGACAACGTTTCGGCGCGTGGTGAGCGGCTCCGCGATCTCGCCGAACTTCTGCAAGGTCGTGAAAATCACCCCGCCGGATGCCCGGCTCAAGACTTTCTGCAGATCTTCGCGGCTCTCTGCCTGCACCGGCGTCTGCCGGATCAGGTCACGGCACATCGAGAAGGTCGAGAAGAGCTGATCGTCGAGGTCGTTGCGGTCAGTCAGCACCACCAGCGTCGGGTTGGCCATTGCCGGGTGTTTGACCAGTTGCCCGGCGTAGAACGCCATCAGCAGGCTTTTGCCGGAGCCTTGGGTGTGCCAGATGACGCCCACCCGCTGATTGCCCTCCGGCGAGGACGCCGTCACCGTGCTGTTGACCGCGTGTCGCACCGCGTGGAACTGGTGGTAGCCCGCGATGATCTTGGCCAGCCCGGAACCGGTTTCGCCGAAGACCGTGAAGTGACACAGCAGATCGAGCAGGCGGCGACGCTCGAACACGCCTTCGATCAGCGTCGAGAGTTCCGGTGCCCCTTTCGGGGCAATGTCCGTACCGTCGGTGGTACGCCACGGCATAAAGCGCTCAAGGTCTGCCGACAGTGACCCTACGCGGGCTGCAATACCGTCTGAAGTGACCAGCAGCGCGTTGGTGTTGAACAGCGCCGGAATCTGCTTCTTGTAGGTCTGCAGTTGGTTGAATGCACCCAGCAGATGCGCGCCCGCGCTGCCCGGCGCTTTCAGCTCTATCACGCCCAGCGGCAAGCCGTTCACGAACACCACCACATCGGGCCGCCGGTTGTTCTGGCCGTTGATCACAACGAACTGGCTTACCGCCAACCAGTCGTTCAGTTCCGGATGTTGGAAGTCGATGAGCGCGACCTTCCCAGCGGTCAGCGTGCCGTCGTCGGCGTAATACTCGACGTCCACGCCTTCCGTCATCAGCTTGTGGAGGCGGCGGTTCTCTTCAAGCAGCGATGGCAGCTCAGATTGCATCACCCGCCGCACGGCATCCTGACGCACCTCCAACGGAAGACCAGGATTCAGACGCGCGACGGCGTCTTCAAACCGCTTCTTGAGCACAACCTCATCGTGACTTTCACGCTCCGGTCGATGTCCATCGGGGCCGATGTCCTCCTCGCGTTCAATGCTGTAATCGAGAGATCGCAGCTGATCCAGTAGCGCCTGCTCGACCGCGGCCTCAGATAGAAAAGCCATTATTGTTCTCCTGCGATTCTGGATTTGTACATTTCTATTCAGCCCCCAATCCAAAAACCCCCCGCAACTCATTTATTTCTGTTGCGAAGTTTTTTCGGCTTTCTTCGTGACGCACGGCTTCACCAATAACTTCGTACTCAAGCCGCCGATCGGGCTCTTCCCCTCGTGTCTTTCTAAAGATGCAAAGACGAGTCGTGTGACCCACGCCGTCCTCACGAAAATAAACCATTGGACGAAGCCCAAAAATTAACCCATCAGCAATCACTAGCATCTGCCCTTGCTGGAAATATTTCGCAGAGTCAAGCATTTGCTGATGACTGATCTTGATATTCTGAATTGTCCTGGTAGAACTGTGTCCTCTGAATATTTCACATCTCAGAGTTGTTCCATCGACCTGACTCAAATACCGAACGATTTGGATGTCTTCCAGGCCATCCAGCTCTGCAAGAACCTCAACGACGTCTACATAGCATTCGCTGATCCAGCTCCGTGCCTGCGCTTCAGACTGCGCAGCGCTATGTGAGAAGGCGTTTCGGGACTGGTTGAGCTCCTTCATCGCTGCGAGTGTCGCCGCTGGAGATATTTTTGCGACGGCTGGTAAAATTCCTGCGGCACTCAGCTGGGCAGTTATTCCCTCGATGTTTTCGAGCCTTTTTGCAACACTGTCGGTGAACAAGTCCTTAAACTTGAGCGGATCTACGACCTGAATATTTCGATGACGGCATTCCGCCACCGCGAGCGCGTGCAGGATGTCGATGACTGACTCCCAGGTGTCGCGGAGAAGATGAAGGCGCTGCAGATCACTTTCGTACCCATTCTCGAATCGGTAGAAATAGTAGGCAATCGGTGATGGAAATTGATTGCATACGGATTCCTTTATTCCTTCTTCGCGCTGTTGTGTGAAGTCCGAAAATGTAGCTTCATAGGTATCCGGACTCATGGTGAAAAGAACAAAACTTGGCCTTGGCTGATAACCAAGGATGTCGAGTGTTCCGCCCGACTGTTCTGAGTACTGCTCATCCAACCATTCGTTGTATGGTGGACAGGCCTCATAATTATTGGGGTCGAGCTGAAGCTTCATCTGATCAAGCCCCGACGATGCGCTCGGCATCAGGTAAACGTAACTCGCCGGAGATTAGATTGGGCAGCAGCGTGTCGCGGAGTTGGGCCAGCGAGCGGGATTGCTGCGCGTTGCTCATCAATTGATCGAATTGCGAAGCAATGACTGCGTCAAATTTTTTCATGCTCTCCATTGGAGCAACAGCAATCCGAGCATCCGTGAGGTGCTTGCGCTGAATGTGTCCCATCGTCGTAGCCTTGCCAGCGGCGATAGTGCGAAAGTCTGGCAGGTGATGACGGGTGGCGAAGAAGTAGAACCACTTCGGCACCTCGGTGGAGGTAACCTTAAACAGATGCTGGTTCAATGCGCCACGCCCACCGTTCCACACTTCAACTTCTAGCGAGCCAGACCACGAGAACAACACATCGCCATCGACAACCACATACTCGGGCTTGATTTGCGTGCTTGCTTTATCAGCTCCATTTGTGTTTCCAGCACGCAATTGCGCGATCTTGATGACTGGAAGAAACTCAGTCTCGCTTTCAGGTGGAAACTTCTGTAATGCAAGGCCATTGAGATAGTTCGCAATCGAGTCCAGCGAACGCATCTCCCACCCCTCCGGAATCTCCCCCAACTCCGATTCAACCAGTCGGTCGGGAAAGAGGTCATAGAGGTGTGCCGGAAGGCCGGGCAGCGATTCGCCTCGCTTCCAGCGGCCGTCCATCTTGGCGCGCACAGGTTCGAAGTCCACGAACCACGCCTTGAACAAGGTGCGGGCCATCGCCTCCAGCGTTTCGTTTGCACGCCGGTTGAGTTCGATCTTGTTGTCAAGCGTGCCGAGGATGTGGGCGATGGCGCGTTGTTCTTCGATAGGCGGAATGCGTGTAGCAAAGCTCTCGATTCGCCCCGGCGCAGTGTGTTTTACCGTTGTTCCCGTAGCAGAGCCGACAATCCATGAACGATATTCGTGCGTTCGCAATAGGTACTCAATGAATCGTGGCGACGTAGGTATCTCGGTCTTAAATTCGAGCAGGCCAACTCGCTGATTGTGCAACCAAATAGTCGAGTCATTTGGAATACTCGCGGCGTATCCGAGGGTGTCAGATTCTTTGCTGAGATCTGTCATCGTCACGACAACTTGCCCCGGCTTGAGAACGTAATCCTCAGGCAATTGACCGTTGTAGTACTTGCGCTTGCCGTCTTGAAAGCCTCCGCCAATAGCAAAATTGCCTGGCGTAACCAAAACAGTGTCTTGCGGTTCGTCAGTGAAGTATTCGCTTTTGAAAGCGAATCCATGCTTGACCCTGAATAGTTCACCCAGTGAGACTGCGCGCCAATCATTCGCCATACCCAAGCTCCTTCAGGTTGGCCTCAATTGCGGCATCCAGCTTGGCCGCTTCCGCCCGCTGCTCGCGCCACAACGCCGAGAGCCGCAGCATCTTTTCCTCGAAGGGCTCGCCGTCGTCTTCCTGTTCTGCCGCGCCGACATATCGCCCCGGTGTCAGCACGTGGCCGTGTTTGCGGATGTCTTCCATCGATGCCGACTTGCAGAAGCCAGCCACGTCGGCGTACTCCCCAGCGTCTGTCTCACCGCGCCAAGCGTGGTAGGTGTCAGCAATCTTCTGGACTTCTTCGTCTGTGAGTTCGCGCCGGGTGCGATCCACCAGCACGCCCATCTTGCGGGCGTCGATGAACAGCACTTGCCCGCGTCGGTCACGCAGACCACGGCCCGGGTTCTTGTTGCGGGCCAGGAACCACAGGCAGGCGGGGATCTGCGTGGAGTAAAAGAGCTGCCCGGGCAGCGCCACCATGCAGTCCACAGCGTCGCCCTCGAGCATTGCCTTGCGGATATCGCCCTCGCCGGACTGGTTGGAGCTCATCGAGCCGTTGGCCAGCACCACACCAGCCGTACCGTTGGGGGCGAGGTGGTGGTAGATGTGCTGAAGCCAAGCGTAGTTGGCGTTGCCCACGGGTGGCGCACCGAACTTCCAGCGCACGTCTTCACGCAGGCGGTCACCACCCCAGTCGGAGATGTTGAAGGGGGGGTTGGCGAGGATGTAGTCGGCTTTGAGGTCGCGCAGTTCGTCTTTGTGAAAGCTGCCCTCGTTGTTCCAGCGGATGTCGGAATCGATGCCCCGCACGGCCAGATTCATCTTGGCTAGTCGCCACGTGGTGTAGTTCGATTCCTGCCCATAGATCGCAATGTCGCCAATGCGGCCGCCGTGCTCCTGCACGAATTTTTCCGACTGGACGAACATCCCGCCCGAGCCGCAGCACGGGTCGTAGACGCGGCCCGAGTACGGTTCGAGCATTTCGACCAGCACGCGCACCACGGAACGTGGGGTGTAGAACTCGCCGCCGCGCTTGCCTTCGGCACCGGCGAACTGGCCCAGGAAATACTCGTACACACGCCCTAAGATGTCCTTCGAACGGTCTCCTTCCTCGTTGAGCGCAATGCCGGAGATCAGGTCGATCAGCTCACCCAGCATCACCTTGTTCAACGCGGGACGGGCGTAGTCCTTGGGCAGCACGCCCTTGAGCGATTCGTTGTCTTTCTCAATGGCGCGCATCGCGTCATCGATCAAGGTGCCGATGGTGGGCAGCTTGGCGTTGGCCTGCAGATGCGACCAGCGCGCCTCCTTCGGCACCCAGAACACGTTGTCCGCGAGGTACTCGTCCTTGTCCTCTGCTGCCTGTGCGTCTTCGGCCAGCAGTGCTTTGTGCTTGGCCTCGAAGGCGTCGGAGATGTACTTCAGGAAGATGAGCCCAAGCGCTACGTGCTTGTAGTCGCTGGGCTCCATATTGCCGCGCAGCTTGTCAGCGGCCTTGAATAGGTCAGCCTCGAAGCCGAGGTTGCCCCCGTTGCCGTTTTTGGCGGTGTCGTTCTGTGCCATATTGTTTTTACCCTTTGCGTAATGTCTTTGCTGCCGGGGCCTGATACCCCGGCGCGAGCTTTGCGTTCTCAACGCCGTACAGCGCCAGCGGATCGCTGAGCCACAGGCGGTACTGTTCTTCCTTGAGCCGGTGGTCAGGCGAGCAGTCCACGCTCCAGCGCAGCAGCATGTAGCCCGCGACAGCGGCGCGAACGCGCATCCGGATCGAGCCGTCGGTCATCCCGTAGTCCATCCTGATGATCTCGGGGCGTTCAAGGCGCGGGTGCGGCACGAAGTCCAGCTCGACGATGCGCGTCCACTGGATGTCGTTGTCCGGCCGTTCGTTGGCCTGTGGCTCCTCGTCGAGCAGCGTCGGCGCTTCGATACGGGTGACGACGAAGTCCCGAAACTCTCCGCTCTTGCAATCAAAGGCCCGGACGTGCCAGCGCAGGCCGGTATCAACCAGCGCAAAGGGAACGATGATCCGCTCGGACTCTCCGCTGCTCATCGAGTGGTAGCGGATGGCGACGGTTCGCTTGGCGTGGATGGCTCGGCAAATAGGTGCCAGCACATCCATCCGGGGGCTGCTCAAAGCTACGGGGGATTCGCAGGGCAGCAGCAGTTGCGACTCGACGCTCACTCCGTCGCCAAACCCAAGAGCAAGCGCCGACAAGACACGCTGCGTCGCGTGCTCGAAGATCGGGGAGAACGTCTTGCCGATACGGTAGATCTTGTTGCTGCCGTCGAAGGTGATGTTCTGCGGCGCGATTTCCCGGTACAGCGCCAAATCGCGTGTCGCCCCTGCCGGAGCCACACCGAAGCGCTCAATCAGGTCTGGGCGACCGATCTCACCAAAGAAGTAGAGCCTGAAGTCGATGTAAGCCAGCCGCTCGCGCTGGGCGTGGCTCAAGGTTTCGCCGCGCTGGGGTTGGGTCACCGATGACTCCTCATCCAAGGCAGACGACTAAAAGACTGCAATTGGTTATATGTTTGTCCATTGACGGTCGAATTAAATAATCAGGTTGATGACATTGTGCGTGACAAACAGGCGGCCAAAAACGCAAGCGTGCACCTCAGCTGGCTAGTCTGTGTTTGAAGATTGAACTGGAATCCGGTGGCTCACTCCCGGTCGAGATGTAAGCCCCATGGTGGTGTCGAGAAGCGGACTTGATACTTCAGAAGACCCCATGGCGGTCGTTGCAACCAAGATTGCCGAGCTGGTTTCCGTCTGGAGCTGACAGAGCTGCCCACCACACCGATAGGTAGCGCGTTGCCGCACTTTGCAGTGCGGGTGACACGTAGTAGGCTAGTTGTATAGTGCTCTACCCAACTTGACGGGCCGCAATCGCTGCTAACCCAAACCTGCGCCGTGTGTTACTGTCAAGTCAGGCCTCAGAAGTGAAAAAACCGGCTTGCGCCGGCTTTTCTCTATGAGCGTCAGATGGTCGAGCCACACAGCAATCACGGGTCAGTTGTACTGAAAAATGAGTCAGATTGCCGTATTGCTTCTGTTGCTGTCTGGCTATTAAGCCAGCGCTAGGGGAAGTTACCGGAAATGCCGAACGCGACTAGTGATGCGTTCAAGCATCTTGGCGTCTTTCGCTTTTTCTTCGTGGGCGCGGCGCAATTGGAGGTGTGTGCTGAAGCAGACGACCAAACCAGAAGCACGCGCGCTCTGCACGTGTAAGGTTCGCTCGCTCGACTCGGTATCTCCGTCGAAGTCCAACTCCAATTGCTTCTCGGAATCGCGGGTCATGGGAGGCTCCAGATCTTTTGGGACGGGACATCAGGCAAAGATCTTGTGTCCCGGCAAACCGCACTATTGTATAGAACGTATCGCGATGCCTTCAAGAGACGAGACCGCTTCCATAGTGACAGCAGTCACCGGTCGCGCAGGTTTCTTTCGCATCATTCCCGTGATGCTGTCCTTACGGTCGTTACCCTCGAAAAATTTGAGGAAGCGTGATGGCGCAACGCCGTCAAATGGAACGATTCTGACTTTTAGAGTGTTTGTTTCCTGCTCTGTTATCGCATCTTCATGGAGCTTGGTCGCCAAGCTCTTGCGGTAGGGCTCTAAGAAATAGACTTCACGCACTCCTGCCGCGACGATGTGCCTCGCACATGAATGGCAGGGATACGTGGTAACGAACAACTTTCCACCTCGAACCTTCGAACCATGCTGCGCTCCCGCGTTCAGGAGCGCATGCATTTCGGCATGAACCGCCCGAGAGAACTCAATTAGGCTTCGAAGCTGGGAGTCATGCCTAATAAGCCTCACAGCTTCTTCGGTCTTATCTTTTTCCACGATGCCGTTGGCGACCATCTTGTCGATGACGGTCCGTGCGATCAAGTCCTTTTCTTCATCGTTGAAGCACTTTCCGCCGTCCTTGTTGTAGCAACGATGATCGTCATCTGCAGAGGCGCGCAGGTCTTCAATTTCGTAGAGGCCGCCAAACGCTTTAGGGACATCATTCCATCCCGTGGCTATCAACTCCCCGCTGGAGCTAGTAAGCGCAGCGCCTACCTGACGAGACAGACATGCCGAATTCATTGCAGCCGACGACGCTGCGTACATCGCACGCTCCGCCACCGTCGGTGTAATGATCCTGGTGCCGAGCATCAAATCCAAGAATCGACGGACACGTGACGTCAGTTGCGAATCTGTACCTGCATCAACCCTAAGGAAGAAATCAGAATGCGGAAACGTGTTCTGAACTTGCTGTCCGTGGTCCAACTCTTCGCCAGAGTCGCGATTTATCAACGTGTGTATTTGCGCCGGCTTAGAAATCTTTTTCTGCAAGCGCGCGATTCGCTGTTCGATGGGCGCATAGACACCAACGATATGCAGCATGTCACCATAAACGAAGCGCAGCAGTTCAAGCTCCTCTTCGTTCTTTATCGAATCGATGATGTGACAGTTCCACTCGATGGGGGTGGGGATAACTGCGTCGGCTACTTCATCATCAAAAAGCTTAGGCTGGTTGGAAGGGTCAGCGTTGTCACCTCCCTTCTTCTGACGAGTGAGGGAAATGCGTCGAATAGCTCGCTGCACTAAGACTGCACGACCCTGCTTTTCGCGGAGTTCATTCCCCGCTTTGATGAGTGCTGCAATATCAGCTTCTGCAGGGAGAGCTGCCATCTCCCGGATCTCATCGCTCAATCTTATGATGTCGACGTGGGTATAACCGTAATCTTGCCCGCGCAGCAGCTGCTGAAAGATCTTGGCTACATCATGCAACGGTGTGCCCAATGGACCGCACAATGCGATGACAATTTCGGGTGTGTGGGTGCCCTTAATCCGATCCTTGGCTGTTTTTTCATCTTGATCGGTCATGGAGCCAACTCCCGGCACAGCCTTTAATGCGGGTACTGCACTCATTCCCACTCCCTTGATGAGTTTTCTGTAACTTTCATGTTACTTGAAGTTGCGCAACATCATCCAGCTGACGCTCAACACAGGTCGGCTGAAGCAATAGAACGCAGTTGCAACCGAGCTGCTTGCGCCCTGAAGCGTGGAATGACCCAGTTGTGGTACGCCTCACGGTACCGACCAAAATGCGCGCGTGCGACGGTTCGCACAACAGAGACGACATCTGGGTCATATCGCACTGCTTTGATGGCGATATCTCCGCTGGGCAGCTCTTTTACCGATATCCAACGTCCATGGATCGTCACGATTTCCTCCGGGAGGAAGCGTTGCGTAGGGGCGTTCTCAGCAGAAGCATCTACCGGCTGCTCGGCCACAGTGTTCTCGGGCCAGAGCCAAGCTTTTCCAGCGACATCCTCCAAGATGGCATGTTTGACTTTGGCAACATCAAAGGCGGTGGGGGTGAACGCACGGAGATCAATCTCCAAAGCAGGTAGTTTTAGCTGCTCGTAGGCTAGGCACTTGTCCGCACTGCAAAAAGACGAGTAGGCGACTTCAATGGCAACCGTCATCCCTGCAGCCGTCGCTGCCAATAAGTCGGGCCGCAACTCTCCAACAACAACTTCTTCCTCAATGTCAGTGCACGCCAAAAGGATAGATGGATCTAACCGCCCGCCGAATCCCAGCGCTTGAGATGCAGCGGGAGTCACTGGGACTACCAACCCTCGGGCTTCGATGATTACTCTCTTGGCGAAGCGGTGCAGATCTGATTCGTAGTTCGTAGCGCAGGGTTCGGCGTTCGAGCTGTGCGCAAAGTGGTGCTCCCTGAGTTCGCCCTGCCGGGCAATAACCGGTTCACCGCAAACAGCACATCGGCACTCACAGGCCAAGCCACGCTCGACCTCGCTCACATGAACAAAACGATTGGATTCGTGCAATGCGAATAGTGACAACATAGGGATTCCAAGAGTTGAGTGAAGGAAAACCAAGTGTTGCGATCCGAATCCCTGCCAACCAGCCCTGAACCGGTTGCCAACGGGTTGACCCAGCCCACTTTTCACGATCTGTTGCTGTGTATGCGCGACTGGCTGGATGTCCAGCGCGATGAGGCCACGGCATCGAAGCTTGTGCGCGCATTGGTGAGCGAATCCATCACCCTGAGTGCCAATTCCAAGGGAGGGCAGCCGCCTGAATTCGATGCACAGGAACTGACTGAAGCTTGCGGTATGCCGGAGCAGACAGACTATGAAGCATCCGCACTCAAGGTCAAAAACGCTAACTTGGCTCGCTATCTCGAGAGTCGACGGTCGAGTGTTGAAGCATTCTTTGAGGGGCGGGGTTTCCACCATGCGCTTCAGCTTAAGAAACACTCTCCGGGTGGACGGCATCGTGCGCAATGGTTTCTGGAGGTCTACTCCCTGGAGAAGCAAGCGGACACCCCAGACGGACAACCCGGTGATCAACTGGTTGAACGCTCGTCAGACGCCACAGCTCAACAAATCCAGTATGACTATGCGGAGGCAGGCTCGGTGAGGTGCTCGTTAATCGCCAGACCGCTACTGGGCACAGGGGCGTTCAAGATCAGATCGGTTCGGGGCCTCGCCTTCGCCAGCACCATCATCGGACCAGCGTTGTGCATGCTGCTATTGGCGGGGATTGGATGGCTGCACCTCTATGTCCACCGTCCCATCGCCACTTCTGATCTGGCCTTCGCCGTTCTGGCAGTTCTGGGCTGCTGGCTATTGTGGGGAACGATCCGCGACAGCTGGTGGTTGCTTGCAGATCGGATCGCCCCAGCCTCGGAGGTATTTATAAGTTGGAAGGAGGCCCCCGCCCAGCTGGAAAGCTTCAGGGCAGGGGAAGAGCGCGTAATCGGCTTAGTTCGCTATACCGGCACATGCCCAGAGTGCGCAGCTGCAATTGAGCTGCGCTATGGAGAGGGGAATGAACGGCGCAGGTTATTTGGCTGCTGTGTGGAATCACCTCAGGAACACGTTTTTACCTTTGATCGAGTTACTAGGCGTGGCAAGCGCTATAGATAGTCACGACCAAAGAAGTGCCTGATTTTTCGATTAAGACCACGCAATTGTGGGGAAGACGCCACAAGCCTTCGAACATTTGAAAAAAGCTTTTCTGTGCTTTTAGTGCACAAAACGATAGGTTTTCAGACACTTTTCAGTGTCAAAAAAACAATGGGAAAACCAATCTGAAGTCAGAGAGAGCACATCGATTTTGATCTGTCGAAAAAACCTACCGCGAACGTATTAACTTCGAAAAAGCGCGAAAAACGGATGCTGCAGAAATTGAAATACGCATCTCGAAAAGCCCCCTGTGCACCATGAATTGGATCAAGTAATCTTCTATCCATTCGTACAAATTTTGGTCAACATGGCCCAGGAACTCACCACATCAAGGCAGTGGTTCACCGACACCGGCACGACGATTTGCACCTGGGCAGCGAGCCACGGGTTTTCAAAAGAATTGGTTTACGCCGTGCTGTCGGGCCGCATCAAAGGAGTGCGGGGTGAGGCCTTCCACGTTCGCCGCAAGTTGTTGGAAATTACCGGTGCGATGGAGTCGGCTTCTAATCAAACAGTGAGCCATCAAGGGTTGCACAACCAGCAGACATCAACAAGGTAACCGCTTGACGCGGTCATTTCACCAATCAAGACAGAGGGCATGTACATGGGATGACATGAAGATGAAAGCCAGAAACGAAAACGCCTGAGCAAGCTCAGGCGTTTTCGTGCAGGTCTACTGCGTGCGTTCTTTCGAAGGGAACAGCTCAAGTATGAACCTGCCACCACCCCGCGTCAACAGATGAGGGCTCGGGATGGATGAGTTCGCCCTAATTTGTGGGCAACATCCATCACTTTGGACATGGCAGGAGGTCAAATCTCTCGCGCTCACAACTGCGTTGGGGCGAGCGGGAGATTTCGACTACAGCTAGCTCAACGAGGACACGTTCCCGACTAACTAGTTAGTCGGGACCCATTCCGTTGAACCACGCCATGACTGCTGCATTTACCGGCGGTCAAGCATCTAGCGCCCCCCCTTTCACAAGTCGCTCGGCTACCGCCGCTACGGGCAAGAATGCTAAGCATCCGCCACGCCGAATGCTTGTAGCTGCCCGATTTCGTATTACCCAAGGTCAGCCTTTACGGCAAGACCCCACGGAGTGCTGTGCAATGCGCGCTAGAAAAGTGATTACCCGCAGCGGACGCGGGATCAGAGGCAAGTTTCCGAGCAAAAAAATGGACAAGGTTGTCCACTGGGAGTCTCTCCTGGAGCGAGACGCCATCATGCTGTTTGAAATGCATCCCCTGGTTATCTCGTATCAAGAGCAGCCGAGCGAGGAGATCTACTACGACAGATCGGGCCAAGCCAAATCTTGCTATCCAGACTTTCTTCTTCGCCTAGCACACGGCGGTCAGATCCTTATAGAGATCAAGCGCAACGTCGATCTCGATAGGCCATCAGTTGCAGAGAAGCTCGGGCTCATCGCCCTGAGGTTCGCTGAGCAAGAGCGGCCCTATCGAATCCTGTCAGAAACCCAAATCCGTCGCGAACCACTGCGAACCAACCTCCACCATCTGTGGGAAGCAAGTCGTGTCGCGTGCATCGGTCTGGAAGCAGCACAAGCGATTGATGCGCTCGGAACCACCCAGCAATTCACGCTCAACGAGCTGATGACGGTCGTCGGTGGCAAGCCACTTATTTTGGCGGGCATTGCTGACGGTCGGCTCAGGACCGATCTGGAGAAGCCTCTAGGTCCTGACAGCCTTATCTGGTCATCTAAAAATTGGGAGGCCGGTGATGGTGCGTTTCAGCTTTAGGAAGGGCCTGCGCTTTAAGCAAGCACAGGGCTCCACCATGTGGACACTGATGCGCCAAACAGTGACATCGCAGCTTCAGTTTGAGTGCGAAAACACTGGAGAAATCGTCATGCTCAGTCCTGCGCAGGTCTATGAGCGTATGCAAGATGGTCGATGGATTGTTGACGAAGCATCTCTGGGCCTGACCAAAGAACTCCTCTACCTTGCCACGCCAAGAGATTTCAGCTCCTTGACGGAGAAAGAACAGGCTCCGGTCAAACGCAAGCTCGCCTATCTAGAAGGCGTCAAACGCTTGCAGGGTGAGGATCAAGCTGATGTTTTATGCAGTCCAGCGGCGATCACGAAAGTTATCCAGGTAGTTGCTGAAGAGCTCAGTGATGCGAGACCTCCCCACTGGGCTACATGCTGGCGTTGGTGGAACGACTACAAGGGAACACAGTGCTTTTCCAAAGTGATCGATGGAAGACAACGCAATGGCTACAAGACCGATGTAGTTCAGTTCAGCGTGTTCGAGGAAATTGTCAACGAGATATTCCTCACGCCTCAAAGGATGCCAGGAAAAGCGGTCGTGGATGCAATCAACGACCGTATCTATCGCATGAATCAGGGAGTAGGCACTGATCAACAACTCACGCCACCAGCACCCGCAACCGTCTATCGGTGGCTGAACAATCTTTGCAGGAAGGTTGTTGATGAAGCAAGGCTTGGAAAGGCCTACACCAAGCGGGAGCTGAGAACGGTCACCGGAACGGTCAAAGTAGACGATTTGCTGCAACGGGTTGAGGTCGACCATACCCCAATCGATCTATTGGTCGTGTGCACGAAAACGCGCATGGTGCTTGGGCGTCCGTGGTTGACGTTGATCCTTGATCGTAAAAGCCGCATGGTCCTTGGCTTCTACATCAGCTTTCACGCCCCTTCCGCTTACTCGGTGCTATATGCGCTTCGGATGGCAATACAGCCAAAGGATTCACTGATCGCAGCCATCCCGGGTATTCGCAATCCCTGGCCAGCGCGAGGCATTCCACGCCTCTTGGTGCTGGACAACGGGATGGACCTCCACTCGAATGCGCTTGAGAATTTCGCACTCGAAGCGGCCATCGAAATTCAATATTGCGGAGCCGCGAATCCAGAGATGAAAGGGGCCATCGAGCGAATGTTTAGAACATTGAGCCACGATCTCTTTCACCAGATGCCCGGGACAGTCTTTCACTGCGTGGAAGCGCGCGGTGACTACCCTTCAGAGAAACTCGCCGCGATCGATATCAACGTCCTTAACAATGTTCTGATCAAGTGGATAGTGGACGTTTACCACAGCACCCCTCACCGGGGTCGCGACATGCAAGGCCGCACGCCCCTGGCCGTATGGCAGGAGCTAGAGGGCAAGAGAATTTTTGAACTGCCTGCGTATCCCCGACAACTGGACCTCATTGTTGGGCAGATCGCTACTCGCACGGTGTTTAGCTATGGAGTGCAATACGACAACGTTTTCTACAACTCAGAGATTCTTCAAACCCTACCCGAGCAGACATCGAAAAAGACCATTGTCCAAATTCGAGTGTATGAGCACGACATCTCATATATAGATGTGCTGATGCCGGGGACCACTGAATATGTCCGGGTTCCAGCTATTGATGCAGATGACTGCCGTGGTATCAACCGCCATGCACACATTTTGGTCATGCGGATTGTCAAAAAGCGATACGGCGATCAGTGGACGCAACAACAGCTCAGAGCCACGAGAGCCGAAGTGCGACAGATGATTGAGGACGGTGTTCTCCCACAAGGCGGGCAAACGTAAGGTGGCCGCCGCACAAAAGCTGAACGACAGCGAAGCAGTCATGAATCTTGGGGCACAACAGGCCCTGGATGACTCTCTCGAACCGGCCCCGTTAGATCCTACGCCTGAACTGCCTATGCTTGCGACGGCAGCCCTGCTTCCCACATTCAACCTCACCGTTCAGTCCTTGGGGGAGATATGACGAACCTCCAAGATCTTTGTCGGCTAGGGCTGGGAACCGAATCGAACGACGCATCGGCATATGAACACCGTGTTTTTACTGTTCGAGACAAAATCATCGAGCACCCTGAATTTACTCGCGCGGTACGGGCCATTGCTGGGGTCCACGAGCGATGGATTGCCGCCAAACTGCCGGGAGCCATCCTGATCTATGGGCAAAGCGGAGCCGGAAAGTCCACTGTTTTACGCTACTACTTGGGAAAGTTTCCGCGCCAGATTACCCCCAGAAAAATCCGCATCCCCGTGCTTCGAATCGTCACGCCCGAGGCTCCAACCGTTCGTTCATTCACAGAAGCGATCTTGGTAGCGCTGGGCGACATGGCTGCGTCCAAGGGCTCAGCGGCAGTCAAAACGCAACGCATCATGCACTTCATTAAGGAATGCGAGGTGCAGGTGATCCTCATCGACGAGTTCCATCACTTTTGCGATAGCAATAAATCCGAAAGGAGGCGCGTGACAGACTGGCTAAAAAATCTGATCAATGAGTGCGGAGTGCCAGTCATTCTGTTCGGACTTCCCCGAGCAATATCTGCGCTTTATTCGAATGAACAATTGCGGCGACGTTTCGCGGCACCTCTTCATCTCAAAGAGTTTGGATTTCAAGCAGCTGAGGAGCAGACATTGTTTCGCGGAGTACTTGCCCACCTCCAAAGCCTGGTACCTCGAAAAAGCGGGCTCGATATCAGCCAGCCAGAGGTGGCGATGAGATTTCACTTCGCGACGAACGGTCTCATTGATTACGTGATCAAGATAGTCGATGAGCTGGTGGTGAGTTCCCCCGACGGCGAGTCCACTGAAATCTCCTTTGATCGCTTGCAAGAAGCCTTCAGGACACAAATCTGGAGCGAAGCTCCCGACAAACTCAATCCATTCAACCCCAAGGTAAAGCCTCGCCGCTTGCACAGCCGCAATGAGCCGTTCGCCGTCTGGGATGACCCCAGCGCATACACCCTGAGTTCACGATCACGGTAGGGGTCTGCGAATGGAAATTTATTCCAACAGTATCCTCCTACTCCCACAGATCAAGGACACGGAAAGTCTGCGCGCCTATATGTTCAGAGTCGCGCAGATCAATGCCTATCCTCGGCTGTACACACAGGGTTCGACAATCTACGACAGCGCAGCGATTTTCATGAAACTCGTTGCAAATCGCGATCCAGGCCTTCAAGGGCGGCTAGAAAACAGGCTAGCACCACCGCATACGGTCATGGACATCAACCCTCCCTTGAGATTGGGCGAGGAGTGGATTCCGTCCAAGTACGTTTTGATCCGAAGCCGGAGGGTCTGCCCCCTTTGCCTGCGAGGGTCTGCGTGGTCCCGTAGCGAGTGGGAGCTGAAGTCGTTCACGGCGTGCCCTCGGCACCGAGTGGAGCTCGCATCACGGTGCAACTCCTGCAACCGCAACTTGACGTGGAACACTACCGAGTTGCTTCACTGTTTTTGCGGCCACACTCTCGCCACGATTAAGACCAAAACCTGCTGCAGGCTATGAGGTGAGATGGGCCCAGCAGATCAAGCTTGCCGTGAGCTTCTCAATCCAGGGAAAAGCGACTTGCAAAAATAAGCCTACCCTTGAAAGCATGCGGCTGAGCAAGCTACTACTGATGTCAGAGGTCGTCAAAGAGTTGGTTTTGGTGAGGCACTCGACGCGTCAAGGTGATGCGCGGCACCAACGGCAGTTGCTTCTCCAAATCCTCGTGGATGATTGCTTCAGACGATACCTTTGGGAGATGATGTTCCTGCATGCCGCAGGTGATCCTTTCTCCTTCACATCAAAACTCCAGCTTGGGCAAGGACTCGGAGATCTCCATCGCAACTATTCGCAACTGATCTCGGATCTCGCAGTGCCACACGCCTTAATCCACGGGCCTAGTCCGGTCAAGACGAGATGTCGCATTCAGGAATGGCGTGATCACGTTCTTAATATTAGAAGGTTCTACCGCAATCGCGTCATAGCAGGTGCCAACCCGTTCGATCCTGAGTTTGCCAGACAAGCTGGAGAATTGCTGTGAGCGTTCTTTTATGGCCGTCACCTCAAGACTTCGAAGGTCCAAGAAGCTTCACGATGCGGGTCGCTCAAGCGAACATGCTTTCGTTTGGATCCGTTGATGGGGCGATATTTAGCCACGCAGGTACACAAAGTGAACAGCGTGTTCTTGAACGCTGGAACGCTCTGAAAAATGCACCGTCTCTGTGGGTGCATCGCCGTGCAAGATGGTGTCCTGGGTGCCTTGCAAATACGGGATATGGCAGGCTCGGCTGGGAGGTGCTGTTCGCTGACGCATGTACGTTGTGCGGGCACTGGCTTGCGGATGTCTGCCTGGAATGCGGTGGGGCTGTGACTTGGTCCCGAGCTTGCCTTGATAGATGCAAGTGCGGAGCCTTATTGACGGAACAGACCTCTTCACTTGCGCCACTTGCAGTGCGAAGATTGGCCATGTCATTGGAGCAACTTTGCTTGGGGAACAAGGAAACCGAGATAGCCCAGCTCGGTGAGTTATCCCCACTTCAATGTACCAAGCTGATACGGTTAATCGGCGCCTATGGTGGACCGGATATAGAACGCGCTCCCCAGAAAATCATGCGAGCAGACCAGCTCGCAGTCTCATGGAGAGTCAGCACTGCTGCAGCCGAGGTGCTTGCAGACTGGCCATCAAAGTTTTATCGATTTCTTGAGTTGCAGTCCAGTCGATCCTTGAACTGCGAGCAGTCAAGGCGCATGACAGGTGTATTCGGTGGTTTTTACCGCGTTCTCTACCAGGGCTTGCGTGGTTTCGAGTTCGACTGGGTACGAACTGCATTCGAAGTCTTCATCGCCAACAGCTGGACAGGCGCCATGGGCCGCCGCAACAGGCGTATGCCTGCCGCACTGCAAGAGCGGCTTTCGTGGATGCCACTGGCGAGCGCAATGAGCTCAGGAGCCTTCTCGAAACAGAGCATTGTTGACCTTGCCAATGCAGGCACAGTCCAGATATCACGCAAAAAAACGCCCTCAGGTCGAGAATTCGTCATGGTCAGACGTGTCGATATTGAGGCTCTTCCGAAGGACCGGCAGAGGGACATTAGTCTCGTCGAGGCGTCCATACATTTAGGCATCAAGCGCCAAAGACTAAGCCGTTGGCTCCCCTCTATTTGCCCGTCAGCCAGGAAAAGTACGCTGGCAGGCACACCTTGGCTCATACCGAACGATTGGGTGCAAGCGTGGATAGCTCGAATCAACAGTGTGAAATCAATCACCGGTTTTTCGTCCTCGGCCACCTCTCTTGGTCGTTTGCTCCGGTACGGCCCGTTGGGCAACAACCAGCTGGTGCACCTTCTCATCGATATAGAGCGGGGAAAACTCTTTGCCATAGGAAGAGATCCAACGCAAAGCGGCCTGGCAAGCCTCGTATTTAACCAAGCCGAGGTTCTGGCGAGGTACGGAGCGCCCAGCAAAGGCATCATGACAATTCCCAACGCAGCAAAGTACCTGGGGGTCAAGCAAGAGGTTGGATATGCGCTAGCTCGACTTTCTTTGTTGGAAACTTCGCCGACAGTCGTGGGCAGACGCACTGCTCGTGGAGTAAGCCCTGGAGCGATAGAAAAGTTCGAAACTGAGTATGTCTTCGCTACTGCGCTGGCTCAGTCGAAGGGCTGTTCCAGCGCAACCATAGCTGATGCACTAACGAGAAAGGGAATAGAGCCAGTCGCGAGCCGCCGTGTGGGAGATTGCAGGCAAATTGTGTATCGCCGGACTGATCTTCTTTCCGTCGGGTGGGTGTAAGCGCCACCTGAAATCACACGACTTTGCAAGACTCGAAAATGCCAACCAACAACGTCCAGCCCTTGATCCTAGGTCAAGCAGACGCACTACACGAAGGGTGGGCGTTGCTACTCAAGATAGCACGCCAGGATGAAATCGCTGCCCTCTTACAGCAGACAGAGCAGGCCCTGCCATGGGAAATGCACCAGCAAGAACTGCTGAGTGCAAAAGACGTTTTCCTGCCAAGGGCAGCTCCATGATTTACTTTTTTGGCGACACCCACGGGCACTTCCAGCATGTGCTGGAGATCGTCTCTAGAGACAGGCCAGCAGCGATTGTCTTTCTGGGTGACCTGCAAGCACAGCGTCCCCTGGAGGCTGAGCTGGAATTCATTCTGGGCATGACTGAGGTCTGGTTCATTCACGGGAACCACGACACAGATTCCGATGCCGACTACGACCATCTATTCGGCTCAGCGCTGGCAGATCGCAACTTGCACGGCCGAGTGGTGCTGGTCGATGGCATGCGCATTGCAGGTTTGGGTGGTGTGTTCCGCGGGCAGGTGTGGACGCCTCCTGTGGGCTGGCTGTATGAGTCGCCTGAAGAGCTCACCGCGCGCTGCGGTGCCGGCAATCGTTGGCGAGAGGGCCTACCCCGCAAGCATCGAAGCTCCATCTTCCCTGCGGATTACTTTCGTCTGGTCTCTCAGCGGGCCGACATTTTGGTGACGCATGAGGCGCCCAGCTCACATCCTCATGGTTTTGAGGCCATTGACGAGCTGGCGCGCAGCCTCGGCGTTACCAAAGCGTTCCATGGTCACCACCACGACCGCCTGGACTACGGTCGCGATCGGACGCGCCTGGGTTTCGAGGCTTTTGGTGTTGGGTTTTGCGGGGTGACCTGCGTGAATGGCAGTTGCATTCAGCCAGGAAAGTTTGACAACGAGCCGGTAGGGCGCTTTCGTTAGAAAGCGCACGAGAGTCAATGAAAAGAGCACCCTGTTCCCTCGCTAGGGGTAGCTGAGCACCTTTGCAAATTTTTGGCCACTTCTTGCCAGTTCGAAGTGCTGGGCTGCCGAGTTACTTCCCGCTGGTTACTCCTGGAGGCGGCTGACCGATGAAGTAGCATCTTCCCAAGCTGGACTACGCATGACGCCTAACTCAAGCGCCATCTCGTAGAGATGGGCTACCTTCTCCGGAGGCGCACCAACCTGATCTGCGCACTGCAGGATGAGGTCTGGTGACACCTCGGTAAACAATGCCTCCAGTATGCCGTTCGCCTCCTCGCTGGCCGCTGCAAAATGGCCGCTTCTCAAAGACTCAATCACATCTTCGGCGGTTACGACCTTGCCGTAGGGTGCGTTCAAGTGGGTGGCAATTAAAGATGCGGCAGACATGACTGTGAAATGTATGTGTTCTCGTCGTGGCCTGCATCAATTTTGAGCCGTGACGCAAATGGCGGCTGCATTCAGCCAGGAAAGTTCGACAACGACCGGGCAGAGGCTTGCGGGAGAAAAGTACGGGTAGGCCACCGAGCGGAACGCTTTGCGGCGCCACTAGGGATAAGTTGTCGACATTGCATATCCCGGATTCACATCCTGCAGCTTCGAAGTCCATGCTGCCGATATACTTCCCGCCGAACATTCCCTTGATCGGCCGACCGATGAAGTAGCATCTTCCCACTCTGGGTGGTGCGCTTGAGCAGGCCCTGTATGTCCCGCAAGATGCTCGGGAAAGACTGCGCCTATTAAATAGAAACGGTTTGACTCCCTCGGCGTGAGAGAGGTCGGTAGGATGTTTGCAAGCTTGTGAGAATGGCTTGCAAAGGCGTTCTCGTTGAAATTGCAAAGTCCATTGAGAGGCAGAGGCCGAAATTCGCATGATCAATGAGAACCCACAGAGTCCATGTCCGTCCATTCATGCACTCATCTGCAGGTTTAGGTTAGTAGAATGTAACTGGTGGTGCAGGCAGCCATTTCGGTCTGCGCCACCTGCCATTTCAGGGAGACAGAGGGATGGCCATCTTCCAAGTCAGCCAGAAAGAGCTGAAGCCAGTCTCCGAAACATCCTTTGGTGCCGAAGGCATCATGGAGCGCAAGGACATCCAGCGGATGCTGCGCAACCAGATCTGCGTTCTTGACGAGCGTCTGATGGTGATTGCCGAAGAATTTGGCGATTGGGTCGATAGTTCCCGCCGCATCGATCTGCTTTGCATCGATGCGGACGCGAACTTAGTCGTCGTCGAGTTGAAGCGCACGGACGATGGTGGACATATGGAGCTGCAGGCTTTGCGTTACGCAGCTATGGTCTCGGCTATGACCTTCGAGCAGTTGGTCGACACCCACGCTCGCTATTGGAATAAAGCAAGCCCAGACACCGACGCCGCCAAAGCGTCAATTATGGAGTACCTCGGGTGGGATGAGGTTTATGAGGACCAGTTCGCCCAGGACACCAGAATTCTTCTGGCCGCAGCGGACTTCAGTAAAGAACTCACCACAGCAGTGATGTGGCTTATTGACAGGGGCATCGATATTCGATGCATCCGTATGAAGCCCTATCGCATGGCCGACGGGACTCTCTTGCTGGACGTGCAACAGTTGATCCCGCTGCCGGAGGCCACTGCCTTCCAAACCCAGATCGGCGTAAAGAAGCAGGCCGAACGCCAAAGCCGCACTGATCGGCACGACTTGCGCTTGAAGTTTTGGGAGGGGTTACTTGAGGTTGCCAAAACTAAGAGTGATGTGCATGCCAACCGCAAGCCGACATCTGATGGCTGGCTCAGTGGCGGCATCAACCGGTTCGGATTTACCTTGACCTACACCACCCGTCGCACTGATTCACAGGTGGAACTTTGGATCGCCCACGGCACTGGGCAAGCGGCAAAAAACAAGGCAGCGTTCAAAGCGTTGGAGGTTCACAAAGCAGCCATCGAGGCCGACTTTGGTGCTGCGCTGGAATGGCAGGAACTGCCGGAGGGCGAAGGCTGCCGAATCCGCTACGTTATCGAAGGTGGCTACAAGTCCCCCATCGACCAATGGCATGGTATTCACGTCAACATGGTGGACGCCATGGTTCGGCTAGACAAAGCCATGCGACAGCGAGTTGCGCAAATGAACTACTGAGTCCAGCGCGACGAGTGCGCAACGGCGGCGATCGCTTCGACGCGCACGGCGTCGCGACTGAGGGTGCTGCGCACAGTCACGCGCTGGGCAGCTCCCCGCTTTCCCCCACGATCCGCGGCTCTCCCACGGGCGCCAGTACCAGGTGCTCGTCGTTGCTCACGTACGGTACGAAGCCCAGCTGCCCGCGCACCTTGTGAAACGGCGTGGCGAACTTGTCGACCAGCGGGGCCGTCATGCGGTCGAAGAAAGCGGTGTGGGAGCCGTTGACGGCGTAGGTGGACTCGATGCGGCCCCAGCGCAACATCCATTGGCTGCGGCTGCGCTGCACGCCGACGCGGATGTGCTCGTCCAGGCAGTGGCCAGCCTCCTTGAAGAACAGCGTGAGGCCGAAGTACAGAAAACCATCGTCGCCCACTTTCAGCCGGGGGGAGAGCGTGGTGCCTTCGGAGGCTACGCGTTCCAGGCGCTCGTCGAGCACGTGGAACTCCACGTCCGTCGAGCGGGCGCCCAGGTAGGTGATGTAGTCCACGCGCAGTTGCTCGCCGAACACCTTGCAGTCCTCCTTGTACTGCTCGAAGTCGCGGCACCATGCCATGGCCTTCTTGTGCAGTTCGCGGAAGGTGGTGGTGTGGGGGCTGGTGGTCGTCGTCGAGGGAGGCGTCATGGCGGGCATCTCCGCAAGCATGCGGTGCGGTGAGAACAGGAAGCGAGCGGCGGGAGCGCAAGGCAGGGCAACAGGCGGATGACCCCCGCCTGCCGGCTCCGCAACCAGCTGCCCCTGTTGTTGCACAGGGGGACTGTTCCGTGTGTCGGACGGCGACGCAGAAGGTATGAATCGCGCGCGGTCCACGGTGCGGAAACGTGCGCATTCCGTTACCAAAACGGGCTTGATCTTGCTCAAGACGCATAGCGATCGGTGGTTCAATCCGCCGCTTCGTCCGATCGACAGCTGACAGGTTTTTTCTTCCGTGCGTTCTGTGTTTGCCCGGCCCGCCCTGCGGTGGGCCCTGGCGGCGTGTGCCATCGCGTCGCCCCTTCTCGCTGCGGCCCCTTCCGTGGGTGCCGCGTCCTCCCAACCCACCACCGACATCGCCCGGCTACCTGCGTCGTTCAGGCAATGCGCGGCTTTCTTCGCAGGCGGGCAACCGCCAGCGGTGCCGCGGCAGCCGCGCCAGCGGGAATTGTGTTTCGACGCGTTCGCGGTGCTGCATAGCGGCGACACGCGCACGCCGGTATTCGTGGCGCAGCGGCTCAACAAGAACGCGCTGGGCGGCATTCCGCGGGCCAAGTCCGACCGGTTCTTTGCCGATGCGCGGCTCCCCCGGGCCGAGCGGGCGGAGCTGGACGACTACAAGCGCTCCGGCTACTCGCGCGGGCACATGGCGCCGGCGGCGGACATGGCCACCGAGGCGGCCATGGCGCAGTCGTTCTCGCTGGCCAACATCGTTCCGCAGGCGCAGAAGCACAACGGCGGCGCCTGGGCCAAGGTGGAGCAGGACACGCGCAAGTACGTGCAGCGCGCGCAGGGCGATGTCTACGTGATCACCGCGCCGGTGTTCGAGCCGGGCGGCCCGCGCATCGGGCCCCGTGGGGTGGCCGTGCCGACGCATCTTTTCAAGCTGGTGTACGACAGCCACACGCAGCGTGCCTGGGCGCACTGGCAGGCCAACCGCGACGACGAGAAGGCTTCGCGCCCGATCAGCTACGAAGAACTGGTGCGGCGCACCGGCGTGGAGTGGCTGCCCGAGCGCGGCGGGTAGACCGTCCCTGCCAGGCAGACGCGCGCACCACCTGCAGGACCGACAATCGGTGCATGCGCTCGCCCATCTCCATCGTTGACGTCGATCGGCTGGACACCTGGTCCCGCTACCGCGCGGGCCTGTGCGATACCTGCGCCGCCAACTGCTGCACGATGCCGCTGGAGGTGCAGCTGTCCGACCTGGTGCGGCTGGGCCTGGTGGACGCGTTCGAGGCCGAGCACGAGGAACCACGGCACATCGCCAAGCGGCTGCAGAAGGCGCGGCTGATCGACCACTTCAATCACAAGAACGTGGTGTTCACCATGGCACGGCGCGCCAGCGGCGACTGCCATTTTCTGGATGCGAACACGCGCCGCTGTACGGTGTACGAACAGCGGCCCGACACCTGCCGCCTGCACCCCCAGAAGAAGAGCCCCAAGCCCGGTTATTGCGCTTACGGCGCCACCAGTGCCGCGCAGCGCGGACGGCCGCGGTAGCCCATCGGTCAGACGCGGCCGCGCGCTGCGTCACACGGAGCCTGCTGCACGCCCGCGGCAGCCCCCGCTGCCCCGTCACACAGTGGGCCGGCGCACGAAGCCGGCACCCAGTTCGTCCGGCGGAGCGAGGAGGTCCGTCGCCACGACCGCATCCACCCGGGCGCCGGCCGGTCCCCGGCGGGCCCAGTCCTGCAGGGCCTGTACCGCGTGCGACGCGCCCTGCACCAGAGCCTCCACCGAGCCATCGCTGCGATTGCGCACCCAGCCCCGCACGGCCAGGGGTGCGGCGGCGTCGACCATCGACTGGCGGTAGTACACACCCTGCACCCGGCCATGGATGGCGAGGTGGCGGGTGATGGCCTGGGTGGGGGCGGAAGGGGCGGCAGAAGAAGAGGAGGAGGGGACGGGGGTATCTGGCATGGCAGCAATGTAATGAAGGACTCCTGGGTACGCAGCGCCGAATCGCCGGGCGCAGCAGGCCCTTCCTATCGCCCGGTGGTGTGCCCGGTGCAATCCGCCACGGCAAGGCCTTGCATGGCGCACACTGGGCGTTCCGTCCCACCACTGCAGCCGCCGCCATCCGCTGACGCCGAGCCCCATGTCCGCCGCCCGCAAAGCCCTGCCGGTTATCGACACCAGCCGCTGTACCGGCTGCGGCTGGTGCGTGGCCGTGTGCCCGCCCCACGTGCTAGCGCTGCAGGTGCAGGTGCAGGGGCCGCAGCCCTGGGGGCCCAAGCGCTCGGTGTTGCACGACGTGCCGGGCTGCACCGGCTGCGCGCTCTGCGCGGTACGCTGCCCGTTCGACGCGATCCGCATGGCGCGCCGGCCTGCGGGCGCGACGCTGGCCGGTGAAGACTGAGAGCGGAAACAGCGGAGCGGCGCGCGGCGGCGCCTCAGGCGTTGCGGACCACCACGCGGTTGCGGCCGGCTTCCTTGGCGGCGTACAGGCACTGGTCGGCCTGGTCCAGCAGGGGCAGGCCTTCCTCGCCGCGCACGCAATGGCCGGTCACCAGGCCCACACTGACGGTGAGCACCGGCGCGGCGGATGAATCCTCGTGCGGAATACCCAGGGCGCGCACGGCATCGCACGCCGCCTGTGCGATCTGCGCGGCAGCGGCACCGGCCCCACGCCCGCCGTCGGGCACAAGAAAGGCGAACTCCTCGCCCCCGAAACGCGCGACGAAGTCGCCCGGCCGGCGCAACGCCTGGCGCAGGGCGCCCGCCACGGCACGCAGGGCGTCGTCGCCGGCCACGTGGCCGTAGCGGTCGTTGAACTGCTTGAAGCAGTCCACATCGACCATGCCCACGCTCAAGGGCCGGCCGGTGCGGCGGGCCTTGCCGCATTCGATGCGCAGCGCCTCGTCGAAATGCCTGCGGTTGGGAATGCCGGTGAGCTCGTCGATGAACACCAGCTCCAGCATCGCCCGGCGCTCGGCCGCCATGCGCAGCTGGGCCTGTACGCGCGCCATGATCACTGGCGAATGGACGGGCTTGGTGATGTAGTCGACCGCGCCCAGGGCGAGCGCCTGCGCCTCGCTTTCGGGCTGGTGCAGCGCGGTGAGGAAGATGACGGGAATGTCCCGCGTCTGAGGATCGGCCTTGAGCGCCTGCAGCACCTGCAGGCCGTCCATGTCGGGCATCAGCATGTCCATCAGGACCAGATCGGGGCAAAGGTCGCGGGCGGCCTCAAGGGCCTCGGCGCCGCCAGCGGCGATGAGCACATCGGCCTGCTCGCTCAGCAGCTCCTGCAGGACCTGCCGGTGCGCTTCGAGATCGTCCACCACCAGCACGGTCTGCGGTGCGCGGAGGTCGGGCGCAGCCATGGGCAGCGGGGGAAGCGGTTCGTTGGAAGAGGCGGCCAAGCGTGCGACTTTCGGAGAGACGAAGGCCCGATCGTAGAAATCCGCATGCCCCCCCCCGCGTAGGACAAGCAACCCGCAGCACGCAGCCGTTTTCCGCGCTCCACCGTGGGGAACTGCGGTGGCGTAGGGCAGCCCCACGCGCGCTTGTCCCACAGCACCGCGCGGGCCGGCCATGGTGTGATTTCTCCTTCGTCCTCGTACCACCCATCCACACCGCAAAGGAGCCCTCCATGTCCGCAGAAAAAACCGCATCCGTCCACTGGGAAGGCGCCGGCAAGGCCGGCCAGGGCCAGATCAGCACCGAGACCGGCGCGCTGAACAAGTACCCCTATGGCTTCGCCAGCCGCTTCGGCGATGACCGCAAGGGCACCAACCCCGAGGAAATCGTGGGCGCGGCGCATGCAGCCTGCTTCACCATGGCGTTCTCGTTCGCCGCCGACAAAGCCGGCATCCAGACGGAAACCGTGGACACCACCGCCAAGGTGCGCCTGGTGCAGGACGGCGAAGGCTTCAAGATCGACCGTATCGCCCTTACGCTGACGGCCAAGGTGCCCGGCATCGACGAGGCGAAGTTCCAGGAACTGGCCGAAGGCGCCAAGGCCAACTGCCCGCTGTCCAAGGCCCTGGCCGGCGTGCCCGAAATCACCCTGAACGCCACGCTGGTGCAGTGAGGCCCCGCATCGCCCTGCCCCGGGCGATGCAAGTCAAAAACAGCTGCAGCGCTTACTCCATAAGCGCAAGCAGCTATTAATTCATGAGCGATCGGCCAGGCGCAGCGCGTCCTGTACACTCGGCCCACCATGTCGTGCCTTCACACCGCTTTCCACACCTTGCCTGCCGCCTCGGCCCAGGCGCGGTTGAACGCACGAATGATTACCACCATTACCACCGCGGCTACCTAGCTTGCGCGGGGTGGCCGTACCGGCGGCCACCTGGTGTCATTCCCTCCCCGAACGAACCCAGCTCTGGCAGCTGGGTTTTTTGTTGGCCGTTTACCTTTGGGGACCGCGGCCTTTTGGAGAGAGTGACCCACCATGTTCAATGAGCCCCACCTGAGATCCCTGCCCGGCAGCGCTGCCGCGCCTGCCACCGCGATGCGCCCGCTGCGCGTGGGCATGATCGGCATCGGCACGGTGGGCGGCGGCACCTGGGCGGTGCTGCAGCGCAACCAGACGCTGATCGCGGCGCGCGCCGGACGCGGCATCGAGATCGTGGCCGTGGCGGCCCGCAACCTGGAACGCGCAGCCGCCGTGCTGCAGGACGCGCCGGGCGTGGAGCTGACCCGCGACCCGCTGCGCGTGGCCACGCACCCCGAGGTCGACGTGCTGGTGGAAGTGGCCGGCGGCACCGGCCCGGCGCTGGAATGGGTACTGGCCGCCATCGCCCACGGCAAGCATGTGGTGACCGCCAACAAGGCGCTGCTGGCCGTGCACGGGCAGACGGTCTTCGCCGCCGCCCAGCGGCAGGGCGTGGCCGTGGCCTACGAAGGCGCGGTGGCGGTGAGCCTGCCCATCATCAAGGCGCTGCGCGAGGGGCTCACGGCCAACCGCATCGAGTGGGTGGCCGGCATCATCAACGGCACCAGCAACTTCATCCTGACCCGCATGCGCGAGGACGGCGTGGACTTCGCCGCCGCGCTGGCCGAGGCCCAGGCACTGGGCTATGCCGAGGCCGACCCCGCCTTCGACGTGGACGGCGTGGACGCCGCGCACAAGGCCTCGCTGCTGGCGGCCAACGCCTTCGGCATGCCGGTGCGCTTCGACCAGGCCCAGGTGGAGGGCATTCGCACGCTGCAGGCGCTGGACGTGGAATGCGCGCGGCAGCTGGGCTTTCGCGTCAAGCTGCTGGGCATCGCCCGGCGCCAGGCCGAAGGCGTGGAGCTGCGCGTGCACCCGGCGTTTGTTCCTGCGCAGCACCTGCTGGCGCAGGTGGACGGTTCGATGAACGCCGTGATGGTGAAGGGCGATGCGTCGGGCGTGACGATGTACTACGGCGCCGGGGCGGGCGCGGAGCCCACGGCCTCCGCCGTGATCGCCGATCTGGTGGACGTGGCCCGACTGCCCGCCGGCACCGTGGCCGCACAGCAGCGCGTGCCGCACCTGGGCTTCCACCCCCATGCCGTGGACGAACAGCTGGCCGTGCTGCCCCGCGCTGCCGTGCACACCCGCCACTACCTGCGCGTGCCGGTGCACCAGGCCCCGCAGATCGAGGCGGTAGGCGCCTGGCTGACCGCCCAGCAGGTGCCGGTGCAGCGCATGGAGCTGGCGAACGAAAAGACACTGCCCGCCTGCGGCACGCCCCAGGTGCTGGTGCTGACCGATGCCGTGCGCCAGGCCACGGTGGACCTGGCGGTGCACGCGCTGGCCGCCCACCCGGCGGTGGCAGGGCCGGTGGTGGCGCTGCGGGTGGAGATGCTGGAGGGTTGAGGGCGGCGGGAGCCCACTGCGAGGCTCACTGCCAAACCGGGCGATC
Organism: Paracidovorax wautersii; assembly: GCF_031453675.1. Lineage (NCBI taxonomy): Bacteria > Pseudomonadati > Pseudomonadota > Betaproteobacteria > Burkholderiales > Comamonadaceae > Paracidovorax > Paracidovorax wautersii. The sequence goes on along the minus strand of NZ_JAVIZX010000001.1, from coordinate 1,395,197 downwards.
GCGCAACGGCGCCTGCGACGCGCTCCGGGGCCGATACCCGGCACCGGAGCCCGGCGCGAGCAGCTCAGGCGCCCGGCCCCTCCACCTCCAGCACCGGGCTGCAGTTGATCTGCGTTCTGACCGAGTTGGCCAGAAAGCAGGCCGCATGGGCGCGGTGGTGCATTTCGGCCAGGGCCGCTTCGGTCGGGGCGTGGGCCGCGTCGAACACGGTGACGGGGCGCAGCTGCACCTGGCTCACGACGATGCGGCCCTGCGCATCGGGGGCCATGGTGCCCACCGCGGCGTCGGTGTAGCGGTTCACGCGCCAGCCTGCGCGGCTGGCCAGGTCCAGAAACCAGAGCATGTGGCAGCTCGACAGCGCGGCGACGTAGGCCTCTTCCGGGTCCACCGCCGCCGCATCGGAATAAGGCAGCGGCACGACATGCGGCGATGACGACGCGGCCACCATGGCACCGCCGTCGAACTGCCACTGGTGGCCGCGGTGGTAGCGCTTGTCGAGGAAGTCATCGGTGCCACGGGTCCAGACGACGGTGGCGGTGTGCGATGCGGCCATGGAGGGAGTCTTTCCGATTTCTAAAATGGTTCTTCAGTTTAGGCACCCATCCAGGCAGCCAAGGAGCCAATTCGTGCCCACACCCAGAGCCAATGCCGCGCTTGTGCGTGCCCACCCTGCGGCTGCGCCGTCTGCCACATCCGCCGCAGCCCCGTTGCTGCGCCAGCAGGTGTATGCGCAGTTGCGCAGCGCCATCGAACAAGGCCGCTGGCCCGCGGGTACGCGGCTGCCGCCGTCGCGCGCGCAGGCCGAGCTGCTGGGCGTATCGCGCAACACGGTGCTGTGGGCCGTGCAGCGCCTGCTGGCCGAAGGGTATGTGGAAGCCCGCGTGGGCGACGGCACCTATGTGGGCCGCGCACTGGCGGCCCGTGCGCCGGGCACGCCGGGCGCGAAAGCAGCGCTGGTGGCCTCGCCCCGGGCCCTGTCGCGGCGGGGGCAGCTGGTGGCGGACACGGCTATGCGCTGGCGCCCGCCGCTGGTACCCGCGCGGGCATTTCGCATCGGCGCGCCCGACGTGGCGGGTTTTCCGTTTGGGGTGTGGGATCGGCTGGCCCGCCAGGCCACCCAAGCCCAGCGCATCACCCGCGCGCAGTACCTCGACCCGGCGGGCGACCCGGATCTGCGCCAAGCCGTGGCGCAGTGGCTGTGGGCGTCGCGCGGCATCCGGTGCGATGCGGCGCAGGTGGTGGTGTGCTCGGGCTCGCAGCAGGGCATCGACCTCATCGCGCGCCTGCTGCTGGACGTGGGTGACGAGGTGTTGGTGGAAGACCCCGGCTACCCCGGTATCCGCGCCAGCCTGGTGGGCCACGGTGCGCTGGCCCGGCCAGTGCCGACGGATGCCAGCGGCCTGTGCATTGCGCAGGGCGCGGCGCAGTGGCCGGCCGCACGCATGGCGGTGGTCACGCCTACGCACCAGTTCCCCACCGGGGTGCGCATGGACCTGCCGCGCCGCCAGGCCCTGCTGCAATGGGCACGCGACCAGGACGCCTGGGTGGTGGAAGACGACTACGACGGCGAGTTCCAGTACGGCAGCGCCGCCCAGCGTGTACCGGCGCTGTGCAGCCTGCCAGGGTCGGAGCGTGTGCTGTACGTGGGCACGTTCTCCAAGACCCTGCACCCCGGACTGCGCCTGGGCTTCGTGGTGGTGCCGCCTGCGTTGGTCGAGGCCTTTGCCATGGCCCGCGCCATCACCGACCGGCATGCGCCGGGCGACACGCAGGCCGTGCTGGCCCGCTTCATTGCCGAGGGGCATCTGCTGCGCCACCTGCGCCGGGTTCGCGATCTGTACCAGCACCGCCAGCAGGTGCTGATCGGCACCTTGGCCGACGCCAGCAACGGCCTCTGGCAGCTGTCCCCCAGCGACCGGGGCATGCATCTGCTGCACGAAGTCCCCGCCGACACCGACGACGAGCGCCTGGCGCGCAGCGCGCAGGCCGCGGGCGTGATGCTGGCTCCGCTGTCACGCTACGCGGTCGCGTCGCCACGGCGGGGCTGGCTGCTGGGCTATGCGGGCTATGCCGAGACAGAGATCCGCTCAGCCGCGCGGGTGGTGGGCGCGCTCGCGCTGCGCTGAGCCGGGGGAGTGGGGAAGGCGGACGGGACGAAGCGTACCGGCAGCGGGCCTGCCGCCACAGCCTGGGTACAAGAAAAATATGCCGCCAGCGCTTATCCAATAAGCGAAAGCAGCTATCAATAGATGAGCGTTATCCGGCGAACCGGCGGGGCGCCCCCCGGCTTGCCGCTCTACTGCTGTTTCTGCTTCTGGTACGCCCGGTCCGCCGGAGGCCCGCGGTCGGTGTCCTGCAGGCCGCGGCTCACGTCGCGGTAGGCCTGCTCGACGTTCTCGTCGGGCTGGCCGTCCGTCATGCCGACGGACTGGTCGCGCTCGTGGGGCAGTTGGGGGACGGAACCGTCCTCGCCTTCGAGATCGCCGCTGGGCGGCACGCGGGGGTTCTGGGTGTCCACCGAGCGCTGCACAGACGTGGCGGGCGCGTCGGGCGGGGTCTGGGTTTCCGGGTCTTTGCCGGCTCCGGGGGTGGGGCGGGTCATGGTCGGGGCCTTGTCTTGATAGGAATGGCCCATGCTAGGCGCGGGCTGCACGCAGTGGCTGTAGGCAGGGAGGCAGGCCCGGTGTCGCAGCCGGGCGCGTCAGAACGCATCGCGGATGGGCGGCGGCACGGTGCCCGCAGCGCTTCCATGCCACACTACTACTGTATGTCTCAACAGGAATGGGCCGCGCAGGCCCTGCAGTCTTTCGATGCGGTGGTCGGTGCCACCGAGGGTTTCCGCAGCCGCGCCGGCCAGCGGCGCATGGCCGAGCAGGTCGCCCACACCTTCGCCCAGGCCCAACTGGGCAAGCTGGAGGAGGGCGGCGACGAGGCCAGCGGCGGCGACGCGCCCGCGCCCACGCGCTCCATCGCCGTGGTGCAGGCAGGTACGGGCGTGGGCAAGTCGCTCGCGTACAGCGTGCCGGCCATCGCCATGGCGGTGGCGCGCGGCACCCGGGTGGTGATCTCGACGGCCACGGTGGCGCTGCAGGAGCAGCTGGTCAACAAGGATTTGCCGGCGCTGGCGGCGCGCATGGAGCAGCCGTTCAAGTTCGCGCTGGCCAAGGGGCGTGGCCGCTTCGTGTGCAAGCTCAAGCTGGAGCGCCTGGCCACCGGCGGCACGGCCGAGGGCGACGCGCCCGATGACGACCTCTTCGCCGAGGAAGAGGCCGAGCAGCGCGCCAAACGCCCGCGCCACGAATCCGAGGCGCGCATGAAGTTCTACGCCTCCATGGCCGACGCGCTCGCCACCGCCGGCTGGGACGGCGACCGCGACACGCTGGACACCCCGCCCGAGCCCGAGGTGTGGAGCCCCGTGGCTGCCGAGGCCAGCAGCTGCACGGGCAAGCACTGCCCGGTGTTCAGCCAGTGCACCTATTACGACCGGCGCAAGGCGCTGGTGGCCGCGCAGGTCATCGTGGCCAACCATGATCTGCTGCTGTCGTCCCTGGGCGCGCGGCTGCTGCCCGAGCTGGACAACTGCCTGCTGGTGCTCGACGAAGCGCACCATCTGCCGGCCACCGCGCTGCAGCAGTTCGCCTGCGAGGCCGATCTGTCCCGCCTGACCTGGATCGACAAGCTCTCCAGCCGCGCCCTGCGCGTGGGCGCGCTGGTGGAAGTGGAAGAGATCGCCGACATCCCCCAGCACGCCGCCCGCCTGCGTACCGCGCTGACGGAGGCCGCCCGCTTGGTGATGGACGTGTACGGCGAAGAGCTGCGCGCGCCGCGCCCCGGCTGGGGCGGCCGTGCCCGCGCGCAGGCCCCCGGCGTGCCCACCCGCGCCCGCGTGCCGGGCGGCGTGCTGCCAGCCGCGCTGGTCGAGCCCTTCAGCCAGGCCGCCCACCATGCAGAGGGCTTTCTCGATGCGCTGCGTGCCATCTCCAAGGCCTTGCGCGCCGAGATCCGCGACAAGCCGGACGAGGCCCGCCGCCTGTCCACGCTGTACGCGCAGATCGGCGCGCTGGCGCCGCGGCTGGAGGCGGTGCATGCCGCCGCCCAGCTGCTGCTGCAGGACGCGCCCGAGGGCGCCGTGCCAGCCGCCAAGTGGTTCACGCTGGAAGTCGACGGCGACTACATCGTCGTCAAGGGCCATGCCAGCCCGGTGCTGCCGGGCAACACGCTGCGCCACCAGCTGTGGTCCGCCGTGCGCGGCGCGGTGCTCACCTCGGCCACGCTCACCAGCTGCGGCCAGTTCGACTTCTTCCTGCGCGAGGCCGGCCTGCACGGCGACGCCCACGTCACCACGCTGGAGGTGCCCAGCCCGTTCGACTACGCCCTGCAGGGCACGCTGGTGGCTACCGAGACCACGGCCGACCCGCGCGAGGCGCAGGCCTTCACCGCCGAGATGGTGGACTGCCTGCTCACCGACCTGGCCCTCGTCGAATCCGGCGCGCTGGTGCTGTTCACCTCGCGCGACCAGATGCGCCAGGCCGTCGATGCGCTGCCCACCGCCATGCGCAGCACGGTGCTGGTGCAGACGGCGCTGCCGCGCGCACAGCTGCTGGCGCGCCACCGCGAGCGCGTGGCGAACGGCGAGCCGTCCATCATCTTCGGCATGCAGTCCTTCGGCGAAGGGCTGGACCTGCCCGGCGCGCTGTGCGAATCGCTCTTCATCACCAAGCTGCCCTTTGCGCCGCCCGACGACCCCGTGGGCGAGGCGCGTGCCGAATGGCTGCGCGCCGCCGGCCGCGACCCGTTCAGCGAGCTGGTGGTGCCCGCCACCGCCATCCGCCTCGCGCAGTGGGTGGGCCGCGCCATCCGCACCGAAGAAGACCGCGCCCACGTGTACTGCTACGACAAACGCCTGGTGCGCACGTCGTACGGGCAGCGCCTACTCAAGGGCCTGCCGCCGTTCGCGCTGGAGCGGCGCTCGGCCTGAGCGCGCTGCGGCCCCGGCCGCGCCTTCCTCTCTTTTTTCCACTCGCTCACGAACGCAATACATGCCCCACACGACGCCCGCCTGCCCCCAATGCGGCCTGGAGAACACCTACCCCGATGGCACGCAGTACATCTGCCCCGACTGCGCCCATGAATGGCCCATGGACGGCGCCGCCGCAGCGGCCACCGACGAGGCCGATGCCGGCGACGGCGTGGTGCGCGATGCCCACGGCAACGCCCTGGCCGATGGCGACGCCGTGATCCTGGTGAAGGACCTGAAGGTGAAGGGCGCGGGCGCCACGCTCAAGAAGGGCACCAAGATCAAGGGCATCCGCCTGGTGGACGGCGCCGACGGCCACAACGTGGACTGCAAGACCGACCTGGGCAGCCTGCTGCTGAAGTCCGAGTTCCTCAAGAAAGCCTGAGCGCCGCACGGGCGCAAGGCCGTTGTCCGCCTCCGTCCGGTAGCCGCATGGTCTGCCGCTAGGGAACGTGCCCCGAGGCCTGGGCACTGCGGCGCACTGTCGGACGGGCCCCACACCCGGCGGGGCCGCACACCGACCCGCGGCGGCCCTTCTGCGGCCTAAGGTGAATGGACACGGTGCGGGCGGTATCCCACCACCGCTGTACCTCTCCATTCCCTTCACCGACCGACGGAGGCCCCATGAGCCAGAACGAATCGAGCCACGACACGCTGTGGAAGCTGATCAAGGACATCCGCTTCGGCATGCTGACCCACCGCGCTGCCAGCGGCATGCTGCATGCCCACCCGCTCACCACGCAGAACAAGTCCATCGACGAGCAGTCGCAGCTGTTTTTCTTCATCCCGCGCAACGGCGAGCTGTACGAGCGGCTGCACCGCGACAGCCAGGTCAACGTGACCTACAGCGACCCCGGCAAGGACAGCTACGTGTCGCTCTCCGGCACGGCCGGCTTCATCGAGGACCAGGCCAAGAAGGAAGCGCTGTGGAGCCCCATGGCCAAGGCCTGGTTCCCTGAAGGCGTGACCGACCCCAACCTGGTGCTGCTGGCCATCCATATCGACCACGCCGAGTACTGGGACGTGGACGACAGCAAGATGGTGCAGCTGTTCAAGATGGCCAAGGCCGCCATCACCGGCGAGCCGCCGCGCGATCTGGGCGAGCACAAGAAGCTCTCGGTGGGCTGATCGCCGGAGCGCACGGGTTCGCTGCCCGCACGCTCCCTGAAGCGCCCGCGGCGCCACGTGCGCCGCCCTTCTTTTCTTCCTTCCCTTTTCGAGGAGACAACCATGGCCAACGACAAGCAGGAACCCGGCACCGGCAAGGTGGAGAACGACCACAACCGCCAGGGCGACCAGGAGCCCACGCAGAAGAACGAGGGCCGCCGCACGCCCGAGAGCCGCCACGACCGCGACGCCCACATCGGCAGCGGCAACCAGGTGCAATCGCGGCAGGGCTCGGCCGGCAGTTCGTCCGGTGGGGGCGGCCGCGGCGCAGGCTGATCCCGCCGCGGCGGGTTTACGCCAAAAGAGCTGCCAGCGCTGGCGTGACCAGCGCTGGCAGCTTTGCTTTTGATAGCAACGAAGTGCGGTGCAGGGACATCGCTGCCGTGCGCTGCGGCGCGCTGTGGACAATCGCGGCATGCGTTCCACGATTGCCGTCATCGACTTTGAAACCACGGGCATGACGCCCGCCCAGGGCGCCCGCGCCACCGAAGTGGCCATCGTGCTGGTGCAGGACGGCCAGGTCGTGGACCGCTTCCAGAGCCTGATGCGCATCGGCGTGTGGATTCCGCCCTTCATCACGCAGCTGACCGGCATCACCAACGCGATGGTGGCCGAAGCGCCCGCTGCCGAAAGCGTGATGCGCGACGCTGCGCGCTTCGTGGGCGATGCGCCCATGGTCGCGCACAACGCGGCGTTCGACAGCAAGTTCTGGGGCCACGAACTCGCCCATGCGGACCTGCCCGCACCGCACGCTTTTGCCTGCACGGTGCTGCTGTCGCGGCGCCTGTACCCGCACGCGCCCAGCCACAAGCTGGGCCATATCGTGGACCACCTCGGCCTGCCTCGCGCCGGGCGCGCCCACCGGGCGCTGGCCGATGCCGAGATGGCCGCGTCGCTGCTCACCCGCATGCAGCACGACCTGCGCGCGCGCTGGCGCGTGGAGCGGCCCGACCATGCGCTGCTCAGCACCCTGCAGCGCTGCGCCAAGCCCAAGGTGGGGCAGTTCCTGGCCGGGTGCGCCGCGCCGCTCGTCGCCTGACGCTTTTGCTATTTATTTTATAGCTAACTGCGCTTAATGGACGGGCGCTATCGCCCTGTTGAGCTTGCAACCCTGCGCGCTGGCGGCAGCGGTGCCTGCCAGGCCCTTTCCTTTCTCATCCGCCCTGCGCCGCGGCCTCGTCCATGTAGAACGGCTCCCAGATGTGGCCGTCCAGATCGGCGAAGGCCCGGCTGTACATGAAGCCCAGGTCCTGCACGCCGCGCGGCGTGGTGGCGCCCCAGACCAGGGCCGCATCCACCAATTGATCGACCTCGTCGCGGCTGCCGCAGGGCAGGGCCACCAGCACCTGGGCGGTCTGCGTCGCATCCCCGATGGGCCGGTCGATGAAGGTCTGGAAGAAGTCGTGCACCAGCAGCATGGCGAAGACATGCTCGCCCAGCACCAGGCAGGCGCCCTGGTCGTTGCTGAACTGCGGGTTGAACGAATAGCCCAGCGCCTCGAAGAAGGCCCGCGAGCGGGCCATGTCGCGGATGGGCAGGTTGACGAACATCTGGCGGTGCTGCATCGCAGGGCTCCTGGGCTGTTGTGATGCCGGCAAGGCCCGTCGCCCCGCCGCTGGGCTGCATTGGGCGCGCAGCGGCCGCCGGCGAACAGAGGGCGAGCCCGCAACACGCGCCAAAAAGCCTGTGATAGCATGCAAACCCTATGCAACGCCGCATGTCCCTATCCCCGCTATCGCTAGGCCTAGTGCCTGGCCGGGGTCTGCCTGCGTTCGCCATCACCGTTGCCTAAAAGCGCAACACCCGTTTTCCCCCTGACCCCGGCCCGCGAACCAGCCTCCACCCCTGTGGAGGGCTGCAGGGGAATTCGACCGTGTTTTTCACCCGTCCGAATGTTTCGTGGAGCCGATCATGATTGCCCAACCGTCTACCAAGTACCAGGCCTTCGCCCCCATCGCGTTGACCGACCGCACCTGGCCCTCCAACACCATCACCCGCGCGCCCGTCTGGCTCTCCACCGATCTGCGTGACGGCAACCAGGCGCTGTTCGAGCCGATGAACGGCGAGCGCAAGATGAAGCTCTTCCAGGAGCTGGTGCGCATCGGCTTCAAGGAGATCGAGGTGGGCTTTCCGGCCGCCTCGCAGACGGACTACGACTTCGTGCGCCGGCTCATCGACGAGGACCTGATCCCCGACGACGTGACCATCATGGTCATGACGCAGTCGCGCAGCGACCTCATCGAGCGCTCGGTGCAGGCGGTGCACGGTGCCAAGCGCGCCATCGTGCATCTGTACAACGCCACGGCCCCCGTGTGGCGCCGCGTGGTGTTCGGCATGAACGTGACGCAGGTGATGGCCTTCATCCACGAGCACGTCTCGCACCTCAAGCGCCTGACGGACGCGCAGCCCGAGACGCAGTGGACGCTGCAGTACTCGCCCGAGTGCTTCAGCGCGACGGAACTCGACGTGTCGCTCAAGGCCTGCCAGACGGCCATCGAAGCCTGGGGCACGGGCCCGGGGCGCCCCATCATCATCAACCTGCCGACCACGGTGGAGAACGCCACGCCCAACGTGTTCGCCGACCAGATCGAGTGGATGCACCGGCGCCTCGCCCCCCGCGAGCATGTCGTGCTGTCTGTGCACCCGCACAACGACCGCGGCACCGGCGTGGCCGCGGCCGAGCTGGCCCTCTTGGCCGGCGCCCAGCGCGTGGAAGGCTGCCTGTTCGGCAACGGCGAGCGTTGCGGCAACCTCGACGTGGTGACGGTGGCGCTCAACCTCTACACCCAGGGCATCCACCCGGGCCTCGATTTCTCCGACATCAACGCCGTGGCCCGCGTGGCCGAGGAATGCACCTCGCTGCCCATCCACCCGCGCCACCCATACGTGGGCGACCTGGTGTTCACGTCGTTCTCGGGCTCGCACCAGGACGCGATCAAGAAGGGCTTTGCCGCGCACGATCCGAATGGCCTCTGGGAAATTCCCTACCTGCCCATCGACCCGCAGGACCTGGGCCGCACGTACGAGAGCGTGATCCGCGTGAACAGCCAGTCGGGCAAGGGCGGCATCGCTTTCCTGATGGAGCGCGAGCGCGGCGTGGTCATGCCGCGGCGCATGCAGGTGGAGTTCAGCGCCATCGTGCAGCGCCACACCGACAGCAGCGAGACCGAGATGACCGGTGCGGCGCTGTGGTCGCTGTTCCAGGCCACCTACCTCAACACGCCGGAGCAGCCGGACAGCGCCATCGTGTGCCATGCACACCGCCTGGCCGACGACGGGCAGAGCATCGAGCTGGAAGTGACCATCCACGGCGAGCGCCAGACCCTGCAGGGGCAGGGCAACGGCCCCATCGACGCGGCAGTGGATGCGCTCGGCCTGCCGCTGCGCGTGCACAGCTACGAAGAGCGCGCGACGGGCGCCGGTGCCAACGCCCAGGCGCTGGCCATCGTGGAGGCCGCGCTGGAAGGACAGCCCGGCTCGACCTTCGGCGTGGGCCTGCACCACAACATCGTCACGGCCTCGGTGCAGGCGGTGGTGAGCGCGGCCAACCGCCTCGCGCAGCGCGAGCCGCAGCCTGCGGTGACCACCACCGTGACGGCCTGAGCGGAAGGGCCGCTCGCCGCGTCAGGGCATCGACGCCACGTAGGCCGCGACGGCGTCGATCTCCGCATCGGACATGAGGCGCGTGCTGGCGGACATCAGCGGTTCCACGCGCACGCCCGATCCGGCGCGGTAGCGCTGCAGCGTCGTGCGCAGGTAGCCCGTCTGCTGGCCGGCGATGCGGGGGATGAGCGTGTTGCCGTATCCGTCCGTGCCGTGGCAGCGGAAACACACCTTGCCGTAGTACTCCCGGCCCGCGGCCACCAGCGCGGCGGGCGCCGGCGGGCGCGGCGCCACGGGCTGGCTGGCATAGAACAGCACCATGCCCACCTTCTCGTCGCTGTCCATCGCACGGATCATGCCTTCCATGAACTCGTTGCGCCGCCGGCCGTCGGCGAACTGCCGCAGCTGCTCCATCAGGTAGGCGGGGTTCTGGCCGGCCAGGTTGGGGATGTCGGGCTTCACGCTGGAGCCGCCTTCACCGTGGCAGTGGGCGCAGACGGCGGCCACGCGGCGCCCTGTCTTGAGCAGGCCCTGCTCCAGCGCCGGACTGGCCTGGGCCTCGCGCAGGCGGGCGTCCAGGTCCACGCGGGCCGATGCGCGCGCCCGTGCCGGCTGCGCCGTCGCCACCGGTGCAGCCAGCGTGGCCGCAAGGGCCAGTGCGGCGCCCCCCATCCTGTATCCCCAATGCCTTGCCATGGTGCAGTCCCCGAGCCGGAGCGGGCCGGCCAGCCGATCGATCAGCTTCCGAATATGCCGCCCTGCCGGGCGCAGGCAGGCGTTCGGAAGGGCGTAAAAATTTGATCCAGGCCAAACTTTCCGCCGATGGCCGGGTCCCAGGGCGATTGCCCCTGCCAGACGCAGCCCCCGTGGACATCCATTACCCTCTCGCCCCATGCGTACCGCACTCTCCAGCCTGATCGCCGCCGCGGCGACTGCTGCGCTGCTGGCCGGCTGCAGCACGGCGCCGCCCTCGCGGCCCGCCCGCAGCGCGGTGTCGTACCCCGTCCTCACGCCCGAACAGTCGAGCGACATCGCCATCCACGCCCTGGGCCTGGTGGGCACGCCCTACCGCTTCGGCGGCAACACGCCCGAAGGCGGCTTCGACTGCAGCGGTCTCATCGGCTACGTCTACACGAGCCGCGCCGGCGTGTCCCCGCCGCGCACCGTGGCGCAGCTGTCGGGCTTCGGCCAGCCCGTGGATGCCGGCGAACTGCGCACGGGCGACCTGGTGGTCTTCGGCTCCGGCCGGCCGTCGCACGCGGGCATCTACGTGGGCGAAGGCCGCTTCGTGCATGCGCCGTCGACCGGGGGCACGGTGCGGCTGGACCGGCTCACCTCGGGCTACTGGGCACGCCAGCCCACGGCGTACCGCCGGCCCTGAGCGGACGCTTTTCCAGCGCTGCCCAGCCCGCGGCGCCACGCGGGTGAAGCGCCGCACACCACTCGCGCGACAATCACGGGTTATGACCACGCATGCCCACCGCGCCGCCGCGCCGCTTTCCACCCACGACACCACCCGCATCGATGACACCCGCATCCGCGCCGTCCGCCCCCTGGTGACGCCCGCGCTGCTGCAGGAGTGGCTGCCCGCCCCGGATGCCGCCCATACGCTGGTGGAGAACAGCCGCGCCGCCATCTCGCGCGTGCTGCACGGGCAGGACGACCGCCTCATCGTCGTCGTGGGGCCATGCTCCATCCACGACCACGACCAGGCCATGGACTACGCGCGCCAGCTCAAGGTGCAGGCCGATGCGCTGGCGCAGGACCTGCTCGTGGTGATGCGTGTGTACTTCGAGAAGCCGCGCACCACCGTGGGCTGGAAGGGCTACATCAACGACCCGCACATGGACGACAGCTTCGCCATGAACGAAGGGCTGGAGATGGCCCGCGCACTGCTGCTGGACGTGCTGGCGCTGGGACTGCCCGTGGGCACCGAGTTCCTCGACCTGCTGTCGCCGCAGTTCATCAGCGACCTGGTGAGCTGGGGCGCCATCGGCGCGCGCACCACGGAAAGCCAGAGCCACCGGCAGCTGGCCAGCGGCCTGTCGTGCCCGGTAGGCTTCAAGAACGGCACGGATGGCGGCCTGAAGGTGGCGAGCGATGCCATCCTCGCCTCGCGCGCGCCGCATGCCTTCATGGGCATGACCAAGATGGGCCAGGCTGCGATCTTCGAAACGCGCGGCAACACCGACTGCCACGTGATCCTGCGCGGCGGCAAGCAACCCAACTACAGCGCGGCCGATGTCGAGGCTGCGTGCACCCTGCTCAAGGGCGCCGGCCTGCGCGAGCAGGTCATGGTCGACGTGTCGCACGCCAACAGCAGCAAGCAGCACCGCCGCCAGATCGAGGTGGCGGCCGACGTGGCCGCACAGATCGCCGCAGGCGATACGCGCATCACCGGCCTGATGATCGAGAGCCACCTGCAGGAAGGCCGCCAGGACATCGTGCCCGGCCAGCCGCTCGCCCACGGCATTTCCGTGACGGACGCCTGCATCAGCATGGAGCAGACCGTGCCCGTGCTGCAGAGCCTGGCCGCCGCCGTGCGGGCCCGGCGCGCGCGCAACGCCTGATCCGCGGGCGTGGCCCGCGCCACGCCCCTGGCGCCCAACCATTCAGGAAGAAGACGTACACCGCTCCCTTTGGCAGTAAACCAACAGTGGCAGCACGTGTGCGGCTTCGTGCCGCCCTGCGGCACGGCAGCAGGCGCGGGGGCGCCATGGGGCGGTGTAGCATTCATCAACCCTCCCACCGCGTCCCCCTTTTCCGGGTTTCCGTTCCATGCCGGTGCCATCCATCGCTGCGTTGTGCCACGACCTGCGCCCCCTGCCTCGGGCGGCCTGAGCCATGCAGCCGCCGACCGCCGCCACCGCGATCGAAGCCCGGCATGAAGCCCTGAGGGCCTGCGGCATTCTGGACACCCCGCCCGAAGAAACCTTCCAGCAACTGGCACGGCTCGCAGCCCATCTGTGCAGCATGCCCATGGCCGCGATCGGCTTCCTGGACGATGGCCGCGAGTGGTTCAAGGCCCATACCGGCGTGCCCGCCGCGGCCCTGAACGGAGACCACGGGCTGTGCGCCATCGCCGCCGCCGGACAGCTGGTGTGGGTCGATGACGCCACCCAGCACCCGAGCTTGCACAGCCATCCCTTGGTGGCCCACGCGCCGCATGTGCGCGCCGTGGCCTGCATGCCGCTGGTGACCGCCGAGCACCTGGTGTTGGGCGCCGTGGTGGCCATGGACACGCAGGTACGCCCGCTGGAGCCGCCGCAGCGCGAGGCCCTGCAGGCCGTGGCCGAACAAGTCCTGGCCCTGCTGGCAATGCGCCGGCGCCATCGTTCGGTGACCCCACTGGCCGCCGATCACGGCGGCGTGGTCGACCGGCTTCCCAGCGTCCCGCGGAGCGTAGGCGAGCCCTTAGCGGCAGAGACCGCTCGAAGCGTGAGCGAGGAGCGCTTCCATCTGGTCACCCGGGCCACGGCCGATGCCATCTGGGACTGGAACCTGGAGACCGACGCCATGTGGTGGAACGAGGGCATGCAGACGCTCTTCGGCGTTCCGCTGCACACGCTGCCGGCGGACAGCAGCTCCTGGACGCTGCGCCTGCATCCCGCGGACAGCCCATCGGTGCAGGACGGACTCCACGCCGCCATGCAGGGCGACCAGGAGTTCTGGACGGCCACCTACCGCTTCCGCCGCCACGACGACAGCTATGCCTGGGTGCAGGACCGGGGCTTCCTGATCCGCGACGCCAGCGGCCGTGCGGTGCGCATGGTCGGCGGCATGACGGACATCAGCGCGCAGAAGGAGGCCGAGCTGGAGGCCCAGCACGAGGCGCAGACGCACGCCGAGCTGGTGCGCGTGCAGCAGCGGATCTCGTCGCTGGACGTGCCGCTGGCAGACGTGCTGCAGCTGGTGGCCGCCACGGCCCGCAGCCTCACGCAAGCCGACGCTGCGATGGTGGCGCTGGTCGATGGCACGCAACTGCAGGTGCAGGGCAGTGCGGGCGACGCGCCGCTGGCGCCGCAGCCCGGAACCCGCACCGCGCTGCAGGACCACCCGCTGTGGGAGCGCCTGGCCGCCGGCCGCACCGTCACCAGCTGCGACCTGTCAGCCGCCACCGCGGCACAGGCCACGGACTGCCCAGACTGCGAGAGCTTCATCGCCGCGCCGCTGCGCGCGGGCGACGACGTGGTGGGCCTGCTCAAGGTGCTGTCGCGGCAGGCCGGTGCCTTCTCGGCGCGCAACACCGTGCACCTGCAGATCCTGGCGGAATCGCTCGGGGCCACGGTGCAACTGCGCAGGGTGGACGCACAGCTGCGCGCCTCCGAGCAGCAGTACCGCGCATTGTTCGCCGACCACCCGCAGCCCCTGTGGGTGTACGACTTCAAGAGCCTGCAGATCCTGGCCGTGAACCGCGCGATGGTGGAGCACTACGGCTACACCGAAGAGGAGCTGCTGCGCATGAACATGCGCGACCTGTGGCTTCCCGAGGACCGGGAACAGCTGGTGGCCGCCACCGAAGCCATGGCCCACCACGAGCCCTGCAGCAACGTGCTGCGCCGCCACCGGCGCAAGGACGGGACGGTGATCGACATGGAGATCTCCGTGGGCGGCATCCACTTCAACGGCGTGGCGGCGCGGCAGGTGCTCGGCTCGGACGTGACGCAGCGCCTGCGCGTGGAACGCGAGCTGGCGCGGCTGGGCCGCGCCCAGCGGCTGCTGAGCGCCTGCAACGAGACCATCGTGCGCGCCCGCTCGCGCACCGACCTGCTGCACGACATCTGCCGCATCGCCGTGGAGATCGGCGGCTACCGCATGGGCTGGGTGGGCATGGCCTGCGACGATGCCGGCAAGACCGTCGACCCCGTCGCGCACGCCGGCCATAACGAGGACTTTCTGCAGGGACTGCAGCTGAGCTGGTCTGCGGACTCACCGGCCGGCCGCGGCCCGGCCGGCGTGGCCATCCGCAGCGGCAAGACCGTGATCGTGCGGGACATCCGCCGCAGCGCCACCTTCGCCCAGGACATCGACCAGATGATCGGCCACGGCTTCCACGCCGTGATCTGCCTGCCGCTGCGCAACGCGCACCGCACGTTCGCCGTGCTGTACCTGTATGCCCCCGAGGTGCTGCACATCAGCGCCCAGGAGACCCAGCTGCTGGAAGAGCTGGCCACCGATGTGGCGTACGGCCTGGAGACGCTGCGCGTACGCGAAGAGCAGGAGCGATTGCAGGCCACGCTGCTCAAGGTGGCGTCCGCCGTGTCGGCAAGCACGGGGGCGGAATTCTTCGGCACGCTGGCCCACAACATGGCGGATGCACTCGGTGCGCAGGCAGCCGGGGTGGCACGGTTGCTGCCCGGCACCGGCGGCGCCCCCCAGCGGGCCATGACGCTGTCGCGCATCCTGCTGGGCGAGAGCCTGCCCAACTCCGAGTACCGGCTGGAAGGCACGCCGGGCCACGCTCTGGTGACGCAGCGGCAGCTGGTGGTGGTCGACGACGCACTGCGGGAGTACCCCCACGCCAACCTGGTGCAGCGGGCGCAGGCGCGCAGCTATGTCGGCCACCAGCTGACGGCCAGCGACGGCCAGCCGATGGGCCTGATCTTCGTGATGTTCCGCCACGCATTGCAGGACCCGGAGTTCGTCGTCAACACGCTGCAGATCTTCGCGGCGCGCGCCAGCGCCGAGATCGAGCGGCAGACCGCCGACCTGCGCAACCGCCGCCAGGCCTCGCTGCTGGACAAGGCACGCGACGCCATCATCGTGCGCGACCTGGACCACCGCATCCTGTTCTGGAGCCAGGGCGCCGAACGCATGTACGGCTGGCCGAGCGAGCAGGCGATGGGCCGGCGCATCAGCGAACTGCTGTACCAGGACGACCTGCAGGAGTTCCTGCGGGCCACGGCCATCACGCTGGAGCAGGGCGAGTGGACGGGCGAGATCACGCAGTACCACGCCGGCGGACAGCCCCTGGAAGTGGAAGGCAGCTGGACGCTGGTACGCGACGACGAGGGGCGGCCGGAATCCATCCTGGCCATCAATTCCGATATCGCCCAGCGCAAGGCGACCGAGCGGGAGATCCAGCGCCTGGCCTTCTACGACGCGCTCACCGGCCTGCCCAACCGCATGCTGCTCATGGACCGCATGGCCCATGCCCTGGCCAATGCCCAGCGCCGGCACCAGGGCGGGGCGCTGCTGTTCATCGACCTGGACAACTTCAAGACGCTGAACGACACCCTGGGGCATGACAAGGGCGACTTGCTGCTGCAGCAGGTGGCGCAGCGGCTCAACACCTGTGTGCGCAGCATCGACACCGTGGCCCGGCTGGGCGGCGACGAGTTCGTCGTGATGGTCGAGGAACTGAGCGCCGCTCCGGAGGAGCTGGCGCTGCACGCGCGCAGCCTGGGTGAGAAGGTGCTGTCGGTCCTCGGCGCGCCCTATACGCTGGCGGGCTACCACTACCGCACCACGCCCAGCATCGGCATCGCCCCGTTCAACGACGCGCACACCAGCGTGGGCGAACTGCTCAAGCAGGCCGACCTCGCCATGTACCAGGCCAAGACGGCGGGCCGCAACACGCTGCGCTTCTTCGACCCGGACATGCAGGACGTGGTCACCGCGCGCGCCACGCTGGAGACGGACCTGCGCGCTGCGTTGGCCCAGGAAGAGTTCCTGCTGCACTACCAGCCGCAGATGGACGACGCCCACCGCGTCGTCGGCGTCGAGGCGCTGCTGCGCTGGGCCCACCCGCAACGCGGCATGGTCCCGCCCGGCCAGTTCATTCCGCTGGCCGAGGAGACCGGCCTGGTGCTGGCCCTGGGCCGCTGGGTGCTCCACACCGCCTGCAAGACCCTGGCGATGTGGCAGGACGATCCGGACCGCTCGCACCTGACCATGGCGGTCAACGTGAGCTCGCGGCAGTTCCGCCACGCCGGCTTCGTGGACGACGTGGCGCGGGTGCTGGCCATCACCGGAGCACCGTCCGGGCAGCTCAAGCTGGAACTGACCGAGAGCCTGCTGGTGGAGGACATGGAAACCACCATCGCCACCATGGCGGCGCTGCGCTCCTATGGCGTGGGGTTCTCGCTCGACGATTTCGGGACGGGCTATTCCTCCCTGGCCTACCTCAAGCGCATGCCGCTGGACCAGCTCAAGATCGACCAGAGCTTCGTGCGCGACCTGCTCACCGATCCGAACGACGCCGCCATCGTGGACACCATCATCGGCCTGTCGCGCAGCCTGGGCCTGGAAGTGATCGCCGAAGGGGTGGAAACGGCTGAGCAGCGCGACCGCCTGGCCCGCGCCGGCTGCCGCCTGTACCAAGGCTATCTGTTCAGCCGGCCCCTGCCGGTGGACCTGCTGGAGCAGTTTCTGGTGCAGCGCGCCGCAGGCGTCGCCATGCCGCGCCCCGCGCGGGGCTGACCAGGCCAGCGTCCCGGCGGGCTTCCGACCACGCGGCGTGCGCCTGCCTGTCCATCCCCTATGCTGTTGCGCTTTTCCACACCGCAACTGCAGATGGCCAGCTACTCAGAACTCCTCGCCCAGAAGAAGGCGCTCGACGCACAGATCGCCCAAGCCCGCAAACAGGCCTCCGAAGCCGCCCTCGTCACCGTGAAACAGCTGGTGGAAGAATTCGGCTTCACCGCACAGCAGGTCTTTCCCTGGCAGCCGGAGCCCCGCAAGGCGCCGGCCAAGTACCTCAACCCCGTGACGGGCGCCACTTGGTCCGGCCGGGGCAAGCCGCCGAAGTGGATCGCGGGCAAGGACCGCGAAGCGTTCGCCATCTGACATCCCTCCACATCCCTCCGCGCGTCGTCCGTACGCAGCGATCTTCCGGACCCCGGCGCCTTCGCCGGTCAGCTCCCCCCTGAAAGCATCCCCTGAAGCCCGGCAAAGGCCTTCTAGGAGCCTTGCAAAGACGTTCTCTCCCTTGCCCAACCCCCGCGTATCGGGTTCGGCCAGTCCCCTTCTCCCCCGTTTTCTCGGCCTGTCTCGCCCGGCACCGATCCCAGCGACCCACCTCGCACGCTCAACGGGCTTTCCTCGGACCTCCATCACGAAAAACCGGTGCCCGGGGAGGTTGCTGTTGTCCCTGTCTTCTTCTTTATTTCTTTTATAAAAACATAGTGGTAGTAGTAGAGGCGGGAGCTGTCTGTGGATAAGTCGCTTTTGCCCCAGCGGATCAACGCATTGGCCCGCGCACAAGCCTGTGGGTGTCCCCCCGCGCGCACTGCACCCTGAAAGGGGATAAAGAGAAGCGGCCTTCTTTTTCTGTGGACAACTGCCCGGTTGTTCCACAACTGTCCCCATGGTTGTTCCCGCTCGGGCAACCGGACGCCGATCTGGGACCCGTCCCCAGGTAGCCGATTCGCCAGTGACCGCCCCGTGGTGGCCGCACGGGCATCTGCAGCCAAGGGCTTGCTCCTGGGGCATCGAACGCGCTGCACAAGCCTTCCATGGCCCGGCAAAGGCCGTGGCGTCACCCTGCATCCCGTCCGGCCTGTGCCCTGCGCGCCACCGCAGTGTTGTGCCCAGCCCTACGGCCGTTCGCCCCTGCACGACAAGGTCGACGCGAAGGGAACCCGGGCCCCGCCGCACGGGTGCTTCGTTCATGCGGCGCCAGGGCCTGAGGGTCTTCGCCACGGCCTTTTGCTCCGGTGGATCGCGCCGTGCATGGCCTGTTCTGAAGCGCGGCCTCTCGGTTCTGGTTATTCCTTAGAAGTTCTATAAATCAATAGCAGTAGTAGTAGAGCGCGCCCCTTTGTGTGGACAAGCCGCTTTTTTCCTTGCCTGCCAAGGACTTGGCTTCCGTTCAACCCTGTGGCCGGAACCCGGGGGAACGCCGGGAGCCGCCGACAACAACTTCGGCGTGGCGGCTTGCGCTGTGGATAAGCCTGCGGTTGTTCCGATTCCATCCCCAGGCTTTTCCACAGCCGGCTCCGCCGGGCGGTCGATCGCAGCCGAAAAAAAAGGCCCCGAAGGGCCTGGTGGTGGGGCGCGGGTCGCCGCCGCTCAGCTCAGAAGTGGAAGCCGTAGCGCAGCTGAACGAAGTTCTCGCCGGGGTTGGGGCGCTTGATGCTGGCGTTGGAGACGTGCTGCACGCGCACGGACACCTCGTGCTGGCGCTGGGCGCCGAAGTTCACGCCCAGGCCGAGGTGGGAGGCGAAGTTGAACGAGGTGCTGAATTCCTTGTTGGTGGTGCGGTAGCGGTCATCGGCCAGCGTGGCGCCGATGCCGGCTTCCCAGAACCAGGCGGAGCGTCCCTGGTCGGGGCGCAGGCGCAGCGTGGGGGTCACGCTCAGCACGTTGATGCTGTTGTAGCCGGCCACGCCGTCGAACGACCAGCGGCTCAGGTTGATGTCCCAGTGGCCGCGCAGTTCGCTGCCCCAGAATTCGCTGCGCCATTGGCTCCAGGGCAGGGTCACGCCGATGGTTGCCGCATCGCTGCCGTGTTCGGCCCAGTTGCCCTGCACATAGACCGAGGGGGCGTGGTACGCATCCGACACGGGCTGGGCCTGTGCGCTGCCGAGGCCGGCGCCCCAGGAGATGGCTGCGGCAGCGATCGTCAGCGGAAATGCGAAGCGTGCGCTGGCAGGGCGGCGGCCCTGGAAGAGTGGACGGTGCAGAGCAGAGTGCAACATGGGCAGTCAGGGTTATAAAAATATGTAACGACTCTATTCCTCCGTTGCGCCGAGCGCTTGTAGGCGGCTGCCTCGACCATGGACGGTTGTCGGGCATCGGTGTATGTGCTTTACAACGGCCCCGGGATGTGCGCCACACCACGCTCCACCGTGGCGACGGGCAGACCGGTTTCCGGCGGCCCAGAACACGGACACCCGGCCGAAGCCGGGTGGGTGCGAGGTGGTGCAGGCGGGAGGCGGCAGGCGTGTGCCGCCAGTGGCCCCCCCTTTCTGCGGCCAGCGTCGTTTACTGAGGCGCCGCCGGTGCTGCGGGCGCAGCGGGCTTGCCCGGGCGGCCGTCCTTGCCGGGTTCGCCGTCGGCGCCGCGGTGGCCAGGGCCGCCGTCCATGCGGGGATGCATGCGGTGGGCTTCAGCGTCGAAGGTCTTCTGCTGCGCAGGCGTCAGCGCGGCATAGAAGGTCTTCACGGCCTCGTCGCGGCGGTCCATTTCAGCCGAGCGCTGGGCGCGCAGGGCCCGCATGCGGTCGATGCGCTCTGGCGTGGTCAGCTGGTCCATTTCCTTGCGGTCCAGCTTGGCGTGGCGCGGGCCGGCGGGCGGCTGCATGGCGGTAGTGAAGGCCGTCCAAGCGGGTTCCTGTGCCGGCGTGAGCTGCAGCTTCTGCTTGAGCTGCGCCGCGCGCTGGGCCATGCGCTCCTTGAACCGTTCCGGCGAATGGGCGCGCTGGTGGCGCGGCCCCTGCGCGCCGTCGGCCGGGGCGGGTGCCGTGGCGGCAGCCGGCGGGGCAGACGGTGCGGGCTGTGCCAGGACGGGGGTGGCGATGGCGACCAGCAGGGCGGCGGCCAGCGAGGTGGAGGCGATGCGTTGGGGGAGAAGGCGGGCCATGGTGTTTCCTTTCGGTGGTCTTCACGGTGGAAGGAGAAGCGCCGGGGCGGGATCCGGAGGAAGCACGAAGCCCTGGCGCCTGGATGCAGTGTCTGGCGCCGATGTATCTGCGCCATGCGCGGCGCATGTGGGTGTGTAAAGTTGTGCCAACGTTCGGTTGCGCCGCCCGGATGCGGCGCCGACGCACGGCCGGGTGCAGGCTGGGGCAGTTTCAGGTCAAATAGGCCGATAGCGCCCTATCCATAAGCGCATATAGCTATTAAAAATGTAGCGTATGCTTGGCGGGGCGTAACGGTGCGTAGTCTCGCCCGCAGGCAGCAGCGCGAGCGCCGACAATGGCGGCCCGGTGCGGCGACCGCGAGCGCGCGCCGGCACAGCAGAGTTCAGATGTACGAAGGGTGAGTCCGTGTTCAAAAACATGATCGTGTACCGCATTGCGCCGCAGTGGCAGGTCGAATTGACGCAGTTGGAAGAGGCGCTGACCAAGACGCCGTTTGCGGAGTGCGGTGCCACGCAGGAAAAGTCGATCGGCTGGGTGCCGCCGCGGGGCGATGCCCACGGGCTGTTCGCCGAATCGGTGGGCGGGCAGTGGATCCTGCGCTTCATGGTCGAGTCCAAGGTGCTGCCCGGCTCGGTGCTGGCACGCAAGGTCAAGGAAAAGGCCGCGCGCATCGAGCAGGAGACCGGCCGCAAGCCCGGCAAGAAGGAAAGCAAGGAACTCAAGGAAGAGGCCAAGCTCGACCTGCTGCCCATGGCGTTCACCAAGCAGGGATCGATGTGGGTGTGGATCGACCCGCAGGCGCATCTGCTGGTGCTGGACACCAGCAGCCAGGGCCGTGCCGACGAGGTGGTGAGCCTGCTGGTGGATGCGTTGCCCGGCCTGTCGGTGGCGCTGCTGGACACGCAGACCAGCCCCCAGGCGGCCATGTCCCACTGGCTCAGCACGCAGGAGCCGCCCGTGGGCTTCAGCGTGGACCGCGAATGCGAATTGAAGAGTGCCGACGAATCCAAGGCCGTGGTGCGCTACTCGCGCCACCCGCTGGACATCGAAGAGGTGCAGGCGCACATCGCCGCCGGCAAGCTGCCGACCAAGCTGGCCATGACCTGGGACGACCGCGTGTCCTTCGTGCTGAGCGAGGGGCTGCAGGTCAAGAAGGTGTCGTTCCTGGACACGGTGTTCGAGGGCACGGGCAAGGACGACGGCGGCTTCGACACCGACGTGGCCATCGCCACGGGTGAGCTGACCAAGCTGATCCCTGACCTGGTCGAGGCGCTGGGCGGCGAGGGCCGGACCGAACTCGGCGGAGCTGCCGCACCCGCCGCACCGCAAGGGCAGCCGGCGGCCTCCGCCACGGCAGCCCCGGCCACTACGGCCGAGGACGACGACGCACCGTTCTGAACCCGGGGCGCCGCCCTGCACCGCGCCATCCCGCGTGCGCGCAGGGGGCATGGTGTGGCGCTGCCGCCCGGGTGCAGGCACGATGCGGACCTTCGACTGACCGACCACGACCGGAGGTATTGCCATGTTGATTTCCGTCCGCCGCTTGTCCTTGGCCGCCGCGCTGGCCGCCGGGGCCGCCGTACCCGGCCTGGCCCATGCCCACCACGGCTGGTCCTGGGCCGAAGACGCCCAGAGCGAACTGGCCGGCACCGTGCAGCGCGTGCAGGTGGCGCCGCCCCATCCGTGGATCGACGTGAAGACGGCCCAGGGCGAGGTCTGGCGCGTGGACCTGGGCAACCCGACGCAGACCGAGCGCTCGGGCTTCACCGCCCAGTCCGCCCGGGCCGGCGATGCCATCACCGTCGTGGGCAACCGCGACAAGGACGCCACGCGCCAGCGCATGAAGGCGGTGCAGATCACGGTGGGCGGCAAGCCGTACGTGATGTACCCCGAGCGCGTGGAAAAGCGCTGACCGGCCGGGGCATCGCGGCCATGTGGTCGCTCCGGCCGCTCTGGCCGCAGCCGGCCGCTTGCCACCCGCACTGAAGCCCCCCACCCTTTTTCGAACCCCTGGATCCAGGCCCCGCCGTGTTGTCCGCCGTGCTCGACGCCCTGCCTGCCCTGCCGCCCGTGGCGTGGCTGGTGCATTCAGGCACCGCCTACCTGGTGGTGAATGCCGTGCACATCGCCGCGCTGGGGCTGGGGGTGGGCGCCGCGGTGCTGCTGGACCTGCGCTTGCTCCAGGCCGTGGGCCGGGCGCTGCCGTTGGCGCTCATCGGGCCCTTTCTGTCGCGGGCCGCGGCCGCCGGGCTGGGCCTGGCGGCGGCCACCGGCCTGTGGCTGTTCGCGGTGCGCGGCAGCGAATACCTGGCCAACCCCGCCTTCCTCGCCAAGCTCGCCCTGATCGGGCTGGCGTTGGCGAATGTGGCTGCCATGCACGGCACCCGGCGCTGGGCCGCCACGCTGCAGGCGGGCCGGGCCGGTGGCATCGCGCGACTGCAGGCGGTGCTGTCGCTGGGGCTGTGGCTCGGGGCGCTGCTGGCGGGCCGCTGGATCGGCTTTCTTCTGTAGCGGGCGCGGCGGCTGCCGCTACCATCGCCGTCCATGGCGCTCAACTGGGTCTGGATCGGTTTCTTCACCGTGGCATTCGCCACCGCCGTGGCGCGCTGGCTGCTGGGCGAGGACGGCATCTTCCAGGCGCTGCTGGCGGCGCTGTTCGACGGCGCACGCTCGGGCTTCGAAATTTCCTTGGGCTTGGCCGGCGTGATGGCGCTGTGGCTGGGCCTGATGCGCGTGGGCGAGCGCGCCGGCATGGTCGAACTGCTGGCCCGCGCAGCGGGGCCACTGCTGCGGCGCCTGTTCCCCGAGGTGCCGCAGGGCCACCCGGCGCAGGGCGCGATGACCATGAACATCTCGGCCAACCTGCTGGGGCTGGACAACGCCGCCACGCCGCTGGGCCTGACGGCCATGCGCGAGCTGCAGACGCTCAACACGCGCCAGCCTGATGCGGCGAGCAACGCGCAGATCATGTTCGTGGTGATGAACACCGCGGGCCTCACGCTCATTCCCACCTCGGTGATCGCCATCCGCCAGAGCATTGCGCTCAAGCAGGGCCTGGGCGCCGGCTTCAACGCGGCGGACATCTTTCTCCCCACGCTGATCGTCACCTTCATCTCGCTGCTGGCCGGCGTGCTGGCGGTGGCCGTGTGCCAGCGGCTGCCGCTGTGGCGCGCGCGATTTCTGGTGCCGGTGGCCGTGGTGGCGGGCCTGCTGGCGGCGGCGGTGACGGCCCTGGCGCGGCTGCCGGCCGAGCAGGCCGCGCGCATCGCGGGCACCACGGGCGCGGCCGTCATCCTGGGCGTGGTGATGCTGTTCGTGCTGGCGGGTGCCGTGCGGCGCGTGAACGTGTATGACGCTTTCATCGACGGCGCCAAGGAAGGCTTCGGCGTGGCGATCCAGATCGTGCCCTACCTCATCGCCATCCTGGTCGCCATCGGCGTGTTCCGCGCGGCGGGGTGCATGGACTTTCTGCTCTCGGCCATCGGCGCGGGCGTGGCAGCGCTGGGCTGGAACACCGACTTTCTGCCGGCGCTGCCCGTGGGGCTGATGAAGGTGCTGTCGGGTGCCGGCGCGCGGGGGCTGATGATCGACGTGATGCAGGTGCACGGCGTGGATTCGTTCGCCGGGCGGCTGGCGGCCATCGTGCAGGGCTCCACCGAGACCACGTTCTACGTGCTGGCCGTGTACTTCGGCAGCGTGGGCATCCAGCACGCCCGCCATGCACTGGCCTGCGCGCTGTTCGCCGATGCCGCGGGGCTGGCGGCGGCGATCGGCGTGGGCTATGCCATGCTGCGCTGAGGCGGCTCGTCACCCTCGCACTGGATACGCCTCAAGCACGGCCGCCAGGCCGTGCAGGGACTGCCGCAGTTGGGTCTGGTCGATGGCGATCTCGAACGCCAGGCGCTGCGGGCTGCCGGGCTGGTCCGTCGCCTCGCCGGTGATCCGCAGATGCCCCCGGCCATCGCCGGTCACCGACAGTGCCAGCTGGCCTTCCAGTGTGTTGAAGGCGGCGTTGCCCGACAGGGACTGGTACAGCGCGGCCAGTTGGTCATGGAAAGTCTGCAGCTCATGCGTGAGCAGGGCGGCTGCAAAGCGCCCCTGGAACGCGCCGCAGTGCACGGAGATGTCCGCCGTGAGCCAGTTGTCATCGTAGTAGTCGCCTGTCGGCGTGCGCTCATAGCCGGCGATGGCGACCTCCAGCCGCTCCCGCTCCTGGCCGCCAAAGGCAAATGCTTCCATCGGATCTCCTGTTTCATGGGGCCACTGCCGTGTCGTGCCGCCGCCGCGGGGCGGCATGCGCCGGACCGCAGCCTAAACCTTGGACAATCGGCCCCTGGATTGTGTTTCCCTTTGACTCAGAAAGAAGATGCCGTGACCGACACCCCGCAACGCCCCGAACTGCCCGACCACCTCTCCGTCGATCCGCGCAGCAAGTTCCACGTGCCCGCCGTGTTCGAGCACGACATCGGCATCCGCTTCAACGGCAAGGAGCGCTTCGACGTCGAGGAATACTGCGTGAGCGAGGGCTTCATCAAGGTGCCTGCCGGCAAGACGCTGGACCGCAAGGGCCGGCCGCTGCTGATCACGCTCAAGGGCACGGTCGAGGCCTTCTACAAGTAAGCAAGGCCGGCCGATGGCGCGCTGCGACATCCGCGAGGTGCGCGCGAGCGAGCTGCAGTTCTATGCGTCTGCGGGCTTCGATGGCGACGACAAGCGCGCCTTCATCGCGCGGCCACCTCGCTGATATACACACCGTGGCGGCCGGCGCCGCAGCGCCGGTGCACGCCGCCATCACACCCGCTCGAACACCGCCGCGATGCCTTGCCCGCCGCCGATGCACATGGTCACCAGCGCGTAGCGGCCGCCCGTGCGGTGCAGCTCGGCGATGGCCTTGGTGGTAATGATCGCGCCCGTCGCGCCCACCGGATGGCCCAGCGAGATGCCCGAGCCGTTGGGGTTCACCTTGGCCGGGTCCAGGCCCAGTTCCTGGATGACGGCGCAGGCCTGGGCGGCAAAGGCCTCGTTGGCCTCGATCACGTCCATGTCCTGCACCGTGAGGCCCGTGCGCTGCAGCACCTTCTGCGTGGCCGGCACCGGGCCGATGCCCATGTAGGCCGGGTCCACGCCGGCGTGCGCATAGCCCACCAGGCGCGCCAGCGGGCGCGCGTTCAGCGCCTGCAGCCGGTCGCCGGCCACCAGCACCACGGCGGCCGCGCCGTCGTTGATGCCCGAGGCGTTGCCCGCCGTGACGGTGCCGCCGTCCTTCTTGAACGCGGGCTTCATGCCGGCCAGCACTTCCACCGTGGTGGTGCCGCGCACGTGCTCGTCGGTGTCGAACAGCGTGGTGCCCTTGCGGGTGGCGATTTCCACCGGAACGATCTGCTCCTTGAAGTAGCCCGCGTCGATGGCTGCGGCGGCGCGGCGCTGGCTCTCGGCGGCCAGGCGGTCCTGCTGTTCGCGGCTGATGCGGTAGCGCTCGGCCACGTTTTCGGCGGTGATGCCCATGTGCATCTTCTGCCACGGGTCGTGCAGGATGCCCAGCATGTAGTCGATGCTTTTCGCATCGCCCATGCGCGCGCCCCAGCGCGCCGCGGTGTCGAAGTAGGGGCCGCGGCTCATCGATTCGCTGCCGCCGCCCACGGCCACGTCGCAGTCGCCGTAGCCGATGGCCTGCGCCGCCGACACGATGGCCTGCAGGCCCGAGCCGCACAGCCGGTTGACGTTGAAGGCGGGCGTTTCGACCGGGCAGCCGGCGTCGATGGCGGCCACACGCGAGAGGTACGCGTCCTTGGTGTCGGTGGGGATCACGTTGCCCATCACCACATGGCCGATGGCATCGGGCGCGAGGCCGCTGCGCTGGATGGCGGCGCGCACGGCGGTGGTGGCGAGCTGGGTGTTGGGCACGTCTTTCAGCGCGCCGCCGAAGGTGCCGATGGCGGTGCGGGCGGTGCTGACGACGAAGACGTCGCGGTGGGGGGATGCGGTCATGGCAATGGTGGGGTGGAGGTGGGAATCGGTTAGACGCTC
Source organism: Paracidovorax wautersii (assembly GCF_031453675.1). Classification (NCBI taxonomy): domain Bacteria; kingdom Pseudomonadati; phylum Pseudomonadota; class Betaproteobacteria; order Burkholderiales; family Comamonadaceae; genus Paracidovorax; species Paracidovorax wautersii. The sequence continues at coordinate 1,368,858 of NZ_JAVIZX010000001.1, read as the reverse complement.
AGCGCCCGGTGAACTGCGGCTTGCGCTTGGCGAAGAAGGCCTCGATGCCTTCCGGCAGGTCGGCGCTGAGTGCGCATTCGTGGAAGGCGCGCGCCTCGGCGGCGAGCTGGTCGGGCAAGTCGCGGTCGAAGCTGGTGCGCATCAGCCGGCGCATGTGGCCCAGCGCCACGGTGGGGCCGGCGGCCAGGCGCTCGGCCAACTGCTGCACGGCGCCGTCCAGTTCGGCAGCGGGCAGCACGCGGTTGACCAGGCCCAGGCGCAGCGCGTCGTCGGCGGTGAGGGTGTCGCCCAGCAGCGCGATCTCCAGCGCCTTGCGCAGGCCCACCAGGCGCGGCAATGCCCAGGACGCGCCCAGGTCGCAGCTGGTGCCCAGGTTGATGTAGGCCAGGTTCAGGCGCGTGCCTTCGGCCAGCAGGATGAAGTCGGCCGCCAGCATCAGGCTCATGCCGCCGCCCGCGGCCACGCCGTGCACCTGGGCGATCACCGGCGCGTCGATGGCCGACAGCAGGGTGATGGCCTCGTTCAACGGGCCCAGCAGGTCGGCGGCGCCTTGCGCCGGGTCGGCCTGCAGCGTGGGCAGATCGCCGCCCGCCATGAAGGCCTTGCCCGCGCCGCGCAGCACCACGGCGCGCACGCTGCGGTCGGCCGCGATCTGGCGCGCGGCGTCGCGCAGGGCGGTGGCCATGGGCACGTCGACGGCATTGAGCGCGTCGGGGCGGTGGAACTGCAGCGTGACGATGGCGCCGTGCCGGTCGACCTGCAGCGGGGAGGTGGCTTCCATGGATGCTCCTTTTTCAGGAGCTGCATGCGCTTATTACAAAAGGCGTTGCAATATGAATCTATCGAAAAGCGTTGTAGATAGAGCGCAAGCAGCTATGAATTTTGAGGGCGCGGGGCGGGGCGTGCCGGGGGCGCGCCTTCGTCCGCCGCCAGATCATCCAGGATCGGGCAATCCGGCCGGTCGTCTCCGTGACAGCAGCCCACCAGCGACTGCAGCGTGCGCTGCATGGCCTGCATGGCGGCGATGCGCTGGGCCAGGTCGTCGATGTGCGCCTGGGCGATCTTCTTCACATGGGCGCTGGCGCGGCGCTTGTTCTGCCACAGGCCGAGCAGGGTGGCGATCTCGTCCATGGCAAAGCCCAGGTCGCGCGCGCGGCGGATGAAGCGCAGCGTGTGCACGTCGGCCTCGGTGTACTGCCGGTAGCCGCTGTCGGTGCGCGCCACGGGCGCCAGCAGGCCCAGCGATTCGTAGTGGCGCACCATGCGCGGCGACACACCCGCGCGCTCGGCCGCCGTGCCGATGGGCACGGGGCCGCGTGCGGCCGCAATCGCCGCCGCCGGGGCGGTGCGGGCGCTCATGCGGCGACCGCGTAGCCCTCTTCCGTGATGGCCGCGGCCAGCGGCTCGCGGGCGTGGTCGCTTTCGACCGTCACCTTGCCGGTGGGCAGGTCCACCTGCACCAGCGCTTCGGGATCGACCTGGCGCACGGCGTGCACGACGGCGCGTTCGCAATGGCCGCAGGTCATGCCCTGGACTTGGAGGATGTGTTGCATGGGGTGCTCCGTTCTGTGAAAGGGTTGAAAGGTCAGCCGTTGCCGATGATGAACCCTGACATGGTGGCAGAGTCAAGCCGTTCGGACTGGTGGAGGGCTGATCTGCCTGCTTGACCTTGCCACGCTGTCAAGGTTTATGGTGCAGGACATGAACACGTCTGCCGCCTCCGTCGTCCCTCCGTCCTCCGGTACCGCCGGTTCCCTCGATCTGGGCATTGCGGGCATGACCTGCGCCAGCTGCTCGGGCCGTGTGGAGCGCGCGCTGCGCAAGGTGCCCGGTGTGCAGGACGCGACGGTGAACCTGGCGACCGAGCGCGCGCATGTGGCCTATGCCGCACCGGCGGGCGAGTCGGCCGCGCAGATGGAAGCCCTCCTGCGCCGGGCGGTACGCAATGCGGGCTACGAGCCGCGCTCGCTGCAGGAGCAGGAAGCGGGCGCGGAGCAGGCGTCGCCCTGGGCGGGCTTTCTGCCGGTGGCGATCGGGCTGGCGCTGTCGGCGCCGCTGGTGCTGCCCATGCTGGGGGATCTGTTCGGCCGGCACTGGATGCTGCCCGCATGGCTGCAGTTCGTGCTGGCGACACCGGTGCAGTTCATTCTGGGCGCGCGCTTCTACCGGGCCGGATGGCACGCCGCGCGGGCGCTGGCGGGCAACATGGATCTGCTGGTGGCCATCGGCACCAGCGCAGGCTACGGGCTGTCGGTCTGGCTGTGGCTCACGGCGCAGCCAGGGCACGCGCCGCACCTGTACTTCGAGGCCTCGGCGGTGGTCATCACCCTGGTGCTGCTGGGCAAGTGGCTGGAGGCGCGCGCCAAGCGCCAGACCACCGCCGCCATCCGCGCGCTGCATGCGCTGCGGCCCGACGTGGCGCACCTGATCGGCCGCGATGGCGAAGTGGATGTGCCCGTGGCCGAGGTGATGGCCGGCGACCGCATCGTGGTGCGGCCCGGCGAGCGCATTCCCGTGGACGGCACGGTGCTGGAAGGGCATACGCAGGTGGACGAATCCATGCTGACCGGCGAGCCCCTGCCGGTGGCGCGCGAACCGGGCGGGGCGCTGACGGGCGGCTCCATCAACGGGGACGGCCGCGTGGTGGTGCAGGTCACGGCCGTGGGCAGCGAGACGGTGCTGGCGCGCATCATCCGGCTGGTGGAGGACGCTCAGTCGGCCAAGGCGCCCATCCAGCGGCTGGTAGACCGTGTCTCGGCCGTCTTCGTGCCGGTGGTGTTGCTGATCGCGCTGTGCACGCTGCTGGGCTGGTGGTGGGCCGGCGCGGGCATGGAGGCTGCGCTGATCCATGCCGTGGCGGTGCTGGTGATCGCCTGCCCCTGCGCGCTGGGCCTGGCCACGCCCGCCGCCATCATGGCCGGCACGGGCGTGGCGGCCCGGCACGGCATTCTCATCAAGGATGCCGAGGCGCTGGAGCGTGCCCACCGCGTGGACACGGTGGCGTTCGACAAGACGGGCACGCTCACCGTGGGCCGCCCGCGCCTGGCGGGGTTTGAGGTGGCGCCGGGCCAGGACGAAGCTGCCGTGCTGGCCGCCGTGGCCGGCGTGCAGAGCGGCAGCGAGCACCCCTTGGCCCGCGCCGTGGTGCAGGCCGCCCAGGAGCGCGCGCTGGAGTCGGCCGCGGCCCAGGACGTGCGCGCGGTACCTGGCCGCGGGACGGAAGGCCGCGTGCAGGGCCACACTTGGCGCGTGGGCAGCCTGCGCTGGATGGACGAACTGGGCCTGCCGCTGGGCGCGCTGGAGGCCCGGGCCCAGGCCCTGCAGGCCGAGGGCGCGACCGTATCGGCCGTGGCCGTGCACACGGAAGCCGGCGAAGCCGTGTGTGCGCTGCTGGCCTTCGGCGACGAGCCCAAGCCGGGGGCGCAAGCAGCTCTGCAGGCGCTGCGCCAGCGCGGCATCCGCACGGTCATGATCTCTGGCGATAACCGGGGCGCGGCGGAGGCCATGGCCCGGCGCCTGGGCCTGGACCCGGCAGCTGGCGAGGTGCTGGCCGAGGTGCTGCCGGGCGACAAGGCCGCCGCCATCGCCGCCCTTCGGTCTGGGGACGACACGGCCATCGGGCAGCGCGCGCCAGACGATGAGCGCCGCCGGGCCGCCCCAAGGCGCGAGGGCCCCCTCGGGGGGCAGCGACCCAGCGCAGCGGCGGAGCGTGGGGGCCCACACACCGTCGCGATGGTGGGTGACGGCGTGAACGACGCGCCTGCGCTGGCGGCGGCGGATGTGGGCATGGCGATGGGCAACGGCACGGATGTGGCCATGCATGCGGCGGGCGTCACACTCATGCGGGGTGATCCGCAGCTGGTGGCCGCCGCGCTGGAGATTTCGCACCGCACCGTGCTTAAGATCCGGCAGAACCTGTTCTGGGCCTTCGCCTACAACGTGGCCGGCATCCCCTTGGCGGCGCTGGGGTATCTGAGCCCCGTGGTGGCGGGTGCCGCCATGGCGCTCAGCTCCGTGAGCGTGATGGCGAACGCTTTGCTATTGAAGCGCTGGCGGATGTGACAAATACCTATGCCGCGGCCGCGTGGGTCTGGCAAACTGCAACGTTTTGTTGCAATACCTGCGCGCGCTGTGGCGCGCCGCGATAAGCGTAAGGATGACGACCATGAATTTGTTTTCGCTCATGCGGCTGTTCACCATCCGGTTCCGGATGATCGGAGCCATCGGTGTAGTGCTGGCGTTGCTGGGGCTGCTGGGCGGTGCGGGCATGCTGGGCATGTTCCGCATCTATTCCATGAGCGAAGACTTCATCGGTCACTCGTATGCCGAAGTGGGCTACCTCGCGCAGCTGCGCGGCGAGATGGGGGCCATCCGCCAGTACGAGAAGGACATGATCATCCAGTACGAAAAGCCCGAAGGCGTGAAGCAGGCGCACACGCAGTGGCTGGCCGCGCTGGACCGTGCCAAGCAGGTGGCCGCGCGCTTCGAGCGCCTGTCGGGCATCTCGGACACGAACTTCGCGCAGGAGATCGTGCGCCGCCTGGACAGCTACCGCGACCAGTTCGCCCATGTGGCGCGCCAGCTGGAGTCCGGCGGCTACGACACGGCCACGATTGCCAACCGCATGAGCGGCAAGGCCGTGGCCGAGTTCGGCGAGGCCGACAAGCTGCTGCTGGCACTGGACACGCGCCTGCGCGCCGAGGTGGACAGCGTCATCAAGAACCAGGAGAGCGCCTCGCAGCAGACCAAGTGGCTGTTCCTGCTGGCCGTGCTGATCACCGTGGTGGTGGTGGTGCCGCTGACCCTGCTGAACATGGTGTCCATCGTGCGCCCGCTGGTGGCTGCTCGGGCCCTGGCCCAGTCCATCGCCAAGGGCGATCTGTCCCAGCGCATGCAGGTGGAGGGCAAGGACGAAGTGGCCGATCTGCAGCGCTCGCTGGTGGAAATGCAGAACAGCCTGAGCGCGCTGGTGTCCCAGGTACGCGATTCGAGCGGCAACATCGCCACGGCCAGCCAGGAGATCGCCACCGGCAACCAGGATCTGTCCGCCCGTACCGAGCAGACCGCCAGCAACGCCCAGGAGGCCGTGGCCTCGCTGGCCCAGCTCACGGCCACGGTGCAGCAGACGGCGTCGTCCTCGCAGGTGGCCAACCAGCTGGTCAGCTCGGCGTCGGGCATCGCCACGCGCGGCGGCAGCGTCGTGCAGCAGGCCGTGTCCAGCATGCATGAGATCTCGGCGTCCAGCCGCAAGATCAGCGACATCATCGGCCTGATCGACTCCATCGCCTTCCAGACCAACATCCTGGCGCTGAACGCGGCGGTGGAAGCGGCCCGAGCGGGCGAGCAGGGCCGGGGCTTTGCGGTGGTGGCCAGCGAAGTGCGCAGCCTGGCGCAGCGCAGCGCCGCTGCGGCCAGCGACATCAAGGGCCTGATCAGCACCAGCGTGTCGGCCGTGGATGGCGGTGTGCGCCACGTGGAAGACGCCGGCAAGGCCATGAAGGAAATCGTAGACAGCGTGCAGCGCGTGTCCGACATCATCGGCGAAATCAATTCGGCAGCCGCCGAGCAGGCCACCGGCATCGGCCAGGTGAACAGCTCCGTGGGCGAGATCGACCGCATGACGCAGCAGAACGCCGCGCTGGTGGAAGAGTCTGCCGCCGCGGCCGAGTCGCTGCGCGAGCAGGCCGCACGCCTGTCGCAGGTGGTGCAGCAGTTCCACCTGGGCGATGCCCACGCGGCAGGGGCTGCCGGGCACCCCGCACCGGCCACGCTGGCCTCCGGCCGCGCTCCGGCGCTGCTGCCGGCCTGAGCGGCGCGGCCGCCGCAGGGCCGCAGGGCGCGAACGCTCTGCCGCGTGGCGGCTTCGCAGAAACACCAAGGGCGCCCCGCAGGGCGCCCTTTTTTTCGCCCTGCCGGCGGGCCGGCAGCCACCGCCGGGGCACCTTGATGCCGGGGTGGTGCCGAAGGGAGCGGCCTCCGGGAGCCGCGGGCTCACGCCGTGGTGGGCTGGCCTGAGGGGGCCCGGTCCTTCGGTCCGAACCACGCCACGTACAGCGCCGGCAGCACCACCAGCGTGAGCAGCGTCGCGGTCACCAGCCCGCCGATGACCACGATGGCCAGGGGCCGCTGCGTCTCCGAGCCGATCTCGTGCGAGAGCGCCATGGGCAGCAGGCCCAGCATGGCGAGCAGGGCGGTCATGAGCACGGTGCGCAGGCGCTGCATGGAGCCCTGGCGCACGGCCTCGACCACGCTCGCACCGCCCGCCTGGAGCTGCTGGAACACCGACAGCATCACCACGCCGTTGAGCACCGCCTGCCCTGACAGCGCGATGAAGCCGATGGCCGCCGACACCGACAGCGGAATGCCGAAGACCCAGAGCGCGACGAAGCCGCCGATGAGCGCCAGGGGCACGTTGATGAGGATCAGCGAGGCCATCTTGAACGACTTGAAGGCGTCGAACAGCAGCACGAAGATCAGCAGCAGCGAGATGGGCACGACCACCGACAGGCGCTTCATGGCGCGTTCCTGGTTCTCGAACTCGCCCGACCAGTTGACCTGGTAGCCCGCCGGCAGCGGCACGTTCGCCTGCACGCGGGTCTGCATGTCCTTCACGACCGAGCCCATGTCGCGGTCCTTGATGAAGATGCCGATGGCCATGGTGCGGCGGCCGGCCTCGCGGGCGATGTTCATGGCGCCGCTGGTCTCGCGGATGCGCGCCACGCTGCCCAGCGTGGTGTAGCCGCCGTCCGGCGTGGCGATGGGCGTGTCGGGCAGGCGGGAGAGCGCGCGGCGGTCTTCCGGCATGCGCACCGCCACGGCGAACTTGCGCTCGCCCTCCCACAGGTTGGTGGTGGTCTTGCCCGCGAGCGCGGCTTCGATCACGTCCTGGATGTCGCCCACGTTCAGGCCGTAGCGCGCGGCGCGGTCACGGTCGATGTCGATCACCAGCTGCGGCAGGTCGCCCAGGCGGTCGATCTCGGCGCGGTACACGCCGGGCACCTGGCGGATCTCGCTTTCGATGGACTGCGTCAGGCGCTTGAGCTGCACCAGGTCGTCGCCGGCCACCTTGATGACGATCTGTCCGTCGATCTGCGAGATTGATTCGAGCACGTTGTCGCGGATGGGCTGGGAGAACGCTGGCTCCATGCCGGGAATGGCCGACACGGCACGGTCCATCTCCTCGATGAGCTGCGCATGCGTGAGGCCGGGGCGCCACTGCTCGGCGGGCTTCACGTCCACGAAGACCTCGGCCATGGAGATGGTCTTGGGATCGGTGCCGTCCTCGGGCTGCCCGGCCTTGGAGACCGTGGTGCGCACCTCGGGCACGGTGCGCAGGGCCTGCCGCACCTGGCGCAGCATGCGCGCCGCCTCGTCGTTGGAGACGCTGGCCGGCAGGCGCACGTTGACCCAGATGGTGCCTTCGTCCAGTTCGGGCAGGAACTCCGAGCCCAGGCGCGAGGCCGCCACCAGCGCCAGCCCGAACACCGCCAGCGCCACCACCACCACCGTGCGGCGGCGGTTCAAGGCCCAGTCCAGCACCGGCGCGTAGGCGCGCTTGGCAAAGCCCACCACCCGGTTGTCCCCGTGCGGCAGCTTTCTGCGCAGCATCCAGTAGGCCAGCAGCGGCACCAGGGTGAGCGAGAAGATCAGCGAGCCGATGAGCGCGGTGGTGACCGACAGCGCCATGGGCTGGAAGATGCGGCCCTCGTGGCGCTGCAGCGCGAAGATGGGGATGTGCGCCGCGATGATGATGAGCATCGAGAACAGCGTGGGCCGGCCCACTTCGCCCGCCGCTTCGATGATGGTGTCGCGCCGGTCGCGGTCGTCCATCTCCTCGCCGCGCTCGGCCAGGCGGTGCATGATGTTCTCGATCACGATCACCGCGCCGTCCACGATGATGCCGAAGTCCATGGCCCCCAGGCTCAGCAGGTTGGCCGGCACGCCCATCACCTTGAGGCCCATGAACGTGGCCAGCAGCGACAGTGGAATCACCACCACCACGGCCAGGCTGGCGCGCAGGTTGGACAGGAACAGGTACAGCACCAGCGACACCAGCAGCGCACCCTCCACGAGGTTGCGGAACACGGTGGTGAGCGTCTTGTCCATCAGCCACGTGCGGTCGTAGAACGGCACGATCTGCACGCCCGGCGGCAGGCCGCGCGCGTTCAGGTCGGCGATCTTGTCCTTGACGTTCTTGAGCACCACGCTCGCGTTCTCGCCCTTGCGCATGACGACGATGCCGGTCACCACGTCGTCGTCGTCGTCCTGCCCCACGGTGCCCAGGCGCGGGACCGCGCCCACCTTCACCTGGGCCACGTCGCGGATCAGCACGGGCGTGCCGCCGTGCGCGGCCACGACGATGCGGCCGATGTCCTCGCTCGACTGCAGCAGGCCGATGCCGCGGATGGCGTACTGCTGTGCGCCCTGCGCCACATAGCTGCCGCCGGCGTTGGCATTGCCGCGGCCCAGCGCATCCAGCAGGTTCTGGAAGGTGAGCTTGTACGCGCGCAGCCTGTCCAGGTCGGGCTGCACCTCGTATTGCTTGATCGAGCCGCCCATGGCCACCACGTCGGCCACGCCGGGCACCTGGCGCAGCGCCCGCTCCACGGTCCAGTCCTCGGTGGTGCGCAGGTCGGTGGTGGAGTGCCCGTCGCCCTTGACGCGGTAGCGCATGATTTCGCCCACCGGCGTCGCGTTGGGGGCGATATCGGCTTCCACGCCCGGCGGCAGGTCCACGCCCCGCAGGCGCTCGCTGACCTGCTGGCGCACCAGGTTGACGTTGGCGTTGTCGTCGTACGTGACCACGGTGAACGACAGGCCGAACTGCGTGTGCGAGAACACGCGGATGGCATTGGGCAGGCCGGACAGCGCCACCTCGATGGGCAGGGTGACCTGCTTCTCCACCTCTTCGGCGGCGCGCCCCGGGTACAGCGCGATGATGGTGACCTGCGTGTCGGTCACGTCGGGAAAGGCCTCCACCGACAGGTTCTTGAAGGCCATGACGCCCGCGAGGGCGAACAGCAGCACGCCCAGCACGATGAACAGCGGCTGGTGCACCGCGAAGTGGATGAGGCGCTTCATGGGGCCTCTTTCTTCGGGGCGGCGGTGTCCTCGGCCATGGCCTGGAACTGGCGGGCCAGCAGCAGCACGTTCTGGCTCACCACGGCCTCGCCGGGCTGCAGGCCGGAGGCGACGACGACCTCGCCCGGCCCTTCATGGGCCAGGTCGACCTTGCGCGGCTCGAACACCCCGGCCTCGCGGCGCACGTAGACCACGTGCTGCGTGCCGTCGAGCACCACGGACGGTGCGGGCACCACCACGCCGCCGGCGCGGCTTTCCTGCACGCGTGCGGTGGCGAGCATCTCGGCCTTCAGGCGCCGGTCCGTGTTGGGCACCACGCCGCGCACCTTGATCGTCCGCGTGCCGGGGTCGATGGCATCGGCCGTGGCCGTCACCTTGCCGGTGAAGGTCGTGCCGGGATAGGCCGGCACCTGCAGCGTGACGGCATCGCCCGGCCGCAGGGACGCCAGATCGCTCTCGCGCGCGTCGATCTGCACCCACAGCGAGGTCGGGTCGGTCACCACGAACAGCGCCGGGCCGTTCTGGTCGGGGCGCACCTCCTGGCCGGGGTTGAGGTTGCGCTCCACCACCACGCCGGCGATGCCGGTGGTGAGGGCGAGCTGCTGGTTCACGCCGCTGGCGCTGCCATACAGGCGGGTGCGCGCCGCTGCGCGGGCCACCTCGGCCTGGGCGCCGGCGGCCTCGGCCTCGGCCTGCTCCAGGTCCTTGCGGGCGATGATGCCGGCCTCGAACAGTTCTCGCTGGCGCTTGAGTGCCTGCTGCGCCAGCGACTGGCCCGCCTGGGCCTTGGCCGTGTCGGCCTGGGCCACGCCGAAGTCCGGCGAGGCCAGCAGCGCCAGCGGGGCCCCGGCCTTGACCGACTGGCCCAGGTCGGCCTGCATGGCGGTCACGCGGCCGGCGAAGGCCGGGTAGATGCGCTGCGTGCGCTCCTCGTTCCACACCAGCCGCGCGGGCAGCTCCACGACCACGTCCTTGGCGGCGCGGGCCTCCACCGTGCCCAGCAGGGCGAGCTGCGGGTGGCCGGCGGGAAAGCGCAGCTGGCCCGACTGGACCACCGGCGGCGCGGGCTCGGGCGGAGAGGCCGCATCGGCCGCGGATTTGCCGCAGCCGGGCAGGAGCAGGGCGCAGGCCGAGCCCAGCGCGGCCAGGACCAGCAGGCCGCGGGCGGACGGGCGCCGGGCGGGACGGGAGAGGAGGGGAGCCATCATGGTGGGAGGTCCGGGAAGGGAAGCAGGGAAAGCGGGGGGATGCGACGGGTAGGGGCGGGGCAGCGACGGCGGGGTCAGGGCGCGCCGGCCAGCACCTGGGGCCGTGTGCGCAGCAGCCAGGCCCCGCGCGCCTTGGCGTAGTCGGCGCGGGCGGCCAGCGCATCGAGCAGCGTGGCGCGCAGGGTGCGCTGGGCATCCAGCAGGTCGGTGAGCGCGAGAGCGCCCTTGCGGTAGGCCAGCTCGGCGCTGTCGGCCACCTGGCGCGCGCGGGGCAGCACGCCCTGGTCGTAGTCGGCGGCGCGGCGGGCGGCGCTCTCCTGCGTCTGGTGTAGGCGCTGCAGGTCCAGCAGGGCCAGGCGGCGCGTGTTGTCCAGCGCGTCCTGCGCCTTGGCGTAGTCGGCCTGGGCGCGGCCGATCTCGCCCTGGTACTGGTAGCCCCACTGCAGCGGCACCTGCACGCGCAACTCGACCTGGCGGGTGGAGGTGCCCGGGAAGTGGTCCACGGAGGCACCCACCGTCCAGTCGGATCGGCGCAGCGCGTTGGCGCCGTCCAGCGCGGCCTGCGCTGCCTGCGCGCGGGCCAGGGCGGCGCGCACGTCGGCACGGGTTTCGGCCCAGGCGGCCAGGTCGGCATCGGTGGCGGGCGGGTCCCCGGCCAGGGCGGGCCACGGCGTGTCCACGGCTTCCAGGCGGCTGCCCGTGCTGCCGGTGACCTGTGCCAGCGCCAGGGCCGCGTCGTCGCGCGCCTGCTCGGCCGCGCGCGTGTCGGCGCGGGCGCGGTCGGCCTCGATGCGGGTGCGGGCCGCGTCCTGCGCGGACAGATCGCCGGCCTTCACGCGGCGGTCGGCCAGGCCGGCCACGTCGCCCAGGCTGCGCTCGATGGCCGCCACCTCGCGCAGCCGGTCCTGCGCGGCCAGCAGGTCGTAATAGGCGGACAGGGCGGCCTGCGCCTGCTGCACCTGCACGCCCTCCACGTCGGCCTGGGCGGCGTCCGCCGCGCGCTCGGCCGCCTGGGTGCGCAGCGCGCGCTTGCCGCCGCGCTCCCAGGTCCAGTCGATGCCCACCGACTTGTCGATGCGCTTGCGCGTGAACACGTTGCCCGGGCCGGGGCCGTGCTGCAGATCGATGGAGCTGGCCTTGGTGGTCAGCGAGGGCAGCGGGGCGTGGTTGGCGCCCAGCACATCGGCGCGCGCGCCGGCCAGTTCCTGGCGGGCCTGGTTGACGTCGCTGTTGTCGCGGGCGGCGGCCAGCGCCTGGGCAAGGGTCCAGCCGGTGCCCGTGGATGCTGCGGCATTGGCGGCGGGCGTCGGCAGCGCATTCTGGGCATGGGCGGGCACGGCCGTGAGCCATGCGGCGCCGCAGGCCAGCAGGCTGGCGGCAGCGGCGGCCCGCAGCGCGGCAGGGCGGCGGAGCGAAGGAGAAGGGGTCGTGGAGCGCATGGCAGCCTTTATCGGCGGGCGAACCTGACCACGGCCTGACCAAGCCGACGCGCGCGCCCCGCCCCCGGAGCGCCCGAAGCACCCGGAGCGCGACACAATGCGGGGTATGCACCCTGGGGCCCGCCTGCCGGCGGTGCCGTGCGTTTCTATTCCTTCCTGCCTTTCTCCTATGCGCATCCTCCTGGTCGAAGACGACGCCGTGCTGCGCGGCGTGATGCAGCGCAGCCTGGCCGACGCCGGTCATCGCGTGGACGCCGCCAGCACCGTGGCCGATGCCGACCATTTCTGGAAAGTGCAGCCCTTCGATGCCGTGCTGCTGGATCTGAACCTGCCGCTGGACGGGCGCCCGCTCAGCCAGCAGGGCAGCGGCCTGTCGGCCCTGCGTGCTGCGCGGGCGCGGGGCGACCGCACGCCCGTGCTGGTGCTCACGGCGCGCGATCGCAAGGAAGAGCGCATCGCCGGGCTGGACGCCGGCGCCGACGATTACCTGGGCAAGCCGTTCGATCTGGACGAGGTGGAAGCCCGACTGCGCGCCCTGGTGCGCCGCAGCCAGAGCGCCGACGACCGCACCCGCACCGGCACCTTGGAGCTGGACCGCCGCGCCCGCCGCTTCACGCTGCAGGGCCAGCCCTTCGAGCTGCCGGCGCGCGAGTTCGAGGTGCTGTGGGAGCTGATGACGCCGCCGTGCCGCGTCGTGAGCAAGCGCACCTTGTCGGAGAAGCTCTCGGACTTCGACGACACGCTGGGCGACAACGCGCTGGAGGCCTTCATCTCGCGCCTGCGCAGGAAGTTGCAGGGCAGCGGCGCGGGCATCCGGACGATGCGCGGGCTGGGTTACATGCTGGAGGCCGACCCCGGGGGCGCCGTTGCCGGCCTGCCGGAGTCCGCTCCGTGAGCGCACCGCAGCCCGCGGTCGCGCCGCCCGTCCTGCCGTCCCTGCGCTCACGTCTGCTGCGCCACGTGCTGGTGCCGCTGGCGCTGACCTGGTTCGCGGGCGCTGCCATTTCGGTGCTGGTGGCCAACGGCTTCACGCAGCGGGCCTTCGACCGGTCGCTGCTCGACGACGCCTATGCCGTGGCGGCCAACGTGCGGCTCAACGAAGGCGCTCTGGATCTGGCCCTCACCTCGCGCGAACTCAAGTCGGTGCTCTTCGACCAGGTGGAGACGGTCTATTTCGCGGTGCTGCTGCCCGACGGCACGCAGCTGTCGGGCAACGCGAGCCTGCCCGTGCCGCCGCCGCGCGGCGACGACGCCTACCGGTTCTCGGACATCAGCTACCGCGGCCGGGCCCTGCGCGCCGTGCGCGTGCGCGTGAACGAGCCGCAGGCCTTCGAGGTCATCACGGCACAGACGGTGCACGCGCGCAGTGCCATGCTGCGCGGCGTGCTGCTGTATTCAGCGGTCTCCCAGGTGCTGCTGCTGGGGTTGCTGGCGTTCTGGATGCGCCGGGCCATCCAGGCCGAGTTGCAGCCGCTGGCGGACTTCCAGGCGGCCTTGGCGGACCGCGATGCACGGGACCTGGAGCCGGTGGCGGTGGCGTCGTCCACGCGCGATCTGCAGCACCTGGGCGGGGCGGTGAACGGCCTGCTGGAGCGCGTGGCCCAGGGCGTGCGGGCGCAGCGCGAATTTGCCGGCAACGTGGCGCACGAGCTGCGCACGCCGCTGGCCGGCATCCGCGCCCTGGCGGCCTATGGCCTGGCTCAGAAGGACCCGGCCGTGTGGCGCGAGCAGCTCGCCGGCGTGGCCGACAGCGAGGCCCGCACCAGCCACCTGGTGGACCAGCTGCTGGCCTTGGCCCTGGCGGACGAGGTGCGCGGCGCCATGCCGCGCCAGCCCCTGGCCTTGAACGAACTGGTGCGCGATGCCGTGCTGCCCTTTCTGCCGCGTGCCGATGCCGCTGGCGTGGACCTGGGCGCCCGCGGGCTGGAGCAGCCGGTGCGGGTGGCGGGGCAGGCGGTGCTCATCGAGGGGGTGGTGAACAACCTGATCGACAACGCACTGCGCTATGGCCGCCCGGAGGACGACGGCGTCGTGCCGCGCATCACGGTGGAGATCGTGCGCGAGGGCCCTGAGGGGCCGGACGGGGCCCGCGTGGTGCTGACCGTGCTGGACAACGGCCCGGGCATCGACCCGGACCTGCGCGCGGAGCTGCTGCAGCGCTGGGCGCAGGGCCGCGAAGGCGAGCGCCTGGGGCAGGGCGCCGGCCTGGGGCTGGCCATCGTGGCGCGCTACGCCGATCTGCTGGGTGCGCGACTGGTGCTGGGCACCGGGCCGGACGGACAGGGGCTGCGCGTGGGGCTGGTGTTCGCGCCGGTCTAGGCCGCGCGGACGTTGGCTACGCCCCTTGCCGGGCGACACCGCGCTTCACGCGCTTCAAGCGCCGGCGGCGGTGGTCAGCCCGCTGCGGAGGAGCTGTCTCCGAACACCGGCCGGAAGAAGCTCCGTTCGTAGCTCAGGATGCAGCGCGTCTCTTCCGCGTAGCGGAACGCGGCCAGGCATTCGGCATCCTGCAGCGATTGCTGGCGGTAGGTTTCATAGGCCGCCAGGGACGGGAAGGTGAACATCGCCAGCGCGATGTTGTTGGCGCCCTCCGAGGGCAGGAAGTAGCCGTGGTGGCGTCCGCCGAACCTCTCGACCAGCGGGATCCACAACCGGCCGTAGTGCTCGAACTCGGCCAGCTTGTAGGGATCGATGATGTAGCGCAGGGTGCAGGTGATCATGGTGTGATGCTACTACTTTGGTAGCTGCTTGCGCTGATGGAATAAGCGCGGAAGGGCAAAAACACTCTGAGTCCTGAGCAACCCCGCCGCCGCCGTCACCCCACGGCCCGGCCCGGCCGGCCACGGCGGGACGCCGCGGCCGGGCCATCCGTGCTCCGTTCAGGAGAGCGTCGGGTAGTCGGTGTAGCCTTTCTCGCCGCCGCCGTAGAACGTGCTCTGGTCCCACGGGTTCAGCGGTGCGTCCTTGCGCAGGCGCTCCACCAGGTCGGGGTTGGAGATGAAGGCCTTGCCGAAGGCGACGATGTCGGCATCGCCGGTGGCCACGGCCTGGGCGGCGAGGGCGCCGTCGTACGCGTTGTTCACCATCCAGGCGCCCGTGCCGCCAGCGGCGCGGTAGGCGGCCTTGAGCGCGGCGTAGTCGAAGGGACGGCCTTCCACTTCGCGGGGGCCGCCGGTCGCGCCTTCGATGACGTGGATGTAGGCCAGGCCCAGCGGTGCGAGCTGGCGCACCACGTAGTCGAAGAGCGGCTGGGGATCGGCGTCCACGATGTCATTGGCAGGCGTGACGGGCGACAGGCGGATGCCGACCTTGCCGCCGCCGATGGCGTCCACCGCGGCGCGCGTGGCCTCCAGCAGCAGGCGGGCGCGGTTCTCGATGCTGCCGCCGTAGTCGTCCGTGCGCTGGTTGGCGCCGGTCTTCAGGAACTGGTCGAGGAGGTAGCCGTTGGCGCCGTGGATCTCCACGCCGTCGAAGCCGGCCGTCTCCACCGCGTTGCGCGCGGCTGCGGCGTAGTCGTGCACGATGCCGGGCAGCTCGGAGGCGTCCAGCGCGCGGGGCTCGGAGGTGGGCGCGAAGTGGCCCTTGCCGGTGGCCTTGTCGATCAGGTAGGTCTTGGACTTGGCCGTGATGGCCGAGGGCGCGACGGGCTTGCCGCCGTCCGGCTGCAGATCCACGTGCGAGATGCGGCCCACGTGCCACAGCTGGGTGACGATCTTGCCGCCGCGCTCATGCACGGCCGCCGTCACCTTCTTCCAGCCGTCCAGCTGCTCCGTGCCGTACAGGCCCGGCACGTCGGCATAGCCCTGGCCCTGGTGGCTGATGGCGGTGGCCTCGGTGATGAGCAGGCCGGCCGTGGCGCGCTGGGCGTAGTAGGTGGCCGTAATGTCCTTGGGGATGGCGTTGGGCGAGCGGTTGCGCGTCAGCGGTGCCATCGCGATACGGTTGGCCAGTTGCAGATCGCCGGCCTGGATCGGATCGAAAAGAGTGCTCATCGGTAAATCCTTTGTTCGTGTTGGATGCAGATCGAGAGGTGCCGCTTGCAGTACAGCAGCTGGAGGAACGTTACCCGGAAACCTCTTTTGCTGCAGTGCACCAACCAGCGGTGGGCTCTTGCGTTTTGTGCTAGCCGGGCGGCCGTTGTTTCACGTGGAACGTTTTGCCGTAGCCGGGAAAGCAAAAGGCCCGCACTCCGGTAAGCGGACGCGGGCCTGGCAGGCAAGCTGGCGAAGCCCTTACTTCAGCAGGCCTTCGGCCTTGAGTGCCGTCTGTACGGCAGGGCGGGCGCCCACGCGGGCCAGATAGGCCTGAAGGTGCTGGAACGTGGACAGATCCACCCCCACGGACTTGCTCCAGTTGCAGACGGTGAACAGATAGCCGTCGGCGACCGAGAAGTGCTCGCCCATCAGCCACTCCTTGCCGTCGAGCTGGCTGTCCACCCATTGCAGGCGGGACTGTAGTTGCTGGCGGGCGATGCCCTTGTAGTCTTCGGGCGTGGTGGGCCTGAACAGGGGGGCGAAGCCCTTGTGCAGTTCGGTGCCGATGAAGGTCAGCCACTCCTGAAGACGATAGCGGGCCAGCGTGCCGTTGGCGGGGGCCAGGTTCTTGTGCGGGGCCAGGTCGGCGATGTACTGGACGATGGCCGGGCCTTCGCGCAGGCGGGTGCCGTCGTCGAGCTCCAGCAGGGGCACGTAGCCCAGCGGGTTGATGGTGTAGTAGTCCGTGCCGTCCTGCAGCTTGTGGCTCTTGGTGCTGGCCAGCACAGGGGTGAACGCCAGGCCGGCCTCGTGCAGCGCGATGTGGGGAGACAGCGAGCAGGCGCCGGGGCTGTAGTAAAGCTTCATGGGAAACCCGAGAGGATTGGACAGTCCACCATGCTAGCGCGAAGCGCGTGGCCGTGCTCGGTGCCCTCTGTAGGGCGGCGCCGCAGATTCCTGGCGGAACCGGGGAGGGCCCGTACGCCTCAGGCGGGCTGCAGAGGCCCCAGGTCCAGATCGGGCAGCAGCTCTTGCAGCAACTCGACGGCAGGCAGTCCGCGCAGCCCGCGCAGGCGGTCCAAGGGTTCCAGGTCGGGGGCCAGGGCGTAGGCCATGGACCACTGGGCGAAACGCCGCGCTCCCCACATCGGGCCGTGGTGCTGGAGGCTGAAGTCGGTATGCCGTGGATCGCGTTCGATGCGTCGGGCCAGGTCGGCGATGTGCGGCGTGGGCCCTTCGATGTACTGGCAGAACCGTTGGCCGTCGAACACGAGCACGCCGGTGACTTCTCGCTCTGCATTCACGCGGCGGGCGGTCCGGATGATGTCGGCGACACAGGTCGGCGCGGCGTCGGGACTGAGCACGCTGCAATAGATGAACTGGGATAGATCGGTCGGAAGCGTCATGGGCAGAGACAGGGGAGCAACCATGGTGACAGCTTTCTGCGCCCGTTAGGCCGAAGACCCACACCGCAACCCCGGTACTGGGCCGCCGGGTGTCTCCGCCGGGGCCCGCGCCTGCTATCAAAACAGGATTGAGGTCTGGCGTGTAGAGGGCGACCTGGCCGTTTCCAGCCCCATCCAGTGACCGTTGCAAGTCGCTTCCGCGCCGACCTCAGGCTATTGCAACCGTCTGCAACCGGTCGGCTGCCCACAGGACCTGGTCCACGACCGCCTTGACCCGGTCACGGTGCGCTTCCTGCACCAGGCCTCCTTGCGCGTCGAATGCGCTGCCCGCTTGGCCTAAGGCGAACGCCCGGGGCGCCGGCCAGCACTCCAGATTGACCAGCAGTGGCGCCAGATGGCTCTGTGACCGCAGACCGCCCAGGCCGCCATTGGACGCACTGAGCATGCCCACCACCTTGCCGGCGAAGGGTCGCGCGCCATCGCTCCAGACAGGGTGGCCCGCTACGGGGCTGGAGGCCCAGTCGATGGTGTTCTTGAGCAGGGCGGTGTAGCTGCCGTTGTACTCCGGCGAGCAGATGATCCAGGCGGGGTGCGCATCCAGCACTTCCTTGAGCCGCAGCACGTCGGGCGGCGTGCCGGCTGCTTCCAGGTCGGCGTTGTACATGGGGATGTCGTAGTCCGACAGTTCCAGCAGCGTCACCTGGGCACCGGCGGCACGCGCGATCTCCGCGGTGGCGTGGGCCAGGCGGCGGTTGAAGGACTGGGCGCGGGTGCTGCCCGCGAAGACGAGGAGTTTTGGCATGGTGGCACCATTGAAGCACAGCCCGGATGCATGAATCCTGCATGGCAGGGACCGCGCAAGCCCCGCTGTTCCACGTGAAACAACATGGAGGAAACCGTGCTCCAGCCAGGGCGCTCCGGACAGCCACAGACAGGATCGCCCCAAAGTGGGAAAATCGCGGGTTCCCCATTGCTGCCCTGCAGTCCTTCCAGCCTTGCCTGGCGGGCGCTAGCGCTGCCATGGGGCCGGCGGATGGCAGGGCAGGGGCCCGGGCATGGTTCGCCGGGACTTGTCATTACGGGCCGCGCAGGCCCCGGAGCACTCCATGTTGTACCCCCAGGAATTCGATGTCATCGTCGTAGGCGGCGGCCATGCCGGCACTGAAGCCGCGTTGGCGGCTGCCCGCATGGGCAGCAAGACGCTGCTGCTCACCCACAACATCGAAACGCTGGGCCAGATGAGCTGTAATCCCAGCATTGGCGGGATCGGCAAGGGACATCTGGTGAAGGAGGTGGATGCGCTGGGCGGCGCCATGGCCCTGGCCACGGACGAGGGCGGCATCCAGTTCCGCATCCTCAACAGCTCCAAGGGCCCAGCCGTGCGGGCCACGCGCGCCCAGGCCGACCGCATCCTGTACAAGGCCGCCATCCGCCGGATGCTGGAGAACCAGCCCAATCTGTGGCTGTTCCAGCAGGCGGTGGACGACCTCATGGTGGAGGGCGACCGGGTGGTGGGTGCCGTCACGCAGGTCGGCATCCGCTTCCGGTCCCGCACCGTGGTGCTGACCGCGGGCACCTTCCTGGACGGCAAGATCCATGTGGGCTTGAACAACTACGCTGCCGGCCGGGCAGGGGACCCGCCCGCCGTGTCGCTGAGTGCGCGCCTGAAAGAACTGCAGCTGCCCCAAGGCCGCCTCAAGACCGGCACGCCCCCCCGCATCGACGGCCGCAGTATCGACTTCAGCCAGTGTGAAGAGCAGCCGGGCGACGGCATGCCCGGCGGCGTGAACGAGGGCGCGGTGCCCGTGTTCAGCTTCATGGGCCGTGCCTCCATGCACCCGCAGCAGATGCCGTGCTGGATCACCCACACCAACGAGCGCACGCACGAGATCATCCGGTCGGGCTTCGACCGCAGCCCCATGTTCACCGGCAAGATCGAGGGCGTGGGCCCGCGCTACTGCCCGAGCGTGGAAGACAAGATCAACCGCTTTGCCGACAAGGACAGCCACCAGATCTTCCTGGAGCCGGAAGGGCTGACCACGCACGAGTTCTACCCCAACGGCATCAGCACCAGCCTGCCGTTCGACGTGCAGTACGACCTGGTGCGTAGCATGAAGGGCATGGAAAACGCGCACATCCTGCGCCCGGGCTACGCCATCGAGTACGACTATTTCGACCCGCGCTCCCTCAAGAGCAGCTTCGAGACGCGCCAGATCCAGGGTCTGTTCTTTGCCGGGCAGATCAACGGCACGACGGGCTATGAAGAGGCAGCGGCACAGGGCCTGTTTGCCGGCATCAACGCGGCTCTGCAATGCCGGGGCGACGGGCCTTGGCTGCCCGGCCGTGACGAGGCCTACCTGGGCGTGCTGGTGGATGATCTCATCACCAAGGGTGTGACCGAGCCCTACCGCATGTTCACCAGCCGCGCCGAGTTCCGCCTGCAGCTGCGCGAAGACAATGCCGACATGCGCCTGACCGAGACTGGTCGCCGCATGGGGTTGGTGGATGACGCCCGCTGGGAGGCCTTCAGCCGCAAGCGCGATGCTGTTTCACGTGAAACCGAACGGCTCAAGAGCACCTGGGTGAACCCGCGCATCCTGCCGGCCGACGAATCCACCCGGGTGCTGGGCAAGGCGATCGAGCATGAGTACAACCTGTTCGAGCTGCTGCGCCGCCCGGACGTGTCGTACACCGCGCTGATGGGTCTGGATGGCGGCAAGTACGCCAGTGCCGATGTTTCGCGTGAAACGCTGGGCGAACTGGCCGAGCCAGTCATCGAGCAGCTGGACATTGCCGCCAAGTATTCCGGCTACATCAACCGCCAGAAGGACGAGATCCAGCGCGCCGCCCATTTCGAGAACCTGCGCCTGCCAGCCGAGCTGGACTACCTTCAGGTGGCGGCGCTGTCGATCGAGGTGCGGCAAAAGCTGCAGAAGCACCGGCCCGAGACGCTGGGCCAGGCCTCGCGCATTTCCGGCGTGACGCCGGCGGCCATCTCTCTGCTGCTGGTGCATTTGAAGAAGGGCGGGTTCAAGGGCTTTGGCGCGGGCGCCCAACCCGCTGCCGCCGATGCGGAAGCCACCGCATGAGCGCCGTCAGCCTGCTGGACGCCCCGCTGCGCCAGGGCGTGGAAGCCCTGGGCCTGGATGTGTCCGAGGCGCAGATGCGCCAGTTGCTCGACTTTCTGGCCCTGCTGCAGAAGTGGAACAAGGTCTACAACCTGACGGCCGTGCGTGACCCGCAGGAGATGCTGACCCACCACCTGCTGGACAGCCTGGCCGCCGTGCTCCCGCTGCGCCGCCATCTGGCGGAGCGCCGTGCCCAGGGGCCAGGGCAGGGCGCCAACGGGGCGCGTCTGTTGGACGTGGGCTCTGGCGGTGGCTTGCCGGGCGTGGTCTTTGCGATCTGCTGCCCGGAGTTAGATGTGAGCTGCGTGGACACGGTGGCCAAGAAGGCCGCGTTCATCCAGCAGGCGGCTGCGGCACTGCGGCTGCCCAACCTGCACGGGATCCATGCCCGCGTGGAAAGCCTGCAGCAGGCCTTCGACGTAGTGAGCTGCCGCGCCTTTGCCTCGTTGCCGGACTTCACCACTTGGTCGGGCCAGGCGGTGGGCGATGGCGCGGTCTGGCTGGCCATGAAGGGCAAGCACCCTGTGGACGAGATCGCCGCGTTGCCGTCCTCCGTCGAGGTGTTTCACGTGGAACAGCTCGCCGTGCCGGGGTTGGATGCAGAGCGCTGCATTGTCTGGATGCGCCCGCGCCGCCCCGCCTGACGCCGCAAACCGCCGCGCGCTGCAACCCGACACAGGGCGCGCCGCGCCGGTCGCTTAAACTCACCGTCCATTCCGGGAGTCACGAACATGTTGGGCGTAGCTGATTACGGCGCTTTCGTCGCCGCCATAGTGCTGTTTCTGGCCATTCCTGGCCCGGGCAATCTGGCACTCATCACCTCGACCGGCAAGGGCGGACTGAAAGGCGGCATGGCCGCCACCCTGGGCGTGATCGCGGGTGACCAGGTGCTGTTGTGGCTGGCCGTGGCCGGCGTGGCAACCTTGCTCGCCACGTACCCGGCGGCCTTCCATGCCGTGCAGTGGCTGGGTGCGGCCTACCTGGCATGGATGGGGTTCAAGATGGTGACGGCCCGTCCGGGCGACGCGCCCGTGCTGCAGATCAGGCCGCGCCAGTATTTCCGGCAGGCCGCCCTCATCACCCTGCTCAATCCCAAGGCCATCATCTTCTACATGGCCTTCTTCCCATTGTTCGTGGACCCGGCCCAGCACCGGGGCCTGGTCACCTTCGGCCTCATGGCGGCGACGATCGCGGCGCTTACCTTTCTGTATGGCGTGGTCGTGGTGCTGCTCACCCACCACCTGGCAGCCCGCATGCGGGCGCAGCCCCTCATTGCGCGCGTGCTGGAAAAGCTCGCCGGCACCTTCCTCATCGGCTTTGGCATCAAGCTGGCCATCTCCAAGTAACCGAAGTAGCTCGCAGCCATGGCCCATATTTTCTGCATCGCCAACCAGAAGGGCGGCGTCGGCAAGACGACCACCTCCGTCAACCTCGCCGCCGGGCTGGCAAGCATCGGCCAGCGCGTGCTGATGGTGGACCTGGACCCGCAGGGCAATGCGACCATGGGCTCTGGCGTGGACAAGCGCGCGCTGGACATGACGGTGTACGACGTGCTGCTGGAGTCCGCCTCGATCAAGGAGGCCGCCGTGCTGGCCGACAAGTGCGGCTACCACGTGCTGGGCGCCAACCGCGAGCTGGCCGGTGCCGAGGTCGAGCTGGTGACGCTGGAGCACCGCGAGCGGCGCCTGAAGGCGGCCCTGGCCGAGGTAGATGCCGACTACGACTTCGTGCTGATCGACTGCCCGCCCAGCTTGAGCATGCTCACGCTCAACGGCCTGTGCAGCGCGCACGGCGTTATCGTGCCCATGCAGTGCGAGTACTTCGCGCTGGAGGGCCTGACCGATCTGGTCAACACCATCAAGCAGGTGCATGCCAACCTCAACCGCGAGCTGCAGATCATCGGCCTGCTGCGCGTGATGTTCGACCCGCGCATCACGCTGCAGAGCCAGGTGAGCGAGCAGCTCAAGGACCACTTCGGCGACAAGGTGTTCGACACCGTGATCCCGCGCAACGTGCGGCTGGCCGAGGCGCCCAGCTACGGCCTGCCCGGCGTGGTGTTCGACCCCAACGCCAAGGGCAGCCAGGCCTTCGTCCAGTTCGCGCGCGAGATGGTCGTGCGCGTGCAGACCATGTGAGGCTTGCGGCCTTTTTCAGATCAAATCGGGCTGCAGCGCTTGCTGGATAAGCGCATGCAGCTATCAAATAAGTAGCATTACCGCATGAAGCCCTCCAACGTGCTGATCCTGCCGGGCTGGCAGAACTCCGGCGCCGGCCACTGGCAGACCCTGTGGGAGCAGCAGCACGGCTGGCACCGCGTGGAGCAGCACGACTGGATGCGCCCGCTGCGTGGCGACTGGAGCGCCCGGCTGGAAGAGACGGTGGTGGACGCCGACGGCCCCGTGGTGCTCGTCGCCCACAGCCTGGGCTGCATCCTCACCGCCTGGTGGGCCGCCCACTCGCGCAACACCCACAAGGTGCAGGGCGCGCTGCTGGTGGCGCCCGGCGACGTGGAGCACCCCGATGTCGCCCCGCTGTTGCCCGGCTGGACGCCCATCGCCCGCCAGACCTTGCCCTTTCCCACCGTGCTGGTGGGTAGCCGGAACGACCCGTATTGCACCTATGAGCGCGTGCAGTCCCTGGCCCAGGCCTGGGGCGCCGAGTTCGTCGACCTGGGCGAGCGCGGCCACATCAACGCCGAATCCGGGCTGGGCGACTGGCCCGCAGGGCTGGCCCTGCTCGCCCCCCTCATGAACACCAAGGACTGAACCATGGCCACCAAGAAACCCAAGGGCCTCGGCCGCGGACTCGAAGCCCTGCTGGGCCCCAAGGTCGCCGAGCCCCGCGCCCAGGACACCGCAGCGCCCGCACAGCCTGCTGGCGCGCCCAGCACGCTGCCGCTGACCGAACTCGTCGCCGGCATCTACCAGCCGCGCACGCGCATGGACGAAGGCGCGCTGTACGAGCTGGCCGAAAGCATCAAGGCCCAGGGCATCATGCAACCTATCCTGGTGCGGCGCCTGGCCGACGGCGAGAACGCCGGCAAGTACGAAATCATCGCCGGCGAGCGCCGCTTCCGCGCGTCCCGTCTGGCCGGCCTGGCCGAGGTGCCGGTGCTGGTGCGCGAGGTGCCCAACGAGGCCGCCGCCGCCATGGCGCTGATCGAGAACATCCAGCGCGAAGACCTGAACCCGCTGGAAGAGGCGCAGGGCCTGGCGCGTTTGGTGAAGGAGTTCGGCCTCACACACGAGCAGGCCGCGCAGGCCGTGGGCCGCTCGCGCAGCGCCGCCAGCAACCTGCTGCGCCTGCTGAACCTGGCCGAGCCGGTGCAGACCATGCTCATGGCCGGCGACATCGACATGGGCCACGCCCGCGCGCTGCTGGCGCTGGACCGCGCCGCGCAGATCACGGCCGGTAACCAGATCGCCGCCAAGAAGCTCTCGGTGCGCGAGGCGGAATCGCTGGTCAAGAAGCTGGGCGCCGAGTTCAGCCTGGTGCCGCAAAAGCCCAAGAAGGAAAAGTCGCGCGACATGAAGCGCGTGGAAGAAGAACTCTCCGACCTGCTCATGGCCGAGGTCGAGGTGCGCGTGAAAAAGCGCGTCAAGCGCAACGGCCGCACGGAAGAAGTGGGCGAGCTGGCCATCCAGTTCGGTTCGCTGGAAGCCCTCAACGGGCTCATCGACCGCCTGCGCGGCGGGGCCTGACGGGCGCCTGCTGCGGCAGCCGTTCCTCTCCAGCCCACCCCCCTGCTGCATCAGTCCGCGTGACTTCGTCTTCGCCTCCGCCGCCGCCGCGTGATGGTGCCGAGGCTGCCGCCCCGGACCGCCGGTGCTCCCGGCTGCCGTGGCCGCTGCCGGCGTTGCTGGCGTGGGCCCTCGCCTGGCTGGTGTTCGCCGGCCTGCAGCGCGGCCTGCAGCTGCCGGCCGTGGCCGCGCTGGCCGTCGCCTGCGCCGTGGGGTCTGCGGCCAGCCTGCTGGGCCAGGGCTGGTGGCGCCGCACGCTGATCGCCGCGGGCTTTCCCCTGTCGGCTGCGCTCACCGGCGCCGCGGGTGCCGTGCCGGCCTGGGCCTGGCTGCTGCCGCTGGCCTTGCTGCTGCTGGTCTACCCCCTGAATGCCTGGCGCGACGCGCCGTTGTTTCCCACGCCGCACGGCGCCCTCGACGGGCTGCACGGCATCGCGCCCCTGCCGGCCGGCGCCGCGGTGCTGGACGCCGGCTGCGGCCTGGGCGACGGCCTCATCGCCCTGCGCCGGGCCTACCCGCAGGCGCGGCTGCACGGGCTGGAATGGAGCTGGCCCTTGCGCGCCCTGTGCGCCCTGCGCTGCCCCTGGGCGCGGGTGCGCCGCGGCGACATCTGGCGCGCCGACTGGAGCAGCTACCAGCTGGTCTACCTGTTCCAGCGCCCGGAGAGCATGGAACGCGCCTTCGCCAAGGCCGCGTACGAGCTGGCGCCGGGTTGCTGGCTGGTCAGCCTGGAGTTTGCCGTGCCCGGCCGCACGGCCGACGCCCGCTGGCAGCTGCCGGGCGGTCGCACCGCCTGGCTCTACCGCATGCCGCAACGGTAGGCCAGGACGGTTCGGCAGCGGTGCCTGCGCTGCATCAGTGCGGAATGGAAACAACTTGCAAGTAGCGCTGTCAACCGTTTCCCCAGCGCTATGATCCGACGCCGCTGGTTGCATCCGGCGCCCTCTGGCAGGGCGCAGGCGAGGCGCTCACCGCGTGGCGGGCCCGCAGACGGCCGTCCCATCCATTCATAGAGAGAGAGGAATCGTTCCATGTCCAAGAAGACCTTGCCCTTGGTGGCTGCCGCTGCCTGCGCCGCCATGCTGCTGTCCGGCTGCGAGACCACCAACATGCGCATGGGCAGTGCGGACGCCAAGACGGTCGCCACGGGCGCCGCCGGCGGTGCCAATGCCGCCAACGAGAACACCCAGCTGGAGAAGTGCTCCAGCCCCATGGGCACCGTCTCCCTGGTCGAGAACCAGGACGCCGGCTGGTACACCATTCTGCGCAACGAATACAAGCTGCCCCCCACCTCCAACCTGCTGCGCCTGCTGATCCAGCAATCCAACTGCTTCATCGTGGTCGAGCGCGGCGCCGCCGGCATGCGCGCCATGGACCGTGAACGCCAGCTGATGGGCTCGGGCGAAATGCGCGGCGGCAGCAACTTCGGCCGCGGCCAGATGGTCGCATCCGACTACGGCCTGTCGCCCGAGATCGTGTTCTCCAACAACGACGCCGGCGGCATCGGCGGCTCGCTGGGCGGCCTGCTGGGCGGGCGCGGCGGCGCAGCCATTGCCGCCATCGGCGGCAGCCTGAAGACGCGCGAAGCCAGCGCCATGCTGACCCTGGTGGACAACCGCTCGGGCGTGCAGGTGTCGGCCTCCGAAGGCAGCGCCTCCAAGAGCGACTTCGCGGGCATGGGCGAGCTGTTCGGCTCCAGCGCAGGCGGCCGCCTGGGCGGCTACCAGAACACCGCGCAAGGCAAGGTGCTGACGGCGGCATTCATGGACGCATACAACCAGATGGTCGTGGCGCTGCGCAACTACAAGGCGCAAAGCGTGCAGGGCCAGGGCCTGGGCGGCGGCGGGCGCCTGACGGTGGACGGCGCGGCGGCCCCATCGCAGACGCGCGCGGGCGCGGCCATGTCCACGCGCGAGGCACAGGAGCGCCTGAACGCGCTGGGCTACGACGTGGGCACGCCCGACGGCTCGGCCGGTCCCCGCACGACCAAGGCGCTGCGCGAGTTCCAGAAGGCGCAGGGCATTCCGCAGACGGGCCGCCTGGACACGGCCACGCAGGGCGCGCTGTCGCGCTGAGCGGCACAGCCTGACGGGCGGGCCCCAGGGCGCGAGCGCCCCGGGCCTGCCCTCGGACTCCCACCGAAACGCGGCCTCCGGGCCGCGTTGCCGTTTCTGCCGGGCCGTTCTGGAGAGGAGGGCGGGGTCCGATGTCGCACTGCCCCGGTGCGGTATCGCCCCGACCGGCCGATCTCGCCCTAGCATGCGCGGCTTTGTCGTTGCGGAGGGCCGCGCACCGGGCGCGGCGCGCACGCTGGAGCCCGTCCCATGCACCTGTCCCTGTCTCTGTCGCCCTGCGGTTCATCCTGGCTGCCCTGGCCCAAGCCGCCTCCGCTACCGTGGCCAGCCCTCTGGGGCTTTCCGCGCGTTGCCGCACCGTCTCCCCTGCGCCCTGCCGAGCTGCGCATCGACGTGGCCCCACCCGCGGCCACGCTCGAAGACGAACTGGCCGCGCTGTACCGCCGCCTGCATACGCCCGGCGACCGCCTGCACGGCATCGACCGCATGCCCCTGTTCACCGACCCCGACCTGGTGGTGCACTACCGCGAGGCCGATGGCGAGTCGTATGTCTACATCGAAGACCTGCGCCGTGGGTGCCTGGCAGGCACCACCGTCTTCAACCGCCTGGTCGAACTGAACCGCCAGGCCGACCGCCACCTGCGCGCGCCGCATTCCCGCTATGCCCCGGCCTACCAGCGCCGCGGCCTGGCCACCGCCGTGTACCGCTGGGCGCTGGACGGCGGCATGTGCCTCATCACCGGCGCCCGCCAGTCGCCGGGGGCCCATGCGCTGTGGGACCGGCTGGCCTGCGAGCACCTGAGCGGCTATGTGCGCGTGCAGGACAAGGCGCTCACCTACCTGGGCCCGGCCGTGTCGCCGCCGGTGCGGGACGCACTGCAGACGCGCCGCTTTCTGCTCGGCCGCCGCTGGACGCTGGCGCGCCTGCAGGCCGCCACCGGCATGCGCTGAGCCACGACGGTGCGGCTTTGAACAGCTTCTTAGAACGTGTTGACGATCCCAGGGGTTGCGCAGCGGTGCGGGCGGGATGCAAGGCGCGGTAGGCAGTGGAGCCCGGCTATCCACCAGCGCCGCAACGCTGCAGACCGCCCGCCCACACCGCTGCCCTTCGGGTTGAAGCGACATCGGGCGATTGGACGCCCCGGCCGCTTGCATGGGCACGAGCCCATGCGGCGCACCCGCAGCCTCCACGCATCCCGATGGCGCTCCAACGCGACCCCTGCGAGATCGTCAACACGTTCTTAGCGGGGCCGGTGCATCAGAAAGCGCTGCTCCGCCCCGATGCCGAAGTAATCCGCCGGCCCGCCCCCCGCGCAGGATGGGCTGGCCCGCCGCCGTGTCGTAGATGCCGTCCACCAGCAGCGTGCGGTCGATGTGTACGCGCACCACCTCGCCCAGCACCAGCCAGGTGGGCACGGCCACGCCGTCCACGCCCTGCAGCTGCAGGATCTGCGTGCAGCGGCATTCGAAGGTGACCGGACTCTCGGCCACGCGGGGCACGGCCACGGCGTCGGAGGGCAGGGCGGTCAGGCCGGCCAGCTGGAACTCGTCCACCTCGGGCGCCACGGCGGCGCAGGTCTGGTTCATGGCCTCGGCCAGCGGGCGCGTGGCCAGGTTCCACACGAACTCGCCCGTCTCCTGCACGTTGCGCAGCGTGTCCTTGGCGCCGATGCTGGCAAAGCCGACGATGGGCGGCGTGTAGTTGAAGGCGTTGAAAAAGCTGTAGGGCGCGAGGTTGACGGCCCCGGCCGCGCTGCGGCTGGCGATCCAGCCGATGGGCCGCGGCCCCACGATCGCGTTGAACGGATCGTGCGGCAGCCCATGGCCGTCGCGCGGCGTGTAGCTGTGGATGGAGGATGGCGACGGGGCGGAGGAAGAGGGGGCGGGCGTGCTCATGGCGCAAAACGATACACCAGGGCGCCAGGATGTGAATTGCTACCAAAATAATAGCTGCATGCGCTTGATATGAAAGGGCTGAGGCCCCATTGGTTTCATAAGAAATGTCTCCCAGCTGCGCTCCGCCCTATACTGCGCCGTGCCATCACCGACGTGCCAGCGCGAATGCCTGGCGGCATCTTGCCAAGTCCTGTCGTTCTGGCTGTGTTCCACCCCTGCCTGCCGAGGTTGTGCGCCATGAATCCCCTGCCTTCGTCTTCCGCCCCTGCCGTGCAGAGCACGGACCCCGTCGCCGTCGCTTCTGTCCAGGCCACGCAGCTGTGGCGCCCGCTGGCCGCTGCGGCCGGCCTGGGCCTGGTGCTGCTGTACGGCGTGGCCTTTGCCGACAGCCCCCTGGCCCACAACGCCGCGCACGACGTGCGCCACGTCACCGTCAAGCCCTGCCACTGAGCCGCATCGGCGCGCCACGCGCAGGAGGACTGTCTGATGGCCTTGTTCCAACGTCTGCTCTGGGCTGCCCTGGCCGCGGCCCTGCTGGTGGGTTCCGTGCAAACCGGGGTGCACCAGCGCTGGGCCGTGCCCATCATCCTGGCGGCAGAGACCTTCGAGGACCAGAAGGCCGAACCGGCCGCCGCGGCCCCGGTGCCTGAAGCCGCCCAGCCCGGCCACAGCGCCCATGCCGCGCACGCCCCCGCGCAGGCGGCCGCCGCAGCCGCCGATGCCCCGGCCCCTGAACCCTGGAGCCCGTCCGATGGCGCGGAGCGCACCTTCTGGACGTGGGTGGCCAACGTGCTGCACGCGCTGAGCATGGCGCTGCTGGTGCTGGCGGTGATGGGCGTGTGGGTCTGGCAGCGGGGCGCCGCGCGTTCGCCGCTGCGCTTGGCCGCGGCCGTGGCTGCCGCCGGCTGGCTCAGCCTCTACCAGTGGCCGGCGCTGGGCCTGCCGGCCGAGATTCCCGGCATGGACGCTGCCCGGCTGGGCTCACGCCAGGGCTGGTGGCTGATGGCGGCCGGCAGTGCTGCCGCGGCCTGCGCAGTACTGGCCTTCGGCAGGCGGGCATGGCGTTTCACACTGGCCGCCGTGCTGCTGGCGGCCCCCTTCGTGTGGGGCGCGCCCCACATCACGGCGGATCCGCTGGCGGGCTTCAGCGGCGAGGCCCACCGCCAGCTGCAGGCGCTGGACGCCCGCTTCCTGCAGGCCACGGCCTGGATCGCCGCCACCTTCTGGGCGTGCATGGCCCTGGCCTGCGCGGTGGTGTTCGGTCGCTGGATCCAGCCGCCGCTTGTCGCTGCGCTGGACACGGGCCTGCCCACAGGCCCCGCCGCGGCGGGCAGCACGCCCTGAGCCGGGCGAGCGGCGCCCGCCATCAAGATCGTCAATTGCTGCGTGCGGGGGGCACCGGTATCGCAGGCGCCTCGGCGCCCGTCGCCGTGCGGGCCTCGGGCAGGTAGGGGTCTTCGTCCGACCCGGTGAAGGTCAGGATCGCGCCCAGCGCCAGCGCTGCGGCGACCACGGCCAGGATGATCCAAGCCGCACGGCGGCGGTCCTGCCCTGGCGGGGCACGGCGGGTGTGTTGCGGCAGGTCGGGCCTGCCGGTGTTGCGGTCGGTGGTGGTGTCCATCATGGGCCTCCATGGCAATCGATGCATCCAGCCTAGGCCGGGCATTGGCCGCACGGCGTCGGACAAAACGTCGGATGCCCGCCCTCCGCCGGACCACAGCGCCGCAGCCATCCGCTCCGCCGGCCGGCTCAGCCTTGCTGCGATCCCAGGAAGCGCGCCGGCGCCTCGCCCACGGCCCGGCGCACCATGGCGCTGAACGCGCTGGGGCTGTTGTAGCCCAGCTCCGCGGCGATCTGGTTGATGGGCCGGCGCCCAGCGGCCAGCGCCACCGCCTTGGCCAGGATCACCTGCTGCCGCCACTGCGTGAAGGTGCTGCCCAGCTCCTGGCGGAACAGGCGCGCCACGGTGCGCGGGCTGGCGCCCGTGTCCTGCGCCCAGTCGGCCAGCGTCTCGTGGCGCGTGGGGTCGGCCAGCACGGCCTCGCACAGGTGGCGCAGGCGCTTGTCCCGCGGCAGGTCCACGCCCAGCTTCACGGCGCTGGCGCGGCGCAGCTCTTCGACGATCAGCGCGCTCAGGTGGCGCTCGCGGCGTAGCGCGTCGGCCGAGAGCGGGGGCGCGGTGTCGTCGGGCGTGGTCGGCATCTCGCGCACCAGCGCGCGCAGCAGGTCCGACACCTCGAGCACGCGGCACTGGCGCCAGGGCGCCTCCTCGGCGCGCGGCACGCCGGGGCCGCAGCGCCCGCGCGCCTGGTGAAAGTACAGGGTGCGCAGATCGGCGTCCTCCACCATGGTCACCGCATGCTCCACGCCGGGCGGAATCCACAGCGCGCGCGACGGCGGCACGATGTACGTGCCCTGCGCCACCGTGAGCCGGATCACGCCCTGCGTGGAGATGGCCACCTGCGCCCACGGGTGGCTGTGCGGCATCACCTGCGTGTCGGCGCGCAGCTGGCGCGTCTTGGCGCGCACCGGCCGGGCGCTGCTGGGCACGAACAGGTGCGGCGTGAGCGAGTCCACGTACGACATCGGCCGCACCGGCCGCAGCTGCGGTGCGCGGCCGGGTCCGGCGATGTTCGCTGGTGTGCTTGGCGGGTTGGCGACAGTCATTGGCCGACTATCGCATATCGGACGCGGATCGCCTCCGTAAGATCACCGCCATGACTTCCCTCAACGACACCGCCGCAGCCTCGTCCGCCCCGCTGCGCCAGGACGCCCGCACCATCGGCCTGATCGGGCTGGCGCACGGCTCCTCGCACTTCTTCCACCTGCTGCTGCCGCCGCTGTTCCCGTTCCTGATCGCGGAGTTCGGCTTCAGCTATTCCGAGCTGGGCCTGCTGGTGTCGGTGTTCTTCGTGATCTCGGGCGTGGGCCAGGCGCTGTCGGGCTTTCTGGTGGACCGCGTGGGCGCGCGGCCCGTGCTGTTCTTCGCGCTGTCGAGCTTCGTGGCCGCCGGCATCGTGGCCAGCACGGCGGGCGGCTATGCGGGCCTGATGGTGGCCGCTGCGCTGGCCGGGCTGGGCAATGCGCCCTTCCACCCGGTGGACTTCACCATCCTCAACAAGCGCGTGTCGCCCCAGCGGCTGGGGCACGGCTTCTCGGTGCACGGCATCTCGGGCAACCTGGGCTGGGCCACGGCACCCGTGTTCATGGCCGGCATCACCGCGGCCACGGGCTCCTGGCGCGTGGCCTGTCTGTGCGGCGGCCTGCTGGCGCTGGTGATCCTGGCCATCATGGTCTGGAATCGCGACGCGCTGGACGATCGGCAGGGCTCCGGTACGGCTGCGGCCGCCAAGGCGGCCCCTACGGCCGCAGGCGGGGCCGAGCACCCCATGGCCTTTCTCAAGCTGCCCTCCGTGTGGCTGTGCTTCTCGTTCTTCTTCTGGACCACCTGCTCGCTCAGCGTGATCCAGAGCTTCGCCAGCCCCACGCTGCAGAAGATGTACGGCCTGCCGCTGTCCGTCACGTCCATGGTGGTCACGGGCTACATGCTGTGCGGCGCCGCCGGCATGGTGGTGGGCGGCTTTCTGGCTGGCCGCGTGGCGCGGCTGGAGCGCACCATCACCGTCTGCCTGCTGGCCACGGCGGCCATGCTGGTGATCGCCGGTACCGGCGTGCTGCCCGGAATGGCGGCCATGGTGCTGGTGGCGCTCGCGGGCGTGGGCACCGGCCTGGCCGGCCCCTCGCGCGACATGCTCATCAAGCGCGCAGCGCCCCCCGGCGCCACCGGCCGCGTCTACGGCACCGTGTATTCGGGGCTGGACCTGGGCTTCTGCGTGGCCGCGCCGGTCTTCGGCGCCATGCTGGATGCGGGCATGACCTCCGGCATCTTCTACGGCTCGGCCGCAGCGCTGGTGCTGGGCGTGGCGTCCGCGGGGGTCGTCGGCATCGGCGTGGCGGCGCGGGCGCGCAGCCAGCGCGCGGCCATGGCCTGATCGGCCGGCTCCGGCGCCGCTCTCTGCGGAGCGGGCCGATGGGTGCCGCAGTGCACTGAGCGTTGCCTATTGGGGGGCCGCCGGCATCTTGGCCGCAGCCGCTGCAGCCGGCTTGTTTGCATGCGCGCTGTGCGGGCCCGGGTGTCGCGCGGCGGCGCCTGCGGGCTCCGAGGCCATGCTGGCCGCCAGCACCTTCTCATAGGCGGAGTGGGTCAGGTGCACCGCGCAGTACTGGTCCAGCTCGGGCTTGACCTTCTCGACCACGCCTTCCTCGAACACCGCGTCCTGGCCGCCCTGCTTGCCGTGGCCCACGGCGAAGTAGATGAACTGCGGCTTCACGGTTTCCTTCATGCCGATGTAGTCCGCACAGGTCGTCTTCACGGCCGGCCTGGCCGGCGCGACCGGCTGACTCGGGGTCTGCGCCATCGCTGCGGTGGCGGTCACGGCGGCGAGGGACAGGGCGGACAGGCTGGCAAGCACTCTCATGGTGTTCTCCTGGACGAAGGGGCGAGCGGCGAAGCGCCCGTGCAATCCGCCAGCGCTCTGCCGTGCGGCGTCTGCATCCGTCAGGGCGCAGGGCGCCACGGCGGGCCGCCGCGGTACCTTGCCGTTGAGGCAGACCGCCGGAGCAGGGCGGTGCGCTTCAGCGGCGGTGCCAGCGTAGGAGCGCCGACTTAAAGGGCGCTTAAAAGAACACCCGGAGGAACCGCGACCTGGTGGAAGGCCTCACCCTCCGCCGCCCACCGGAAAGCCATAGTGCGGCGGCTGCATGACCGGCATGTACGGCCAGCTGGAGCGCGAGGCGATCGCCCGCCGGGCCTGCGCGCACTGTTCCTCGGTGAGAAAGACACCGGCCAGGTCGTTATCGCCGTACAGCGCATAGAAGCGGTACGGCGACCCCTCCAGGTTCGCGTTCACGAGCGCAAACAGCGCCACCGCCGCACGGGCCCAGTCCTCGCCGCTGTCCAGGCCCGGGCCGTACACGGCAAACCGGTGCGGGCCGGCGCGCACGGCATAGGCGCCGGTGTCGTCGTCCACCTCCTCGTGCACCGCCAGCGGTGACGCCGCGTAGCGCTGGAGCTGGGGCAGCACCTCGGCATACGCGGCCGCAATGCCCTGCTCCGCCAGCCGCTCGGCATCGAGCGGGATGAGCTGGTCGTAGTCGATCGGGTCCGTGTCCTGGACGGCAGGCGCGGGGGCCTTGGCCGGTGCGGAGCCGAGGAATGCAAGCAGCTGGCGAAGAGGGCGCATGGCGGACTAGGGGCGGTGGATGGGGGGACGATACCGGTCGAACGACCTGTGGATCAAGCCCCGCTGCCGTGGCCGCCGTGGCTACAGGCCGGCGCAGGCGATGGGCGGCACCATGGCCGCATCCACCCGGCGGCCTGCCGCGTCCGGCTGCAGGAGCACCCGCTCGATGCAGGTCGCCAGCACGGCACCGTGCCGGTTGCGGCTGCAATCGATCGCCGGTGCCTGGCTGGTGGTGTCGCACCGGAAGCCATCGCGCTCCAGGCGGTCGACGGCGGTGGAGACCGGCATGCCCGCCCTGGCCAGCCGCTCGACCTGTGCGGACAGGCGCGCGGCGTCCGGCGTGTAGCAGGCGCTGAGCGGCAGGGCGAGCAGCAGGCAGGCTGCGCGGGCCATCGCCACCTTGCGGCACCGCGTTCCTTCGGGGCCCGGGCTCACCGGTTCTCCAGCCCGCGCTGGGCGCGCTGTTTGCGGATGTC
Organism: Paracidovorax wautersii; assembly: GCF_031453675.1. Classification (NCBI taxonomy): domain Bacteria; kingdom Pseudomonadati; phylum Pseudomonadota; class Betaproteobacteria; order Burkholderiales; family Comamonadaceae; genus Paracidovorax; species Paracidovorax wautersii. The sequence continues at coordinate 1,335,192 of NZ_JAVIZX010000001.1, read as the reverse complement.
CTGCGCGTTCGCCAGGATGGAATCACGCAGCCCGGCCAGGCCGCTGCGCGTTTCCTGCCACGCCTTCTCATGGGTCTGCTGCGATGTCACGGCGTTGCCGTGCGCGGCATCCCAGGCCAGGGCCTGGTCGATGGACGCCGCCCAATCCTGCGGCGAGCCGCCGGCCCATTCGTTCAGTGTCTGGCCGATGGTGGAGTTCAGCGAGGCCATGATGCCCGCCTCGCGGTCCGGTGGCCGCGCCGGCTGTGCTGCGAGGAGAAAGCGGAACCGCATCTGGCCCGCGTAGAACCACATCACCGCTTCATTCCTGCGCTGCTCCTGCGCGAACAAGCGCTTGGCGTAGGCATAGAGTACGGCCGGATGCGAGTCCGGCAGGTTGGCCTCGACCTCGGTGATCGGGAGGGCGAGGACCTCGTCCGTGCTGAGTGGCCGGGCATGGCAGAGCGTCGCTCCCAGGAGCAAGGACACGGCGATGGCAAAAGCTTTCATGGGATGGCCCGGGAACGTGTGGCGCCCGGCTCGGCGTATCGGCGGCGGGCCGGCACGGCCCACCACACCAGGTTGAACGGGGGGTGCCCGCCGCTGTGTCATAGGAACACCTTTGCGACCAGCTGGGCCCACGCGGCCTGGGAGTCGGTCGCTGATGCAAACACCCGTACCTCCGCCTTCCCAAAAGGCCTCTCGCATGCGATGCATTCCAGGGTGGCGTCCTGGAACGTGAAGATGTAGTGAACGAGATGCGCCAGGAAGGTGTCTTTGTCATGTCGTGGGTGCACCGCGTTGCGCTTCTCGAGTTCCTCGATCCAAGAGGAGTGCTCCACGCGGTGGACCTGATAGCGCTGGAGGCCCAACCGCGCCAGCGGGTGGCCCCCGAGCGCCTCGTCGTTGGGCGAGCCGAACTGAAAAGCGAGTACCAAGGGAAACTGGATGAGCGCGACGGCATCATCCCGGGTGGTGTACTGCAGGACCAACTGCGTCTCCGAAGCGAGCACGCGTGCTTCAGAACATGTGCCAGGCTGGGGCCAGTGATCGAGAACCTGAGCGGTGGGCGGCGGCATGCGATCCTTGGATGTGGAACAGAAACGGCCAGAGGAGAGCCACTGTCGGATCGGAAACATTACGCGCTGGCGTCAGGCCGTGGCACCATCACAGCGCGAAGATCTTCCCCGGATTCAGGATGTTCTTCGGGTCCAGCGCCCGCTTGATGGCGCGCATCATGTCCACCGCGCCGTCGCCCGTTTCCTGCAGCAGGAAGTCCATCTTGTGGATGCCCACGCCGTGTTCGCCAGTGCAGGTGCCGCCCATGTCCAGCGCGCGCGCCACCAGGCTGTGGCTCAGGGCCTCGCCCTTGGCGCGCTCGTCGGCGTCGTCGGGGTCGATCAGGTAGCCGAAGTGGAAGTTGCCGTCGCCCACGTGGCCGACGAGGAAGTAGGGGATGCCGCTGGCATCCGCCTCGGCCACCGAGTCGAGCAGACAGTCGGCCAGGCGGCTGATGGGCACGCAGGTGTCGGTGGTGATGCAGCGGCAGCCCGGGCGGCTTTGCACGCCGGCGAAGTAGGCGTTGTGCCGCGCGGTCCACAGGCGGGTGCGCTCCTCGGGCGTGGTGGCCCATTCGAAGGCATTGCCCCCGAACTCACCCGCGATGTCCTGCACCGTCTCCGCCTGCTCCTTCACGCTGGCGGGCGAGCCGTGGAACTCCATCAGCAGCAGCGGCTCCTCGCGCAGGCCGAGCTTGCTGTGGGCGTTGACCAGGCGCACGGTCTGCGCGTCGATGAGTTCCACGCGCGCGATCGGCACGCCCAGCTGGATGGTCTGGATCACCGTGCGCACGGCGGCCTCGATGCTCGGGAACGAGCAGATGGCGGCGCTCACGGCCTCAGGCAGCGGGTACAGGCGCACGGTGGCTTCGGTGATGAGGCCCAGCGTGCCTTCGCTGCCCACGATGAGCCGTGTGAGGTCGTAGCCCGCAGCGCTCTTCTTGGCGCGCGTGCCGGTACGGATGATGTCGCCGCTGGCCGTCACCACTTCCAGGGCCAGCACGTTCTCGCGCATGGTGCCGTAGCGCACGGCGTTGGTACCGCTGGCGCGCGTGGCGCACATGCCGCCGATGCTGGCGTCCGCGCCCGGGTCGATGGGGAAGAACAGGCCCGTGTCCTTGATCGCCTCGTTGAGCTGCTTGCGCGTGATGCCGGGCTGCACGGTGACGGTGAGGTCGTCCGCATCCACGCGCAGCACGCGGTTCATGCGGCCCACATCGATGCTGATGCCGCCCTGCACGGCCAGCAGGTGGCCTTCGAGCGACGAGCCGGCGCCGTAGGGAATCACGGGCACCTCCCATTGCGCGGCCAGCTTCACGGCGTCGGCCACGTCCTGCGTGGTCTCGGCGAACACCACGGCCGAGGGCGGGGGCGCCTGGATCGAGCCCTCGTCGCGGCCGTGCTGCTCGCGCACCGCCAGCGCGGTGGAGCACTGCTCGCCGAAGCGCGCCCGCAGGGCATCGATGAAGGCATCGGGCACGGGGCGCAGCGGCGCGCCGGGCAGCAGATGGGCAGGGGTGGCGGGGGCGTTCATGGGGGTGTCTCCTGGCAATCGCGGGGGGTCGTTGGATTGTAGGGATCGGTGCTTCGCCACGGCGGCGCCAGGGGCGTCAGGCAGGCTCGCCGCTCACGCCTGCGGCGTCACATGGTCCGCAAAGCGCTGGGCTGCGGCGGGTAGGTCGGCAAAGCTGCGGGCATACAGGTTGAGTTCGCGGTCGGCCCAGGCATCGGTCAGCGCGACGGCGTGCAGCGTGGTGGCCTCGCCCAGCGCACGGAAGGCGCCCGCGGGCATCACGCCCAGGCCCAGGCCGCTCTCCACCATGCGGCACAGGGCGCTCAGGCTGTCCACCTCCATGCGGCGGCCCAGCACGCGCCGCGTGGCGCGTGCCTCCTGCGCCAGCGCCTGCTGCACGGTGCTGCTGTCGCGCAGGCCGATCTGCGGGTAGGCCAGGGCGCGTTCGTAGGCCACCTTGCGCAGGCGCGCCAGCGCGTGGCCGCGCGGCACCACCAGCACCAGCTGCTCGCGCCGGTAGGGGCGGGCCTGCAGGCCCAGCACCTCGTCGCTCGCTCCGCAGATGCCGATATCGGCCGTGCCCTCGCGCACGGCCTGCGCCACCGCGCGGCTGGCGGCCTGGCGCAGGTCAATGCGGATGTCGGCGTGCCGCTGCATGAAGCCGGCGATCTCGGCCGGCAGGAACTGCTCCACCACCGAAGCGCTGGCGCACACCGTCACGTGGCCGCGCACGCCCTGCGCGAACTCGCCCAGATCGGCATGCAGATGTTCCACGGCCAGCAGGATGGCGTGCGCGTGCTGCAGCAGCTGCTGGCCTGCGGGCGTGGGCCGCGCGCCGCGGGCATGACGCGCCAGCAGCGGGGCCTGCGCCAGCGCTTCCAGCTCGGCGATGCGCTTGCTCACGGCGGACGCGGCCATCTGCCCGCGCTCGGCGGCGCGGGCGATGCTGCCGGTCTCGCACACCAGCATGAAGAGGTCGAGCGAGCCCAGGTCGAGCTGGCGCAGAAAGCTGCGGGGGGAAATCAGGCGGGACATGGATGCGGAGGAGGGCAGAAGAGGAGGCAACGGCGAGCCATCGCGTTTGGGAACGGCTGCCGGAGATTTTTGCACTTCTCTGCCGCCGGAGCGCGGCCTACGATGCATCGCTTGCTTTTGGCAGGCTCTGCAATGATCTTTTCTCCCCAAGATGCCGCGCGCATGGCGCGGGCCCTGGTGGCCACCGATGCGGTGCGCATCGCCGGCGACACGCCTTTCTTCTATACCTCTGGCTGGGCCAGCCCGGTTTACGTGGACGCCCACGCCCTGCTGTCCGATGTGGCCTGGCGCACCGAGCTGATGGATGCGGCCGCGCGCTCCGTAGCGCTGCTCGTGGCCGAGCGTGGACTCGCCGCCGTGGTGGGCTCCGAGAGCTCCGGCATCGCGTTCGCCGCGTGGCTGGCCGACCGGCTGGGCCTGCCCATGCTGTACCTGCGCAAGCGCCCCATCGGCTGGGGTGTGCAGGCCCAGCTGCAGGGACGGCTGCCGCGCAGCACCGACGGCCTGCCGGCCCGGGTGCTGCTTGTGGACGATGTGACCACCGACGGCCGCTCCAAGATGGCCGCCGCCCAAGCGCTGCGCCAGGTGGGCGTGGACGTGGCCGACGCCCTGGTGCTGTTCGACTACGCCATCTACCCCGACACGCCGCAGCGCCTGGCGCAGCAGCAGTTGCAGCTGCACGCGCTGGCCTCGTGGGCGCAGCTGCACGTGGCCTTGCTGGAAGCGGGGCGCCTGAGCGCCTCGCAGGCGCAGACGCTGGCGGAGTTCACCGCGTCGCCCACGCAGTGGTCGCTGGCCCATGGTGGTACGGGCGGCACAGGTGCCAGTCCGGTCGGAGGTGCGGCATGAGCGCGGTCATGGAACCCCTGGCCACCGCCGCCTGGCGCTCCCAGGCCGATGCGCTGCTGCGCGAGGTGGCTGACGCCACCCGCGATGGCCCCGGCATCACGCGGGAAAGTTATGGCCCGGGCGAAGACGCGGCGCTGCGCCTGCTGGAGCGCCACGCCGCCGCGCTGGGGCTGGCCTGCGAATACGACCGCGCCCGCAATCTGTGGATGCGTCTGCCCGAGGACGCGCGGACCGATCCGGTGGTGGTGATCGGCTCGCATGTGGATTCCGTGCCGCAGGGCGGCAACTACGACGGCCTGGCCGGTGTGGTGGCGGGCATGCTGGTGCTGTCCGCTCTGCGGGGCCGCCACGGCGATGCGCCCCCCGTGCGCGTGCTGGCCCTGCGCGGCGAGGAAAGCGCCTGGTATGGGCGTGCCTACATGGGCTCCATGGCGCTGCTGGGCCGTTTGCCTGCCGCGGCGCTGCAGCTGCCGCACCGCGCCGGCGCAGAGCACGGCACGCTGGCCGATGCCCTGGCGCGCTGCGGCGCCGACCTGGTGGCGATCGCGCAGGGCACGCCGCTGCTGCCCTGCGCCGTGGCCGCGTACCTGGAGCTGCACATCGAGCAGGGCCCGGTGATGGTGGCGCGCGGCTGGCCGGTGGCGGCGGTGACGGGCATCCGCGGCAACGTGCGCCACAACCGGGTGCGCTGCCTGGGCGAGACCGGGCACTCCGGCGCCGTGCCACGCTGGCTGCGCAAGGATGCGGTGCTGGCCGTGTCGCAGCTGCTGTCGCGCATGGACGAGCACTGGCGCGTGCTGCTGCAGATGGGCATGGACCTGGTGATGACCAGCGGCATCTGCACCACGCCCGCGCAGTCGCATGCGGTCTCGGTCATTCCGGGCGAGGTGCAGTTCAGCTTCGAGGCGCGCAGCCAGGATGCGGCCACGCTGGAGCGCTTCCACGCGCTGATGCAGGACGAATGCCGTGCCATTGCGGCGGAGCGGGGCGTGCGCTTCGAGTTCGACGACCGGCTGTACACCGCCCCCGCGACCATGGACGAAGCGTGGATCCAGCGCTTCGAGGCCGTGGCCGAGCGGGCGGGGCAGACGCTGGAGCGCATTCCCAGCGGCGCGGGGCACGACGCCGCCGTCTTCGCGGCCGCTGGCATTCCGGCGGCCATGCTCTTCGTGCGCAATGCCCACGGCTCGCACAACCCGCAGGAGGCGATGGACATCGGCGACTTCCTGCAGGGCACGGAGTGGCTGGCGCAGGGGCTGCTGGCGGCCTGAGAGCCTGTTTACGATCTCACAGGGGATCGCGTTGGAGCGCAATCGGGATGAGTGGATGCTCCGGGTGCGCCGCATGGGCTCGTGCCCATGCAAGCAGCCGGGGCGTCCAATCGCCCGATTTCGCTCCAACCCTTCGGGCAGCGGTCTTTGCGGGCGGTCTGCGGCGTTGCGGCGCTGGTGGATAGCCGGGCTATCCACTGCGCACCGCGCCTAGCATCCCATCCCGCAAAGACCGCTGCGCGACCCCTGGAAGATCGTAAACAGGCTCTGAGCGCGCTCACCCGTTTCGGAGCCGGCGTGCACGGACGCCGTGCGCGCCTCGCCAAGTTGGTGCCGCCCGCCGCCGGTTCAGCGCGCCGCTGAACCAGAGTTGTGCATCCGGCTTGTATACCAGTGGGCATGGTTCCTGCTGGTATGCAGGCCATGGCGATTTCCTCGACCGATATCAGCGACCGCATCATCGAAGCGGTGATGGCGCAGAAGCTCGCCCCCGGCTCCCGCCTGGGCGAGCAGCAGCTGGCCCTGCTGTTCGACTGCAGCCGCACCATCGTGCGCGAGGCGCTCACGCGGCTGTCGGTGCGCGGCATCGTCACCGTGAGCGCGCGGCGCGGCTGGTACGTGATCGAGCCCTCGCAGGACGACGCCCGCGAGGCCTTCGAGGCCCGCCGCGTCATCGAACTGGGGCTGATCCGCGGCATGAAGCCGCTGGACAAGCCGGCCCTCAAATCCCTCAAGGCCCACCTGGCCCGCGAGAAGGCGGCCGTGCGCGGCAGCGACGTGGGTGCGCGCAGCTTTCTGCTGGGCGACTTCCACGTGTGCCTGGCCGAATGCCTGGGCAACCACCTGCTGGCCGACACCTTGCGCGACTTCACCGCGCGCACCACGCTCATCGCCATGCTGTACCAGTCCTCGCACGACGCCGCGCAGTCGTGCGAGGACCACGTGCGCATCGTCGCCGCGCTGGAGGCGGGCGACATCGCCGGCGCCGAGGCGCTGATGTCCGAACACATCGGGTCCGTGCAGAGCCATCTGCGCCTGCCCGCGCATGCCGATCCGCTGGCGCAGCTGCGCGGCGCGCTCGCGCCCGTGGACAAGGCGGGCAGCGGCGGCGCTGCCGCCCCTGCCGCGCGGGCGCGGGCGCAGGCACGGGCATTGCATTCCACCTCCGCAAAACGGCGCGGACCGGCTGCGGCTGCTGCCGCCACGTCCTCGCCTTCTTCCTCTTCTTCTTCCCCGTCCCCGACGTCGGGCCACGACGCCGATCCCCCCTCGACCTACCTAGGAGCGCTTCTATGACCCCCGCCGCCATCTTCTCCCGCCGCCGCCTCACGCTGGCCCTGGCCGCTGCCGCATTGCTGGGGGGCACGGCCGCCGTCCACGCGCAGAACGCGCTGGACAAGGTCACGCAGACCAAGACGATCAAGATCGCCGTGCCCACCGACTACCCGCCCTACGGCTTCGTGGGCCTGGACCTCAAGCCCCAGGGCCTGGACATCGCCATGGCCGAGCTGATCGCCAAGCAGCTGGGCGTGAAGCTGGAGATGGTGCCCGTCACCAGCGCCAACCGCATTCCCTACGTGCAGACCAAGCAGGTGGACCTGGTGATCTCCACGCTGGGCAAGAACCCCGAGCGCCTGAAGGTGATCGACTTCACGCACGCCTACGCGCCGTTCTTCCAGGGCGTGTATGCCTCCAAGAGCCTGCAGATCAAGTCCTTCGACGACCTGGCCAACAAGACCGTGGCGGTGGCCAAGGGCGCCATGGAAGAGCAGGAGCTGGCCAAGGTCGGCCCCGCTTCCATGCAGTTCAAGCGCTATGAAGACCAGGCCGCGTCCACCGCCGCCTTCGTGGCCGGGCAGACGCAGGTGATCGCCACCAGCGTGTCCAACGCCGGCCTGATGATGCAGAAGAACCCCCAGCTCAACGCCGAATACAAGCTGCTCATCAAGGACAGCCCCAACTTCATCGGCGTGGCCAAGGGCGAGGACGCGCTGCGCATGAAGGTCAACGAGATCATCCTGGCCGCCAAGAAGGACGGCACGCTGGATGCCATGGCCAAGAAGTGGCTCGGCCGCACCGCGGGTGATCTGCCGTTGACGGAATAAAGGGCACCCCCCTGAGGCGCTGCGCGCCTTCACCCCCTCTCTCACGCTGCGCGTGGGAGGGGGGACGACGCCAGCGGCCGGGCGAAGCCCGTTCCGCGGCGTCCGCTGGCTTGGCCTGCTCCGCGGCCTTCTGACGGGGGGCGCGTGACGGTTTCAAAGGGTTGTGTGCTGCGCGCAGTGCAGCGCACGGGATGAATTGATATGCAAATCCAACTCGATTTTGCGGCGGTGCTGGTGCAGTGGCCGTTCCTGCTGCGCGGGGTGCTGTGGACGCTGGGCCTGACGGCCGTGTCCATGGCCATCGGCATGCTGGTGGGCATTGCCTGCGCGTGGGCGCGGGCCAGCGGGCCGCTCGCGCTGCGCGTGGTGGTGGGCACGTATGTGGAGCTGATCCGCAACACGCCCTTCATCGTGCAGCTGTTCTTCATCTTCTTCGGCCTGCCGTCGATGGGCGTGAAGCTGAGCCCGGAGCTGGCCTCGGTCATCGCCATGGTGCTCAACCTGGGCGCCTACGCCAGCGAGATCATCCGCGCCGGCATCGAGGCCACGCCGCGCGGGCAGATCGAGGCGGCGCAGAGCCTGGCGCTCAACCGCGTGCAGGTCTTCACGCGCGTGGTGCTGCCGCCCTCGCTCAAGCGCGTGTGGCCGGCCATGGTCAGCCAGATCATCATCGTGATGCTGGGCTCGGCCGTCTGCGGGCAAATCTCCACCGAGGAGCTGAGCTACTCGGCCAACGTGATCCAGGCGCAGAACTTCCGCACCTTCGAGGCCTACATCGTCGCCACAGCCATCTACCTGGTGCTGTCCATCGCGCTGCGGCGCGCGCTCAACTGGGCCGGTCCCCGGTTCATCTTCGGACGGTAAGCACCATGGTCGACTTCACCTTCTGGGACATCTTCCGCAACCTGCTGCTGGCCGCGCGCTGGACGGTGGTGCTCTCGCTCATCGCCTTCATCGGCGGCGGCCTCGTGGGCGCGCTGCTGCTGGTGGCCCGCCTCACGCGCATCGGCTGGGTGGACCGCCTGGTCGGCGCCTATGTGCAGGTCTTTCAGGGCACGCCGCTGCTGATGCAGCTGTTCCTGGCGTACTTCGGCATCGGGCTGTTCGGCATCAACGTGTCGGCGTGGTTCTCGGTCACGCTGGCGCTCACGCTCTACACCAGCGCCTTCCTCACCGAGATCTGGCGCGGCTGCGTGGTCGCCATTCCCAAGGGCCAGTGGGAGGCCGCGCAGAGCCTGGCGCTCTCGTTCGGCGAGCTGCTGCGCCACGTGGTCATTCCGCAGGCCACGCGCATGGCGATTGCGCCCACGGTGGGCTTCATGGTGCAGGTGATCAAGGGCACGGCGCTGGCCTCGGTGGTCGGCTTCGTCGAGCTCACGCGCGCCGGCAACATGATCTCCAACGTCACCTACCAGCCGTTCACGGTGTTCGCCTGCGTGGCGCTGATGTACTTCGCGCTGTGCTACCCCATCAGTCTCTACGCCAAGTTCCTGGAAAGGAAGATCCATGCAAGCCGTCGCTGAACCCTCCGTGACCGCCTCCGCCGCTCCGGGTGCGCCCATCGTCCACATCACCGCGCTGCGCAAGTCCTACGGCAGCAATGAGGTGCTCAAGGGCATCGACCTGAAGGTGGCCCGCGGCGAGGTGATCGCCATCATCGGCAAGAGCGGCTCGGGCAAGAGCACGCTGCTGCGCTGCATCAACGGGCTGGAGGAGTTCCAGGACGGCGCGCTCACGGTGGACGGCAAGCCGCTGCTGCACGACAGCCCCATGGCCATGCGTGCGCTGCGCCAGCGCGTGGGCATGATTTTCCAGAGCTTCAACCTGTTCCCGCACCTCAGCGTGGGCCGCAACATCATGCTGGCGCCCACGCTGGTCAAGAAGACCGACAAGGTCGACGCGGCCGAGCAGGCGCGCCGGCTGCTGCTGCGTGTGGGCCTGGCCGAGAAGTTCGACGCCATGCCCGAGCAGCTCTCGGGCGGCCAGCAGCAGCGCGTGGCCATTGCCCGCGCCCTGGCCATGGAGCCGGCCGTGCTGCTGTGCGACGAGATCACCAGCGCCCTCGACCCCGAGCTGGTGGGCGAGGTGCTGCGCGTGGTGGAGAGCCTGGCCGCCGAAGGCATGACGCTGCTGATGGTCACGCACGAGATGGCGTTTGCCCGCAAGGTGAGCGACCGCGTGATCTTCATGCACCAGGGCCGGGTGCACGAGATGGGCCCGCCGGCCGAGGTGTTCGGCAACCCGCAGACGCCGGAACTGCAGCAGTTCCTGTCATCGCTGCACGACTGATCGGCCGCGGGTCTTGCTCCCGTATCTATAGCTGCTTGCGCTGTTACGGATTGAAGTTCAAGGAATTTTTAGCCTAAATATCAATACTGGCAAGCGCAGCGCGCTACGGTTTGGAGAGCGGTTTGCGCAGGGCCGCGCTGGCGGCTCCCGGGCGCGGGGCGCGGTTCACGACGAAGCGCCGGCCTGGAACTCCTCGGGCGACAGGCTGCCGTTGCGGTCCTTGTCCAGCTCCTTGAAGCGGTTGCCGATGGCGGGGAAGGCGCTGGCCTCGGCGGGGCTCAGCTGGCCGTCCTGGTTCTTGTCGGCGCGCCGGAAGGCCGCGTGGACGTCCGCCTGCGCGGTGTGCGTGCTGCCGGCACCCGCGTCGCCGTGGCTGCCGTTGCCAGCGCTGCGGGACACGCCGCTGGCGTTGGCGCTGGTGCTTCCGCCCGACGCCCGCAGCCCCGTGCCGGACGACGCGCCGCCGCTGCCGGGCGCCTGCAGCCGCAGGGACGGCAAGGACGTCGATGAGGAAGACGACGACGAAGACGAAGACCCCTGCGCCGACGAGGAAGACGTCTGCGCCTGAAGGGCCGCCCCCCCCATGGACAGGGCTGCAAACAGCAGCACGCTGCGCGCATCGAAGGTGAGGGTGCGGGGACGCCGCGGCGTACCGTCATGGGGCATGGAAGGGCTCCGGGAAGCATTGAACACGGGCGCATTGCACCGCAGGGCGGCCGCCCGCGCGAGCACTTTTGCCAGCTGTTGCCCGGCTACACATTTGCCCATGGATGTAACGCGCACCCCGTTCGCCGGCTGGCAGCGGCGTGTCCCCAGGGGCCCCGCCGGCTCTCCCGCACAATGCCTTCGGCTGCCACACCAACGAAAGCAAGGAAAGGGACCGCACACATGGCCAACCGACTGTCACAGATCGCCACCCGCACGGGCGACGACGGCACCACGGGCCTGGGGGACAACAGCCGCGTCTCCAAGGACAGCGGCCGCCCGCACGCCATGGGCGACGTGGACGAGCTCAACTCCCACATCGGCCTGCTGCTGTGCGAGCCGCTGCCGCAGGGCGTGCGCGAGCTGCTGGTGGACGTGCAGCACCAGCTCTTCAACCTGGGCGGCGAGCTGTCCATCCCCGGCTTCGCGCTGCTCAAGGACGACGCGCTGCTGCAGCTCGACGAGGCCCTGGCGCTGTACAACGCCACGCTGCCGCGCCTGCAGGAGTTCATCCTGCCTGCCGGCACGCGCGCGGCGGCGCAGGCCCACGTGTGCCGCACGGTGGCGCGCCGGGCCGAGCGCGCTGTGGTGGCGCTCGGCGCCGCCGAACCCCTGCGCGATGCGCCCCGGCGCTACCTCAACCGCTTGTCCGACCTGCTCTTCGTGCTGGCCCGCGTGCTCAACCGCGTGGACGGCGGCGACGACGTGTACTGGAAGAGCGAGCGCCTGGCGCGGCAGGGCGGCGAGCCCACATGACGCGGCGCGCGGGCCTGAGCGCGGGGCTGGTATGCGCCGGGCTGTTGCTCGCCCTGTCCGGTGCCCCAGCCCAGGCGCAGACGCCGCTCCGGCCGGCTGCGCAAACGCTGGACTGGGAACGCAGCGACGAGGTGCTGACGTACCGCACCTGCGGCTGCGCCGACGCCTGCTGGGTGGCCGAGGTGACCGACCGCCGCACGCACGTCCTGAAGGCCCGCCTGCGCTGCGACTGCGAGACCCTGCTGGCCTACCGGCCGCTGGCCGAGCCGGCGCGCACGGTGGAGGGCCGGTGCGAGGCGGTCAACGCCAGCGGCGACAAGTTCGGCGCCCTGCGCGCGCGGCTGCAGGGGCTGCTCGGGCGCTGAGCCCGGCCCACGGGGGGCGCGGTGGCGGCGATATCCTCCGCCCGGCGCGCCCCGGGCCGCCCGCATAAACTACCGCCCATGGAACTGAAGATCGTCATTTACTCGAAGTCCGCCTGCCCGCAGTGCGATTCCGCCAAGATGCTGCTGAAGACGCGCTCCATCGCCTTCGAGGAGATCAAGATCGACGACGAGGCCGAGCGCCTCGCGTTCTTCCAGAAGTGCGGCCCGTCCGTGCGCCAGATGCCCCAGGTCTTCATCAACGACCAGCGCGTGGGCGGGCTGGCCGGCCTGCAGGCCGCGCTGTCGCAGCTGGGACTGTGACCGCCGCTGCCACGGCCTCCCCGCGTCGCCCGCGCATTTATCTCGCGGGCCCCGACGTCTTCCGCCCCGACGCGCCAGCGCGCTTCGCCCGGCTGAAGGCCCAGTGCGCAGCCCTGGGCCTGGAGGGCGTGGCTCCCACCGACACGCAGGTGGACACGCACCCCGGCCGCGGCTCGGACGACGACACGCTCGCCCAGCGCATCTACGACGGCAACATCGCGCTGCTGCGCCAGGCGGACGGCGTGGCCGCCAATCTGGAGGCCTTCCGCGGGCTGGAGCCGGATTCGGGCACCGTCTTCGAAGTGGGCTATGCCATTGCGCTGGGCAAGCCGGTGGTGGCCTACCACGTGCCCGCGCAGAGCTACGCGGAGCGGGTCAGCGCCGCCATGCCCTGCATGCGCGGCGCCGACGGCGTGGTGCGCGAAAGCGCCACCGGCATGGAGGTGGAGGGCCGTGGCCAGCGCCTCAACCTCATGATCACGCGCTCGTGCGGGCTGGAGGCCACGGCGGAAGACGCCCTGCGCCAGCTGGCTCGTTTGCTATTGAATCAATAGCTATTTGCGCTTGATGCGCCTGCGCTGCAGGCCGTTTTGATCTGAATCTCCGGGCCGTGCGTGCGCGGGGCTGGTCGCCGGCCAGGGCGGCTTTCCATGGCTTGCTTTGGAATAAGCAGAGAGCTTTTTATTCTTTGGTTGTCGGGGCGCCAGATTCGATACTGCCGGCTCTCCCGGCGGGAGCGCGGGTGATCCCCGGCGCACATCCGCCCACCCCCAGACCTATAGCCCAAGAGAGACCGCGCCATGTCCCTGCGTTTCCTGTCCGCCCAGCGTTCCACCGAGTCTTCTGCCGCCGCCTCCGGCGCCCTGGGCCGCCGCGCCCTCACGGTGGCGGCCCTGGCCGTTGCCGCCTCGCTGTCGGTGCCCGCCGCTGCGCAGGATCCGGCCAAGAAGCAGATCGTGATCGGCGCCACGGCCGGCTCCAACTACGACCAGCTGCAGTCGGGCATCGTGCCGCAGCTGCAGAAGAAGGGCTACACCGTGAAGCTGGTGGAGTTCAACGACTACGTGCAGCCCAACCTGGCCCTGGCCGACGGCTCGCTGGACGCCAACTTCTTCCAGCACGAGGTCTACTTCAACCAGTTCAAGAACAACCGCAAGCTGGACCTGACGGCGCTGACGCAGGGCCCCATCGCGCCCATGGGCATCTACTCCAAGAAGCGCAAGACCCTGGCCGACCTGAAGGACGGCGACCGCGTGAGCCTGCCCAACGACGCCACCAACCTGGCGCGCGCGCTGGTGCTGCTGCAGCAGGCCGGGCTGGTGACGGTGAAGGAGGGCGTGGACCCCATGCGCATCTCCGAGCTGGACCTGGCGAGCAACCCGCGCAAGATCAAGCTGCTGCCGCTGGATGCCGCGCACCTTCCGCGTTCGCTGGACGACGCCGAATTCGCCATCATCAACGGCAACTTCGCCATCTCGTCGGGCCTGAAGCTCACCGAGGCCGTGGTGCTGGAGAAGACGCCCGACCACTACCTGAACATCGTCGCCGTGAAGACGCGCGACAAGGACACGCAGTGGGCCAAGGACCTGGCCGCCGCCTACCGCACGCCCGAGTACAAGGCCGTGCTGGACGCCAAGTTCGCCGGCTACGCCAAGCCCGCCTTCCTGCGCTGAGCGCACGGCTGCGGCGGTGCCGGGCTGCGCGGGGCGCGGCCGGGCATGCCGTGCGCCGCTGTGGCTTCGCTCTTGGGCGGATAAGCCCCGGCCTGCTGCGCGGGCCTTGCGCCGTCAGGCCATGCCGAGCATGCGCGCCAGGCTGTTGCCGGGCGCCTCGTGCTGCATGCACACGCTGCGCTCCAGCTCCAGCAGGTGCTCTTCCATCACCGCCACGGCGCCCTCGGCGTCGCCCTGCTCGATAAGGTCCACCACGCGCGCATGCTCCTCGTGCTCGCACGAGGCCTTGCCCGGCGGCTCGTACAGCGCCACGATGAGCGAGCAGCGCGACACCAGCTCCATAAGGTAGCGCTGCAGGATGGGGTTGCGCGCCAGTTCCGCCAGCCGCAGGTGGAACGAGCTGGCCAGGCGGGCCCAGGCAGGCTGGGTGAAGGTGTGCATGGCCGCATGCTCCTGCTGCAGCTGGCTGCGCAGGCTGGCCAGGTCCTCCGGCGTGGCGTGGCGGGTGGCCAGCCGCACGATGGCGGCCTCCAGCGCGCGGCGCGCCTCGAAGATCTTGCGGGTCTCTTCCGGGCTGGGCGCGGCCACCACGGCGCCGCGGTTGGGCCGCAGCTCCACGATGTGGTCGTGGGCCAGCGTCTGCAGCACCTTGCGCACGGTGGCGCGGCGCACGCCGAACAGGGTGCATAGCGAGGCCTCGGGCAGCTTGGTGCCGGGGGTGAGGCGCTGCGTCATCACGCTCTCGAACACCGTGTTGTAGATGCGCGTCTCCACATCGTCGCCCGTGCGCAGGCCCGGCAGTGCCCCGGCCTGGTCGGCGGGCAGAGCGGCCACGGGCAAGGCGGCGCTCTTCTGGGGTGCTGCCGCCGCCTTCTTGCGGGCGGGAGCGCGGGGCCGGGGGGCTGGGCGAGGTGGGGTGGAGGTGGCCATGGAGCGTGCGGCAGGCATTGTCGACCATGCCGCGGGGGTCAGTGTTCGGCGGCGATTGTCGCGCTTTCCTTGGGAGGGTGCGGCCGTTCAGGCCGGCACGGCCTGCAGCCGTTCCCACACCTGCACGGCCAGATGCACCAGCGCTTGGTCGCTGCCGGCCGGGCCGATCAGCGAGACGCCTGCAGGCAGGCCTTCGGCTGTGCGCAGCGGCAGGCTCACCTGGGGCAGGCCCGCCAGGCCGGCGATGCAGCAGATGCGCAGGGTGCGCATGCGGGTGGCGTCGATCTCGGGCCCGCTCGCATCGCGCAGCGGCGCCACGGTGGCGGCGGAAGGCAGCAGCAGCACGGTGTCGTCGCCCACCAGGGCCCGCACGCGTTCGCGCACCGCCTGGCCGGCGGCGCGGGCCGCGCTGGCGCTCTCGGGGCTGACCTGGCTGGCGGCCTGCCAGCGGCCGGCGATGGCGTCCTCGAACGCGGGCTGATGGGCGCTGATCCACGCGCCATGGGTTTCCCATCCTTCGTGGGCGCCCCAGGCGACGTAGTGCTGGCGCCATTGCTCCAGCGTGGCCCCGACGCCTGCGGCCAAAGCCGGCTCCACCGCCGTGCCCAGCTGCGCCTGCAGCGCGGCGGCGGCCCGGTCCAGCAGCGGAGCGAAGGTGGCATCGGCCTCGGCCTGCGCGTCTTCGAGCCGCAGCGCGCGGCGCGGGGTGAAGGCCTGGGCGGGCAGCAGCGTGTCGGCCACGCGCGCGAAGGTGCGGGCCTCGTGCGCGAACCAGGTGGCGGTGTCGAAACTCGGGTGCAGCGGCACCAGCCCCTCGCGCGGCAGCAGGCCGTGCGTGGTGCGCAGGCCCCATACGCCGCAGTAGCTGGCCGGCACGCGGGTGGAGCCGCCCGTGTCGGTTCCCAGGGCGAAGTCCACCAGCCGCGCAGCCACGGCGGCCACCGATCCGCTGGACGAACCGCCCGGAATGCGGTCGGGCGCCGCCGCGTTGAGCGGCATGCCGTAGTGCAGGTTGTGGCCGTGGATGCTGTAGGCCAGCTCGTCCGAGATCACTTTGCCGTGCAGCGCCGCACCGGCGGCCAGCAGCTGCGCCACCAGCGGGCTGTGCTGCTCGGCCGGCGCATGCGTGGCCAGCCAGGTGGGGTTGCCGGCGCCGGTGGTGTGGCCCGCGATGTCGAAGACGTCCTTGGCGGCGAAGCGCAGGCCGGCCAGCGGACCGGACGGCGCGCCCTGCATGGTGAAGTGCCCGTGGGGCACCCAGGCATGGGCGGTGTCCTCGATGGAAAACGGGGCGGTCGATGGGCGGGTGGTCATGGGCGGAAGATGCAAAGGGAATCGGTGAAAGGGGCCGGTCAGGCCGCGAGCCGCTGCGTGGCCGCGGCGTGGGGGAACAGCGCTTCCATGTGGCGGCAGACCGCCCCAGGCGTGGTGAACCACACCTGGCCCGCATCGCGTGCGCGGCACAGGTGCTCCAGCGCGTGGCGCAGGTGGCGCAGGCGGTAGGGCTGGCCCACCAGGTAGGGGTGCAGGGCGATGCCCATCACCAGGGGTTGGCGTGCGCTCTGCTGCCGCATCTCGTCGAAGTTGTCGGTGACCATGCGGGCGAAGTCGCGGCCGTCGAGGTTGCGCGCAATGATCATGGGGATGTCGTTCAGCTCCTGCGGGTAGGGCACGGACCACAGCGGCTGGCCGGTGCGCGTCTGCATCGGCAGGGGCTGGTCGTCGTGCGCCCAGTTCAGCGTGTAGGCGTAGCCGGTCTCGGCCAGCAGGTCGGGTGTGGTGCGGCTCTCCGAGATCCAGGGCGACAGCCAGCCGCGCGGGGCCGTGCCGCTCTCTTGCGCGATGCGGTCGCGGCAGCCGGCCAGCAGCGCGCGTTCCGCGTCCTCGGCCAGCGTGCCCTGGCGCTCGGCATTGGTGTGGCCGTGGCCGATGAGCTCGTCACCGCGCGCGGCGAAGGCCGCCACCAGGTCGGGGCAGTGGTCGTACAGGGCCGTGTTCAGCAGGCAACCCGTGGGCAGGCCCAGCTGGTCGAACAGCTCCAGGCAGCGCCAGGCGCCCACGCGGTTGCCGTATTCGCGCCAGCTGTAGTTGAGCACGTCCGGCTCGGGCGAGGCCGGGCCGATGCGTGCGCCCAGGCCTTCGCCGAACGCGAAGTGCTCCAGGTTGAAGCCCAGGTACACCGCCAGGCGGGCGCCGTTCGGCCAGGTGTAGTCCGGCCGCTGGCCGATGGGCGCATAGCCGAAGCGCTCGTGCGAGGGCAGGGGGCCCAGGCCGTAGGTGCTGCTCATGCCCCCTCCGCCGCGGCCGGCTGCATGGGCGACGGCCACGGCGCGGCCAGGCCGGCGCGCACCAGCATCCATTCGGCGCTGTCGTTCCACACGTCCATCTGCACGATGCGGCCGTGCCGCACCACGTAGCGGTCGATGTAGCGGTTGCCTTCGAACGGCGTGCCGTCGGGCCAGGCGCCGTACAGCGTGCCGGTGTTGTAGACCACGGCTTCTTCGTCCGTCGCGCCCTGGGCCACATCGGTGCGCTCGAAGCGCTTCTTCACCCAGGCGTAGCGCTGCGCGTTGAAGGCCGCGCAATCGGCGGGGCGCTGCAGGGCGCGGCCCCCCGTGAAGCGGATGGCGAGCTGCTCCGACACGAGGCGGCTGGCTTCTTCGGGCGCGGGAATCATGATGAGCCGCAGGAACTCCTCCACTACGGCGCCCGGGTCCTGCGTCGGTGCGGGGATGCCCTCAAGGGGGGCGTGCTGCATGGTTGTCCTCCAGTTGTCGCACCGGTTCGGTGCCTTGTGGCCTGAAAGGCCGTTCCAAAATGGTGTGAGCAAAGCGTGTGCCAGATTGTCGACAATCCAAATTCTTGTATGTCGCCAATACAGATGTCGTTTGGTTGACGCTGGCATGGTGTTTGCAGGGAGTGGGCATGCGGTGCGGTGAACGCCCCGCGGATTGCCGCAGACCCTTCCCAGCCTGGAGTACCACCATGAGTTCCCACACGACCCGTCGCCGCTTCACCCTGGCCGCCCTGGCGGCCGCCTCGTTCCTGGGTAGTGCCCAGGCCGCCGAGCCCATCAAGATCGGGCTGGTGACGGCGCTGTCGGGCCAGTCGGCGCTGGCGGGCGAAGCCATCACCCGCGGCATGACCGTCGCCATCGACGAGATCAACGCCAAGGGCGGCCTGCTGGGCGGGCGCAAGCTGGAGCTGGTGCGCCGCGACGACGAGGCCAACCCCGCCAAGGGCGTGACGGCCGCGCGTGAACTCATCTACCGCGAGAAGGTGGCCGTGCTGTTCGGCGGGCTCGACACGCCCGTGTCGATCGCCATCGTGCAGCTGGCCAACCAGGAGAAGGTGCCGTTCATGGGCCCCTGGGCGGCGGGCACGCCGATCACCAAGAACGGCGCCAAGCCCAACTTCGCCTTCCGTGTTTCGGCCGTGGACGAGATCGTGGACCGCGGCATGCTGGCCTATGCGCAGAAGACCTTCGGCGCCAAGAACCCCGGCATGATTTTGGTGAACAACCCCTGGGGCGAATCGAACGAAAAGGGCCTGACGGCCGCGCTGACGGCCAAGGGCATGAAGGCCGCGGCCATCGAGAAGTTCAACGACAGCGATGTGGACGTGGTGCCGCAGCTCACGCGCCTGAAGGCCGCCGGCGCCGACGCGCTCTTCATGGTGGGCAACGTGGGCCCCTCGGCCCAGGTGGTGAAGTCGCTGGACCGCATGGGCTGGCAGGTGCCCATCGTCTCGCACTGGGGCCCGGCCGGTGGCCGTTTCACCGAACTGGGCGGTCCCAACGCCAAGAACGTGCACTTCGTGCAGACCTACAGCTTCTTCGGCAAGCAGTCGCCCGTGGGCGACAAGGTGGTGGCGGCGCTCAAGGCCAAGTACCCCGACATCAAGGGCCCGGACAACATCACGCCGGCCGTGGGCGTGGCCAACGGCTATGACGCGCTGCACCTGGCCGCGCAGGCCATCGCCAAGGCGGGCAGCACCGACGGCGACGCCGTGCGCCAGGGCTTCTACAAGATCGACAAGTACGAAGGCCTGATCAAGACCTACGACAAGCCGTTCAGCGAAGCCAACCACGATGCGCTGAGCGAGAACGACTACGTGTGGGCGCAGTTCATCGGCAACCGCATCCTGCCCGTGGGGCTGGACAAGCCGTAAGCGCGGCCCCTCAAGCGCTTCTGGCAGTAGCGCCTGGCCAGAGCCGCTGCGCTGCGCTTTCTTGACCGCGGCAAGCCGCTTTCCAACGCGGCTTGCCGCCATTCCTTCACAGCATTCGATCGATCACCACGATGCTATTTCTCTCCGCCCTTATCAGCGGCATCGGCCTGGGCAGCATGTACGGGCTGATGGCGCTGGGCTTTCACGTCACCTATGTCGTCTCCGGCACGGTGAATTTCGCGCAAGGCAGCTCCATGATGCTCGGCGCCGTGCTCACCTACGGCTTCGCCGTGGCGCTGGGCTGGCCCATGCCGGTGGCCATCGCGCTGGCGCTGCTGCTGTGCGCGCTCTACGGCCTGGTGGTGGAGTTCGTGGCCGTGCGCCCGTTCGCCAGCCGCGGCTCCGACGCCTGGCTCATGGCCACGGTGGCGCTGGGCATCGTGGTCGACAACATCGCCATGTTCACCTTCGGCAAGGAGCCGCGCAGCCTGCCCTCGCCGCTGGCTCAGACGCCGCTCACGCTGGGGGATCTGGGACTGGGCGTGTACCCGCTGCAGTTGCTGATCCCGCTGGTCGGGCTGGCGCTGGCCGGTGTGCTGCACCTGGTGGCGCGGCGCACGCGCTGGGGCACGGCCATGCTGGCCGTGGTGCAGAACCGCGATGCCGCGCGCCTCATGGGCATTCCCATCGGGCGCGTGGTGGCCGCGGCGTTCGCCGTGTCGGCGCTGTTCGCCGGCGTGGCGGGCGTGCTGATCGCGCCGCTGTTCAACGTGCAGTCCGACATGGGCACGCTGTTCGGGCTCAAGGCCTTTGCGGTGGCGATTCTGGGCGGCGTCTCCAGCGCCTGGGGTGTGATGCTGGCCGGCCTGCTGTTCGGCGTGGTCGAGGCGCTGATCACCGCCACGCTGGGCTCGGGCTACACGCAGATCCTCACTTTCTCGCTCGTGATCGTGGCGCTGGCCGTGCGCCCGAACGGGCTCTTCGGCCGCGCCCAGGTGCGCAAGGTATGACCATGGTGGAACGACACAACGCACAACCCGGCGCCCGCGTGCCCGGCCTGGGAACCGTCCTGTGGCCCTGGGCCCTGGGTCTGGCTACCGTGCTGGCCGGCGTGGCGCTGGCCGCCACGGTCAACGGCTACTACGTCTTCGTGCTGGCCAACGTGGCCCTGCTGGCCATCGTGGGCATCGGCCTGAACGTGCTGCTGGGCCTGTCGGGGCAGGTGTCCTTCGGGCACGTGGGCTTCTATGCCATCGGCGCCTATGCGGTGGGCATCCTCACCACCCGGGCCGGCTGGAGCTTCTGGGCCGCATGGCCCGTGGCGGCGCTGGCTGCCGGCGCCATGGGCGCGCTGCTGGCGCTGCCCGCGCTGCGCGTGCGCGGCCCGTATCTCGCCATGGTCACCATCGCCTTCGGCTTCATCGTGGAGCACAGCGCCGTCGAGATGCGCGACCTGACGGGCGGGCAGAACGGCGTCATGGGCATCGCCGCGCCCAGCCTGGGCTGGGACGCACTGCGCGGCGAACGCGCCGTGGCGGCGCTGGCCATCGTGGCGGCGGCGCTGGCGCTGATCGGCTTCATCAAGCTGTCGCGCGGCAGCTGGGGGGCGGCGCTGCGCGCCGTGCGCGATGCCGAGACCGCGTCCGAATCCATCGGGCTGAACCCGCTCACCGTGAAGACCGTGGCCTTTACCGTGTCGGCGCTGCTGGCCGGTGTGGCCGGCGGGCTGTATGCGCCGCTGTCGGGCTTCGTCACGCCGCACAGCTTCTCGTTCCTGCAGTCCATCCTGTTCGTGCTGGTGGTGATGATCGGCGGCTCGGGCAGCATCGCCGGGCCGCTGGTGGGCGCCCTCATCGTGGGGCTGCTGCCGGAGATGCTGGCGCGCCTGGAGGAATACCGTCTGCTGTTCTTCGGCGCGCTGCTGCTGGCCGTGCTGTGGGCTGCGCCCCAGGGGCTGGTGGGCCTGGCCGTGCGGCTGTGGCCGCGCCGGGCGGGTGCTGCGGCATCGCCTGTGGCGGCCCCGGGGGCGACGGATGCCGCACCGGCTTTGGGCCAGCGCCCGCGCCGCACGCTGCGGGCGCAGGAACTGTCCATGGTCTTCGGCGGCGTGAAGGCCGTCTCGCAGCTCTCGTTCAGCGTGCCGCCCGGTGCGGTGACCAGCCTCATCGGTCCCAATGGCGCGGGCAAGAGCACGGTGCTCAACATGCTCAGCGGCTTCTACACGCCCACCCAGGGCGCCTGCCTGCTGGGCGATGCGCCCGTGCAGGGCGTGGGCGCCTGGCGCATCGCGCGGGCCGGCGTGGCCCGCAGCTACCAGACCTCGCAGCTGTTCGGCAGCCTGAGCGTGGTCGACAACGTGGCGTTGGCCCTGCCGCGCGGGCGGCTTGGCTTCGTGCTCGGGGCCGGGCGCATCCGCTCGCCGCAGGCCTGTGCGCAGGCACTGGCGCTGCTGGCCTGGTGTGGCTACACGGGTGAGCCGCAAGCGCGCGCATCGGACCTGGCCCATGTGGACCGCCGCCTGGTGGAGATCGCACGCGCCCTGGCCACCGACCCCGAGGTGCTGCTGCTCGACGAGCCCGCGGCCGGGCTGTCGCATGAAGACAAGGAGCGCCTGTCCGCCCTGCTGCGCCGCATCGCGGACCAGGGCGTGGGCGTGCTGCTGGTGGAGCACGACATGGCGCTGGTGATGGGCCTGTCGGACCATGTGGTGGTGATCGAATCCGGCCGCCACCTGGCCGAAGGCACGCCCGCCGAGGTGCAGGCCCACCCCGCCGTGCGCCAGGCCTACCTGGGCGATGGCGCGGGCGGTGCCGTGGCCGTGCATGCAGTCCCGGCCCGCACGCTGGCGCCCGGCGCGGCCGAGGTGCTGGGCGTGGGCCAGCTCACCACCGGCTACGGCGCCGAGCCCGTGCTGCACGGCGTGGACCTGATGGTGCGCGAGGGCGAACTGGTGGCCCTGCTGGGCGCCAACGGCGCAGGCAAGAGCACGCTGATGCGCTCGCTGGCCGGGCTGCACCGGCCGCTTGAGGGCGGCATCCACCTCGGTGGCGTGGAACTGGGCGGGCTGCGGGCCGAACAGGTGGTGGCGCGCGGCCTGGTGCTGGTGCCGGAAGGCCGGCAGGTGTTCCCCGAGCTCTCCGTGCTCGACAACATCCGCCTGGGCGCGTTCCTCGTGCCCGAGGGGCGCGAGGCGCGTGTCGAGGAAATGCTGCAGCGCTTTCCGCGCCTGCGCGAGCGCCTGCACCAGCGCGCCGGCCTGCTGTCGGGCGGCGAGCAGCAGATGCTGGCCATCGCGCGCGCCCTCATGGCGAAACCGCGGGTGCTGCTGCTCGACGAGCCCTCGCTGGGCCTGGCGCCCAAGGTCATCGAGGAGCTGTTCGCCGCGCTCGATACGCTGCGCAGCGAGGCCATGACGCTGGTGCTGGTGGACCAGATGGCCGCGCTGGCGCTGTCGCTGGCCGACCGCGCCTATGTGCTGGAAGGCGGCCGCGTCGTGGCGCAGGGCACGGCGGCAGAGATCGCGGCCAACGATGCGCTCACGCGCGCCTACCTGGGCGGCGGGCATTGAACGTGGGTGACTCCCCCTCCCCGCGCCACGCCCCACAATCGCCGGAACACGAAGAGAACGGAGACGACTGCATGCCTGAAGCGATCCTGGTCAACCTGCCCGAGGTGCTGGCCGAAGTGAGGGCCGCCTTCGCGCGCTACGAGCACGCGCTGGTGCACAACGAGGTCGAGGCGCTCGACGCGCTGTTCTTCCACAGCCCGCACACCGTGCGCTATGGCGCCACCGAGAACCTCTACGGCATCGACGCCATCCGTGCGTTCCGCCATGCCCGCCCGTCCGCCGGGCTGGCGCGCACGCTGCGCAACACCTGCATCACCACCTACGGGCGCGACCTGGCCACGGCCAGCACCGAGTTCACGCGCGACGGCAGCGCGCGCATCGGCCGCCAGCAGCAGACCTGGCTGCGCACGCCGGACCAGGGCTGGTGCGTGGTGGCGGCGCATGTCTCGCTCATGGATGCACCGAAGGAGGTGGCCCATGCTGCATAGCCTGCACTGCCGGGGCGGCATGGTCACGGCGCCCCACCACCTGGCGGCCCAGGCCGGTGCGGCCGTGCTGCGCGATGGCGGCAACGCGGTGGAGGCCATGGTGGCCGCGGCGGCCACGATCGCCGTGGTCTACCCGCACATGAACGGCATCGGCGGCGACGGCTTCTGGCTGATCCACGAGCCCGGCATGGCCGCGCCCGTGGCGGTGCGCGCCTGCGGCAGCGCGGCCCAGGCGGCCGATGCGGCCTTCTACCGCGCGCACGGCGATGCGGCCATTCCCACGCGCGGCCCGCGTGCGGCGCTCACCGTGGCCGGCGCCGTCGGCGGTTGGGCCGAGGCGCTGGCCGTGGCGCGCCCCTGGGGCAAGCCGCTGCCGCTGCCGCACCTGCTGGCCGATGCGATCCGCCATGCGCGCGAGGGCGTGCCCGTCACCGGATCGCAGGTGGGGCTCACGCAGGCCAAGTGGGGCGAGCTGGCCGGCGTGCCCGGCTTCGCTGAAGCCTTTGCCGCCCAAGGCGTGCCGCGCGTGGGTGACACGCTGCGCCAGCCGCGCATCGCCGCCACGCTGGACCGGCTGGCCCATGCGGGGCTGGACGACTTCTACCGCGGCGACCTGGCGCAGAGCATGGCGCGCGACCTGCAGGCCGTGGGCAGCCCGCTGGCGCTGGCCGATCTCCAGGGCTGGCGTGCGCAGCCGGTGGCGCCGCTGTCGGTGCGCCTGTCGGCCGGCCGGGTGTTCAACCAGCCGCCGCCCACGCAGGGCGTGTCGTCGCTGGCCATCCTGGGACTGTTCGACCGGCTGGGCGTTTCGCAGGCCGAAGGCTTCGCGCATGTGCATGGCGTGGTGGAGGCCACCAAGCGCGCCTTCGCCTGGCGCAACCGTTATGTGGGCGACCCGGCCACCATGCAGGCCGACCCGGCCGCGTTTCTGCAGCCCGGCGCGCTGGATGCCGAGGCCGCACACATCGATGCGCAGCGCGCCGCACCCTGGCCCGTGCCCACGGCGCCCGGCGATACGGTGTGGCTCGGCGCGGCCGACGCGCACGGCCGTGTGGTGAGCTATATCCAGAGCGTGTACTGGGAGTTCGGCAGCGGCGTGGTGCTGCCCGAATCGGGCGTGCAGTGGCAGAACCGCGGCGCCTCGTTCACGCTCGATGCCGGGCCCAACCAGCTGGTGCCGGGCCGCCTGCCGTTTCACACGCTGAACCCCGCGCTCGCGCTGCTGGACGACGGCCGCGTGCTGGCCTACGGCACCATGGGCGGCGAGGGCCAGCCGCAGACGCAGGCGGCGTTCTTCACGCGCCATGTGCTGTTCGGGCAGGACATGCAGGCCGCCATCACGGCGCCGCGCTGGCTGCTGGGGCGCACCTGGGGCGACCAGTCCACCAACCTCAAGCTGGAGTCGCGCTTCGATCCGGCCCTGGTCGAGGCGCTGCGCAGCGCCGGGCACGACGTGCAGGTCGTGGGCGCCTTCGAGGACATGATGGGCCACGCCGGCGCGGTGGCCGTGCACCCGGACGGGCGCATCGAAGGCGCCACCGACCCGCGCGCCGACGGCATCTGTGCCGGCGTTTAGCTATCCAAACAATAGCTGCATGCGCTCATCGAACAAGGAGTTCAAGGCCAAATGGTTTTGAATCTCTTGATGGGCAAGCGCAGGCAGCTATCGATTTTGATGCCTGCTGCTGCGCTCAGCGTGGCGCCAGCATGGCCATGGTGATGCGCGACACGCAGGTCAGCTCGCCGGCCTCGTTGGCCATGTCGATCTGCCAGACCTGCGTGGTGCGGCCGATGTGCACGGGCCGCGCGGTGCCGGTGACCCAGCCGTCCTTGACGGCACGCAAGTGGTTGGCGTTGATGTCCAGGCCCACGGCCGTCCAGCCCTCGGGCGCGGCGTAGAACGCGCCCATCGACCCCAGCGATTCCGCCAGCACCACGCTCACGCCGCCGTGCAGCAGGCCGAAGGGCTGGCGGGTGCGGTCGTCCACCGGCACGCGGCCGCGCAGAAAGTCGTCGCCGATCTCGGTGATCTCGATGCCCAGGTGCGTGACGGCGTTCGCGGCGCCGGTGTTCAGTTGCGCGAGGGTGATGGGCTTCTTCCAGATGGACATGGCGGTGCGGCTCCTTGGCTCTTGGGCAATGGCCCATTATCTGGCGCGCCCCCCGCGCCGCCAGACACGCACGCGACGGGCGCGCCAGGCCGGTGCCCGCCGCATCCGGGAGCGCGCCTTGGCCGTGCCGGAAGGCGGCGCGGTCAGGCCGCGGGCCGCATCGTGCCCGTTGCCAGGCAGCGCTGGTGCCAGCCCAGCGCCTCGCCCAGGAGGTGCGGCGTGTGCTGCGCGCCCTGCGCCCGGGCGCGGTCGAAGTAGTCCTGCAACAGGGGCCGGTAGTCGGGATGGGCGCAGCGGTCGATGATGACCTGCGCGCGCTGGCGCGGGCTCAGGCCGCGCAGATCGGCCAGGCCCTGCTCGGTGACGATGATCTGCGTGTCGTGCTCGGTGTGGTCCACATGCGAAACCATGGGCACGATGCAGCTGATGGCGCCGTTCTTGGCGACCGACGGCGTGACGAAGAACGACAGGTAGCCGTTGCGCGCGAAGTCGCCCGAGCCGCCGATGCCGTTCATCATGGCCGAGCCCATGATGTGCGTGGAATTGATGTTGCCGTAGATGTCGGCCTCGATCATCGAGTTCATGGCGATGATCCCCAGGCGCCGCACCAGCTCGGGGTGGTTCGATATCTCCTGGGGCCGCAGGAGGATGCGCTCGCGGTAGAAGTCGATGTTCTTCTCGAAGTCCTCGAACGCCGCCCGGCTCAGCGAGATGGCCGTGGCCGAGGCCTTGCTCATCTTGCCGGCGCGCAGCAGGTCCAGCATGCCGTCCTGCAGCACCTCGGTGAAGCCGAGCAGGTTCTCGAACGGGCCCGTCATCAGCCCGGCCAGCACGGCGTTGGCCACGTTGCCCACGCCGGACTGCACGGGCAGCATTTCCTTGGGCAGGCGGCCCATCTTCATCTCGTGCGCCAGGAAGTCGATGATCGATGCGGCGATGAGGTGGGAATTGGCGTCCGGCGCGGCGAACACGTTGTCGCGGTCGCCCCGGTGCGTCTCCACCACGGCCACCACCTTGGAAGGATCCACGCGCAGGTAGGGCTCGCCGATGCGGTCGTCCGCATGCGTCATGGCGATCGGCACGCGGCGCGGCGGAATGGCCGTCCCGTAGTAGATGTCGTGCATGCCCTCCATGCGCGCGGGCAGCTGGGTGTTCACCTCCAGGATCACGTGGTCCGCGATCTCCAGCCAGGTCTTGTTGTTGCCCACCGAGGTGGACGGGATCAGCAGGCCGTCGGCCGTCACGCCCAGCACCTCGACCACCGCCACCTGCATGGGGCCCAGAAAGCCGAACCAGGCGTGCTGCGCGACGTGCGACAGGTGCATGTCGATGAAGTCGATCTGCCCTTCGTTGATCTTGCGGCGCGCGATCGGGTCGGTGTTGAACGGCAGGCGCTGGCCCAGGGCGTCGGCCTCGGCCATCACGCCGTCGGCCTCGGGCGCGGTGGAGGCGCCCGTCCACACGTTGATCTTGTAGGGCTTGCCGGCGGCGTGCTCGGCCCGGGCGCGGGCGGCGATGGCCTGGGGCAGGGCCTTGGGGTAGCCCGCGCCGGTGAATCCGCTCATGCCGACGTTGGTGCCGTGGGGAATCAGCGCGGCAGCCGCGTCGGCCGACATGATGCGGGGGTGGAAGTCTGCGTAGCGCACGCGCTCTGCCAAGGTCATGGGAGCCTCTCCGGTCGAAAAAATGCCGCCCGGGGGCGGCTTGCGGTTCACGCCTGCATGGTAGCAGCGGCCTGTGCCACTGCCCGGCGCCGCACCTGCATTCCGCCGCCCTATGCGCGCGGTATGCGGCGCCCGTCACCCTGGGCGGGGCGGTACCATGCGCGCCACCATGCCGTTCACGCCCCGCTGCCCCTCCTGCCGCCAGCCCACCGAGATCCGCCGCTTCGCCGCGCACGGCGGCGGCACCCTGGAGCTGGACCTGTGCTTCGCCTGCCAGGGCCTGTGGTTCGACCCGCAGGAGAACACGCGCCTGGCGCCCGCGGCGGTGCTGGAGCTGTTCGAGCTACTGCACGAACGCCGGGGCGAGGCGCACCAGCCGCTGGCGCAGCGCCTGCACTGCCCGCGCTGCCCGAAGGCGCTGGATGCCGGCTACGACATGGCCAAGTTCGGCCGCTACATGACCTACCGCTGCGCTGCCGGGCACGGGCGCTTCAGCACCTTCGGTTCGTTCATGGTCGAGAAGGGCTTCGTGCGGCATCTCTCGTCGATGGAGATCGAGGCGTTGGCCCAGCGCGTGGGCACCATCGGTTGCACCAACTGCGGCGGCACGGTGGACATCCGCAACGACCACGCCTGCCCGTACTGCCGCTCGGCGCTGTCGCTGCTGGACCCGAAAGCCGTGGACGAGGCGCTGGAGCGGCACAGCCGCGCCGCCCGCCGCACCGAGGAGCCGGCGCGGCCCACCGACCTGGCGGACGCGCTGATCGCCATCGAGCGTGACCGCAACCGGGAGCTGCGCGAGCGGCAGAAGGAACGTTTCACCGAAACGCAGACCCGCTTCGATCTGCTGGAGATCGGCGTCGACCTCGTCTGGAACTGGTTGAAGAGGTGACAACCCCCTGAGCGGCTTTGCCGCCTCCCCCTTCTCTCATCGCTGCGCGATGGGAAGGGGGACGACACCAGCGCTGCGGGGCGGCCCTTGCGCGGTGTCTGCTGACGGGGGAGGGGCACCGCGAGCGCTGGCGGTGCTTTCCGATTTATGCGCTGCGACGATTCAGCAGTGCGTACAGGATGATCGCGCCGAACGTGGCGGTCCCGATGCCGCCCAGCGCGAAGTCACCGAACTTGAGCGTGAATTCGCCAGTGCCGATGATCAGCGTGATGGCGGCCACGATCAGGTTCTTGTTGTCCGAGAAGTCCACGCGGTTGTCCACCCAGATCTTGGCGCCGGCCACGGCGATCAGGCCGAACACGACGATGGACACGCCGCCCATCACCGGCAGCGGGATGGCCTGGATCAGCGCGCCGAACTTCGGTGAGAAGCCCAGCACCAGCGCGATGAGGCCGGCCACCAGGAACACGGCGGTCGAATAGATCTTGGTCGCGGCCATCACGCCGATGTTCTCGGCGTAGGTGGTCACGCCCGTGCCGCCGGCGCTGCCGCTCACCATGGTGGCGATGCCGTCGCCGATGAACGCGCGGCCCATGTAGCGGTCCAGGTTCTGGCCCGTCATGGCCGTCACGGCCTTGATGTGGCCCAGGTTCTCGGCCACCAGGATGATGGCCACGGGGGCGATCAGCAGCATGGCGGGGCCGCTGAACACGGGCGCGGTGAAGGTCGGCAGGCCGAACCAGGCGGCGGCGGCCACGCCGGACAGGTCCAGCGGCTTGCCTAGCCCCAAGCCGTTGGTCAGCACGGCGTAGACGACGCTCGCCAGGATCAGGCCCACCAGGATCAAGAGGCGCTGCAGCATGCCGCGGGTGAGCACGGCCACCAGGCCCACGCAGACGAAGGTCACGGCCTGCATCCAGCTGTCGAAGTTGCTGGCGGCCATGTTCTTGATGGGCACGCCAGCCAGGTTCAGGCCGATCACGGCCACCACGGCGCCCGTCACCACGGGCGGCATGAAGCGCTCGATCCAGCCCGTGCCGACGGCCTGCACGATCACGCCGATCAGCGTGTACAGCGCACCGCAGGCGATGATGCCGCCCAGCGCCACGGCCATGTTGGCGTTGGGGCCCTTGCCGGCATAGGCCGAGGCGGCGATCACCACGCCGATGAAGGCGAAGCTGGAGCCCAGGTAGCTGGGCACGCGGCCGCCCGTCACGATGAAGAAGATCAGCGTGCCCAGGCCGCTCATCAGGATGGCGATGTTGGGATCGAAGCCCATGAGGATGGGCGCCAGCACGGTGGCGCCGAACATCGCGATGACGTGCTGCACGCCCATGGCGGCGGTCTGGCCCCAGGGCAGGCGCTCGTCGGGCGCGACGACGGTGCCTTGGGTGGCACGCGTCTCGCGCCAGCGGGGGAAGTAGGTGGACACAGGAACTCCTCTTGGACTTTTTTTGGAACGTGCGCGAGTGTAGGGGCTGCCCGGGCCGATGGCGCACGCGCTTCGTCGGAAACGGATGACCCGGCGAGGCCCTGGTTTTCCGCTACGGTGGCTGCTGAGCCGGCCCCGCTCCCGTGTGGCTGCCGCTGCACCGGGCACGGCGGCCGGCCCTGGCCTTTTCCCCGTCCTCTTGTCTTCTCCAACCTCGACCTCACCGCCATGCGCCGCACGCTCTGGATCGTTCTGGGAACCGTGGCCGCGCTCATCGCGGTGGCGGCCCTTGCCATCGCCTGGTGGCTGCCTTCCGACGAGGAGCTGGCGCAGCGCGCCGGCGCCGCCGCCAGCGAGGCCGTCGGCGTGACCGTGGTGGTGGGGCGGCTGCAGTGGTCGCTGTGGCCGCAGCCGCGCGTGGTGCTGGAGGACGTGCGCACCGAGCAGGAGGCGCCGCTCACCGCCAAGCGCATCGAGGCCGAAGCCCGCTGGGGCCAGCTGCTGGGCCAGCGCCGCCTGGCGCTCACCCGCCTGGAACTGCAGGACGCCACCGTGCCGCAGGTATCGCTGTCGGGCTTCGACGTGCAGCAGCAGGGCGACGAGAGCCGGAGCACGGCCGATCTGCCCCTGGGCCTGCAGATCGCCGACATCCCCGTGGAGCATGCGGCCTGGCGCGACGTGCGCTGGGTCACGCGGCGCGGCCGCGCGCTGGCCTATTCCGGCGCGGTGGACTTCGACCCGCTGTGGCGCCCGCGCACCGGCCTGCTGGAACGCGCCGGCGCCGAGCCGATGCCCGCCGCCCTGAAGATCGAACGCCACGCGCAGGAAGACCGCTGGCGCGCCTGGGTGACCGCCGGCGGGCGCACCGAAGAGGGCGAGCTGCGCCTGCAGCAGACCGCCGATCGCTACCGCATCACCGGGCAGGTCGATTTCACCGGCGTGGATGTGGTGGGCATGCTGGCGGCCTTCGAGCGCAAATCCCTGGTGGCCGGCAAGGCGCGCGGCCGCACCGACCTGGTGGCCGAGGGCGCCGACCCCGCCAAGGCGCTGCGCGCGCTGCGCACCGACACGCGCTTCACCGTGGCGCGCGCCCGCTTGCTCACCTTCGACCTGGAGCGCGCCGTGAAGACCGCCGGCCGTGAGCACCAGGGCACCACGCAGCTCGACAGCCTGACCGGCACCGCGCACACCCAAGGCCACCCGCGGGGCACGATCGTGCGCTACGGCGATCTGAAGGCCACCTCGGGTGTGCTCACCGCGACCGGCGAGGCCACGGTGCAGGACCAGCGGGTGTCGGGCAACGTGGCCGTGGACCTGGTGGACGGCGTGGTGGGCGTGCCGCTGGAGTTCAGCGGGCCGGTGTCGGACGTGAGCCTCAGCCTGCCGCCGGCCGCGGCAGCCGGTGCGGCGGTGGGGACGGTGGTGGCGCCGGGCGTGGGGACGGTGCTGGGGGCACGGATCGGGGAGACGTTGCGGCGGGTGTTTGGCGGGGGGGATACGCCGGAAGCGCCTGCGGCGGGGGGGAAGAATGCGCCTTCCGGGCAGAAGGAGAAGTCCCGGAGGCAGGGGGTGCCGGAGCCGTTGCATCCGGCGCCTTGATGGGGGTGTTTTGGGGCTCTGGCGCTTATGGGGTAAGCGCTGGTAGCTATTGATTTGGTAGTTGTCTTCAGGGGCCTTTTGGGGTGTGGCTGAGCGTTTGCTTACCGGGGCCGGGGTGTGCGCCCGGCGGCGCACTCACTTTCTTTTGCTTCGCCAAAAGAAAGTAAGCAAAAAAAAGGGCCCTGCTGTCTGCGTCCCCTTCGCTTCGCTACGGGGCAACCTGTGGTGCTCGCGGGTGGGGTGGGCCGCAGAACTCACTGCGCGCTTGCAGCGCTAAGTTCGGACAACTGCGGCCAGTCAGTGCACGAAGCATGTGTGTCCTTCGGCACACATGCCCACCCCACCCGCTGCGCTCCTCGGCGCATCCAAAAGGGAAGTGGGACGACTCGGGTCATCGCTGCGCTCGACCCGGCCTTCGCGGCGCTGCGCGCCTGCGCAAGCGCAGAGCACGCGCACTCCGCCCCGTAAGGGCCGAGCGCAGCGACGGCCCGTGTGGGGCGTTCGGGTTCCCTTCTGCCCGTGCCGAGAAGCCGAGCGCGGGCAGGGCGCATGCGCGTCGGAGCGCGCATGCCTCGTGAACTGACTCGCCGTGGCTGTCCGAACGGAGCTGCTCCGCAGCGCAGTGAGTTCCACGGCGGCCCTGTCTGCGCGAGCATCGCAGGCTGCCCCGTAGCGCAAGCGAAGGGGACGCGGGCAGTAGGGTCGCCCTTTCTTTGCTCACTTTCTTTCGGCGAAGCGAAAGAAAGTGAGTGCGCCGCCGGGCGCACCCCCCGGCCCCGGGAAGCAGTCGCTCAGCAACATTCAAAAATGATAGCTGCATGCGCTCACCATATAAGCGCTAGAAGCCAATTCGACCAAAAGAAGATCAAGCCCGAGCCATCAAAGCCTTCTCAATCCGCCGGCGGTTCACCGTGGTCTTCGGCACATGAAACGGAAACCAAGCCCGCACATCCTCCTCCAACCCGATCCCATGCATGTAGTTGTAGATCGCCTTCTTCAACCCCAACCCCAGCGCATCATGGTCCACCCCCGTCGGGTCGATGAACGCCACGTCGTTCTTGGCGAAGTCTCCGGGCGGCAGCGGTGCCAGCGTCACGCCGTACTCGGCCGGGTTCTGCCCCACCGGGGAATGCACCGTGCAGGCAAAGCGGTGGAAGAACCCGCTCTGGATGCAGCCGTTGGCGAACAGCTGGCGCACGTATTCCAGCGCGTCCACCGTGTCCTGCACCGTCTGCGTCGGAAAGCCGTACATCAGGTAGGCATGCACCAG
This sequence comes from Paracidovorax wautersii, assembly GCF_031453675.1. Classification (NCBI taxonomy): domain Bacteria; kingdom Pseudomonadati; phylum Pseudomonadota; class Betaproteobacteria; order Burkholderiales; family Comamonadaceae; genus Paracidovorax; species Paracidovorax wautersii. The sequence goes on along the minus strand of NZ_JAVIZX010000001.1, from coordinate 1,303,149 downwards.
GATGCCCGCATCGCTGAACGCCTTGGTCACGCGCGCCACCTGGTCCACGCTCACGCCCTTCTTCATCAGGTTCAGCAGCCGGTCCGACGCCACTTCCAGCCCGCCCGAGATGGCGATGCAGCCGCTGTCGGCCATCAGCTCGGCCAGGTCGGGCGTGAAGGTCTTCTCGAAGCGCACGTTGCCCCACCAGCTGATGCCGGCGTTGCGCGCGATCAGTTCGTGCGACAGGGCCTTGAGTGCCTTGGGCGGTGCGGCCTCGTCCACGAAGTGAAAGCCCGTCTGGCCCGTCTCGCGCACGATGGCCTCGATGCGGTCGGCCAGCACCTCGGCGCTGGCGCCTTCGTAGCGGCCGATGTAGTCCAGGCTCACGTCGCAGAAGCTGCACTTCTTCCAGTAGCAGCCGTGCGCCACGGTCAGCTTGTTCCAGCGCCCGTCGCTCCACAGCCGGTGCATGGGGTTGAGCATGTCCAGCAGCGACAGGTAGCGGTCCAGCGGCAGGCCGTCCCAGGTGGGCGTGCCCACCTCCGCGAACGCGACGTCGGCCTCCATCAGGTTCACGTACTGCACGGCGCCTGCGTCGTTGCGCACGAAGGTGCGCACCAGGCGCTGGCGGCCGCGCTGGCCCTGCAGGTGCTCCAGCAGCGCGAGCAGCGGGCGCTCGCCGGCGTCCAGCGTCACGTAGTCGAAGAAGTCGAACACGCGCGCATCGGCCAGTTCGCGCAGCTCGGTGTTCACGAAGCCGCCGCCCAGCACGGTGGCGATGTGCGGGTGCCGCGCCTTGATGGCCTGGGCGATGCGGAAGGCCGCATACACGGACCCGGGGAAGGGCACGGACAGCAGCACCACCGTGGGCTGGTGGCGCTCGATGGCCTCGTGCGTGAGCTGCTGCAGCAGGTCGTCCACCAGCGTCGGCGGCGCGGCGAGGGCTTCGGCCAGCGGATCAAAAGTCGGTTGGCTGCCGGCCAGCGATTCGGCATAGCGCACGAACTCGAAGCGTTCGTCCACCGCGTCGCGCAGCACGTCGGCCAGGTCGTTCAGATACAGCGTGGCCAGGTGCTTGGCCCTGTCGGTCAGGCCCAGGGCGCCGAAGGCCCAGCCCAGCGGATCGCCGCCTTCGTCGTCCACGTACACGTCCAGCGTGGCGAAGCGCGGCCCCTCGGGCAGGTAGTGGCGGCCCGCGATGCGGTGCGCCAGCGTGCTGTCGCGCCCCTGCAGGAAGGCAATGGCCGGGCCGATGGTGGCGAGGTACCGGTCCTGCTGCGCAGCGAACGACTGCACGGCGGGGCTGCGCTTCTTCGGAGGAATGGCCTCCACCCGCGCCGCCACGGCCTTCAGCCCCTCGGGCGACAGCAGCCGCAGCACCAACGCCAGCGCCAGATCCTCCTGGAACGCGGCCACGCCACGCGAGCGCAGAAAGCCCGTGAGGTAGGCGGTGGACGGGTAGGGCGTGTTCAGCTGCGTCATCGGCGGGATGACGGCCAGCACGCGGCAGGCGGTGTCGGACATGGAAGGCGTGGGGCGGGAGGGCCCCCGATTATCCCGGCCGGTGGGCCGCCGCGCTCAGGCAGGGACACTCAGGCCGAGGCACTGTGGCAATGGCATCTATCGATATGCCAGGCTCATCTGTGGGCTTGCATACCATCGCGGCTTCGGTTTTTTCTGCAAGCAAGAGGTAGTGATGAAGATGCAACGTCGGGCCTGGGCCTGGAAAGTCGCGGCCGTGGCCGCTGCCGCATGGGTGGGCTCTGCGGGGGTGCTGGCGCAGCCCGCCTACCCCTCGCGCCCGGTGACGCTGGTGGTGCCCTTCCCGCCCGGCGGCAGCAGCGACACCATCGGCCGCGCCATCGCGCCCAAGTTGGGCGAGAAGCTGGGCCAGCCCGTGGTCATCGACAACCGCCCGGGCGGCGGCACAGCCGTGGCGGCCGGTTACGTGGCGCGCTCCGCGCCGGATGGCTACACGCTGCTGATCGGCTCGGGTTCCATGCTCACGCTGAACCCGGCCGTGCGCAAGGACCTGCCCTACGACTCCGTGAAGAGCTTCGAGCAGATCGGCATGCTGAGCCGCGCCGGCATGGTGCTGCTGGCCGGCAAGGACGCGCCCTTCAGCACGGTTGCCCAGGTGCAGGCCGCCGCGAAGAAGGCGCCGGGCCAGCTGCCCTATGCCTCCTTCGGCGCGGGCACGGCCTCGCATTTCACGGCCGAGATCGCCTGGCTGGCCCTGGGCGTGCAGCTGCTGCACGTGCCCTACAAGGGCAGCGCGCCCATGCTCACCGACCTCATCGGCGGACAGCTGCCGCTGGCCATGGACACCGTGGTCACCGCCGCGCCGCAGATCAAGGCGGGCAAGGTCAAGGCCATCGCCGTGGCCTCGCCCAAGCGCCTGCCCACGCTGCCGCAGGTGCCCACGTTCGCCGAGGCGGGCTTCCCCGACGTGGTGCTGGAATCGTGGGGCACCGTCATGGCGCCGCGCGGCCTGCCGGCGGCCGTGCACGCCAAGCTGGAAAAGGCCTTGATGGAAACCATGGCCGACCCCGGCGTGCGCAAGGCGCTGGCGGACCAGGGCGTCGAAGCGGTGGTCGGCCCCGCCAAGCAGGCCGACGCGCTGCTGGAGCGCGAGCTGCCGCTGATGCGCGCCGTGGCCGCCCGGGCCCCGCATGAGCGCCGACTGACGGCACCGGCCCGGCCGCAGGCGGTCACTGGAGGGGTGGTGCGGCCAGCTGAGCGTCCAGCCCCTGCAGCGCCGCGGCCAGCACCTGCGTGCCCGCCAGCACCTGCGCGGGTTCGCTCCACTCCTCGGCGCAGTGGCTGCGTCCGCCGCGGCAGGGAATGAACACCATGCCCATGGGGGCCAGGCGCGCCATCGGCACGGCATCGTGCCCCGCGCCGCTGGGCATGCGCCGGTGCGCGTGGCCGTGGCGGCGCGCCGCCTGCTCGATGGCGGCGATCACCCGCTCGTCCGCCTGCGTGGGCTGCGTCTGCGTCAGCGTGCGCGCGGCGGCCGAGACGCGGCAGCGCTGCATCTCGCCGGCCGTGGCCTGCAGTAGTTCGTCCACGAACGTGCGCAGCACCTGCGGGTCGTCGCTGCGCACCTCCAGGCTCATGCGCACCCGCCCGGGCACCGTGTTGGTGGCGTTGGGCTCGACGGCCAGGCGGCCCACGGTGGCCACCACGTAGCGGCCCGGCTGGCTCAGGGCGAGGGCCCGGTGGTGGGCCAGCGTGATGATCGCCGCCGCGCCGGCCAGGGCGTCGTGGCGCAGGTGCATGGGCGTGGTGCCGGCGTGGTCGGGCTGGCCGGTCACGGTGACCTCCACCCGGTGGATGCCCACGATGTGCGTCACCGCGCCGATGGCCAGGCCCTCCTGCTCCAGCACCGGCCCCTGCTCGATGTGCAGCTCGACGAAGGCCGCCACGCTGCCCGGTGCGCGCCGGGCGCTGTCGATCCGCTCGGGTGCGCCGCCGATGCGCTGCAGCGCCTGGGCCAGCGTCTCGCCCTGGGCGTCCGCGGCCTGCAGCAGCGGCACGTCCAGCAGGCCCGCCTGTGCGCGGCTGCCCACGCAGGAGACGCCATGGTCCGTCGGTTCCTCGGCCAGGAAGTCCACCACCTCCAGCGGGTGGTGCCAGGTCTGGCCGGCGTCGTGCAGCGCATGGGCCACCTCCAGCGCCGCCACCACGCCCAGGATGCCGTCGAACCGGCCGCCCTGCAGCACCGTGTCGCTGTGCGACCCGCTCACCAGCGCCGGGGAGCCGGGCACGCGGCCCTCGCGGCGGCCGATCAGGTTGCCCGCCGCGTCCGTGTGCACAGCCAGGCCGGCGCTGGCGAACTCGCCGGCCAGCCAGGCCCGCGCGGCGGTGAACTCGGGCGAGAAGGCGCGGCGCGTCCACGGCAGGTCGGGCCGGGTGAAGCGCGACAGGGCCTCCAGCCGGCGCCACAGGCGGGCCGGGTCCAGCGGCAGATCGGCGGGGGCGGCTTGGGGCGGTGCAGGCGCGGCCGGGCTGGCGGCGGGCGTGGGGAAGGGAGGGGCGGTGGGAAGGCGGGTGTCCATGCCGACTATGGTGCCCCGCTATGCTTGCGCAAGGAATCTTGGGTAACGCATGCAACGCATAAAATTTTCTTTGCCTTCCGAGCTGCCGCTGGAGCCGCTGCGCGCCTTCGATCTGGTGGCGCGCGAAGGCACGTTCTCGGCCGCCGCCGAGCGCCTGGGGCTGACCCAGCCGGCCGTCAGCCTGCAGGTGCGGCAGCTGGAGCGCCGCCTGGGCGTGCGCCTGCTGGAGCGCGTGGGCCGCAGCGTGCGCCCGACCGCCGCCGGGGCGGAGCTGCTGCAGCATGTGCCCGCCATTGCCGCCGCGCTGGAGGCCGCGCTGCGCGCCGTGGGCACGCACGCCAGCGAGGTGGCCGGCCGGGTGCGCCTGTGCACGGGGCTCACCACCTGCCTGTACCTGCTACCGCCGGTGCTGCACCGGCTGCGCACCGCCCACCCGCGCCTGGAGGTGGTGGTCAGCACCGGCAACACCGAGCACTGCCTGCGCGGCGTGGAGCACAACACGCTGGACCTGGCGCTGGTGACCCTGCCCGTGGCTTCACGCGCGCTCAGCGTGGTGGAAGTGCTGCAGGACGAGCTGGTGGCCGTGGGCCGCGTCGGCGGCACGCCTGCGCTGCCGGCCCGCTGCACGCCGCGCGCCGTGGCGGCGCTGCCGCTGCTGGCCTTCGATGCCACCGCCACCACGCGGCAGATCGCCGATGCCTGGCTGCGGCGCGGCGGGGCGGTGCCGCGCCCGCAGATGGAGTTCGACAGCGTGGAGGCCATCAAGGCCATGGTGGGTGCCGGGCTGGGCGTCGGCCTGCTGCCGCGCATGGCGGTGAGCGGGCCGGGTGCCGCGGCCGAGCTGGAGGTGCGCCCGCTCACCCCCCGGCTGCATCGCCGCATGGGCCTGGTGCTGCGCAACGACAAGCCGCTGGGCCGCGCGCTCCAGGCCGTCGTGCAGGCGATTGCCGAGGCTGGCCGCGCAGCGGAGTGAGCTCCCGCAGCCTGTGCGGCTGGCGCGGCTTCAGGGCGGTTGCGGCGCTTCCGTGGGAGTAGGCGGGGCCTGGTAGTTGTTCTTCACCCGCACATAGTGCTCGGCGGAGTACTTCAGGTAGGCGATTTCGGCCTCGGTCAGCGCCCGCTGCCGTGCCGCGGGGCGGCCGATGTAGAGGTAGCCGCTCTCCAGCACCTTGCCCGGCGGCACCAGGCTGCCGGCACCGAGCATCACGCGGTCTTCGATCACCGCGTCGTCCATCACGATGGAGCCCATGCCGATGAGGCATTCGTTGCCGATGCGGCAGCCGTGCAGGATCACCCCGTGGCCTACCGTGACATGGTCCCCGATCACCAGCGGCGAGCCCTCGGGCTTGGCAGGGTTGCGGTGCGAGACATGGCCCATGCTCAGATCCTGCACGTTGCTGCAGGCACCCACGGTGATGCGGTGGACGTCGCCGCGCAGCACGGCGTTGCACCACACGGAGCTGTCGGGCCCCAGTTGCACATCGCCGATGACCTGGGCCGAAGGGTGGACGAAGGCGCCGGCTTCCAGCATGGGCGCGGTATCGAGGTAGGGGGAGAGGGGCATGGCGGGGCTTGGTGAAAAAGCAGCGGACGGATGGCGGCCGAGCGTACTGCATCGGCCTGCCTGCGCCTGTGCCCACCGCGTCAGGTTGCGGCTGCATCCTCCGGCGCCAGCAGCGTGTGCCCGGCGGCGCACAGCAGTGCCCACGCGCGTTCGCGGTCGGCCTGCTGCACCAGCAGGTGGTCGCCGTCGAAGGTGGACACCACGAACACGCCGATGCCGTTCTCCGACAGCGGGCGGATCACGGACAGGACGATGCCCGTTGCACCGAACGCGAACGGGCCGACGAAGCGCAATGCCCACCAGCCGCGGTCGGCCTGCATGTCTGCGGGCACGCGCTCCTCCAGGCAGGTGACCGACAGCTCGTCGCGGGTGCGCGAGACGGTGACGAAGCCGGGGCCGTCGGCCCAGGCGGGAAACGCGCTGTCGGGGGCGAGGCGCGCGATGGCGTAGGTGCCGGCCAGAGGCTGCAGGGTGATGTGTCGAGTAGTCATGGTGCGGTGGGGGCGGAGGGTGCCGCGGACGAGGAAAGGGGTGCGGCGGGTCCGAGCGGCGCGAGCGCGAGCGTCAGCGCCAGTGCCCCCATCACCGCGGCCACCAAGGCATCCAATGCGCGCCACGCCTGGGGCCGCGCGAACCACGGCGCCAGCAGGCGTGCCCCGCAGCCCAGGGCCACGAACCACAGCGTGGAGGCCGTGGCCGCGCCCGCCGCAAACCACCCCTGCAGGCCTGGCGGCTGCTGGCCGCCCAGCGCGCCGAGCAGCACCACCGTGTCCAGGTACATGTGCGGGTTAAGCAGCGAAACGGCGAGTACTGCCGCCAGCGCGGTGCGGCGCGAGGGCGCGGGCCCCGCCTGCGGACCGGCGGTGAGGGCCGCCGCCGGGTGCAGCGCACGGCGCGCCGCGGCCAGGCCGTACCAGGCCAGGAAGGCCGCGCCGCCCCAGCGTGCCAGCGCCAGCAGCACGGGGCTGCGCTGCACCAGCGCCCCCATGCCCGCCACGCCCGCGGCGATGGCGATCACGTCGACGGCGATGCAGGCGGCAACCGTCAGCCCGACATGCTGTCGCCGCAGGCCGGTGCGCAGCACATGGGCGTTCTGCGCGCCGATGGCCATGATCAGCCCGGCGCCCATGCCGAAGCCCTGCAGCAGTGGCGGTATCCAGGGAAGGGAAGCAAACATGGGCGGCATTGTGCGGACGCAGTCCTCAAGATGCAGCACATCTTGGAAAATATCGGGATGGCTGAGAATTTCTTCACTTTGGTGGTCTAGCGCGCGATGGCACTCGATTCCAAGCAATGCGAAGCCTTTCTGGGCGTGGCCGAGACGGGCAGCTTCGAGCAGGCGGCCGTGCGCCTGCACCTCACGCCGTCGGCCGTCTCGCTGCGCGTGCGCGCGCTGGAAACGGCGCTGGGCCAGGCCCTGGTGGTGCGGGGGCGGCCCTGCCGCGCCACGCGCGCGGGGCGCCAGCTGCTGCAGCACCTGCAGCGCACGCGGCTGATGGAGCAGGATCTGCTCTCCGGCCTGGCAGGAGCGCCCGACGGCGGCGAGGGCTTCTTCCAGGCCGCGCTGGCGGTGAATGCGGATTCGCTGGCCACCTGGCTGCTGCCCGCCCTGGCGCCGGTGCTGGCGCGCGAGCGCATCGTGCTGGAGCTGGTGGTGGACGACCAGGCCCACACCGATGCGCTGCTGGCGGCGGGGCTGGTCAACGCCTGCGTGGCGGCCGAGGCGCATGCCATGCGCGGCTGCGTGGCCGAGCCGCTGGGCACCATGCGCTACCGGCTGGTGGCCACGCCGGCCTTCGCCGCGCAGTGGTTCCGCCGCGGCCTGACGCGGGCCGCCGCGCAGCGGGCGCCGGCCGTGGTCTTCAACCGCAAGGACCTGCTGCATGCCGATGCGCTGCTGCGCACGCTGGGCCTGCCGGCCAGCGCCTACCCCACCCACTACGTGCCGGCGTCGGAGCCGTTCGTGGCCGCCATCCGCCTGGGGCTGGGCTACGGCATGGTGCCGCAGCTGCAGATCGGCGACGCGCTGGAGCGGGGCGAGCTGGTGGACGTACTGCCCGAGGCGGCGACCGACGTGCCGCTGTACTGGCACCGCTGGGCGCAGCAGTCGCCGCGCCTGGAGGCGCTGGCGCACAGTGCCATGGCCGCAGCGCGCGGGGTGCTGCGCTAGGGAACCTCTGCACGAATCACCGCGCCGTATGCATCTGCGGCCTTGGGCAGTCTGCGGCGTTGCAAAGACTCGCAATAGCCACGCTATTGCTGCGTTTTGCGCCTTGCATCCCCTCCCGATCCGCAGCGCCCACTTGCCGCTCGATTCGTGCAGAAGTTCCCTGGCGCCAGATCCGCCCGGCCGGGCGCGCCGGGGAGGGTCAGCCCCGCGCCGCGGGGGAGGGGGCGTACAGGCCCAGGAACATCTCGACCGCATCGGCCAGCACCTGCTCGCGCTGCGGGCCCGTCAGCGGCGGCTGTCCCAGCGCGATCTGCGGCCAGAAGGCGAAGGCCTTGACCATGCCATGCAGCTGGTGCGCGGCGTACTGCGGGTCGACCCCCGCGCGCAGCCGGCCGTCGGCCTGCGCTGCGCGGATCCACACCGGCAGGTCCTCTTCCTTCTCCGACAGCCGCGCCACCATGGCCCGGGCGCGCTCGGGGCTGTGCATCATCTCCGCCATGGCCACGCGGCACAGGGCGATGAAGCTCGGGTCGTCCAGCAGGCGCATCTTCGTGTCCAGCACGGCGCGCAGCTGTTCCTGCAAGGGCCGGGCCGGGTCGTAGCGCACCTCGGGCAGGGCATGGCTGCGGTCCCACAGGTGCAGCAGGATGGCCTCGAACAGTTCTTCCTTGCTGGGGAAATGGTTGTAGACCGTGCGCTTGGACACTTCGGCCACGGCCGCCACGCGGTCCATGCTCGTCCCCGCGAAGCCGTGCTCGCGAAACTCCGCAATGGCCGCCTGAACGATGGCCGTGCGCTTGCGGTCGGTAAGGCGGGTGGGCGTGGCGGGGGCGGGCATAGGTCAAATTTTACACTCTCAAGTTTACTTTTCGACTCTTTGAATTACACTTTCGGGTGTACTTTCTCATTCCGACGCCCATGCGCTTGCTCCATCGGCACCGGGTTTTCTGGCTCTTCATCCTTCTGATCGCCATGGCCGCCATCCTCCGCTTCTGTGCTCCTCCTGCCCCTCCCGCGGCCCACACCGCGTCACCGCAGTTCGTGGACGGCAAGTTCCGCAACCGCGCGCCGCGCCATGCGCTGGGCTTTGCCAAGACGGTGTCCGTGTTCTGGAACTTCCTCACCGGCAACAAACCGGCCGACACCGTGCCCAGCGCGCCGGTTCCGGTGCAGCCGCTCACCCGCGCGGCGGTGCTGGCCGCGCCTGACGGGAGCCTGTGGCGCCTGGGCCATTCCACGATGCTGTTGAAGCTGAACGGCGGCTTCTGGCTGACGGACCCGGTGTTCTCCGAACGCGCCTCGCCTGTGCAGTTCGCCGGCCCCAAGCGCTTCCACGCACCGCCCATCGCCATCGACGAGCTGCCGCCGCTGACCGGCGTGGTGCTGTCGCACGACCACTACGACCACCTGGACCATGCCGCCATCCTGGCCCTGGCGCCGAAAGCCGAGCACTTCGTGGCGCCGCTGGGCGTGGGCGACCGGCTCATCGCCTGGGGCGTGCCGGCGGCCAAGGTGCAGCAGTTCGACTGGTGGCAGGGCACGACCCTCGGCGGCGTGCAGCTGGTGGCCACGCCGGCCCAGCATTTCTCGGGCCGCACGCTGTCGGACGGCAACCGCACGCTGTGGGCCTCGTGGGTGCTGATGACCGCAGACACCCGCATCTTCTTCAGCGGCGATACGGGCTACTTCGACGGCTTCCAGGCCATCGGCGAGCGCTACGGCCCGTTCGACCTGACGCTGGTGGAGACGGGCGCCTACAACGAGGACTGGCCCGACGTGCACATGCAGCCCGAGCAGAGCCTGCAAGCCCACCTGGACGTGCGGGGCCGCCACATGATGCCGATCCACAACGGCACGTTCGACCTGTCGCTGCACGCCTGGACGGACCCGTTCGAGCGCATCGCAGCCCTGGCGGCGCAACGCGGCGTCCCGCTGGTCACGCCCGCCATGGGCGAGCGCGTGGACATCGCCGCGCCCACGGGCACGCAGCCGTGGTGGCGCGCCGTCGGCGCCGCCCAGCCTGCGGACTGATGAACGGGCCGCTGCGCTTCGCCGTTCAGGCGGGTGCTGCGTCGCCGGTGGGCAGCCGCATCACGCCGGTGTGGAAGTCGTACTCGAACACCTCGCCGTGGCGCGCCCAGGTGATGGCCGTGCGCAGCACGCTTTCGGCCTCCGCGCTGCCCAGCTGTTCCGCCAGCAGGCGCAGGAAGGGCGCCTCGGGCAGCTCGCCCTGCGCCTCCTGCTCCAGGCTGTGGCGGATGTGCGCCACCAGCGGCACATGGGCCAGCAGCTGCTGGCCGAAGAGCTGCTGGCGCAGTCCGTGGCCGCCTTCCGCGTAGCGCCGGCCCAGCGGGGTGATCTGCAGGTCGCCCCCCTCCAGCGCCGCCAGCCCGAGCTGGGCCACCGCGTGGGCCAGGGGCAGCAGTTCGGCATCGGTCAGGCTGGTCTCCTCGGCCAGGCGCGGCAGGTCGGCGCGGCCACCGAAAGGGGGCTCCGCCAGGAGTTCCAGCAGGCCGTCCATGCGCGCCACGTCGGCGGCGGGCAGGCGGTCGGTGAGGGCGGCGGTTTCGGGCTGCTCCGCGGGGGCCTCGCCCGCCACCGCCCCAGGTCGGGTGGCGCCGGCCGTCATCAGGGCATAGACCTCGTCGATCAGCGCGCGCACCGGTTCGCTGTCGGCCCTGCGGGGATGCGGCAGCTGGATCGCCAGCTGGCAGCGGATGCGGCCCGGGTCGCTGGCGAAGACCAGCACACGGTCGGCCATCATCACGGCCTCTTCGATGTTGTGCGACACGACCAGCATCGCCTGGGTGGGCATGGTGCCGCTGCGCCACAGCTGCAGGATGTCCTCGCGCAGGCGTTCGCCGGTGAGCACGTCGAGCGCGGAGAAGGCCTCGTCCATGAGCAGCACGTCGGGCTCGGTGACCAGGGCGCGGGCGATGCCCACGCGCTGGCGCATGCCGCCCGACAGCTCGCGCGGCAGCGCGCCCTCGAAGCCCGCCAGGCCGATGAGGTCGATGGCGGCCTCGGCCCGCTTGGCGCGATCGGCCTGCGGCACGCCCCGCGCCTCCAGGCCCAGTTCCACATTCTGCTGCACGGTCAGCCACGGGAACAGCGCGAACGACTGGAACACCATGCTGATCGCGCGCGCCGGCCCGTGCAGCGGCTGGCCGCGGTAACGCACGCCGCCTTCGTCGGCGGCGATCAGTCCGGCCATGATGCGCAGCAGTGTGCTTTTCCCTGAGCCCGACTGGCCCAGTAGCGCGACGATCTCCCCTTCGCGCAGCGTGAAATCCACGCCGCTCAGCACAGGGCGTTCGCGGCCGTCGGACGAGCGGAAGCGCTTGCCCACGCCCTGGAGTTCGATGATGGATTGCGTCATGGTGGTGGTGCGTTCATTCAACGGACAACGTTCGGGGCGGGTCAGAAATGCATTCGGTCTTCGGCCAGGCGGTACAGGCGCCGCCACAGGAAGTGGTTCAGCCCCATCACGAACACCACCATGGCGCCGATGCCCAGGGCGATGCGCGGAAAGTCACCCGTGGCCGTCATCTGCGCGATGTAGCTGCCCAGGCCCTGCGCCTGCAGTGTCGTGTCGCCCCAGGTCACGTACTCGGCCACGATGCTGGCGTTCCACGAACCGCCGCTGGCGGTGATGGCGCCGGTCACGAAGCTCGGGAACACGGCGGGCAGCAGGTAGCGCTTCCACTTCAGCCAGCCCGTCAGACCCACGTTCTGCGCGGCCAGGCGCAGTTCGTTGGGAATGCTGGAGGCGCCCGCGATCACGTTGAAGAGGAGGTACCACTGCGTGCCCAGGATCATGAGCGGCGACAGCCACACGTCGGGGTTGAGCCTCCAGTGCACCACCAGCATCACCGCCACCGGAAAGAACAGGTTGGCCGGGAAAGCGGCCAAAAACTGCGCCACCGCCTGCAGCCGCCCCGCCCAGCGCGGGTTCATGCCGATCCACATGCCCACGGGCACCCACACCAGCGCTGCCAGCGCGATCAGCACCAGCACGCGCACCAGCGTGTAGCCGCCCAGGGCGAAGACATGCGCCACCTCGCGCCAGCCCACCTCGGCGTGCACGAAGTGCACCAGCCGCGCAATGGCGAAGAGCACGCCCGCGGCCAGCACGGCATCCCACACCCGCTCCGCGCGCGGCGAGGGCGCGGCGGGCCGGGCGCGGATCGAGGTGCCGTCGTAGCGGCGCTGGAACAGCGTCAGCGTGCGGCCCAGCTGCCGCTGGCACCAGCCGGCCATGCGCTGCGTGGCGCGGCCGCGGCGCAGCCAGCCCAGCAGCCATGAGCGCGGGGCGGCATCGGCGCTGCCTTCCTCGAAGCGGAACTTGTCCGCCCAGGCCACCAGCGGGCGGAACAGCAGCTGGTCGTACAGCAGGATGGCCACCAGCATGCAGGCGATGGCCCAGCCGATCGCCGGCAGGTCGCGCGCCTCGATGGCCAGAGCGATGTACGAGCCCACGCCGGGCAGCTTGATGTCCTGGTGCGACACCGAGATGGCCTCCGACGCCACCACGAAGAACCAGCCGCCGGACATCGACATCATCATGTTCCACAGCAGCCCCGGCATGGCGAAGGGCAGCTCCAGCCGCCAGAAGCGCTGCCAGCCCGAGAGCTGGAACACGCGCGCGGCCTCCTGCAGCTCGGCCGGCACGGTGCGCAGCGACTGGTAGAGGCTGAAGGCCATATTCCAGGCCTGCGAGGTGAAGATGGCGAAGATGGCCGCGCATTCCACGCCCAGCAGGCTGCCCGGAAAGAGCGCGATGAAGCCCGTCACGGTGATGGACAGGAAGCCCAGGATGGGAATGGACTGCAGGATGTCCAGCAGCGGCACCAGCACCCGTTCGGCCAGGCGGTACTTGGCGGCCAGCACCGCGAACACGCAGGCGAACACCAGCGACGCCAGCATGGCAACGGCCATGCGCAGCGTGGTGCGCAGCAGGTAGTAGGGCAGCTGCGCCGGGTCCAGCGACAGCGGCAGCGCATCGCCCAGGTGGAAAGGCTGCGCCATCTGCGCGGCCCCGTACGCCCCCAGCACGATGGCGGCTAGCACCAGGGGCAGCAGCGCCCAGTCCCAGCGGTTGGGCGGCGCCTCCACGGTCTGGCGGGGCAAGAATTCGCGGCGCGACGGGGCGGTCATGGGCGGACGAACGGACGGACGGGGCAGGCGCAGGTTGCGGGGATCGGAACGCGCTTTGCGAGGTGAAGACCGGGCGCGCGCCGCACAGGCCGCCAGCGTAGGCGGCTTATGTTGCGGTCGTGTGCAGGCGCCGTCCGCGCCGCGTGCAGGGGCCGGGGCGCCCGCCCCCGCCGTCCGGGGCGTCCGTGCCGCCGGTGGTGCCAGTGATGCCTTTGGTGCCGGCGTGCGGCCCGCAGGGCGTCAGCGCGCCGGTGCGCGCAGGGCGCCGGCCAGGCCGCGGCCGGTGAGCTGGCCCACGATGGCGGCCTTCAGCGGCGGCAGGCGGCGCGCGCCCTGGATGACGGCCTGGCGCAGCAGCTTGGGCAGGGGCCGCGGGTCCGTGTACAGCTTCACGATGGCGTTCGTGCCCTGGTAGATCGGGAAGGCATGGCGGTGGTGGGCGCGGGCATAGCGCTCCAGCACGCCGGCGGCGCCGATGTCGGTGCCCGCGGCACGCGCGTCCACCAGCACACGGGTGAGATGCTCCACGCCCGACAGGCCCAGGTTGTAGCCGTGCGCCGTCACCGGGTGCATGCCCACGGCGGCGTCGCCCAGCAGCGCGCAGCGCGTGCCGGAGAAGCGGTGCGCGTACACGGCCACCAGCGGGTAGGCGTGGCGCTCGCCCACCAGGCGCATGGCGCCCAGGCGGTGCTGGAACTGGGCAGCCACCTCGGCGGCGAAGGTCTCCGGGTCCTGCGCCATCAGGCGCTGCGCGTCGGCCGTGTTGGCGGTGACCACCACCGAGCATTGCTGGGCGCCGTCCACGATGTCGTCGGGCAGCGGCAGGATGGCCAGCGTGCGCTCGTAGCCGAAGCATTCGTGCGTGACCTCGTGGTGCGGCGCGTCGTGGCGCATGCGGCAGACGATGACCGTGCGGCCGAAGTCGGTCATGCTGGCGCCGATGCCCAGCTGCCGCCGCGCGGCCGAGAAGCGGCTGTCCGCGGCCACCAGCAGCGGGGCCTCCAGCCGCAGCGGCGCGGCGTCGGGGGCGGCGCCGGCGGGGGTGTATTCCAGCTCGGCGTGCGTGGGCAGGGCGGCCACGCGGCTGACCTGCGCGCCGGCGATGACCGTCACGCCCGGCGTGCGCGCGGCGACCTGGTAGGCGGTGCGGCGCAGCGCGTGGTTAGGCACGATCCAGCCCAGGTGGTCGCAGCCGCTGCCCACGGCGTCCAGCTCCAGCGCCGAGCGCAGGCCCACCGGGCCGTCGTGCACCTGCGCCTCGCGGATGCGGCCGATCTCGTGCGGCGCCAGGTGCTGCCAGCTGCCCAGGCGGCGCAGTGTGTCGCCGCTGGGATGGGTGAGCGCGATCTCGCGGCCGTCGGGCGCGGGATCGGCCAGCGCCGCTTCGGGCTGCTGGTCGAGCACGGTGGCGGTGAAGCCGGCGCCGGCCAGGGAGATGGCCAGCGACAGACCGGCCGGGCCGGCACCGACGATGAGCACATCGCTGCGGGCGGGGCTGCGGCGGGTCGTCGGGGTCTGCTGGGGCATGCGGGTCTCCGGGATGGGCAGAAAGCAGGAAAGAAAAAAGCAAAACGGGCGAAGCGCGCGGAACCGGCTGCGGACGCCCGCTCGGCGGGGTTCCCATTGTCGTCGGTGGGCGCCGGCCCGGGGTTGCAGTGTGTCAATGCGCGCCGCGGCGTGGCCTGTCGGGCGTGTACTCACTATTTAGGAGCATCTTGCGCTTGTCCTGAAAGGAATTCAATGGGTTTTGTATTGAAATTCTTTGCTGGTAAAGCGCAGGTAGCTATCAATTTTGATGTTCTCCGCGGCAGCGCACGGGGCTTGCGCCGCTGCAAGATGGATCACACCGCGTCCCGCGCGGAGGCCGTGCAGGACAGCAGCGCAAGCGGGCCGTTTTCCGCGCCCCGGCATGGCCCCGGCGCCCGCCGGCCCCGCACAATGGCGCCATGGACAAGTACCTGGAGATGCGCACCTTCCTGGCCGTGGTGGATGCGGGCAGCTTCGTCGGCGCGGCCGAGACGCTGGGCGTCTCCAAGACGGCCGTGTCGCGCCACGTGGGTGAGCTGGAGGCGCGCCTGGGCGCCCGCCTGCTGCACCGCACCACCCGGCGCCTGTCGCTCACCGAGGAGGGCGAGGTCTTCCAGACGCGCTGCCGCGAGGTGATCGAGGCCATCGGCGAGGCCGAGGCAGAGGTCACCTCCCGCACGGGCGAGGCCGTCGGCCAGCTCAAGGTGACGGTGCCGGTGAGCTTCGGCGTGCTGCACCTGGCGCAGGTCTGGGGCGCCTTCCGCGCGCGCCACCCGCAGGTGACGCTGGACGTGACGGTGTCCGACCGGGTGGTGGATCTGGTGGACGAAGGCATCGACCTGGCCGTGCGCATCGCCCAACTGCCCAGCTCCAGCCTGGTGTGCCGCAAGCTGTCGTCCACGCGCGTGATCCTGTGCGCCTCGCCCGAGTACCTGCGCCGCGCCGGAACGCCCGCGCACCCGGCCGAGCTGGCGCAGCACGCGGTGCTGGGCTATAGCCTCTGGTCCGGCCGCGACGAATGGACCTTCGACGGCCCGGGCGGGCCGATCACCGTGCTCACCCACCCGTGCATCCGCACCAACAACGGCGACATCTGCCGCGCCGGCGCGCTGCAGCACCAGGGCATCATCCTGCAGCCGGGCTTCATCGTGGGCGAGGACATCGCCGCCGGCCGGCTGGTGGAGCTGCTGCCCGGCTACCGCTCGCTGGAGCTGGGCATCTACGCCGTCTACGGCAGCCGCCGCCACGTGCCGCCCAAGGTGCGCCGGCTCATCGACCTGCTGGCCGAATGGTTCGAGACGCCGCGCTGGGCCGAGCCGGAGCCGCCCGCCGTGCCTGCGCACGCGCCTGCGCCCTCGCCCGATTCGGCGATTCAAAATTTATAGCGAGCACCGCTGGATCGGTCAGCGCCGCAGCCCGAAAAGACCGGCCCCTCAAAGAAAAAGCGCCGGCAGGCGGCGCTTTTTTCATCCAGGGCCCGGAGCCCGTTCAGGCCGGCACGCCCTTGCGGTCCGCCAGCCAGGCGGGCGCATCCTGCAGCGCCACGGGGCGCAGGAAGCGGTCCAGCGCGGCATAGCCCACCGAGGTGGTGAACGGCGCGGTGGAGGCGGGGAACGGGCCGCCGTGGTGTTGGGCGGCGGTGACGGCCACGCCCGTGGGTACGCCGGTGAACAGCACGCGGCCGGCGATCTGCGTGGCGGCGCGCACCAGGTCGCGGTTCTCGGCGGTGTCGGCGTCGGCGCCCCAGACCGTCACCGTGAGCGAGCCGCCCACGGCCTTCAGCACGTCGATGGTCTCGGCCACCGAGCCCACGCGCACCACCAGGGCGGCGGAGCCGAACACTTCTTCATGCAGGTGCGCGTCGGCGATGAAGTCGGCGGCCTGCACCTCGCCCAGGAACGGGCGGGGCGTGGCGCCGGCAGCGGCCGTGTCGCTCACCAGCGCCTTGAGCTTGGCGTGGCCCTTCCAGGCGGCCACACCCTTGTCGAAAGCGCTGCGGATGCCGGGAGTCAGCATGGCGTGCGGTGCCAGGGCGGCGAGCTTTTCGGCCAGCGTGGCCACGAAGGCATCGCCCGCGGCGTCCTTGCGCACGACGATCACGCCGGGGCTGGTGCAGAACTGGCCCGAACCCAGGCAGATGGAGCCGGCCAGCGTCTCGGCCAGGGCGGCGCCGTTGGCTTCCAGCGCCGGGGGCAGCGCGACCAGCGGGTTCACCGAACCCAGCTCGCCGTAGAAGGGGATCGGGCGGGGGCGCTCGGCGGCCACCTTGGCCAGGGCGGTGCCGCCCTTGAACGAGCCCGTGAACGCCACCGCGGCGATCGCGGGCGCCTGCACCAGGGCCACGCCGGCGGCGATGGAGCCGCCTTCGATGGCCTGGAACACGCCGGCCGGCAGGCCGCGCGCGGCCACAACCTTCTGGGCCAGCGCCACGGTCTGGCGGGTCAGCTCGGGGTGGGCCGGGTGGCCCTTGATCACCACCGGGCAGCCGGCGGCAAGGGCCGAAGCGGTGTCGCCGCCCAGCACCGAGAACGCGAACGGGAAGTTGCTGGCCGAGAACATGGCCACCGGGCCCACGGGCACGCGCACGCGCAGCATGCGCGGGCGGCCGGCGGGCGGCGCGCCGGCCACGGCCGGGTCGTCGATGGTGGCGTGCGCATCGCCGCGCTCGATCACATCGGCAAAGCCGCGCAACTGGAACGCGGTGCGGTCCAGTTCGCCGTTCAGGCGCACGGGGCCCAGGCCGCTTTCGCGGTCGGCGATCGGCACCAGGGTCTCGCGCTGGGCTTCCAGGGCGCTGGCCAGGTCGCGCAGCAGGGCAGCGCGGTCGGCGGCCGGGGTGGCGGCAAACGCGTCCGCAGCCTGCGCGGCTGCGGCCACGGCGGCCTCGATCTGGGCGGGGGTGGATTCGGCCCAGGCGTCGCCGTGGGTTTGGCCCGTGCGGGCGTCGATGGATTGGAGGGTGTTGCTCATAATGTTGTCTGATGTCTGATAAGTGGGAGCATAACGGCGCTGTCCGGGCAAGGCAAGCGGGGGCCGGGCCGCCTGCGCCACCGCCCTGGAATTTCCCCTGATGCCGGAGCGCCTATTCCTACGCCATCCGCCGGGGGGCACCATTAGAGTCGTTCGTGTTCCCACTACTGAAGGAGTCGACACATGCGCGTGGACATCTACCGCCGAGCCGAAGCCGAGGGCAAGTTCTCGCACCTGGTGGTGCCCGAGGGCCGCCCCATCCCCCAGGAAGCGATCAACACCGACTGGGAGAGCGAACTGCAGGGCCAGGAGCTCGATGAAGAGGCCGCGCATTGGGACGATTTCGGCATTCCGGAACCCGGCCAGCAGCTGCGGGAAAAGGGCTACGCCATCACCAGCGTGCGCGAGCAGACGGACTGAGGGGCCTGCCCCTGGGCGGCCGAGGCCGCTTCCTCCTTTCTCTGGCATTGCCGGGCGATGCGGAAGCAGGACATCCCCAGCGCGCTGGTGGCTGGCGGTGCGCATCAATGGACTGCGGACGCCGCCCTGACGGGGCGCGCGCCTTCCGCCCCGGCCCTGTCAATCCGGGGACGATCCCGGGATGACGCACGGCGAGGCGCACGCTACGCTGCACCGCATGGAGACAAGTACACAACAACCTCCCGCCGAGACGGCGGACCCGGCCGCGGGCGGGGCCGGCACCCCCCCGTTCGTTCCGCAGATGCGGCTCTACCAGGACTGGCTGCGCACCGAGCGCGGCCTGGCGTTCGACGACTACCAGGCTCTTTGGCGCTGGTCGGTCACCGATCTGGATGCCTTCTGGCAGTCGATGTGGGACTACTTCGACCTGCAGTCGCCCACGCCGCATACGGCCGTGCTGGCCCGCAACACCATGCCGGGGGCGCAGTGGTTTCCCGGCGCGCAGGTGAACTATGCGCAGCAGGCACTGCGGCATGTCGAGGCCGCCCATGCCGCCGGCCTGCCCGCGGTGGTGAGCCGTGACGAGAAGGGCCGGCACCGCGAGCTGTCCTGGCCCGCGCTGCGTCAGCAGGTCGCATCGCTCGCCCTGCACCTGCAGCGCCAGGGCCTGCAGCCGGGCGACCGCGTGGTGGCCTACCTGCCCAACATTCCCGAGGCCATGGTGGCCCTGCTGGCCACCGTCAGCCTGGGCTGCATCTGGAGCATCTGCGCACCGGACATGGGCACGCAGGCCGTGCTCGACCGCTTCCGCCAGATCGAGCCCAAGGTGCTGATCACCGTGGACGGCGTCGCCTACGGCGGCCGCGACCTGGACCGCACCGCGGTGGTGGAGGAACTGCGCGCGCAGCTGCCCACGCTGCAGCATGTGATCGTGGTGGACCAGCTGGGTACTGCAAAAAACATAGCTGACTGCGCAAGCTACACCAGCGCTACAGGGCAAAACGACGCAGAAACGGCGGCCTTCGCGCCGCGCTGGGTGCCGTTCGACCACCCGCTGTGGATCGTCTACTCCAGCGGCACCACCGGGCTGCCCAAGCCCATCGTGCACGGCCACGGGGGCATGCTGCTGGTGGCGCTGCAGCTCAAGGTGTTGCACAACGACATCGGCTGCAGCTACGAGGCCAACAGCTTCGGCGAGCGCTACCACTGGTACAGCTCCACCGGCTGGGTGATGTGGAACGCCCAGGTCAGCGGCCTGCTGTCGGGCACCACCTGCGTCATCTACGACGGCAACCCGGGCGGCAGCAAGGACCGGCCCGACTGGGGCACGCTGTGGCGCTTCGCCGCCGAGACCGGCGTGACCTTCTTCGGCGCTGGCGCCGCGTTCTATGCCAGCTGCATGAAGGCCGGCCTGACCTTGGCGGACTGCGGCGACCTCTCCCGCGTGCGGGCGCTGGGCACCACGGGCTCGCCCCTCTCGCCCGAGGTGCAGGAGTGGGGCACAGCGCAGTTCCAGCGCCTGCGCGCCGTGCCCACCGTCCCGGCCGCCGCCGCTCCGGGCCGCCCCAAGCAAGGCGCGGCCCCCTTGGGGGGCAGCGACCCACACGCAGTGGGGGAGCGCGGGGGCGAACCCATCTGGTGGGACAACATCTCGGGCGGAACGGACTTCTGCGGCGCCTTCATCGGCGGCCACCGCGAGCTGCCCCAGGTGCCCGGCGAGATGCAGTGCCGCATGCTCGGCGCGGCGGTGGAAGCCTGGGACGCAGAGGGCCGCCCGGTGGTCGACGCCGTGGGCGAACTGGTCTGCACGCAGCCGCTGCCGTCCATGCCGCTGTACTTCTGGGGCGACGTGCGCGACGACGCACACGCTGGAGAGGAGCGGGGCGGCGACTTGAGCACCGCCGGGCCGCCCCAAGGTGCGAAGGCCCCCTCGGGGGGCAGCGACCCACACGCAGTGAGGGAGCGTGGGGGCGAAGTGAGCACCGCCGGGCCGCCCCAAGGTGCGAAGGCCCCCTCGGGGGGCAGCGACCCACACGCAGTGAGGGAGCGTGGGGGCGACGCATTCGGTCCGCGCTATCTGGCCAGCTATTTCGACATGTACCCGGCCGGTCACGGAAGGCTTCCCGGCGGCGGCGACGGCCCTGCAGAGATGGGCGCCGTCTGGCGCCACGGCGACTGGCTCAAGGTGGGTGCCCACGGCGGCTGCACCATCTACGGCCGCAGCGACGCCACCATCAACCGCCACGGCCTGCGCATGGGCACCAGCGAGCTGTACCGCGCCGTCGAGGCGCTGCCCGAGGTGCTCGACAGCCTGGTGATCGACCTGGAATACCTGGGCCGCGACAGCTACATGCCGCTGTTCGTGGTGCTGCGCAGCGGCGTGGCGCTGGACGACGCCCTGCGCCAGCGCATCGCCGGCGCCATCCGCACGGCGCTGTCGCCGCGCTTCGTGCCCGACGACATCTTTGCCGTGGCCGAGGTGCCGCGCACGCTCACCGGCAAGAAGCAGGAGCTGCCCATCAAGAAGCTGTTGCTGGGCCAGCCTCTGGAAAAGGTGGTCAACCGCGATGCCATGGCCAATCCGGCGTGCCTGGGGTGGTACGTGGACTTTGCGCGCAGCCGCTAGAGAGACTCTGCATGCATCGGGCGGACAGCGCGTGCCGCAGCAGACTGCCCGATGACGCGGAGGCGCATGGCGGCGTGATTAGTGCCGTGGTTTTTTAGGAAGCCGCCATGCACGCGTTCGGGCTCCATCGTCCACACCCTCCGCCCTGGCGTGTGGGCACCGTAGGACTTGGCTGACCGGCCGTGCCGTGGCTGCGTTCCATAATGCTTCAGCCGGCCGCCGCGGCTGGCCGTTGCCGCCGTACCGACAGAAAAAGGGAATCCATGAGCACCACGCCCCCCAAGCGCTTTTCGATGATCCGCGAGTTCCATCTCGCGGACTGGTTCACGCTGGGCAATGCGGTGTGCGGCGTGGGCGCGCTGTTTTCTTCCATGACCTTCCTGGAAACGTCGGAAGTGCGGCACATCTACTTCGCTGCTGCGCTGGTGCTGGCGGCGCTGATCTTCGACGTGTTCGACGGCCGCATCGCCCGCTGGCGCCAGAAGTCCTCGGCCATGGGCCGCGAGCTGGATTCGCTGGCCGACGTGATCTCCTTCGGCGTGGCGCCGGCCATCATCGCGTACGCCTGCGGCATGCAGGGCATGTACGACCGCGTGGTGCTGGCCTTCTTCGTGGCCTGCGGCGTGTCGCGCCTGGCGCGTTACAACGTCACGGCGGAGACGCTGTCCGGCGGCGACGGCAAGGTCAAGTACTTCGAGGGCACGCCCATTCCCACCTCCATCGTGCTCGTGGGGCTGCTGGCCCTGGCGGCGTCGATGGGTGCGGTGCGTGACCAGCTGTGGTTCGGCAAGGTGCTGATCGGCGGCTTCACGCTGCACCCGCTGGTGCTGCTGTTCGCGGTGTCGGGCTCGCTGATGATCAGCCGGATCCGCATACCGAAGTTCTGACGCCCCCCTGAGTCGCCTGCGGCGCCTTCCCCCGAGGGGGACGACGCCAGTGGCCCGGCGGAGCCGGTTCCACGGCGTCCGCTGGCATGGCCTGCTCCGCGGCCTTCTGGTTTTATAGAGGCTAGGAGCGGCCGGCGGTAGTAACGCCCTGGTCTGGCGGAACGGAAGCCTTCGCAGTCCCACCTATCGGGCGTGAAGCCTATCCATGGCCGCGTGTCTTGATGATTTTGCTATTAATACTGTAGCTGTTGGCGCTTGATGGATAAGCGCTAGAAGCCTATTTGGCTTGTGCCGTCGCGGCAGGGCGCCGGTTCACCAGCACGATGCCGGCCGCCACCAGGGCCAGGGCGGCCACCAGGGTGGCGGTGACGGGTTCGCCCAGCAGGCCGGCGCCGAAGAGCAGGGCGAACACCGGCGTGAGGAACACGAAGACGGAGATCTTCGTGGCCGGGTAGTGGGCCAGCATCCACATCCAGGCCAGGTAGCTGATGAAGGCGCCCACCAGCGACTGCAGCACGATGGAGCCCCAGGCGTAGGCGCTCAGCTGCAGGCTCCAGGTCTCGCCCAGGGCAAGGGACAGCAGCGGCAGCGTGGCCGCGCTCATCGCCACCTGGTAGAGCAGCTGCTTCTCGGGCGCCACGCGGGCGAAGGGCGTGGAGCGGATCACCACCGTGGTCAGCGCCCACAGCAAGCCGCCGAGCAGGCCCAGCGCATCGCCCAGCCAGCCCAACGGGTGGCTGGCATTCGACGGGCCGAGCAGGCTGTCGCCCAGGGCCAGTGCCACGCCGCAGAAGGCGCCGGCCAGGCCCAGCCACTGCAGGCCGGCGAGGCGCTCGCCCGGAATGAAGCGCGGCAGCAGCAGCGCCACCCAGAACGGCGCGCAGTAGACGAAGAGGGTGATGCGCGAGGCCGTCGTGTACTGGATGCCCATGTACAGGCACGCGAACTCGCCCGCGAACAATGCGCCGGCCAGCAGGCCCGCGCCCCAGGCGCCCGCCGGCTCGCGCGTGCTGCGCAGCGGCACGCCGCGCCAGACGCACCAGGCGGCGATGGCCGCCGTGGCGATGGCGAAGCGCACGAAGGCCTGGAACACCGGCGCCACCTCGGCCACTGTGGTTTTCACCAGCACCTGCTGGAAGCCCCAGAACAGGCAGCAGCCCAGCAGGATGGCAACGGCGAGGGCGTCGAGGTGGGACTTGGGGCGCAGGGACATCGGGCGATTATGGAAGCCGGGCGCGGTGGCTGCCGGCACCCCGGCGCGCCAGGACACGTTCGGATGCAGGGCCGGCGCTGGCGCGGGGTACACTTCGCGGCTTCGAGAAGGCGCCAGCCGGCCCCTTCTCCTTCTGTGCAGCGCCTTCTTCCCCGCACCTCTTCTCTTCATGGCCGTTGATACGGCGGGCTCGGCCCGCACCAGCTTTGACCTCAAGAGCGCCCAGCTGCCGGTGGTGGCCGTGGCGCTCAAGACCACCGACGCCGACGTCCTGGCCACCGACCTGGCCGCGCGCATGGCGGACGACCCCGACTTCTTCGACAACGATCCGGTGCTGATCGACCTGGCGGCCGTGCGCGACGCCGAGTCGCCCATCGACTTCGACGCAGTGGCCCAGGCCCTGCGCCAGCATCGCACGCAGCCCGTGGCCGTGCGCGGCGGCAATGCCGCGCAGATGCAGGCCGCCCACGCCGCCGGCCTGGTGGCCGCGCCCGAGGCGCCGCCCGCCCGCGTGCAGCAGGCACCGGAACCCGCCGTGCGCGAAGTGGTCCGCGAGGTGGTGCGTGAGGTCGAGGTGCCGGTCGAGGTGCCCGTGGCCGGCCCCACCACCGTGGTGGTCGACAAGCCGCTGCGCTCGGGCCAGCAGGTGTACGCCCGCGGCGGCGACCTGGTGGTGATGGCCGTGGTGAGCTTCGGCGCCGAGGTGATCGCGGACGGCAACATCCACGTCTACGCGCCCCTGCGCGGCCGGGCGATCGCCGGCGCGCGCGGCAACACCGAGGCGCGCATCTTCAGCACCTGCCTGGAGCCGCAACTGGTCTCCGTGGCCGGCATCTACCGCACCACCGAGACCGAGCTGCCCGACAACGTGCGCGGCAAGCCGGCCCAGGTGCGGCTGGACGGCGAGAAGCTGCTCATCGAGCCGCTCTGAATCTTTCGGACCTTTTTGTTTTTCTATCCATTCGGACCAACGCAAGGACTTTGCACAACATGGCCAAAATCGTCGTCGTGACCTCCGGCAAGGGTGGCGTGGGCAAGACCACCACCAGCGCCAGCTTCGCTTCCGGCCTCGCTCTGCGCGGCCACAAGACCGCCGTGATCGACTTCGACGTCGGCCTGCGCAACCTCGACCTGATCATGGGCTGCGAGCGCCGCGTGGTGTATGACCTCATCAACGTGATCCACGGCGAGGCCAACCTGAACCAGGCCCTCATCAAGGACAAGCAGTGCGACAACCTGTTCGTGCTGGCCGCCAGCCAGACGCGCGACAAGGACGCGCTCACGCAGGACGGCGTGGAGAAGGTGCTCAAGGACCTGGCCGCGATGGACTTCGAGTACATCGTCTGCGACTCCCCCGCCGGCATCGAGAGCGGCGCGCTCATGGCCATGCACTTCGCCGACGAGGCGCTGCTGGTGACCAACCCCGAGGTGTCGTCCGTGCGCGATTCGGACCGCATCCTGGGCATGCTGGGCAGCAAGACGAAGCGCGCCATCGAAGGCAAGGAGCCCATCAAGGAGCACCTCTTGATCACGCGCTACAACCCCAGCCGCGTGGAAGACGGCCAGATGCTAAGCCTGGAGGACATCCAGGACATCCTGCGCATCAAGCTCATCGGCGTGGTGCCCGAGTCCGAAAGCGTGCTGCAGGCCTCCAACCAGGGCACGCCCGCCGTGCATCTGCAGGGCACGGACGTGTCCGAGGCCTACAAGGACATCGTCGCCCGCTTCCTGGGCGAAGACAAACCCCTGCGCTTCATCGACGCCGAAAAGCCCGGCTTCTTCAAGCGACTCTTCGGGAGCAAATAAGACATGGCCTCATTCCTGTCCTTTCTGCTGGGGGAAAAGAAGAAGACTGCGAGCGTCGCCAAGGAGCGGCTGCAGATCATCCTGGCGCACGAGCGCAACGGCCGCAATGCGTCCGAGCCCGACTACCTGCCCGCGCTGCAGCGCGAGCTGGTGGCCGTGATCTCCAAGTACGTGAAGATCAGCCCCGAAGACCTCAAGGTGCAGCTGGAGCGCCAGGACAACCTGGAAGTGCTCGAGGTGAAGATCGAACTGCCGGACGCTGCGGCCAAGTAAGGGCGGGTTCGCGGTCTCCCGGCACCGACGCCTTGCGCGGGGGTACCGTAGAGGCCTGGTTTATGCCTCAAAATGGCCTCCAGCGCTTGTGTATCAAGCGCAGGTAGCTATCATTTTTGCGTCGTCTGCGCCGTGGCCGGCGCGGCGCCCAGCGGGTGTTCGGTATAGAACATGCCGCCGTGGTAGAGCAGCGGCGAGGCGCCTTCCAGGTGGCTGCAGCGTTCCACCTCGCCCACGAAGATCGTGTGGTCGCCCTCCACGTACTGGCTGCGGTTGAAGCACTCGAACACCGCGGCCGCCCCCGCCAGCACCGGTGCGCCGGCGATGCCCGGCGCATGGTCCACGCCGGCCCAGCGGTCGATGCCGCGCGTGGCGAAGCGTTCGGCCAGCGCGCGCTGATCCGCCGCCAGCACGTTGATCGCGTAGTGTGAGCCGGCCGCGAAGGCGGGCAGCAACGAGGCCTTGTGCGCCAGGCTCCACAGCACCAGCGGCGGCGCCAGCGACACCGAGTTGAACGAGCTGGCCGTCATGCCGATCAGCTCGCCCTGCGCACCGCGCGCGGTGACGATGGTCACGCCCGTGGCGAACATGCCCAGCGCATCGCGGAATTCGCGGGGAGAGAAGCCGGGCGGGCGGGCAGAGGTCGGGCGGGGCAGGGGGCTGTTCACGAAGGCGCGGGCGCAGGGGCCGCAAAAGGTGGGTCGGCTATTATGGTCCGCGCCCCGCGAACGTGCAGTCCGGGCGCCGTACCGCCCCTGGCGGCCTTGGGGCCTCGCGGCGGCCGGGCCCGGCCGCTGGCCCTGGTCCGTGCCGCGGGCAGGCCACCGCCGATGGCCACGGAGCGCAGCTGCGGCCGGGCGGCAACCCTCTTTCAGTATCCATGGCTCTCCTACCCACCTTCACCACGCTGGGCTCCGGCCCCACCGTCCTGATGCTGCACGACGCGGACGGCGACCACCTCACCTTCGCGCCCCAGGTCGAGACCCTGGCCAGCGCAGGCTACCGCGCCGTCGCCTGGGACATGCCCGGCTACGGCCGCAGCGCTCCCATCGAACCCTATGGCTTCAAGGGCCTGGCCGAAAGCTGCGGCCTGCTCATCGAGGCGCTGCAGGCCCGCCATGTCACGCTCGTCGGCCACGGCCTGGGCGCCCTGGTGGCCGTGGAACTGGCCCTGCGTCAGCCGCAGCGCGTGCAGCGCCTGGTGCTGTGCGCCGGCGGCCTGGCCCTGGACAACGCCAGCCTGGAGCAGTGGGTGGCGCCGCGCCTGGAGGCGCTGGAGTCCGGCCGGTCGATGGAAGAGATCGCGCAGACGCTGGTGCCACGGCAGATCGGCACCGGCGCCCTGCCCGAGGGCGTGCGCCTGGCCACGCACGCGATGGGGCAGGTGCATCCCTCGGCCTACCGCCGCGCGCTGCACGCCCTGCCCACCTTCGCGCGCAACGCGGCCGACCTGGCCCGGCTGCACATGCCTGCGCTGATCGTCGGCGGCGCGCAGGACCGCTGCAACCCGCCCGAGGCGCTGCAGGCGCTGGCCCATGTGCTGCCCGATGCGCGCCACATCACGCTGCCGCACGCCGGCCACTGGCCGCAGCTGGAAGACCCCGAGGGCTTCGACGGCGCGCTGCTGGACTTTCTGGCGTCCTCGGCCCGGGTGTTGCACTGATGGCGGGCGATCGCTCTTCCGGGGCCACCGCCCCCGCCGCCGCTGCGAGCGTCATCTGGATCTGGGCCCTGGCCGCTGGCGCCGTGCTGGCCCTGGCCTGGGGCGCCGCGCGGTTGCCGCCTTTCCCCCAGGCCGTGGCCGGCGCGGGGGCCGCGCCCGGCAGCGCCGCGCTTTTCGCGATCGATTCCGAGCGCCCGCTGCTGGTGGGCCCGCACGGCCGCATCGTGCCGCAGGCCGATGCCGGTGAGGCCGTGGCGCCCGCGCCGCACCGCCGCGCAGCGTCCGATCCGCAGGCGCTGGCCGCTCCCGCCCGGCCGGCGCCGGCGCCCGCGCTCAGCGAGGAAGCCGTGCGCGCCATGGCCGAGCAGGCCTGCAAGCCGCTCTTGCCCCGCCTGCCCGGCATCAAGGCCGCGCAGTGCGCGCAGACCCGCCTGGTGGACAGCGGCGCCCGCTCCGTCAACGGCATGCCCTTGTACTGGCGCGATGTGCCGCCGCCGCCCCGGGGCGCACGGGGGTTCGTGGAGGGCACGCCCCTGCAGGTGCTGGTGGTGGGCGCCATGCACGGCGACGAACTCACCGCCGCCTCGCTCGCGCTGCGCTGGATCGCGCTGGCCGAGTCGCAGGCCCTGCCCACGCGGCGGCCGGTGCACTGGCGCTTCATTCCCGTGCTCAACCCCGACGGCATGCTGGAGAAGAAGCCCACCCGCGTGAACGCGCGCGGCGTGGACCTGAACCGCAACTTCCCCACGCCGAACTGGGAGCGCGACGCGCCCATCTACTGGGACAAGCGCACCCGCAAGGACCCGCGCCGCTGGCCGGGCCCCACGCCGCTGTCCGAGCCCGAGTCGCAGTTCCTGCACGCGCAGATGGCGCAGTTCGATCCCGATCTGGTGGTGAGCATCCATGCGCCCTATGGCGTGCTCGACTTCGACGGCCCGCAGCCGCCGCCCAGCCGCCTGGGCCGCTTGCGGCTGGACCAGCTGGGCGTGTTCCCGGGCTCGCTGGGCCACTACGGCAGCGTGCACCTGGGGCTGCCCGTGGTCACCATCGAACTGCAGCACGAGCTGAAGATGCCGCAGGACGACGAGGTGCGCACCATGTGGCGCGACCTGCTGCGCTGGATGGACCGCCATTTGGCGGAGCCTTGAAGCCCTGCCGCTGCGGCAGCTCTGCGTTGCGCCGGGCCTTAGAACGTAGGGACGATCCCCTGGCGAGATTGCCCCTACGTTCTTGAAGCCAAAAGACCCGCCAACGCTTTATGGATGAGCGCAGTCAGCTATCAAAAATGAAGCGGCAGCCTCCACGGCGGCCGCGTCGGCCTGCACCGCGCCCGGCGGGCCGCCCTTGCCCCAGAGCGCGCCGGCGAAGCGCATGCCCAGGAACTGCGCGCACAGCTGCACCGAATCGACCATGGGCTGCGCCTTGGCGCGGTCGCCGCTGGTGGTGACGAGGTGCAGCGTCTTGGCCGCCATCGCCTCCTTGAAGCCCAGGCCGGGCACGCGCATCCAGCCGCTCCAGTGGTCCAGATAGGTCTTGAGCGGCGAGGGGATGCTGAACCAGTAGACCGGCGCGACGAACACGATGTCGGTCGCCGCCAGCGTGGCGTCCAGCAGCGTCTTCATGTCGCCCGTGGGCGCGGGGTACTGGCCGGCCGTGTGGCGCAGGTCCACGAACGGCGGCAACTCCAGCTGCGCCAGGTGCAGCCAGGTCTGCGCGCCATCGGCCGGCAGCGCGGCCGCGGCCTGGCGCGCCAGCCATTCGGTGTTGCCGACATGGCCCGGCTCGCGGGTGGAGGTGGTGAGGAAGAGATGGTGCGGGGAAGGCATGGCGCGCATGGTAGCGAAGCGGTGAGGCGGCACGCCCATCACCCATGTCCCGCCGCGCGGCGGCAGGCCCGCGCCAGCAGCGCGAAGCCGGCGCCCAGCGCCAGCAGGCCCAGGTCGACGCCAGCCATCACCGCGTCGCCATCGGCCAGCGACCGGCCCAAATGGCGCTGCGTGGTCAGCGCGTTGAGCAGCGGCAGCGCGCCGAACAGCACGGCCGCCAGCGTGGCCTGCACCCGCCAGGCCCCGCGCGGCGGCGTGCAGGCCGCATGCACGCCGAGCGCCAGCCAGCACAGGAAGAGCGCCTGCATCTCCCAGTGCGCGCGCTGCGGCAGGTCCAGCGGCAGCAGCCGGTTGGCCCAGAGGTAGCCGGCGATGGCGCAGGGCAAGCCCAGCAGCACCGCGACGTTGGTGCGCTCCACGGCGCCGCCGTCATGGCGGGCGGCCGTGCGGCGCAGCGCCCACAGCCGCAGGCCGGTGGCGATCATCACGCAGCCCAGCAGGCCCGACAGCACGTACAGCCCGCGCAGCACGGGCGGCGCGAACAGGCCCTCGTGCAGGCCCAGGAGCAGGTCGCGCGAGGCCACGGGGGCGCCGCGCCAGGCCGGCCGGTCGGCCAGCAGCGCGCCGGTCACGCCGTCGTACACCAGGATGCCGGCGGTGCGCACCGGCCCGCTGGCGAAGGAGCCCGCCACCTGCAGCCGCGCGTTGGCATCGCCCGGGTGCAGCACGTCCAGCGTGGCCACGGGGGCGCCGCCCCAACGGGCCTGTGCGTCCTGCAGCACCGGGGCCAGCGGGGCCAGGGGCGCGGGCCGGCCGGCGGCGGGCGCGGCGGCCAGCGGCGGGAAGAGGTCGGCATACAGCGCCCGGACGGCGCCGGGCGCCGGGCCGTACCACGCGCTGGCGACCAGCGGCATGAACGAGAACATCAGAAAGACCAGCCCCGAGTAGGTGATCATCAGCTGGAAGGGCAGCGAGATGGCGCCGGCCAGGTTGTGCATGTCCAGCCAGGAGCGCTGTCCCTTGCCGGGCCGGAAGGTGAAGAAGTCCGCGAAGAAGCGGCGGTGCACCACGATGCCGGTGAGCAGCGCCAGCAGCAGCGCCATGGAGGCGATGGACACCGCCCACTGCGCCATGCCCTCGGGCAGGTAGTGCAGCTTCCAGTGCAACTGGTAGAGCCACTGCCCGCCGGCCGTCGCGCGCGCGGCCAGTGGAGCGCCGGTGTGCGGATCGAGCCAGGCCGAGCCCTGGGGTCCGCCGCCGGCCGGCTGCCAGGCCACGTGCAGGTAGGGCTCGTTGCGGTCCACGGGCAGCTGGACGGACCAGCGCCGTGCCTGCGGCGCCTGCGCTTGCAGATAGGCCAGGGCTTGCGTGGCGGCGGGTAGCGCGGGCAGCGGGTACTGGGCCACCGGCAGTTCCGGCCGCATCCAGCGGTCGATTTCGGTGTCGAGATAGCCCGCCGTGCCGGTGACGAACATGAAGTACAGCAGCCAGCCGGGCAGCAGGCCCAGCCAGGTGTGCAGCCAGCCCAGCGCGGGGCGCAGGCCGCGGCTCATGGCGTAACCAGCCAGGCCACGGCGCCGGCCGCCAGCGCCATCAGGGCGATGCCGGCCCACGCCCGCCCGGCGCTGCGCGCGGCAAAGGCCCACAGCACGGCACCCGCATAGACCGCAAAGCTCAACTGCAGGGCAATGAGGGCGGCGTCGGCGCGCGCCAGGGGCCAGGGCGCGACCAGGGCCACGGGCAGCACCTGCGCCAGCCCGTAGCCGCCCACGCCGCCGGCCAGGCCGCGTGCCAGCACCTCCCACGGCCGGCGCTGCCTGCCGTGCGCGCCACTGCGTCCGCCACCCGGGCGCATGCGCTCAGAAATCAGTGGTCACCGAGACCAGCAGCGTGCGCGGCGCGCCCATGGTGAGTCCTTCACGCGCGGCGGACTGCCAGTAGTTCTTGCCGAACACGTTCTCCACCGAGGCGCGCAGCGTGACCGGGTGCGCACCGGCGTTGAAGCGGTAGCGTGCGCCCAGGTCCCAGCGCGTCCAGGCGGGCAGGCGCTGGGTGTTCTCCATGTCCACGTACTGCGTGCTGGTGCGCAGGCCCCGCGCCGTCAGCGTCAGGCCGGGCAGGAAGGGCGTGTCCCACTCGCCGCCCAGGTTGAGCTGCAGCCGCGGCGTGGCCGGCGCGGTGCGGCCGTCCAGGGTGCCGCCCTCGGTCTTGGTCAGCTTGCCCTGCGTGTAGGCCGCGCCGGCCAGCAGGCGCACGCCCTGGGCGGCTTCGCCCTGGGTCAGCACTTCCAGGCCGCGGTTGCGCTGGCGCCCCGCCATGCGGAAGACGGGCGGATTGGTGCCTGTGTCGAGCAGGCTGCTGGGCCGCTCGATCTGGAACAGGCTCACCGTGGTGGTGAGGCGCCCGGTGTCGAACTTGGCGCCCACCTCGGCCTGCTTCGACTTGGAGGGCGGAAACACCTCGCCGGCATTCGCCGACCCTTCCGGCGCGGTCAGTCCCTGGCCCAGGCCCTCGATGTAGTTGGCGTAGAGCGAGACGCCGTCGGCCGCCTTCCACAGCACGGCGGCCATGGGCGTGATGGCGGACCGGTCGTACCGGGAAGACAGCGCGCCGCTCGCGCCGTCGAAGTTGCGGCTGAGCACCTGCTGGTGGCGCGCGCCCAGCGTCAGCTGCACGCGCCGGTCTGCTAACGACACCGTGTCGGCCAGCGCCAGACTGCGCAGGCGGGTCTCTCCCGTGCGCGGCAGGGAGCCGTCCAGGGCGATGGCGGGTCGCGGCACGTCGGCCGGCGTGTAGAGGTCGGAGGTGTAGACCGTGCCGTTGCGCCGCAGCAGGCCGTTGTCCTGCGCGTAGGCGCTGGCGCTCAGCACCCACTCGTGCTGCAGCGGGCCGGTGCGCACGCGGCCGCGCAGTCCGGCCTCGCCCGTCTGCGTGTCCACGGACTCCTTGAGCCGGTAGGGCCGCGCCATGAGGCCGCCCTGCACGCCGGTCAGCAGGGACGTGGTCTGCAGGCTGTCGAAGTCGTACTGCATGGCGCCGAGGGCGCCGAAGGCCACCAGGTCGGGGGCCAGGTCGGCCTCGGCGCGGACCACGGCGGCCCGCTCCCGGGCGTCCCAGAAGCTCCAGGCCGGCTGGAAGTTGGTGCGGTTGTCGGGCGCCGCGGGAATGGCTGTGCCCGAGCCGGGCGGGAACAGCAGGCTGCTGCGCCCGTGCGTCACGCGGCTCTGGTAGTTGATGTCGGCCTCCAGGCGCACGCGCTCGCCCTGGTAGTCCAGCCCGAGCGCCAGCGCGTCCACCCGCTCCTTGGAACCGTGCACCGGCGTGTCGCCGGAGCGCTTGGCGGCGTTGAGCCGCACGCCCCATTCCTGGTCCTGCCCGAAGCGCCGCGACAGATCGGCATGCGCGCCGAGCTGGCCGTCGTCCACGGTGGAGACCGTCACGCGGTTGAGCGGCGTGGCGGCGGCGCGCTTGGGCACCAGGTTGATGCCGCCGCCCACCGAGCCGGCGGGCGCCATGCCGTTGAGCAGCGCATTGGGGCCGCGCAGCAATTCCACGCGCTCAACGCCGATCAGCGACGCTGCATTGCGCGGGGACACGCCGTACAGGCCGTTGAAGGACACGTCGTAGTTGAACAGCGTGAAGCCGCGGATGTTGAATTCCTCGCGACCTGCGCTGCGGCCATAGGTGTTGCGCACCGAGGGGTCGTTGACCAACACGTCGCCGATGGTCTGCGCCTGCTGGTCTTCCACCAGCTGCGCGGTGTACTGCGTGGCGCTGAAGGGCGTGTCCAGCACGTCGCGGTTGCCCAGCAGCCCCACCCGGCCACCGCGGGCGACCTGGCCGCCGGCATACGCCTGGGGCAGCGGCAGCGAAACCGGGGCGGCACCCAGCACCGACACCGTGGGCAGCACCGCCCCGGCCCCGCCCTGCGGTGCAGGCTGCACCAGCACCGACTGCTGGCGGATGGCTCCGGCCAGGCCCGTGCCCGCCAGCAGACGATCCAGCGCCTGTTGCGCCGTGAATTCGCCGGACACGGCCGCCGAGGTCTTGCCCGCCACCAGAGCCGGGGCAAAGCCCATCTGCAGGTTGGCCTGGTGTGCGAGTTCGTTCAGTGCGTGCGCCAGCGGCTGGGCGGGGATGGCAAAGCTGCGTGCCGTGGAAGCCGGTGCATCGGCCTGGGCCTGGGCGGCCGGTACGGACAGGGCGGCGAGTGCGGCGGCCGCCAGAACGGTGGCCGCGGGCCGGCGCTGGCTGCGGCGGCGGGACAGAGACAGGGATGCGGTGCGCATGGAAAAGGAAGCTCCTGGGTCGGCGGGGACAAGGGGAGGCCACGCGCCTGCGGCGCCGCGCTCCCACCCGCTGAAGACGCACGGAGTTCACCGATCCACACGTCGGCTGCTCAAAAAAGGAGAAAAAAATGAAGGGCCGGTAAGAACGCTCTGCGGGCGCCTTCAGCGCGCCACGATCTCGGTCGTCGCGCCCTGCCGTTGCAGCCGCACGGGCAGCAGTTGCGGCAGGAACTCGGCGAAGCGCTGCGACTGCAGCACGCCGTAGCTGCCGCTCACTTCCAACGCGGCCACGGCAGGGTCGCGCACCACGAGATGGGTGCTGCCATAGCGCTCGAACTCCGCCAGCGCCTGGGCGAGCGGCACCTGGTGGAAGCTGAGGCGGCCGGCGCGCCAGGGGGCGACGGTACTGGGGGCCAGGGTGGCTACGGCACCCAACTGTCCCTGGCCAGTGGCGGAGACCGTCTGGCCGGCCCGCAGGTCTACGGGGACCATCGCGGCCACGGAGGCCGCGGAGGCCACGGATGCGCCAGCGGCCGGTGCGCCGCGGGCCACGGGCGCCACGCGCACATGGCCTTCTTCCACGGCGACGGTGGTGTGGCCTGCGCCGACGCCAGTGGCCGTGTGCCGCACCGAGAACCGCGTGCCCACCACGGTGATACGCAGGCCGCCGGCCAGCACGTGGAAGGGCCGGGTGCTGTCGGGGTGCACGGCGAACATCGCCTGGCCGTCGCGCAGCTCCACTTCGCGCCGGTCACGGAACAGGCGCACATGGAGCCGCGTGGCCGTGTCCAGCTGCACGGTGCTGCCGTCGGCAGAGGCGTCGGGCAACGTGGCCCGGATCTGCTGGCCGCGTGTCGTCGCGTAGGTCTGCTCGAAGGTGGGCTGGCGCCACCAGCCCAGCCCCGCCGTGCCCACCACGGCCACTGCCAGCACGGCGGCGGTGGCCTGCGGCAGCCAGGGCCGCCACCCCACCCGGCGGGCCGCGGAGGCCGGCCGGGCGGGTTGCGGGCGCCAGCGTTGGGCGTCTTCCGCAGGCAGGGCGCGCACGCGTTCCAGCGTGGCGGACAAAGCCTCCAGCGCGTCGGCGTGCCGCGGGTCGGCCGCCAGCCACGCCTGCAGCTGGGCACGGCCGTTTGCGTCCAGCCCCGCACGACGGCGCAGCGCCCAGGTGGCGGCAGCCTGTTCCACGGCTGTCTCGTCCGCGCGCGACCGTGCACCGGACGCAGCGGGGGCGGCACGGTCGTCGGTCGGTGTGAGGGGCTCGGGCATGGAGAGAACGGTGGACTATAGACGCCGGCGCGGCCCGCCGGCGGGCCGCCCAGGTCGGCGGCCCGGCTCTCAGCCCTCGCGCCGGGCGTCGCCGCCCTGCCCGGCACCGAGGTCGTGCTCGCACTGGCGGCAGGCGAGCATGCCGCGCACCACGTGCTTTTCCACCATGCTCACCGAGATGCCCATGCGCTGGGCGACCTCCGCCTGCGGCAGGCCGTCGATGAGGTGCAGCACGAAGGCCTCGCGGCAGCGCGGCGGCAGGTTGTCGATGGCGTGGGCGTAGGCGGCGATGGCCTGGCGCGAGCCGAGCGCCTCGTCAGGCTGCAGGTGGCGCGGCGCCAGCAGTTGGTCGGGCTCGTCGATGGCGTCCAGGCTCTCGTGGCGCCGCACCTCCGCACGGCGGTACTGGTCGGTCACCAGGTTCCTGGCGGTGCTGTAGAGCAGGGCGCGCACGTCCAGTACCGGGCGCCCGGCATGCTGGACGGCCAGTACACGCGCATAGCTCTCCTGCGCCAGGTCGGCCGCGGTGTCGCGGTCGTTCACCTGGCGGTGCAGGAAGTTGAGCAGTTCGCGGTAAAAGCGCTCCAGCATGGATGACTCAGTGGGACGGAGCAGCCTTGCAGCATGCTGGCGCGGTCCGAAAATAAGAATCATTCTATTTCGACCCGCAGCCGTGCGCAGGCTGAGGCCGTGGTTGCCTGGTGCACCTGTGGCGCCAACGCCTAAGATGCGCGGCTGCCGGAGCACGCAGGGCGGCCCGGCGTGCCCGCGTCCTTGCGCATCCAGGAGCTTTCGTGGACCCTGTCCCAGACCCCCACGCGACCATCACCGCAACGCCTGCACCCGCGCAGCTGCGACTTTCGGAGGCGCTGCGCTTCTGGGCGCGGCTCGGCTGCATCAGCTTCGGCGGCCCGGCGGGGCAGATCGCCCTGATGCACGAGGAGCTGGTGGAGCGCCGGCGGTGGATCTCGGAGAAGCGTTTTCTGCATGCGCTGAACTACTGCATGCTGCTGCCCGGGCCCGAGGCGCAGCAGCTGGCCACCTACATCGGCTGGCTGCTGCACCGCACCTGGGGCGGCATGCTGGCCGGGGCGCTGTTCGTGCTGCCTTCGCTGGTGCTGATGATCGGCCTGTCGTGGCTCTACATGGCGCAGGGCGACGTGCCGCTGGTGGCCGGCGTGTTCTACGGCATCAAGCCTGCCGTGACCGCGCTCGTGGTGCAGGCGGCCTGGCGGGTGGGCTCGCGCACGCTGCACAACCGGTGGCTCTGGGCGATTGCGGTGGCGGCCTTCGTGGCGCTGCTGGCGTTCGGGCTGCCGTTTCCGCTCATCGTGGTGGCTGCCGCGCTGGCCGGGCACCTGGGCGGGCGCTTCGTGCCACAGGCGTTTGCCGGGCAGGCCGGGCACGCCCGCGCCGCGGCGAAGCCGGCCGCCCCTGCGCTGATCGACGACGACACGCCCGCGCCGGCGCATGCCCGCTTTTCCTGGGCGCGCTGCCGGCGGGTGCTGGTCGTGGGCGCCGGCCTGTGGCTGGCTGCGCTGGGCGGGCTGTGGGCGCTGTGGGGCTGGCACGGGGCGCTGACGCAGATGGGCTGGTTCTTCACCAAGGCCGCGCTCATGACCTTCGGCGGCGCCTATGCCGTGCTGCCCTACGTCTACCAGGGCGCGGTGGAACACTACCACTGGCTGAGCGCCGCGCAGATGATGGACGGGCTGGCGCTGGGCGAATCGACGCCCGGGCCGTTGATCATGGTGGTGGCGTTCGTGGCCTTCGTCGGCGGCTGGGGCCAGGCGCTGTTCGGCCCCGAGGCGCTCTGGCTGGCGGGCGCGGCGGCCGCGGTGGTGGTCACCTTCTTCACCTTCCTGCCCTCGTTCGTCTTCATCCTGGTCGGCGGGCCGTTCATCGAATCCACGCACGGCCAGCTGCGCTTCACCGCGCCGCTGACCGGCATCACGGCGGCCGTGGTCGGCGTCATCGCCAACCTGGCCGTGTTCTTCGCCTACCACGTGCTGTGGCCGCAGGGCGCCGGCGGCGGGTTCGATGCCGTGGCGGCCGCCATCGGCCTGCTGGCCGCCGTGGCGCTGATGCGGCTGCGCTGGGGCGTGGTGCCGGTGCTGGCGCTGTGCGGCGCCTTGGGTGCGGCGGTGCGGCTGTCGGGGCTGTGAGCCCCACGGTGGGACCCGCCGCGCCCGCCTAGCCAAGGAGTCTGATCCATGCAACGCCGTGAACTCATCCGCCTGGCCTCGGCCCTGGCCGTGGCCGGCACGCTGCCGCGCTGGGCCTGGTCCAACCCGGTGCGCGGGCGCGACCTGTTCCCGCTGGGCGTGGCCAGCGGTGCGCCGTCGCCCGATGGCTTCGTGCTCTGGACGCGGCTGCTCGATGGCCCCGTGCCCGGCAGCGTGCCCTTCGGCGCGCCGCGCACCGCGCTCCCCCCGGCCGTGACGGTGGGCTGGGAGGTGGCCGAGGACGAGGGCTTTCGCCGCATCGTCCGCCAGGGCCAGGCCACGGCGCTGGCGCAGCTCGGCCATGCCGTGCATGTAGAGGTGGCGGGCCTGGCGCCGGACCGCTGGTACTTCTACCGCTTCCTGCACGGCGATGCGGCCACGCCCGCCGCGCGCACCCGCACGGCACCCGCGGCGGACGCGCTGCCGCGCAGACTGCGCTTCGCCTTCGCCTCGTGCCAGCGCTGGGAGCAGGGCCATTACGCCGCCTATCGCCACATGCAGCATGAAGAGCTGGACGCCGTGCTGTTCCTGGGCGACTACATCTACGAATACGCCATGCCGCGCACGCCGCCGGCCACGCCGCTGGTGCGCACCCACACGCTGCCGCTGGCCGCCGCGCTGCAGGACTTCCGCGACCGCTACGCGCTCTACCGCAGCGACCCGCATTTGCAGGCCATGCACCGCGCCTGCCCGTGGATCGTCACGTGGGACGACCACGAGGTGCAGAACGACTACGCGGGCCTAGGCGGGCTGGGCGCGGCGGAAGCCTTCCTGCAGCGGCGCAACGCCGGCTACCAGGCCTTCTACGAGAACATGCCGCTGCGCGCCACGGCCCTGCGCCACGGGCTGGCCGGCCTGGGCACGCACGACGCGCTGCGCGTGCACGAGCGCTACGGCTGGGGCCGGCTGCTGGACTTCCACGTGCTCGACACGCGCCAGTACCGCGACCGCCAGGCCTGCCGCACGCCCGGCAGTCCGGCCGAAGGCGCCGTATCGGCCGCCCGCTGCCCGGAGCTGCGCGACCCGGCCCGCACGCTGCTGGGCGCCGACCAGGAGCGCTGGCTGGCCCAGGGGCTGGCGGCCGATGCGGCCGGCGGCGTGCGCTGGAGCGTGCTGGCGCAGCAGACGCTGTTTTCGCCGCGCAACGCCCGGGCCGGCGCGCAGCACCGGGTCGGCTCCGATGCCTGGGACGGCTACCCCGCCGGCCGCCAGCGCGTGCTGGACGCGCTGCAGGCCGCGCAGCCGCGCAATGCGGTCTTCATCGGCGGCGACATCCACCAGAACTACGTGTGCCGCGTCATGGCGGACTTTGCCGACGCCGCATCGCCGGTGCTGGCCAGCGAGTTCTGCGGTACGTCCATCTCCTCGGCCAGCCAGGTGCCGCTGGAGCGGGCGCAGCAGATCGTGGCGGCCAACCCGCACGTGCTGCTGGCGCGGCCCGACCGGCGCGGCTACGCGGTGGCGGAGGTCACGCCCCAGCGCTGGCACACGGCCCTGCGCGTGGTGGACGACGTGGCGCGCGAGGACAGCGGCGTGTCCACGCTCGCGCGCTTCGTGGTGGAAGACGGGGTGCCCGGGCCGCAGCCGGCCTGAGCGGGCGGGCGACCGCGCCGGGGCGCGTTCAGGCCGCGAGCGCCGCAGCGGGTGCCGTGCGCGCGGCGGGCTCCATGCCCAGGAAGCCGAAGGCCATCGCCGGGCGTTCGCCGCTGATGAGCTCGGCCATCGCCTTGCCCGAGCCCGCGCCGTGCGTCCAGCCCAGGGTGCCGTGGCCGGCATTCACCCACAGCTTGTTCACTTTGGTGCGGCCGATGAACGGGATGTTGGTCGGTGTGGCCGGGCGCAGACCGGTCCAGTACTGCGGATCGCCACCTTCCTCGGGCGTGCGGGTGTCGCACACGCCGGGCAGGATGGCCTCGATGCGGCGCGACAGCAGGTGGCAGCGCGCGCGCGCCACGGGGCTGTCCAGCGACAGGTCGTAGCCGCCCAGCTCGATGGTGCCCGCCACGCGCAGCGTGTCGCCCAGCCGGCTCATGGCCAGCTTCTTGGCGTCGTCGATGGTCGACACCATCGGCGCCGCCTCGGGCTTCAGCAGCTTGAAGGTGGCGCTGTAGCCCTTGCCGGGGTAGATGGGCAGATCCACGCCCACCGTGCGCAGCAGCGGCGCGCTGTAGGTGCCGCAGGCCACCACCACCGCATCGGCCGTGAGGTTTTGGTCGTTTTGGCCTGCAGCGCTTGATGCACGGGCGCGTAAAGCTACGGATTCGATAGCGCCGCCGACCTGGTTCAAGCGCACCACATCGTGGCCGTAGAGGAATTGCACACCACGCTCGGCGCAGCGCCGGGCCAGGGCCTGGGTGAAGACGCGGGCGTCGCCGCTCTCGTCGGTGCTGGTGTAGGTGCCGCCGGTGATGCGGTCGCCGTAGGCGCGGAAGGCCGGCTCGATCTGCAGCAGCTCCTCGCGGCTCACCAGCCGGCGCTGCACGCCGAACTGGCGCATCACCTCCACGGCATGGCCAGCCGCGTCGAAGGACTGCTGGTCGGAATAGAAGTGCGCGATGCCGCGCTCCAGCCGGTGGTAGTCGATGCCCGTGGCGCGCACCACGTCCTTGAGCGCCGCATGGCTGTAGGCGCCCAGGGCCACGATCTGCTGCACGTTGCGCTCGAAGGCCGCGTCGTTGCACTGCGCCAGGAACTTCAGGCCCCAGCGCCACTGGTCCCAGTCGAGCTGCGGGCGAAACAGCAGCGGCGCCTCCTTGTCGAACATCCACTTCAGCGCCTTCCACGGCGCCTCGCGGTTGGCCCAGGGCTCGCAGTAGCTCACCGAGATCTGCGCCGCGTTGGCAAAGCTCGTCTCCAGCGCCGCGTCGGGCTGGCGGTCGACGACGACGACCTCATGGCCGCGCTCCAGCAGGTGCCAGGCGGTGGAGATGCCGATGATGCCGGCGCCGAGAACGATGGTTTTCATGGGGCCGGAGTGTGGAGCGCGTTGCCGGCGTTGAAAAGTGAAATTAAACTTCCTCCAAATTCATCAGAACGACTAATGAAGAGAGTGCCATGAGCAGCTACGACCCCGCCGCCCTGGAATGCCTGGCCGCCATCGTGGAGGAGGGCGGCTTCGAGCGCGCCGCCCAGCGCCTGAACGTCACGCAATCGGCGGTGTCGCAGCGCCTGCGCGCGCTGGAGGCGCAGGTCGGGTCGGTGCTCATCGTGCGCAGCCGGCCGCTCAAGCCCACCAGCGCGGGGCAGCTGCTGCTCAAGCACACCAAGCAATTGCGCCTGCTGCGCGCCGATCTGGAGCGCGATCTGCAGGAGCTGGCGCCCAGCGCGCCCGGCGGTGGGCGCGAGGACGAACGCATCTCCATCGCCATCAACGCCGACAGCATCGCCACCTGG
The DNA here is from genome assembly GCF_031453675.1 of Paracidovorax wautersii. NCBI lineage: Bacteria > Pseudomonadati > Pseudomonadota > Betaproteobacteria > Burkholderiales > Comamonadaceae > Paracidovorax > Paracidovorax wautersii. Next base: position 1,263,828 of record NZ_JAVIZX010000001.1, on the reverse strand, counting down.
GCGCTGGACGCGCTGCAGGGCCTGGTGCGCGAGCGGCTGCCGCTGGAGATCATCGCGGACGACCAGGACTTCACGCAGGAATGGCTGCGCTCCGGCCAGGTGCTGGGCTGCGTCACCACGCTCAAGAACGCGCTGCGCGGCTGCAGGGTCGTGCCGCTGGGTGCCATGCGCTACGTGGCCGTGGCCGCGCCCGATCTGGCCAACCGCTATCTGCCGCAGGGGCTGACGGCCCACAACTTCCGCGACGTGGCTTTCGTCGCCTTCAACCGCAAGGACGACCTGCAGGCCGAGTTCGTCGCCCGCACCTTCGGGCTCAAGCGCGTCACGCTCAACCAGCTGTTCGTGCCCAGTTCGGAAGGCCAGGTGCGTGCCGTGGCCGCCGGCTGGGGCGTGAGCGTGGTGCCCGAGCTGCTCGCCCAGCCGCTGCTGGCCGCGGGCCAGCTGGTGGACCTGGCGCCCGGCCACACCCTGCCGGTGCAGCTCTACTGGCACTGCTGGAACCTGGAGTCGGTGGTACTGAACGCGCTGACCGAGGCGCTCACGGCGGCCGCGCGGCGCACGCTGGTGGCCTGAACACGCGGCCTTGCCGCCGTGCCCCCGTGTGCGCGGGCAGGGCCCCGCACGCGGACCCGTGACCGTTGCACCACAGCCCGCCGCCGGGCCTGGGGTTTTTCCCCCGGCCGCCGCGTCCGCTCTCGCTAAGATCGCGGCCGATGAACTCCCTTCAGCAGCCCCGCCACTCCTTCAAGCAGCAGATGCACCATGCGCGCGAAGAAGCCATCGTGGCCGCGGCGAGCCGGCTGCTGGGCGAAAAGGGCTTCGAGGCGATGACGGTGGACGAGGTGGCCGCCGCCGTGGGCATCGCCAAGGCCAGCCTGTACAAGCACTTTGCCGGCAAGGACGACCTGTGCGCCGCGGCGATGGTGCATGTGGTGGAGCGCGTGCAGCGCTTCATCGCCGCGCAGCCGGCGGGCCTTCCCGCCATGGAGCGCCTGCGGGCGCTGCTGCGCTGGACGATCGAGATGCAGCTGTCCGACGACATGCCCATCCTGCTCAGCCGCAACTCGGGCCTGGCCGGGCCGCTCAAGGAATGCGGCGCCTACCAGGAGTCGCTCCAGCACATCAGCGTGCAGATCCTGGGCTGGATCGGCGAGGCCCAGCAGGCCGGCCAGATCAACCCCGCGCTGCCGCCGGACGTGGTGCTGTGCGCACTGCTGGCCCGGTCGGCCGATCCGCTGCTGACCATGCTGCGCGACCGCGGCACCTACAGCGATGCGCAGATCCTGGAGTGGGCCCTGGAAACCTGCATGAACGGCCTGGCGGCACGTCCGCCGCAGGCCGCTGGGCCGGGCGCCTGAGCGCCGGCGCCGCCGGCCTCCGCGCCCGCAGGAATCAGCGCACCAGCAGCACGGGCACCGTGCTGTTGGCCAGCACCTGCGTGCTGACCGAGCCCATCACCAGCTTGCCCAAAGCGCCATGGCCGTGCGTGCCCATGATGAGCAGGTCGTACTTGCCGCTCTCTGCGGCCTTGGCGATGGTCTCGCCCACGGCGCCCACCTTCACCAGGCTCTTGACCTGCAGGCCGTGGCGCCCCAGGAACTTGGCCACCGGGGCGATGACCTTGTCGCCCTCTTCGGCGTAGTACTTTTCGACCACTTCCTTGCCCAGCGCGGCGCGGGCCCGGGGCGGCAGCGGGGACTGCACGGTGATCGCGGTATAGGTATGGGAGCCGGCGAACAGTTCGTCGTGCGTGGCCAGGTAGGCCAGCATCTTCTTGGTGTAGGGACTGCCGTCGACAGCGAGCAGGATGTTCATGCGATGACTCCGATAGGTAGGTTCTCAGACTAAAGGGCGCTTGCGTCTGTTGTCTTGACCTGGGTCATCTTTGTTATGCCGCGCGGTGCGTTCGGCCGGCCTGCGGGGCGCTGCCCCGGCGCCGGTCCGCGGCCATCATACGGCGGCGGCCCCGTGCGGCTGGTAGGAGGCCTGCTCGCCCTTGAGGGCATGGCCGCATCGCGCGCGCCCGACCACGGGCCTGCGGCGCCCGGCGCGGCGGGCCGGCTGGATAAACTCCTTCACGATGAAGATCCAACTGTTGTCCGACCTGCATCTGGAGAGGTATCCCGACTTCCGTCCTGCCGCGGCCCAAGATGCCGACCTCCTCATCCTGGCCGGCGACATCGGGTCCTACCAGGAGGGATCCGGCATCGACGATGGCTGCTTCGGCCTTGCCCAGTTTTCGCCCCTGGGCGCCGACGCGCGGTGGAAGAGGGTGCTGTTCACCCCGGGCAACCATGAGTACGACGGCCTGGATTACCTGGAGACCCACGGGCGTCTCCAAGAGGTGTGCCAGCGCCTGGGCATCGGATGGCTGGAGAAGCAGGTGGTCGTCATCGATGGCATCCGCTTCGTGGGCACGACGCTGTGGAGCGATTTCGACGCGATGGTCGAGCCTTCGGATGGCCTCACCCGCCAATTGCAGGTGCGGGAGAAAGCGTACCGGGCGGCCAACTTCTATCTGCAGAAGTACTCCACGCTCGCGGGCGGCAAAAAGATGCTGGCGGCGGATCTGAGGGAGTTGGCGCTGGAGTGCCAGACCTGGCTGTCGGCCACGCTGGATGTCCCGTTCGAGGGGACGACGGTCGTCGTCACGCATTTCGCCCCCAGCCTGCGAAGTGCCGACCCCCGGTACGGCCTGAGCCCAGGCACGGCGGGTTTCTGCAACAGCCTGGATGCGCTGTTCAGCCAAGCCGACTGGTGGTTTCACGGCCATCTGCACTGCCCCAATGACTATCTGGTGACCACGGAGAGCGCCGCAGGTCCCCGCAAATGCAGGGTGCTGGCGAACCCGCGAGGCTATCGCAGCAAGGGCGAGCAGGAGACCTTCGTGGATCCCATGGTGATCGAGGTCCGTTAGCCTGGTGCGCGGGGGAAATCGGTCCGCCGCGACGGCCCTGCCCGCGCTTCCCCGCGCAACTCCTGGGAGATCTCAACACGCTCTCAAGGCTTGGCCTGGAGCGAGAGGGCCGCTGCTTTGACCAGCTCGATGGTCCGCTGCTGGGTCGCCGTGGTGATCCGCCGGGTCGAGGTCACGATGGAAACCTCTGCCACCAGGCGGGCCGGGTGGACGGGGCGGAGCAGATAGCGCTCGGGCTTGGTGGCGGTGAGGACGGCATGGCGCGGAAGCACGGCGTAGCCCAGGCCTTCCGACACCAGATCCAGGATCGCCGGAACGCCATCGATCTCCATGGCGATCCGCGGCGCCAGGCCGAGGTCGGCCATGCGCCGTTCGACCACCATGCGGAGCGCGTTCGGGCGGCTGGGAACGATCAAGGGATCGCGCGCCAGCTCCTCCAGCCGCGCCGGCCGCTCGGTGTCCTCGCCCAGTCCCGCGCGCGTGTCAGGGCGGGGCGACACCACGAAGAGTTCTTCCTCCATGAAAGGGTCCATCGACAGCTCCGAAGACACCGGCGCGTTGTAGAGCAGGGCTACGTCCAGCCGCCCCGTCTGCAGCCAGTCCTGCATCTGTGCCGAGAGCCCTTCGGTGATGGACAGCGTGGCCTCCGGGAGGTGCTGGCGGAAGGCCCGGCAGACCTGGACGGTCAGCACCCGGGCCAGGCTGGGCGGCAGCCCGACGCTCACCTGGCCGGTCAGCGCGCCCCGGGCGCGGTCCAGGTCCTCCCGCGCGCGTGCCACCTGGTGGAGGATCCCGCGCCCATGCTCCAGCATGAGCTTGCCCGCGTCGGTGAGCGTGACCCCGCGGCCATGGCGCTGCAGGAGGTGCTGGCGCAGGTCCACCTCCAGCTCCCGCACCTGGCGGCTCAGCGCCGGTTGCGCGATGGACAGGGCCACCGACGCGCGCGTGAAGCTTCCCAGCTCTGCGACGCGCACGAAATATTCGATTTGCTTGAGGTCCATGGCCGTTCCTTCTGCGCCCCAGCAGGCACTACAGGACCGCGGGCCACGCGTCCGCATGGTATGCCAAGACGCTATATCAGGTAGTGGTACATGCCCGTATGCGCTGGCTGCTATGCCACGCAGAATGCACTCCAGCGCCGGCAGTCCAGCCGGTGCCTTCCTGGAGACATTCCCTTGGCCCCTGCTGTCTGCGCTGTTTCGTCCATGGCCACCCGTGCCCTCATGGCCGAGCTGTTGCAGCAGTGGACGGCCCACCGCACGCCCCCGGCCACCCTGGAGTCGCTGGGCGGGGTGGAGGCGCTGAAACGCGTGCGGGCCGGCGCGGCCTTCGATGTGGTCATCCTGGCCGCGGACGCCATCGCCGCCCTGGGCGACGAAGGCCGCCTGGCCCCGCCCGGCGCGGTGCCTCTGGCGAAGTCGTCGGTGGCCATGGCGGTGCGGAAGGGCGCTGCGCTCCCCTCCGCGCGCACCGAGGCGGAGTTGCGCGGCGCGGTGCTGGCCGCCGCATCCATCGGCTATTCGACCGGCCCCAGCGGCGTGGCATTGCAGCAGCTGTTCCAGAAGTGGGGCATCGCGGATGCCGTCCGCGCGAAGGTGGTCCAGGCGCCGCCGGGCACGCCGGTGGGCAGCCTGATCGCGGACGGCACCGTCGAACTGGGATTCCAGCAGTACAGCGAGCTCATGCATGTCGCCGGAATCCAGGTCCTCCGGGACCTGCCGCCCGGCACCCAAGTCACCACGGTCTTCAGCGGGGCCATCACCCGAGAAAGCGCGCGGCGTGACGATGCGGCGCGCCTGCTGGAGTTCCTGTCGTCTGCCGAGACGGCTGCCACCAAGCGCCGGCACGGGATGGCGCCTGTCTGAATCGCCCCTCACTCTGGAACCTTCCATGATCATTGACTGCCACGGCCACTACACCACGGCGCCCCCGGCGCTGGAGCGGTGGCGCAACGCCCAGATCGCCGGCATCCAGGACCCGTCGGTCCGCCCGCGGGTCGCGGACCTGAAGATCAGCGACGACGAGCTGCGCGAATCCATCGAGAGCAACCAACTGCGTCTGATGCGCGAGCGCGGTTGCGATCTGACCATCTTCAGCCCCCGGGCGAGCTTCATGGCCCACCACATCGGCGACCAGGAAGTCTCCAGCACCTGGGCCGCGATCTGCAACGAGCTGTGCTACCGCGTCAGCCAGCTCTTTCCCGCGCATTTCGCGGGCGCCGCCATGCTGCCGCAGTCGCCCGGGAGCGACCCCAGGCACTGCCTTGCGGAGCTGGAGAAATGCGTGAAGCACTACGGCTTCGTGGCAATCAACCTGAATCCCGATCCCAGCGGCGGGCATTGGACCAGCCCGCCCCTCACCGACCGCCACTGGTACCCGATTTACGAGAAGATGGTGGAACTGGACATTCCGGCCATGGTGCATGTGAGCACCAGCTGCAACGCCTGCTTTCACACCACGGGGGCCCACTACCTGAATGCAGACACCACGGCGGTCATGCAGTGCATCCAGGGCGACCTCTTCAAGGACTTTCCGACGCTGAAGTTCGTGATTCCGCACGGCGGCGGCGCAGTGCCCTACCACTGGGGGCGCTTCCGGGGGCTGGCGCAGGAGATGAAGAAACCGCTGCTGCAGGAGCACTTGCTGCACAACATCTTCTTCGACACCTGCGTGTACCACCAGCCCGGCATCGATCTGCTCACCCAGGTGATTCCGGTCGACAACATCCTGTTCGCTTCGGAAATGATCGGTGCGGTGCGGGGCATCGACCCGGAAACCGGCCATTACTACGACGACACGAGGCGGTACATCGACGCCACCGCCCATCTCGATGAGGCCGACCGCTTCAAGGTGTTCGAGGGCAATGCCCGCCGCGTGTTTCCGCGCCTCGATGCTGCGCTGAAGTCACGCGGCCGTTGAAACCCACAGGAACTGCCCATGTACGAACTCGGCGTTGTCTATCGCAACATCCAGCGCGCAGACCGCGGCGCTGCCGACGGTCTCGGTGCATTCGGGTCTGCCACCGTGCACGAGGCCATGGGGCGGGTGGGCCTGCTCAAGCCCTACATGCGCCCGATCTACCCGGGCGCCGCGGTGTCGGGCACGGCCGTCACGGTGCTGCTGCATCCGGGAGACAACTGGATGATGCACGTGGTGGCGGAGCAGATCCAGCCCGGCGACATCGTGGTCGCCGCCATCACCGCAGACTGCAGCGACGGGTACTTCGGCGACCTGCTGGCCACCAGCTTCCACGCCCGCGGCGCGCGGGCCCTGGTCATCGACGCCGGCGTGCGCGACGTCCGCACGCTGCAGGACATGGATTTCCCGGTGTGGAGCAAGGCCGTGAGCAGCAAGGGATGCATCAAGGGCACCATCGGTTCGGTCAACATTCCCGTGGTGTGCGCCGGGATGTGGATCACGCCCGGCGACGTCATCGTGGCCGATGACGACGGCGTGGTCTGTGTTCCTGCCGCCCGCGCCGGCCAGACGCTGGAGGCCGCGCGGCAACGCGCTTCGCTCGAAGAAGAAAAGCGCCTGAAACTGGCCTCTGGCGTGCTGGGCCTGGACATGTACAAGATGCGCGAGCCGCTCGCTGCCGCGGGCTTGCGCTACATCGACTGAAACCACCAACGAGCGACCACGGAGACACACGCATGACAGGGACCCGACGCATTCGCTGGCTCACGCACGCAGGCATGGTGTGCCTCATGGGCCTGTTCGCCCAGCCGCACACGGGCTTGGCGCAGCAGTTCCCGGCCAAGCCGGTGCGCATCATCACCCCCTTTCCCGTGGGCGGCGGACCCGATGGCGTCGCCCGGCTGATGGCGGACCGCCTGTCGCGCATGTGGGGCCAGCCCGTGACCGTGGAAAACCGCCCCGGGGGCAACGGCTTCATCGCCATCGATGCCTTCAAGCGCGGGGCCAAGGACGGCACGGACCTGATGGTGGTGGACAACGTCCACCTGGCGGCCTACCCCAGCCTGTTCAAGAAACTTCCGTACGACCCGGCCAAGGACTTCGAGGCCTTGCTCCCGCTCTTCAAGACCTACTTCTTCTTCACCGTCGCGACCCACAGCCCGTACCAGTCCGTGGGCGCGCTGATCGCCGACGCGAAGGCCCATCCCGGCAAGCTGAACTACGGCTCCTGGTCCGTGGGGAATCCGGTGCATCTGGGCTCGGAACTCTTCGAGTCCACGACCGGCACCCGGATGGAGCATGTGGTTTTCAAGGAAACGACGCAGCTGTACACCGCCGTTTCCACGGGCGATCTGGCTTTTGCCCTGGGCAGCGCGGCGACCGCCGGTCCCCTGCAGCGCGCGGGCCGGCTGCGGTTCCTCGCCATCGCGGCCCCGCAGCGGTCGGCCGACTACCCGGACGTGCCCACCGTGGGCGAATCGGGCGGCCCGGCGGGGCTTCCAGGTCACGGGCTGGAATGCCCTGGTCGCGCCTGCGGGTCTGCCGGCCGGCACGGCCGACAAGATCAAGCGGGACGTGGAGGAGGCGCTCCAGACGCCCGAAGTGCGCGCCAAGTTCGGCAGCTTTGCCTACGAGCCCTTTCCGGTCACCACCCGCGCCCAGTTCGCTCAGTTCATCCAGGACGAGAGCCGGCGCTTCGGTGACGTCATCCGGGCCGCCAACGTGACCCTCGACTGACCGCACGCGATGGAAAACTTCACCAAGACCCCGGGCTGGCTCGACTGGCATGCGGCACCGAGCCGGCCCCGCTTCACGCTGCCGCCGGGCAGCGTCGACGCGCATTGCCACGTGTTCGGGCCGGGCGACGTGTTTCCCTATGCCCCGGAGCGCAAGTACACCCCGTGCGATGCGTCCCGCCATGAGCTCTTCGCGCTGCGCGACCACCTGGGCTTTGCGCGCAATGTGGTGGTTCAGGCCACCTGCCATGGCGACGACAACCGGGCCATGGTCGATGCCCTGACCCATTCGGCCGGGCGGGCGCGGGGCGTGGCCACGGTTCGCCGCTCCGTGACCGATACGGAGCTGGAAGCACTGAACGCGGCCGGCGTGCGCGGCGTCCGGTTCAACTTCGTCAAGCGGCTGGTGGACTTCACGCCCCGGGACGAGCTGCTGGAGATTGCGCAGCGCATCAAGCACTGGGGCTGGCATGTCGTCGTCTATTTCGAGGCCGTGGACCTGCCCGAGCTGTGGGACTTCTTCTCCGCGCTGCCTACCGACGTCGTGGTGGACCACATGGGGCGTCCCGATGTGGGCAAGGGCGTGGACAGCCCGGAGTTCGCGCTCTTCCTGCGCTTCCTGCGGGAACACCCCCACGTGTGGAGCAAGGTGAGCTGTCCCGAACGGCTCTCGGTCAGCGGCCCGAAGGCGGTGGACGGCGAGCAGCACCCGTACCGCGACGTGGTCCCGTTCGCACGGTGCGTGGTGGAGCAGTTTCCCGACCGGGTGCTCTGGGGCACCGACTGGCCGCACCCGAACCTCAAGGACCACATGCCCGACGATGGCCTGCTGGTGGACTTCATCCCCCACATCGCCCGAACGCAAGCGCTGCAGCGCAAGCTGCTCGTCGACAACCCCATGCGGCTGTACTGGCCCGAGGAGGCGTGACCATGGCACTGCACAAGCCCTACCAGGACATCCCCGGCACCACGGTGTTCGATGCGGAGCAATCGCGGCTGGGCTACTGGCTCAACCAGTTCTGCATGTCGCTGATGCGTGCAGAGAACCGCGCGCGCTTCAAGGCCGACGAGCGGGCCTACCTCGACGCATGGCCCATGAGCGAGGCGCAGAAGCTCGCGGTGCTGTCGCGCGACCTCAACCGCTGCATCGCCCTGGGAGGCAACATCTACTTCCTGGCCAAGATCATCGCCACCGACGGCAAGAGCTTCCAGCAGATGGCCGGGAGCATGACCGGCATGACCGAGGACGAGTACCGGGCCATGATGCTGGCAGGCGGCCGCTCCGTGGAGGGCAACCGGGTCCTGGGCGAGCACGGCGATGCGCAACCCCACCGCCAGCCGCAGGGGGCCGCGGGATCCCAGGGCAAAGGAGCGATCTGACATGGCGCGCATCACTGCATCCGTCTACACGTCCCACGTGCCGGCCATGGGGTCCGCCATGGATCTGGACCGCACGGCGGACCCGTACTGGCAGCCCGTCTTCACGGGCTACGGGCCTTCTCGGGAGTGGTTCAAGGAGAACACGCCGGACGCCGTCTTCCTGGTCTACAACGACCATGCCACCGCCTTCAGCCTGGACCTGATCCCCACGTTCGCGATCGGCACGGGGAGCCTGTATGCGCCGGCGGACGAAGGATGGGGGCCGCGTCCGGTGCCCCCGGTCGTCGGCCATCCGGAGCTGGCCGCCCACATTGCGCAGAGCGTCATCCAGGACGATTTCGACCTCACCATCGTGAACAAGATGGATGTGGACCACGGCCTCACCGTGCCGCTGTCGCTGCTCTGCGGGCAGCCTCCCGTGGAGGCGTTCCACTGGCCTTGCCCGGTCATCCCCTTCGCGGTGAACGTGGTCCAGTACCCGGCCCCCTCCGGCCGGCGCTGCTTCATGCTGGGCCAGGCCATCCGCCGCGCCGTGGAGTCCTTCGACGGGGACCTGAATGTCCAGATCTGGGGCACGGGCGGAATGAGCCACCAGCTCCAGGGGCCGCGCGCCGGCCTGATCAACCGGGCATGGGACAACGCGTTCCTCGATCAGCTGATCAGCGACCCCGACACGCTGTCGCGGATGCCGCACGTGGACTACGTCCGCGAGGCGGGCTCCGAAGGCATCGAGCTGGTGATGTGGCTCATTGCCCGCGGGGCGATGGCCGATGTCGCCGGCGGCGCCGCGCCGCGCGTGCGGCAGCGCTTCTACCACGTGCCTGCCTCGAACACGGCGGTGGGCCATCTGATCCTCGAGAACTGAAGCCCATGCGCCCTACCCCCCCCATCAAGGTCGCGCTCGCCGGTGCGGGCGCCTTCGGCATCAAGCACCTGGACGGCATCCGTAATATCGACGGCGTCGAGGTGGCCTGGCTGGTCAGCCGCGACCTGGAGAAGACCCGCGCCATCGCTGACAAGTACGGCATACCGAACGCCACCACCGACCTGGACGACGTGCTGGCCGACCCAACCGTGGATGCCGTCATCCTCTGCACGCCCACCCAGATGCACGCGGCCCAGGCCATCGCATGCCTGAACGCCGGCAAGCACGTCCAGGTCGAGATCCCGCTGTGCGACGTGCTGGCGGACGGCGAGCAGGTGCTGCAGGCCCAGCAGCGCACCGGCCTGGTGGCCATGTGCGGGCACACGCGCCGCTTCAACCCCAGCCACCAGTACATCCACCGGAAGGTCCAGGCCGGGGCGTTCAACCTCCAGCAGATGGACGTGCAGACGTACTTCTTCCGCCGCACCAACATGAACGCGCTGGGGGAGCCCCGCAGCTGGACCGACCATCTGCTGTGGCACCACGCGGCGCATACGGTGGATCTCTTCGCGTACCAGGCGGGCGAGATCGTCCAGGCGCATGCCCTGCAGGGCCCCATCCATCCGACGCTGGGCATCGCCATGGACATGTCCATCCAGCTGCGCAGCCGCAGCGGAGCGATCTGCACGCTGTCGCTGAGCTTCAACAACGACGGGCCGCTCGGAACCTTCTTCCGCTACATCGGCGACTCGGCGACCTACGTGGCCCGGTACGACGATCTGGTGAACGGCCGCGAAGAAAAGATCGACGTGTCCCAGGTCGATGTGTCGATGAACGGCATCGAGCTGCAGGACCGTGAATTCTTCGCCGCCATCCGCGAAGGGCGCGAACCCAATGCCAGCATCGCGCAGGTCCTGCCGTGCTACCGCGTGCTCCACCAGCTGGAGCAGCAACTGAACGCAGCCGCCTGATCAGCCAGACACACTGTGGCGCGCTGCGCTTGTGCGCGGCGGCTTCCCTGGAGACCTCACCAGCATGCAACAGCGCACCCCCGTGGTCATCGTCGGCGCCGGCCCTTCCGGCCTGCTGCTCGGACAGCTCCTCTACCGCGCCGGCATCGACAACATCCTCATCGAGCGGCAATCGGCCCACCACGTCCAGGCGAGGATCCGGGCGGGGATCCTGGAGCAGGTCACCGCGGACCTGCTCGACGAGGCGGGCGTCGGACAGCGCATGCACCAGGAAGGCGTGGTGCACCACGGATTCACCCTGCTGCTCGACCAGGTGCGCCACCGCATCGACCTGGCCGCGCTGACGGGCGGCAAGCACGTCATGGTCTATGGTCAGACGGAGCTGACCCGCGATCTGATGGCTGCCCGCGCAGCGGCTGGCCTGAAGACCTTCTACCAGGTGGAGAACGTGCGCCTGCACGGATTCGATTCCGAGCGGCCCACGGTGACCTTCGATGCGGAAGGCGCCGCACACACGGTCCACGCCGACTTCATCGCCGGCTGCGACGGATTCCATGGCGTGTGCCGCGCCAGCGTGCCGGCACAGGCCCTCCAGACCTACGAGAAGGTCTATCCGTTCGGCTGGCTGGGCCTGCTGTCGGACACGCCGCCGGTCGACGCCGAGCTCATCTACGCGCGCAGTGCCCGGGGCTTTGCGCTGTGCTCCCAGCGCAGTGCGACGCGCAGCCGCCATTACCTGCAGGTGCCCTCGACCGACACCGTGGCGCAATGGAGCGACGACCGGTTCTGGACCGAACTCCGCCATCGCCTCGATCCGCAGGCCCAGGAGCGGCTGGTCACCGGCGCGAGCATCGAAAAGAGCATCGCGCCCCTGCGCAGCTTCGTCTCGGAGCCGTTGCGGTTCGGGCGGCTGTTCCTGGCCGGGGATGCGGCGCACATCGTGCCGCCCACCGGGGCGAAAGGGCTCAACCTGGCCGCGACCGACGTGAAATACCTGTCGGCCGCCCTGATCGAGTTCTACCAGGACCGCAGCGAAGCCGGCATCCTGGCGTATTCGGAGCGCTGCCTGCGCCGCATCTGGCGGGCCGAGCGCTTCTCGTGGTGGTTCACGCACCTCATGCACCACTTTCCGGACGACGACGCCATGGAGGCCCGGCTGCGGGCGGCAGAGCTGGATTACCTGGTGCACTCCGAGGCCGGCCAGCGCAGCATCGCCGAGAACTACGTGGGCCTACCGCTGGACTTCGGCGCCGCGGGCTGAGCGGCCGCCGCCGGCGCTGCTGCGGCCATCGACCTGCCACGGGCCACAACTCACAGCCCACAAGCCGTTACGCGGCAGACCCGGGGCGCGCCATTCCGGCGGGCCAGCGGCGGCGCCACCCGTGCCGCGGATGAGCCCATCGCCGGACGCGCGGCGTGTCCGCGCGGCTCTAGCGCCTGGTTCGCCGCAGCGCATGCCTCACTGCGCCAGCCCCAACCGCTGGATGACGGCTTTCCATTTCGCCGTCTCCTGCGCCAGTAGCGCCGCCAGTTCCTGCGGCGTGCTGCTGCGGGCTTCCACGCCCAAGTGGCGCAGGGCCTCTTGCACGCGCGGCGTTGCCAGCGCCTCGCTGGCCATCCGGTGGAGGCGGGCGATGGCCTCCGCCGGCGTGCCTGCGGGCGCGGCCAGGGCATTCCACGAGGTCACCTGAAAGCCCTTGGCGCGCAGGTCGCTCTCCGCGACGGTGGGGGTCTGCGGCATCGCCTGCGATCGCTGCAGCCCCAGCGTGGCCAGTGCCCGCAGCGCGCCGTCCCGCACCGCGCCCAGGGTGGGCGCGAGCCCCTCCACGGCGATGTCCACCTGCTGTCCCCGCAGCGCGTTCAGGAGCGCCGGCGAGCCGTTGAACGGGACGACCTCGGCGCGGATCCCCAGCGTGCTGAGCAGCAGCTCGGCGCTGAGGTGCTGCGTGCTGCCCTTGTTGATGGTGCCCACGTTGAGCGCACCGGGCCGCTGCCGGGCTTCGGCGAGGAAGGCCTGGAAGGAGGCCAGCGGGCTCCGGCCCGGCACCAGCACCGCGAAGTCGAAGACCCCGAGCAGGGAGATGGGCTGCAGGTCGGTGCGCACATCGAAGGGCAGCGACCGGAAGAGCCCGGCGCTGATGGCGGTGGCGTTGGACAGGAGCAGCAGCGTCTTGCCGTCCGCCGGCGCCTTGGCCACGGCATCCGTCGCCACCACGCCGCCGGCGCCCGGCCGGTTGTCGACCACCACGCTCTGCTGGTACGAACGGGCCCATTCCTGGGCCAGCACCCGGACCGTGAGGTCGGCGATCCCGCCGGCGCCGAAGGGCACCACGATCCGCAGCGGGCCCGGCGCCTGCGCCCGGGCGGGCGCGAGGGTGGCACCGGCGCCGAGGGCCAGGCCCCACTGTCCGAACTGTCGCCTGCGCATGGTGTCTCCCGGCCGGCCCAGCGCCGCCCTCCGGCCGACTGTGGCAGGGGACGGACCTGCGCGATACCGGGAGATCGGCACAGCAGGTATAGCGTTCGGGCATGGATAGGGCGCACGCACCGGGGCGTTGCGCGCGCAGGGCGTAACGCCGGGCCTGTCTGCGCCGTCGTTGCCTCGCCGGCCCATGGGCGTCGGAAGACGATCCTGCGCTGTCTCGGAAAAGGGTGGGCGCAGCCGCCGCAGATGGCCGAGGCTGCGGTCCAGGACCGCCCCGCATTGCGCTATCGCGCCGCTGTCCCAGCGGGCTGCGCGGGGGCGATGCCGCCGTCCGATCTGGCGGCGAAGCCACAAAACACGATCGCGCTATGAATAAAAGAGCTGTTTGCGCCTGACCCATAAGCTTTTGAAGGCGGAAGGAGTTTCAATCACCCGTCTATCAAGCGCCAGTAGCTATTGTTTTTGATGAGATCCGCCCGTTCCGACACCGCCGGCGCCGTGTGCCGGGCGGCGCGGCCCAGGGCGTCCTGGAGCCAGCGGTGGGCCGGGTCGTGCCGGCGGCGGCGGTGCCAGAGCGCGTCCACGTGCACCGTGGGCAGCGGCATGGGCAGCGGGCGCCAGGCCAGGTCGCCCTCCAGGCTGGCCACGCCGACGAAGTGGCGCGGCAGCACGGTCAGCAGGTCGGTGTTGACGACCACCCGGCCGGCGGTGAAGAACTGGTTCACGGTGAGCACGATGCGCCGTTCGCGGCCCAGCGCCGTCAGCGCCTCGTCGATGAAGCCATAGGGCTTGCCCGAGAAGCTCACCAGCAGGTGGCGCGCCGCACAGTACTGGTCGAGCGTGAGCGGCGCCTGCGCCAGCGGGTGCTCGCGCCGCATCACGCAGACGTATTCGCCGTCGTACAGGCGGGCGCTCTCGTAGGCCACCAGGCTGTCGCTCTGCGCGCGGGCCGTCAGGTCGGCCATCACGGCGGGGAAGTAGCCCACGGCCATGTCGGCGCTCTCGTCGTCCAGCAGCTGGCGCGGGTCGCGCGTGGTGAGCGGCACCACGCGCAGCGACACGCCGGGCGCCTCGCGCTCGATGATCTCCACCAGCGGTGGAATGAGCGTGGCGCCCGTGGCGTCGGCCATGGCGACCACGAAGGTGGAGTTGGCCGAGGCCGGGTCGAATGCGCCCGGCGCCAGCGACTGTTGCAATTGCGCCAATGCGCCGCGCACCGACGGCCACAGCGCCAGCGCCCGGGGCGTGGGCTGCACGCCCTGGCCGCTGCGCACCACCAGGTCGTCGCCCAGCACCTCGCGCAGGCGGCGCAGGGCGTTGCTCACGGCCGGCTGGGTGAGCGACAGCTTCTCGGCCGCGCGCGTGAGGTTGCGCTCGGCCATGATCTCGTCGAACACGCGCAGCAGGTTCAGGTCCAGCGTGCGGAAGTTGATGGGTTGCATGCGCCAATCATCATTCAAATGAATGACTGAGATTCAACATATAAAGTTGAACAACCATGGGGTAAACCCTAAGATTCATCCCACTAGCCCGGCAATTTCGCCACAAGCGGCTTAAAAGGGTTCCCATCATGACCAGCTTCGTTCACATCGACTACCGTACCGATCATCCCGGCGTGACCCGCCTGGAACAGGCCGCCACCGCCTTCAAGAACGTGGCAACCGGCTTCGACGCCGCCCGTGGCGCCGCCTCCATGCTGCTGGCCGCCGTCGTGGCCGCCCTCCTGGTGGTGGCCAATCAGGTCATCGACACCTGGGGCGATGGCCACCTGCTGGCTGCCTGGATGGTGCTGTGGGTGATCGCCTTCACCGGCCTGGCCCTGCTGGCCACGCCCGTGCGCCGCGCCGTGTCCTCCCTGCGCGCTGCCAGCCGCGGCTGGGCCGAAGCCCGCCGCCGCCAGGCCGAAGACGAAAAGACCTGGAACGCCGCGCTGCACGACGCCCGCATCATGGCCGACCTGAGCCGCGCCATGAACGGCATCGCCGTCGACAACATCCGCCGCTACTACTGAGCGGCCGCCGCAGGAAGGGTTCCCCTTCCGCGCCACCAGGGCACCTTCGGGTGCCCTTTTGCATTTCTGCCCGCCGGATCGTGCTATTGAAACAGTAGCGCGCTGCGCTTGCTGGTAGAGCGCCAGAGGCTGAAAAGCCTTTGAACAGGTTCTAAGAACGTGTTCACGGTCTCGCAGGGGTCGCGTTGAAGCGCAATCGGGATGAGTAAATGCCTTGGATGCGCCGCATGGGCGTGAACACGTTCTAAGAGCCCGGCGTCGCCGCCGGTGTCACCCAGCCGCCGCCCAGCGCTCCCAGCAGCCGCACGCCGGTGGCGAGCTGGTCGCCCAGCGTGTCCAGGGCGGCGCGCTGGCTGGTGTAGGTGAGGTTCTGCGCCGTGCTCAGTTCCAGGAAGCTCACCAGTCCCTCGCGGTAGCGGTTGGTCACCACCCGCTCGTTCTCCTGCGCCAGCGCCACCAGGCGCTGCTGCTGCGCGGCCTGGGCCTGCAGCGACTGCAGGCCGGCCAGGGCGTCTTCCACCTCCTGCCAGGCGGTGAGGGCGCTCTGGCGGTAGGCGGCCACGCGCTCGTCGTACACCGCCTCGGCCTGTTGCGTGGCGGCGGCACGGCGGCCGCCATCGAACAACGTGGCGGCCAGGCTGGGGCCCAGGGACCACACCCGGTTCGGCGTATCGAGCAACTGGGCGAAGCGCGCGGCATTGCCGCCCACGCTGGCGCCCAGCGTCAGCTCGGGCCACCAGGCGCTCTGGGCGACGCCAATGGTGGCGTTGGCGGCCGCCACCTGTCGCTCCGCCGCAACAATGTCGGGCCTGCGCAACAGCAGCTCGGACGGCAGCTGCGCCGGCAGGGCGGGCAGCGCCAGCGGCGTGTCCAGCGCCGGCGCCAGCTGCCACTGGCCGGGCACGCGGCCCAGCAGCACGGCGATGGCGTGTTCGGCCTGGGTGCGCTGGCGCTGCAGCGCGAAGATCTGCACGCGCAGCGACTCGCGCTGGGTTTCGGACTGGATCACGTCGGCGCGCGCCACCAGGCCGGCCTCGTACTGGTTGCGCGTGAGCCGCAGCGCCCGGTCGTACGCCACCAGGGTCTGCTGCAGCAGGGCATCCTGCCGGTCGAGGATGCGTAGCTGGAAGTACGCCTGCGCCACCAGCACCTGCTGCGCGAGCCGGGCGGCGGCGCGGTCGGCGTCGCTGGCCTGCAGGCGGGCCTGGTCGGCCTCCACCTGGCGCGCCACGCGGCCCCACAGGTCGGGCGCCCAGCTGAGGTCCAGGCCCGCCGCATAGGCGGTGCCGCTGCGCGACGTGCCGGCCGTGCTCCCGCCGCCTCCGCCGCCAGACCGGGTGGCGCTGGCGCGGGCCCCGGCCGTGGGCAGGCGCTCCGCGCGGCTGGCGTCCAGCACGGCCAGGGCCTGGCGGTAGCGCGCTTCGGCCTGGGCAAGGGTCAGGTTGCCTTGGGCGGCCTCGTCCACCAGGCGCTGCAGCGTGCCGTCGGCGAACGCGGCCCAGGGGCGCAGCGCACTGGTGCCGGCGGCAGGCGGCGTGATGGCGGCCACGGTGCGCCAGCCGGCGTCGTGGCGGAAGGCTGCGGGGGCGGCGACCTCGGGGCGGCGGTAGTCCGGGCCGGCGGTGCAGGCGCCCAGCAGCAGCGCCAGCGGCAGCAGCGCCAGGACCGGTCCGGCCGGGCGGCGGCGCGGGCCGGGCAGAAGGGGGCGGGGGGCGTCGGCAAAGGTCATGGGATTCAGGAATGCACGGCAGCGGCGGGCGCCAGCAGGGGGCCGTCATGCCCCGGGCGGACCCAGCGCTGGCGCCAGCGCTCCAGGTAGTGGTAGACGACGGGCGTGGTGTAGAGCGTGAGCAGCTGGCTCACGGCGAGTCCGCCCACGATGGCCAGGCCCAGCGGCCGGCGCAGCTCGGCGCCTTCGCCGGTGCCCAGCACCAGCGGCAGCGCGCCCAGCAGCCCGGCCAGGTTGGTCATCAGGATGGGGCGCAGGCGCAGGCCCGCGGCGCGGCGGATGGCCTCGTGCGGGGGCAGGCCCTCGCGGCGCTGCGCCGCCAGCGCGAAGTCGATCATCAGGATGGCGTTCTTCATCACCACGCCGATCAGCAGGAACAGGCCGAGCAGGGCCATCAGGCTGAAGGGCGTGTCGGTCAGCCACAGGGCCAGCAGTGCGCCCACGCTGGCCGGCGGCACGGTGGACAGGATGGTGAGCGGGTGCAGCGTGCTTTCGTACAGCACGCCCAGCACCAGGTACACCGCCAGCACCACGGCCAGCACCAGCAGCGGCTGGCCGCGCACGGCCCGGGCGCTGGCCGCGTCCTCGCGCGAGGGCGCCACGTGCACGCTGGAGGGCAGCATCACCCCGGACAGCACGGCGTCCAGCGCCTGGCGGCCCTGCTCGGCGGTGACGCCGGGCGCGAGGTTGTAGCCGATGTACATCGAGGCGAACATGGCGTCGTGGTAGACCTGATCGTCCGCCAGGCCGTAGCGCCAGGTGGCGAAGGCGGTGAGCGGCACGCGCGCACCGCCCGCGCCGATCACCTGCAGCTGCGCCAGCGACTGGGGCTGGGCGGTGAAGCGCGGGTCCACCTCCATCACCACGCGGTACTGGTTGAGCCGGTCGTACAGCGTGGCCACCTGCCGCTGCGAGTACGAGTTGTTGAGCACCGCGGCGATGGTGTCCATGTCCACGCCCAGGCGCCGCGCGGC
The DNA here is from genome assembly GCF_031453675.1 of Paracidovorax wautersii. Classification (NCBI taxonomy): domain Bacteria; kingdom Pseudomonadati; phylum Pseudomonadota; class Betaproteobacteria; order Burkholderiales; family Comamonadaceae; genus Paracidovorax; species Paracidovorax wautersii. The sequence continues at coordinate 1,245,904 of NZ_JAVIZX010000001.1, read as the reverse complement.
CTCGCGGTCGATGTCCACCACGACCTGCTGCGCGCCGCCGTCGCTCACCGTCTCCACGTCGGCGAACTCGGGCCGCTGTGCCAAGGCCTGCGACACCTTGCGCGCCCAGCCGCGCAGCCCGCGTACCTCGCCCGAGCGCAGGATGACGGCCGAGTCCGCTTCGCCGAATGACACGCCGATGCGGATGTCCTGCTCGATGGACGGGCTCAGCACGCCGCCGGGCACGGCCGGCGCCATCGCCCGCAGGCGGTTGACCACGGCCTGCGTGGGCTCGCCGCCGCGCTCGGCCAGGGGCTTGAGGCTTACCAGCAGGAAGCTGTTGGCGATGCTGCCGATGCCGCCGCTGGTGCCCGCCACGTGGGCCACGGCCGGGTCGGCCAGGATGAGGCGGCGGTAGGCCTCGATCTTGGGCTGCATGATCTGGAAGGAGAAGCCGTCGTCCCCGCGGATGAAGGCGTGCACGATGCCCGTGTCCTGCCGGGGCAGCAGGATCTTGGGCAAAGTGATGTAGAGCCAGACGTTCACGCCGACGACTGCCGCCAGCACCAGCAGCACCAGCGCGCCGTGCCGCAGGCTCCAGACCAGGCTGCGGTCATAGGCGCGGCGCACGTCCGCGCGCATCAACGCGCCGGCGCGGGACTGCCGCTGCACCCAGCCCGCGCGCGCGGGCAGCGGCACCGCGCCCGCCTTGCGCCGCGCCTGCAGTCCGTAGGCGCACAGCACGGGCGTTAGCGTGAGCGACACCAGCAGCGAGATCGCCACGGCGGCGGCCAGCGTGAGGGAGAACTCGCGGAACAGCCGTTCCACGATGCCGCCCATGAACAGGATGGAGATGAACACCACCACCAGCGCCAGCGTCATCGCCACCAGGGTGAAGCCCACCTCGCCCGCCCCCCGCAGCGCAGCGCGCAGCGGCGGCAGGCCCTGGTCGATGTAGCGCTCCACGTTCTCCAGCACCACGATGGCGTCGTCCACCACCAGGCCGGCGGCCACGATCAGCGCCATCAGCGACAGGTTGTTGAGCGAGAACCCGGCCGCGTACATGACGGCGAAGGTGCCGATGAGCGACACCGGAATGGCCACCGTGGGGATCAGCGCCGTGCGCAGCCGGCCCAGAAACGCCGCCACCACGGCCACCACCAGCGCGATGGACAGCACCAGGGTGAAGTGCGCCTCGGCCAGGGACGCGCGGATGCCCTGCGAGCGCTCCAGCACGATGTCGAGCTGCGCATCGGGCGGCATCAGCGTGCGCAGGTAGGGCAGCTGGGCCTGCACGGCATCCACGGTGGCGACCACGTTGGCGCCGGGCTGGCGGCGCACCTGCACGATCACCGCGTCCTTGTCGTTGTGGAAGCCGCTGCTGTAGCGGTTCTCGGTGGAATCGCTCACGCGTGCCACGTCGCCCAGGTGCACCGGCGCGCCGCCGGCCTGGCCCGCGGCGCCGTTCACCCAGCGCACCACCAGCGGCGCAAAGTCGGCCGCGCGCATGGGCGCATCGTCCATCGCCACCTGCCAGCGGTGGCCGGCGTCCTCGATGGCGCCGATGGGCTGCACGGCGCTGGAGCGCACGATGGCCGTGCGCACCGCGTCCAGCGCCACGCCCTGGTGGGCCAGCGCGGCCGGATCGACCTGCACGCGCACGGCCGGCAGCGAGGCACCGCCCACGGTCACCTCCGCCACGCCGGGCACCTGCGACAGCCGCTGCGCCAGGATGGTGGAGGCCGCGTCGTACAGCGCAGACGGCGGCAGGTGAGGCGAGGACAGCGCCAGCACCACGATGGGCCGCTGCGCCGCCTGCTGCTTGGTGAAGCTGGGGTTGCTCTTCATGCCCGCGGGCAATTGGCCGCGCACGGCGTTGAGGGCGGCCTGCACGTCCCGCGCAGCGGCTTCCAGGTCGCGTCCCAGCGCGAATTCGAGCGTGACCTGCGTCGTGCCCTGGTTGCTCGACGACGAGAGGCCCTGCACCCCGGCGATGGCGCCCAGCGCGCGCTCCAGCGGCGCGGCCACCGTGGCGGCCATGCTTTCGGGACTGGCGCCGGGCAGGCTGGCCGAGACCTTGATGACGGGAAAGTCCACCTCCGGCAGCGGCGCCACCGGCAGCAGGCGCCAGGCCAGCAGCCCCAGCAGCACCAGCGCCACGGCCAGCAGGCAGCTACCCACCGGCCGGCGGATGGACAGGCGCGCCAGGTTCATGGCGTGGCCGCGCCGCGGCGGCGCGCGAGCCGCTGCGACAGGCGGTCGAAGTACAGGTAGACCACGGGCGTGGTGAACAGCGTGAGCACCTGGCTCACGATGAGCCCGCCCACCATCACGATGCCCAGGGGCTGGCGCAGCTCGGCGCCGGAGCCGCCCGCCAGCATCAGCGGCAGCGCGCCCACCAGGGCGGCCAGGGTGGTCATGAGGATGGGCCGCAGGCGCAGCAGCGCAGCGCGGCGGATGGCTTCCTCGGCCGGCAGGCCCAGGGTGCGCTGCGCATCGAGCGCGAAGTCCACCATCATGATCCCGTTCTTCTTCACCAGCCCGATCAGCAGCACGATGCCGATCACGGCGATCATGTCCAGCGGCCGGCCGCTGACCAGCAGGGCCAGCAGGGCGCCCACGGTGGCCGAGGGCAGCGTGGAGAGGATGGTGACGGGGTGGATGGTGCTTTCGTACAGCACCCCCAGCACGATGTACATGGTGACCACGGCCGCGAGGATGAGCCACAGCGTGTTCGACAGCGAGGCGCGGAAGGCCTCCGCCGCGCCCTGGAAGCGCACCTCGATCTGCGGCGGCAGCGCCGCGGCCTGCAGCTCGGCCTCGATGGCGGCCACCGCCGCGCCCAGCGAGGCGCCCGCGCCCAGGTTGAACGACACCGTGGCCGCGGGGAACTGCCCCTGCTGCGACACCTGCAGCGGTGCCGTGCGCTGCGAGACGCGGGCCACGGTCGACAGCGGCACGCTCTGCCCGCCGGCCGTGGTGACGAAGGTGGTCTGCAGCGCGTCCAGCCCGCGCGCCTGCTCGGGCGCCACCTCCAGCACCACGCGGTACTGGCTGGCCTGGGTGAAGAGCGTGGCCACCTGCCGCTGGCCATAGGCGTTCTGCAGCGCGGTGGCGATGTCGGCCACCGTCAGGCCCAGGCGCGCGGCGGCGTCGCGGTCCACTTCCACATGCGCCTGGCGGCCCTGCTGCTGCAGGTCGCTGGCCACGTCGGCCAGCTCGGGGCGGGTGCGCAGGCGCTCCAGCAGGCGCGGCACCCAGGCTTCCAGCACGGCGGCCTGCGGCGTGGTCAGCGTGAAGAGGTATTGCGTGCGGCTCACGCGGTCTTCGATCGACAGCTCCTGCACCGGCTGGAACCAGGCCGCGATGCCCGGCACCTGCGAGGCACGCTCGCGCAGGTCCTGCAGGATGCGCTCCGCGCTGGCGCTGCGCTCGCCGTGCGGGCGCAGGTTGACCAGCATGCGTCCGCTGGAGAGCGCGCTGTTGCTGCCGTCCACGCCGATGAAGGACGACAGGCTGGCCACGTCCGGCGACTGCAGCAGCGCATCCGCCACCGCCTGCTGGCGCTGGGCGACGATAGTGAAGGCGCTGTCGGGCGGCACCTCGGTCACCACCTGCACCACGCCGCTGTCCTGCACCGGGAAGAAGCCCTTGGGCACCAGCACGTAGAGCACGGCGGTGAGCGCCAGGGTGGCGAGCATGGCCAGCATCGTCAGGCCCTGGTGGCGCAGCACCGCGTCGATGGCGCGGCCGTAGCGGTCCATGGCGCGGTCCATGAAGCCCTGGCGCGGCGTGCCGTCGGCGCCGGGGCCGACGCCGTGGTGCAGCGGCTTCTTCAGCAGCCGCGCGCTCATCATCGGCGTGAGCGTGAGCGACACCAGCAGCGAGATGCCGATGGCCACGGCCAGCGTGAGCGCGAACTCATGGAACAGCCGGCCCACCACGTCGCGCATGAACAGCAGCGGGATCAGTACGGCCACCAGCGACACGGTGAGCGACACCAGCGTGAAGCCGATCTCCGACGCGCCCTTGAGCGCCGCCTGCATCGGCGGCAGGCCGTCCTCGCGGTGGCGGGCGATGTTCTCCAGCATCACGATGGCATCGTCCACCACGAAGCCGGTGGCGATGGTCAGCGCCATCAGGCTCAGGTTGTTGACCGAAAAGCCCAGCAGGTACATCACCGCGAAGGTGCCGATGAGCGACAGCGGCACCACCACGCCCGGGATGAAGGTGGCCGTGGCGCTGCGCAGGAACAGGAAGGTCACCATGACCACCAGGCCCACGGCGAAGACGAGTTCCATCTGCACGTCGCGCACCGAGGCGCGGATGCTCTGCGTGCGGTCGGTGAGCAGCGTGACGTCGACGGCGGCGGGCAGGGTGGCGGTGAGCTGCGGCAGCAAGGCGCGCACGCGGTCGGCCACGTCGATCACGTTGGCGCCGGGCTGGCGCTGCACGTTCAGCAGCACGGCCGGCTGGCGGTCGGCCCAGGCGGCGAGGAAGCGGTCCTCGGGGCCGCTCTCGATGCTGGCCACATCGCCCAGGCGGATGGGCGCGCCGGGCTGCGTGCGCGCCGCCGCCGTGCCAGAACCCGCTGCGGTGGCCGTGGTGGCGCCGCTGCCCGTGCCGGCATTCGCGCTGCCGGCCCGGTTGGCCGCCACCACGCTGCCGTCCGGCGTGCGCCAGGCCACGATGAGCTGGCGGTAGGCCTCGGGCGAGGTGATCTGGTCGTTGGCGTCCAGCAGCGTGGTGCGGTAGGGGCCGTCGAAGCTGCCCTTGGGCTGGTTGGCGTTGGCGCCGGCGATGGCCAGGCGCAGGTCTTCCATGCTCAGGCGGTGCGCGGCCAGCGCCGTGGGGTTGGCGCGCACGCGCAGGGCCGGGCGCTGGCCGCCCGCCAGGCTGACCATGCCCACGCCCGACAGCTGCGCGAGCTTCTGCGCCATGCGTGTCTCCACCAGGTCGTGCACCTCGTGCAGCGGCAGCGAGGGCGAGGTGATGGCCAGCGTGAGGATGGGCGCGTCCGCCGGGTTCACCTTGCGGTAGATGGGCGGCGCGGGCAGGTCCGCCGGCAGCAGCGTGGCGGCCGTGTTGAGCGCGGACTGCACGTTCTGCTCGGCCACCGCGAGGTTGGCGTCCAGCACGAACTGCAAGGTGATGACCGACGCGCCGCTGGAGCTGGTGGACGACATCTGCCGCAGGCTCGGGATCTGGCCCAGCCGCCGCTCCAGGGGCGCGGTGATGGTGCGAGCCGTCACGTCGGGGCTGGCCCCGGGCTGGAAGGTGAAGACCTGGATGACCGGAAAGTCCACCTGCGGCAGCGCCGCCACCGGCAGCAGCCGCCAGGCCATGAGCCCGGCGATGCACAGCGCCAGCATGAGCAGCACCGTGGCCACGGGCCGCAGGATGAAGGGGCGCGACAGGTTCATGGCGACAGCGGGAGGGTCCGAAGGCGGCGCAGCGCCTCAGCGCGCGGCCGACGCCGCGGAGGCCACGGGCGCTGGCGAAGGCGCCGAGGCGTGCGATGCCGGGGCCTGCGCCTGGCGCAGCTGCTGCACGGTCTGCGGTGGCGCGCCGTCGGCCACCGTCACCACGTCGGCGCCGTCGCGCAGGCGGTCCAGGCCTTCGAGCACCACCTGCGCGCCCGGCTCCAGCCCGGCCTGCACCAGCACGTATTCGCCGTCGCTGGCGCCCAGCGTCACGCGGCGCAGCCGGGCCTTGCCCTCCTGCACGGTGTAGACGTAGGGGCCCTGGCTGCCGTACTGCACGGCATCGGCGGGCACCACCAGCGCGCTGGGGTGCGTGCGCACCTGCAGCCGCACGTTCACGAACTGGTTGGGGAAGAGGCCGTCGTCGGCATTGTCGAACTGGGCCTTCAGGCGCAGCGTGCCGGTGGCCGTGTCGATCTGGTTGTCCAGCGTGGTCAGGCGGCCGGCGGCGATCTGCTGGCGCTCGGCCCGGTCCCAGGCCTGCACCACCGGGCGCGCGCCGCCCTGGCTGCTGGCGCGCACGGCGGCCAGCTGCGTTTCGGGCACGGAGAACACCACGGCGATGGGCCGGGTCTGCGTGAGGGTCACCAGGCCCTGCGTGTCGGCGGCGGAAACGAGGTTGCCGGCATCGACGCGGCGCAGGCCCAGGCGGCCTGCCGCCGGCGCCTCGATGCGCGTGTACGACAGCTGCAGCCGCGCCTCGGCCACCTGCGCCCGCACGGCCTGCCCGCTGCCGCGCAGCTGGGCGACCAGCGCCTCCTGGGTGTCCAGCTGCTGGCGGGCGATAGAGTCCTGCTGGAACAGGCTGCGATAGCGCGCCAGATCGCGCTCGGCGCTTTGCAGCTGGGCCTGGTTCTGCTGCTGCTGGCCCTCGGCCTGCGCCAGGCGCACGCGGTAGGGCTCGGGGTCGATCTCGGCCAGCAGCTGGCCGCGCCGCACCTCCTGCCCTTCCTGGAACAGCACGCGCGCCAGCGTGCCGTCCACGCGGCTGCGCACCACCACGGTCTGCAGCGGCGTGACCGTGCCGATGGCCTTGATCTGTTCGGTCAGCGGCCGCTGCTGCACCGGCGCGAGGCGCACCGGAATCGGACCGCGCCACGGGTTGGGGCCGGCCTCGGCCGGTTGCGACGGGCGCCGCATCGCGTACCAGGCCGTGGCGGCCACGGCGGCCAGCACGAGCACGGCCAGCACGCGCAGCCACAGGTGCCGCGTGGAGGCAGGCGGCGCATTCTCAGAAACTGTTGGGACCATGGGTATCGGACCGTCGGAGGGCGTAGGCGTGGGCGCTGAAGGCGGATGGGCGGGGCGGGCCGGGTGCCCGCAGGGCGCCGCATCGGCCACCACCCGGCTGCTGCCGCCGGGCGGGCCCCGGGACTGTAGCCGATCCTGCTGGCTCAAATGAGAATGACTGGCAATAAGTGCCTATTGGGTCCGCCAGCGGGACCGGCCAAGGCGGCGCGCGTGGGCCGCGGCTGCGCCGGAAGCGGTGGCCGGGCCTGGCAACGGCGGCCCCCACGCTGTGCCGGCGCCGGAATGCCCGCAGGAATGAACGGCCCAGCGACTCAGCGACTCAGCAACAGGGGCGCATGGGGGCGCGGTGCCGTGGCTTCTTCCGCGACCCTTCGCCAGCCCGGTCGCCGCACGGCAGTACGGCGCAGCAGCAGCAGCGGCCGCTGTATCGGTGGTCAGGGAACTATCAAAAACAATAGCCGCCTGCGCTTGCCATGCATGGAATTCCAATAGTTTTCTATCGGAGTCCGTTGCTTAGCAAGCGCAGTCAGCTATTTATTTGGTAGCTACCTTTCCCGCCGCAAGCGGCGGGCAGGGCGCGTACGGGCCCGCAAAGGGCCCGCAAGAGGCCCGGTGGTCAGGCCGCCAGGCGCTTTTCCAGGGCGGCCTTGGTTTCCAGCAGCTCCTTGGGCAGGTGGTAGGCCAGCTGGTCGAAGTGCGTGGTGTGCAGCTTCAGTTCCTCGGCCCAGGCAGCCTTGTCGATGCTGGTCACGGTCTGGAACTGGTCGGCGGAGAAGTCCAGGCCCGTCCAGTTGATCTCGGCGTACTGGGGCGCGGTGCCGAAAGGCGTGTTCTCGCCCGTGGCCTTGCCTTCGATGCGGTCGATCATCCACTTCAGCACGCGCATGTTGTCGCCGTAGCCGGGCCAGACGAACTTGCCGTCGGCATCCTTGCGGAACCAGTTGGTCGTGTAGATCTTGGGCAGCGTGGCGCCCTGGCCGGCCAGCTGGGCGCCCAGGCTCAGCCAGTGCTGGAAGTAGTCGCTCATGTTGTAGCCCATGAAGGGCAGCATGGCGAACGGGTCGCGGCGCACCACGCCCTGCGCGCCGAAGGCGGCGGCGGTGGTTTCCGAACCCATGGTGGCGGCCATGTAGACGCCTTCCGTCCAGTTGCGGGCCTCGGTCACCAGCGGCACGGTGGTCGAGCGGCGGCCACCGAAGATGAAGGCGTCGATCTTCACGCCCTTGGGGTCGTCCCAGGCCTCGTCCAGCGCGGGGTTGTTGGTGGCGGCCACGGTGAAGCGGGCGTTGGGGTGGGCGGCCTTGGCGCCGGTTTCCTTGGCGATCTGGGGCGTCCAGTCCTTGCCTTGCCAGTCGATCAGGTGATCGGGCAGGCCGCCGGTGTCCTTCTCCATGCCTTCCCACCACACGTCGCCGTCATCGGTCAGCGCGACGTTCGTGAAGATCACGTCCTTGTTCAGGCTGGCCATGCAGTTGGGGTTGGTGTGGTAGTTCGTGCCCGGGGCCACGCCGAAGTAGCCGGCCTCGGGGTTGATGGCGCGCAGGCTGCCGTCGGCCTGGGGCTTGATCCAGGCGATATCGTCGCCGATGGTGGTGACCTTCCAGCCTTCGAAGGCCTTCGGGGGCACCAGCATCGAGAAATTGGTCTTGCCGCAGGCGCTCGGGAAGGCCGCAGCCACGTGGTACTTCTTGCCTTCGGGGTTGCTCACGCCCAGGATCAGCATGTGCTCGGCCAGCCAGCCCTGGTCGCGGCCCATGGTGGAGGCGATGCGCAGCGCGAAGCACTTCTTGCCCAGCAGCGCGTTGCCGCCGTAGCCCGAGCCGTACGACCAGATTTCGCGCGTCTCGGGGTAGTGCACGATGTACTTGGTCTTGTTGCAGGGCCAGGACACGTCCTTCTCGCCGGCGGCCAAAGGTGCGCCCACGGTGTGCACGCAGGGCACGAAGTCGCCTTCCACGCCCAGCACGTCGTACACGGCCTTGCCCATGCGGGTCATGATCTTCATGTTGACGGCCACGTAGGGGCTGTCGGACAGCTCGATGCCCACGTGCGCGATCGGCGAGCCCAGGGGGCCCATGCTGAAGGGCACCACATACATGGTGCGGCCCTTCATGCAGCCGTCGAACAGGGGCTGCAGCGTGGCGCGCATCTCGTCCGGGGCCATCCAGTTGTTGGTGGGGCCGGCGTCTTCCTTCTGGGCCGAGCAGATGTAGGTGCGGTCTTCCACGCGGGCCACGTCCGACGGATCGGACCAGGCCAGGTAGCTGCCGGGGCGCTTGGCGGGGTTGAGCTTCTTGAAGGTGCCGGCATCCACCAGCTGCTGGCAGAGGCGGTCGTACTCTTCCTGCGAGCCGTCGCACCAGTGGATGTTGGCGGGCTTGCACAGGGCGGCCATGTCGGCCACCCAGGCCAGCAGGCGGGCATTTTTGACGTATGCGGGGGCCTGGAGGTCGAGGCCTTGCATGGTGGGTGCGTTCATCGCGGAGCTTCCTGAAGTTGAAAAACGTTTTTTCAAAGGAAGCGAACCACAACGGTACGACGGCGGCCTGCGCACAAAACGGTCTGAGCGCTGCCTTTGAAAAAACGGCTTGGAGCTCAGTCGGCGGGCGGGTGCAGGGAGCAGGCGCCGCAGGCAGAACCGGCGGCAGTTCCACGGCATCCGCGGGTCGGCTGGGATGACGATTTTATGAACCCGCCCCGTAAATGTCTGTCAGACTTCGGCCTAATCCATGCAAAAGATGCATGGGGTTATGTGCATTACATGCCAGTCACACCGCCTGCTGCTTCCATTGCGCATGGCCCGCCCGGCGCAATTCGCACGCTGGGCAGGTGCCGCAGCCGTAGCCCCAGGCGTGCAGCGTGTCCCGGACGCCGTGGTAGCAGGTGTGCGACTGCTGCACGATGATGTCCACCAGCGCGTCGCCGCCCAGCGTGCGGGCCAGCTCCCAGGTCGCGGCCTTGTCGATCCACATCAGCGGCGTCTCAAAGGTGAAGCGCTGGCCCATGCCCAGCGACACGGCCACCTGCAGCGCCTTGAGCGTGTCGTCGCGGCAGTCGGGATAGCCGGAGAAATCCGTCTCGCACATGCCTCCCACCAGCGTCTGCAGCCCGCGCCGGTAGCCTACGGCCGCGGCCAGCTGGAAGAACAGCAGGTTGCGCCCCGGCACGAAGGTATTGGGCAGGCCGGCGGCCGTCATCTGGATGGCGGTGTCGCGCGTCAGGGACGTGTCGCTGATCTGCCCCAGCACGGCCAGGTCGACCATGTGGTCCTCGCCCAGGCGCTCGCGCCACTGGGGAAAGCGCTCACGCAATGCGGCCAGCACCTCCTGCCGTGCGGCCAGCTCCACCTGGTGCCGCTGGCCGTAATCGAAGCCGATGGTCTCCACATGCCCGAAGTGCGTGAGCGCCCAGGCCAGGCAGGTGGTGGAGTCCTGCCCTCCGGAAAAGAGGACAAGTGCGTGGCCGGGTCTCATGGGCGGTGTCATGGCAGAAAAAAGGAAAGAAAAGGAAAGGAACAGAGGGTGGCAGTGCGCCGGGACGTAAAAAAGCCCCGCGGTGCGGGGCTGCTGCGCGGGCGCCGGGCGCCTCAGGCCATGTAGATCGCGATGAACGCCAGCAGGAACATCAGCACCCCGCCCACGACGGGCAGCACGATGGGCATCAACGGCACCACCGCCTCGACGGCGTCGGGAACATGCGTCTCGCCAGCGTGCGGCGCGGTGGTGTTGTCGTGTGCCATGCGTTGTCTCCTGCGGTGTTCTGCTTAAAAGTTACGCAATTCTAGCGGCGCACGCGCGCCTCCGCATACGGCGATACCCCAATCCGGCGCTAGCGCGCCAAGGGCTATGCGCGCCGAGTGTGGACCTTTGCGCTTCACCGAGACGAGCCATGAGCACTGCGTGCGCTGAAGCGCGGCCCGAGACCAGCAACCGCCGCGCAAGGGCCGCCCCGCCGCGCTGGCGGTGTCCCTCCTTCCCGGCGAAGCCGAGAGAAGGGGGAAGGCGCGCAGCGCCTCAGGGGGATGCTCTCTAGTACGGCTTGCGCTCCGCCGCCGCAGGCGGCACCCACTGGTACAGCCAGGTCTCCGTGATCGGCTCCTTGCCGTTGCGCAAGAACAGGCGGATCGTGATGGGCTCGGTGCTTTCGTCCTCGGGGCGGATGTCGAACATCGCCCGATAGCCCTTCACCGATGCCAGCGGGCGGGCGGAGGTGATCTCGATCTTGCCCCGGCTGGCGGTGATGACCGGTTCCACCTGGGCGTCCGGCCCCAGTCGGGCCAGCACCTCGCCCGCGAAGTCCACCGCGAAGCGCCAGGAGAAGTACTTGCGCGGCTGGCCGACGACGCCGCCGAGGCCGGTGCGCGTGGCCACGCAACGCCCCAGGGCCGACTGTGCCGGGGGCTGCGCGCCCCAGAACAGACGGTAGCCCAGCAGCCATTCCTCGCCGGGCTGCGGCTTGCGCTCGGGATGCCAGAAGGTGACGACGTTGTCGAAGGTCTCGTCGATCGTCGGAATCTCCACCAGCTGGATGGACCCCTTGCCCCAGCCCGCCTTGGGCTCCACCCACAGCGAAGGGCGGCGCTCGTAGAACACGCCGTCGTCCTGGTAGTGGTCAAAGTTGCGGTCGCGCTGCAGCAGGCCGAAGCCGCGCGGGTTCTCGTCCGCGAAGGCGTTGAACTGCAGCGTGGGCGGGTTGGTGATGGGGCGCCACACCCATTCGCCGTTGCCGCGCCACATGGCCAGGCCGTCGGAATCATGGATCTCCGGGCGCCAGTCGTTGGCCATGCGGTGGTCGTTCTCGCCGTGCTGGAACATGCTGGTGCAGGGCGCGATCCCCAAGCGCTCGATGGCCTTGCGCGGGTAGAGCGCGGCATCGATATCCATCACCTGCAGGTCGTTGCCGCCCTCGGCCGGGGTGATGGCGAAGCGGTAGGCGCCGGTGATGCTGGGCGAGTCGAGCAGCGCCATCACCACAACGGTGCTGGAGCCCGGGGCGGGGCGCTCCAGGTAGAACGCGGTGAAATCGGGAAACTCCTCGGGCCGCTCCATGCCGGTGTCGATGGCCAGGCCCCGGGCAGACAGGCCGTACTGCCACTCGCTGCCCACGGCGCGGAAGTAGCTGGCCCCCAGAAAGGCGGCCACGTCGCGCACCGGGTCGGTGTGGAAGTTCAGACGGAAGCCCGCGAAGCCGAGGTTGGCGGGCAGGTCGCCGGCCTTCAGGCCGCTCTTGCCGTAGTCGAACATGGCCGGGTCGTAGGCCAGTTCCTGGGCGCGGCCCTCCGCCACCGAGAACAAATGCACGGGCTTCTTGAAGAACAGGCCCAGATGGAAGAACTTGGCCTGGAAGCGCAGCTTCTCGTCCGCCCACAGGGCGTGGTCGGGCCGAAACTGGATGGACTGGTACTGGTCCCAGTCGAGCTGGCTGACGGAGGCGGGCAGTTCGCCTTCATGGGACACGTAAGGCTTGTCCGCCAGGGCGCGGGCTTGGCCCTTGAGCGTGGCGAAATCAAAAGCCTGGGCGGCGCCCAGGGGCTTCAGGGCGGCGAAGGCCTGCGTCCAGTTCAGGCCGAGGCCGCCGGCGGTAGCCAGGGCGGCGCCGCGGCCCAGGGTGCGCAAGAAATGACGTCGTTCGGGTCGTTGCATGGGTTCGGAGTGTGTCGAAATCCTGACGGCTTCGATGCAACGGCGTGTGTTTTGCCGGGCATTTGCCTGCAAATCGCAGCAAAACGCGGTGCTTTCCTACGACTCGGCGCGACGGCTCCTACAAGGGCGGGCCGGCGCGCAAAAAAAGCCGGAGCGCGCGCGAGCGCACCGGCCTCTGCGTTCGCTCAGCGTTGGCGGCGCCCTTCCGGGTCGCTGGGGCCGTTGCGGTCCGACAGCAGCTCGGCGGGCGGCGCCAGGTCGCCGCTGTCGCTGCCTTCGGCCTCCCAGGTGCCGCCAGCGCGCGTAGTGTTGCCGCGGGGGTGGCCCATGTCAGTGCCGTCGTCGAAATTGAGCGGGCCGTCCTGCGGCATGTCGTCGAACGCGTGGGCCGAGACGTCGTTGAGCGAGTCGGACACATCGTCCTCGGCGCTCAGGCGGTCGTTGATGTCGTCGCCCTCGGGTAGCTCGGCATTAGGGTCGTCGCTGCGGTCGATGCCGGGCTGTTCGGTTGCGTGGAGGGGGCTGTCGGGCGGTGTGCGCATGGCGATGCTCCTGTGGTCTGGTCGGCCCCACGGAAGGTGGTTGGCCTCGGGCTTCACAGCATCCTGTGGGGTACGGCGCCATCGGGTGGGCAGACGGCGTGAGGCCGGGTAGGAAGGGGCCGGCATGCTCCTAAACCAGGGGCTCATCGCAGCATTTCAGCCTCCGCCGGGCGGCTGGCGAAAGCGCGCCATCGCATGCCGCTCAGCGCGGTCGCTTGCCTCTTGCAGCACGTACCACCACCGCTTCCACCCGCTCAGCGCAGGCGGTCCCAGGTCGGTTGTCGTGAGACAGGTGGCCGCTTCAACACGGGCAGGGTCATCGAGGTGAAGCGGTGGAGCGGACGAGGCAGAAGAGGCAGAAGAGGCAGAAGAGGGGGCTTGCGACATGGGCGGAATGCTCCGCGCCCCGCCAAAGTCTGTAAAGTTGAATGAAGTGAACCAGATAGTCAGAAAAACTGATGCGTAACCTGAACCTGGACCAGCTGCAGACACTGGTTGCGATTGCCGACCTGGGCACCTTCGCTGCCGCGGCACAGGCGCTGCACCTGGCGCCGCCCACCGTCAGCCTCCACATCAAGGAGCTGGAGTCGCGGCTGGAGGCGGTGCTGCTGGTGCGTGGCCGCCGGCAGGCGGAGCTAACACCCGCCGGCGAAGTGCTGGTGCGGGAAGGCCGTCAGCTGCTGGCCGCCAGCGACGACCTGGCGGACCGGGTGCGCCGGCGCGCTTCGGGGCGCGAGGGCGTCGTGCGCGTGGGCGTGTCGGCCGGGGTCAGCACCCGCCTGCTGCCGTTGATGCTGCAGGCGCTGCACCGGCGCAACCCGGCGGTGGAGGTGCGGCTGGAGGCGGTGGGCTCGGCCGATACGCTGCAGCGCCTGAAGGCCGGCACGCTCGACGTCGGCATCGTCGCCAGCCCGCAGCCCGCCATGGCAGAGGTGCGGCTGGTACCCTGGCGCAACGACGCGATGGTGGTGCTGCTGCCTGCGGACTGGGATGCCCCGGACGAGGTCACACCGCAATGGCTGGCCAGCCGCCGCTGGGCGTCGTTCGCTCCGGCCACGCAGATGCACGGATTGATCGCGGCGTGGTTCGGGCAGGCGGGCCTCAACCCGCGTCCGTACCTCACGCTGAGCTATCCCGGCGGGCTGAAAAGCCTGGCGGCGGCCAGCCACAGCGCCGCCATCCTTCCGCGGGAGGAGGCCGAGGATGAGCCCCGCTCGCAGCAACTGCAGGTGCGCCCGCTGTCGCCCCCGCTGATGAGACCGATGGCCGTGGCCCACCGCAACCTGCCCGACCCCGACAGCGCGGTCACCCACGTGCTGGAAGTGTTGGCGGAATTCGCCAGCTGACGGCGGCGCAGTGCGGTGCGGTGCAGCCCGAAGGTCCGGCGCCGGATGCACGACCGACGGCGACAGGCCGGGCCCGCGAAATCGCCGCCCAGGAAGCCCAGGGCATGCACCATCCATCGCGACGCAGCGCGCAGCCCGTCCACCGACGGGGAATCGTTCGCCATCCGTCGGTCTTTCGCTGAGGCCATCGGTTGTATTGCGCAACCCATGGGCGGTGGTCGGGGAAGGCCCGGCACCGGAATCCACTGCAACGAAAAAAAAGCCTGCCAGGAGCCTGGCAGGCTTTTCAACGGGCCGGAGCGGAAGGGCTCCGATCAGAACGGAATGTCGTCGTCCATGTCGTCGAACCCCGAAGCCGCGCGCGGTTGCTGGGGCGCAGGGGCCGGTGCAGGGCGTGCAGCCGGAGCCGGCCGGGGGGCTGCCGACTGGGGCGCCGGGCGGCGTGCGGGCGGGGCGCTGTTGCCGCCGCCGCCGTAGCCGCCGTCGTCGTAGCCACCGCCGCCCTGGCCGCCGTCGTCATAGCCGCCGCCACCGCCCTGGCCGCCGCCCATGCCCTGGCGGCTGCCCAGCATCTGCATGGTGTCGGCGCGGATTTCCGTGGTGAATTTTTCCTGGCCGGACTGGTCGGTCCACTTGCGGGTGCGCAGGCTGCCTTCCACATAGACCTGGGAGCCCTTGCGCAGGTACTGGCCCACGATCTCGGCCAGACGGCCGTTGAACACGATGCGGTGCCACTCGGTGGCTTCCTTGTTCTCGCCGGTGTTCTTGTCGCGCCAGCGGTCGGTGGTGGCGATGGTGACGTTGGCGACCTGGTCGCCGCTGGGGAAGGTGCGCATCTCGGGGTCGCGCCCGAGGTTGCCGACGATGATGACTTTGTTGACGGATGCCATGGTGTGTAGGGGCCTGTAGAGAATGGAGGGGAGGGGGCACTACGGCCGGTGCCGCCCCGCAGGGCGCGCACGCATTGCGGGTGCAACGGGAAAGCGATTGTGCCGCATCCGCCCTGGCCGCGGGCGGTCTGCCGCGCCGCCGGCCGCGCGTGGATCAGTGGCCGGCGGCCGCGTCCTGCCGGGAAACGGCGCGCATGCCCCAGGCCAGCGCCAGCCACGCGGCGCACAGCGCTGTCGTGGTGGCGAACAGGGCCGTGGGGCCGCCCCAGCGCACCAGGGCACCGCCCAGCGCGCCGCCGGCGAACAGGCCCAGCGACTGCAGCGTGTTGTAGGCGCCCAGGGCCGCGCCGCGCAGGGCCACCGGGGCCGTGCGCGACACCAGGCTGGGCTGGCTGGCTTCCAGTGCATTGAAGCCGCAGAAGAACAGGAACATCAGGCCGCCCAGCACCCACAGGCTGGCCGGCAGCGCCTGGGCCGTCACCAGGCCCAGTCCGGCCTGCACAAGCAGCACCAGGCCGATGGCCGACAGCAACGCACCGCGCAGGCGTCCGGCCCGCTCCAGCGAGAACAGGCCGCCCATCATCAGGAACGACAGCACCACCGCCGGCAGGTAGATGTGCCAGTGATCGCTCTTGGGCAGGCCGGCCTGCACCAGCAGTGCGGGCACGGCCACCCACATCGACAGCTGCACGGTGTGCAGCACGAAGACGCCGAGGTTCAGGCGCAGCAGCTCGGCATGGGCGAACACGTCGGCCAGCCGGCCCCGTGGGGCATGGGCATGGCGCGGCGGCTCGGGCGGTACCACCCACAGCACGGCGGCGATGCCGGCCAGCGCCAGGGCGCAGGTCAGCGCGAACAGGCCGGACAGGCCGAAGCGCGCGGCCAGCGGCGGCGCGGCCACCAGCGCCACGGCGAACATCAGCCCGATGCTGCCGCCGACCAGGGCCATGGCCTTGGTGCGCACGCCGTCGCGGGTCTGGTCGGCCAGCAGGGCCGTGACGGCGGCCGACACGGCGCCCGCGCCCTGCAGCGCGCGGCCGATCAGCAGGCCGGTGAGGGTGTCGGCCAGCGCGGCCACCAGGCTGCCAGCGGCGAACACCAGCAGGCCGAGCACGATCACGCGTTTGCGGCCGAAGCGGTCGGAAGCCAGGCCCAGCGGCAGCTGCAACACGGCCTGGGTGAGGCCGTACAGGCCCATGGCCAGGCCGACCAGCGCGGGATCGTCGCCGCCGGGGTACTTGCGCGCTTCCAGCGCGAACACGGGCAGCACGAGAAACAGGCCCAGCATGCGCAGCGCGAAGATGAGCGCCAGGCTGATGCTGGAGCGCCGCTCCAGCGGGGTCATGGTGGTGGCCCCGGTCGCGCCGGCCGCTGGGGCGGCGGGGGGCGGGGGCAGCACGGTGGTGCCTGAAGACATGGGTGCAATCGTGTGGGGCGTGCCCGGGCCACCGGGCAAAGCGTGATTCTCGCCCATCCCTCTGTGGGCGGGCATTGATGTGATCCTATGAAAGTGCAGGCCGTCCGGGGGCGTATGGGGTCAAAATGCCCCGCTGCGCAGGCAGGGCGGGTGCAGGCAGCTATCAATTCATGAGTGCGCCCACTGGGGCCCCAGGGCGGCCGCAGGGGCCGGCCACGGAACGGCCTGCCGGATTGCACCCGCTCCCCTATCATGGTGGGTTTCCCCGCACGAAGCCGCGCCCGCCGTGAACCCTTCCACCGATCCGTCCTCCGCGCCCTCCGCTGACGCTCCCGCCGGCCGCTACCTGGGCCAGGCGCTCCAGCAGGCGCGCATCAGCATCCGCGGCGCGCGCACGCACAACCTCAAGAACATCGACCTCGACATCCCGCGCAACCAGCTGGTGGTGATCACGGGGCTGTCGGGCTCGGGCAAGTCGAGCCTGGCGTTCGACACGCTGTATGCCGAGGGCCAGCGCCGCTACGTGGAAAGCCTGTCGGCCTATGCGCGGCAGTTCCTGGGGCGGCTGGACAAGCCCGATGTGGACCTGATCGAAGGCCTGTCGCCGGCGATTTCCATCGAGCAGAAGGCCACCAGCCACAACCCGCGCTCCACCGTGGGCACGGTGACCGAGATCCACGACTACCTGCGCCTGCTCTACGCCCGCGCCGGCACGCCGTACTGTCCCGACCACGGCCTGCCGCTGTCGTCGCAGACGGTGAGCCAGATGGTCGACGCGGTGCTGGCGTTGCCCGAGGACACGCGCCTGATGGTGCTGGCCCCGGTGGCGCGCGACAAAAAGGGTGAATTCACCGAGCTGTTCACGCAGATGCAGGCGCTGGGCTACGTGCGCTTTCGCGTGGACGGGCAGATCCATGAGGTGGAGAGCCTGCCGCAGCTGAAGAAGACCGAGAAGCACGACATCGACGTGGTGATCGACCGGCTGAAGGTGCGCACGGACGTGCAGCAACGCCTGGCCGAGAGCTTCGAGGCCGCGCTGCGCGTGGGCCAGGCGGCCGACGGCAATGGCCGCGTGCTGGCGCTGGAGATGGACTCCGGCCAGGAGCACCTTTTCTCCAGCAAGTTCGCCTGCCCGGTCTGCAGCTTCTCCCTGCCCGAGCTGGAGCCGCGCCTGTTCTCCTTCAACGCGCCCATGGGCGCCTGCCCCACCTGCGACGGCCTGGGCCAGCAGGAGGTGTTCGACCCCGCGCGGGTGGTGGCCTTCCCCTCGCTCAGCCTGGCCAGCGGCGCCATCAAGGGCTGGGACCGGCGCAACGGCTACTACTTCGCCATGCTGGAGAGCCTGGCCAAGCACTACCGCTTCGACGTGGAGGCACCGTTCGAGTCGCTGCCCGAGCGGGTGCAGCACGCCGTGCTGCACGGCTCGGGCGAGGAAGACATCGCCTTCAGCTACATCCTGGACAGCGGCGCCAACAAGGGCAAGTCGGTCACCAAGAAACACCCGTTCGAGGGCATCCTGCCCAACATGGCGCGGCGCTACCGCGAGACGGACTCGGTCGTCGTGCGCGAGGACCTGGCCCGCTACCGCAGCACCCAGCCCTGCCCCGACTGCCACGGCACGCGCCTGCGCCGCGAGGCCCGCCATGTGCGGGTGGGCGAGGGCGAACAGGGCCGCGCCATCTACGAGGTGAGCCGCGCCACGCTGGCCGAGGCGCTGGGCTGGTTCCAGCAGCTCACGCTCACCGGCGCCAAGGCCGAGATCGCCGACAAGGTGGTGCGCGAGATCGCCACGCGCCTCACCTTCCTGAACGACGTGGGCCTCAACTACCTGAGCCTGGACCGCAGCGCAGAAACCCTCTCGGGCGGCGAGGCCCAGCGCATCCGACTGGCCAGCCAGATCGGCTCGGGCCTGACGGGCGTGATGTACGTGCTGGACGAGCCCAGCATCGGCCTGCACCAGCGCGACAACGACCGACTCATCGCCACGCTGCAGCACCTGCGCGACATCGGCAACAGCGTGATCGTGGTCGAGCACGACGAGGACATGATGCGCGCCGCCGACCATGTCATCGACATGGGCCCCGGCGCCGGCGTGCACGGCGGCCGCGTGATGGCGCAGGGCACGTACGACGAGGTGCGCGCGCACCCGCAATCGCTCACCGGCCAGTACCTGTCGGGCGCCAAGGTGATTGCCGTGCCCGCCCGCCGCACGCCGTGGCTGCCGGTGCTGGAGGCGCCCCAGGCCGCGCCCGAGCCGGCCAGGAAGGGCAAGCCGCGCTTCCCTGAAACCGACGCCAGCAAGCGCCGCGCCGAGCGCCTGGCCGAGCACCGCGCCACCCAGGGCCGCCTGCAGGCGCTGCGGGTGATCGGCGCCACGGGCCACAGCCTGAAGCACGTGAGCGTGGAGTTTCCCGTGGGGCTGCTCACCTGCGTGACGGGCGTCTCGGGCTCGGGCAAGAGCACGCTGGTCAACGACACGCTGTACGCCGCGGTGGCACGCCAGCTCTACCGCGCGCACGACGAGCCGGCCGAGCACGAAGCCATCGAGGGCATCGAGTACTTCGACAAGGTCATCAACGTCGACCAGAGCCCCATCGGCCGCACGCCGCGCAGCAACCCGGCCACCTATACCGGCCTGTTCACGCCCATCCGCGAGCTGATGGCCGAGGTGAACACCGCCCGCGAACGCGGCTACGGCCCGGGGCGCTTTTCCTTCAACGTGGCCGGCGGCCGCTGCGAGGCCTGCCAGGGCGACGGCATGGTGAAGGTGGAGATGCACTTCCTGCCCGACGTGTACGTGCCCTGCGACATCTGCCACGGCCAGCGCTACAACCGCGAGACGCTGGAGGTGCTGTGGAAGGGCAAGAACATCGCCCAGATCCTGGACCTGACGGTGGAGGACGCGCACGCCTTCTTCCAGGACGTGCCCACCATCGCCCGCAAGCTGCAGACGCTGCTGGACGTGGGGCTCTCCTACATCCGCCTGGGCCAGAGCGCGACCACGCTGTCGGGCGGCGAGGCGCAGCGCGTGAAGCTGGCGCAGGAGCTATCGAAGCGCGACACCGGCCGCACCCTCTACATCCTGGACGAGCCCACCACCGGCCTGCACTTCGCCGACATCGACCTGCTGCTCAAGGTGCTGCACCAGCTGCGCGACGCGGGCAACACCATCGTCGTGATCGAGCACAACCTGGACGTCATCAAGACGGCCGACTGGGTCATCGACATGGGGCCGGAAGGCGGCGCCGGCGGCGGCACGGTGGTGGCCGAGGGCACGCCCGAGGACGTGGCGGCGAACCCGGCCAGCCACACCGGACGCTACCTGGCGCCGTATCTGGCGCAGCAGAGGGTTTAGAGCGTTTTAGGCCTGTAGCGCTTATGCAATAAGCGCATGTAGCTATTAATTCAATAGCATTGTGCCGCCGGTAGTGGCGGATGCGTCGCCGCCGGCGCCCAGCCGGAACACCGCCACCACCGACACCAGCTCCTGCGCCTGGCCGCGCAGGCTGCTGGCGGCGGCGGCCATTTCCTCGACCAGGGCGGCGTTCTGCTGCGTGGCCTGGTCCATCTGCGTCACCGCCTCGCCCACCTGCGCCACGCCCTGCGACTGCTCCCGGCTGGCGGCGCTGATCTCGCCCATGATGTCGGTCACCCGACGCACGGCGTCCACCACCTCCTGCATGGTGCTGCCGGCGCGGGCGGCCAGCGCATTGCCCTGCTCCACGCCCTGCACGCTCTCGGTGATGAGGGTCTTGATCTCCTTGGCCGCCTGGGCGCTGCGCCCGGCCAGGGCCCGCACCTCGCCGGCCACCACGGCGAAGCCCCGGCCCTGCTCGCCCGCGCGGGCCGCTTCCACGGCGGCGTTCAGCGCCAGGATGTTGGTCTGGAAGGCGATGGAATCGATCACGCCGATGATGTCGGCGATCTTGCCGGACGACGCGTGGATGCCCTGCATGGTCTGCACCACCTGCGTGACCACCTCGCCGCCCTGCAGCGCCACGGTGCTGGCGCTGGCGGCCAGCTGGCTGGCCTGTGCGGCGCTGTCGGCGTTCTGGCGCACGGTGGCCGTCATCTGCTCCATGGACGCGGCGGTCTCCTCCAGCGCGCTGGCCTGGCTCTCGGTGCGGGCCGACAGGTCGGTGTTGCCCTGCGCGATCTCGGCGCTGGCCGTGGCCACGCCTTCGGCACCGCTGCGCACGCGGCCCACCACCTGGGTGAGCTGGGCGCGCATCTGCAGCAGCGCGGCCATGAGGCGGCCCACCTCGTCGCTGCCGTGGGCGATGGGCCCGCCCGACAGGTCGCCGCGTGCCACGGCCTGGGACAGGGCCACGGCCTGGGACAGCGGGCCGGTGATGGAGCGCACGAACACCACCATCAGCGCGATGGCCACGGCGCCCGTCGCCAGCAGTACCAGCGCCTGCAGCACCAGGGCCTGGCGCAGCGCCTGCATGTGGGCCTGCAGCGCGTCGTTCAGCGTGTTCATGGCCTCGGTGTTGACGGCGTTCAGCGCGTCGATGGTGCGGGTGAAGGCGTCGAAGTACTCCTGCGTGGGCAGGGTGAGTTCGGTCGCCTGGATGACGTTCTGGTCCGCCAGCTGCAGGGCCGCGTCGATCTGCGCGGCCACGGCCTGCGTCTGCGTCGTGAGCTGGCTGCGGAACACCGGGTTGTCGCGCACCGCGCGGTCGAAGCCGCGGAAGGTATCGCCGCGCAGCTCCAGCACCCGCTGCTGCAGCGCGGCCAGCGTGGCGCGGCCTTCGGGCGGTGCCTCCTTGCGGCCGAGGAAGCCGGAGCCCAGCGCGCGCATCACGCCCAGCTTCTCGCCCAGCATGGGCGCGTGCACCAGCGAGGCCTGGATCAGCGCATTGCGGTCGTCGTCCGCGTCCACCTGCAGGCCGTAGTGGTGGCGCAGCGTGTCGCCGATCAGCATCACCTCGGCGATCAGCGCCGTGTGCCGGGCGGTGCTTTGCCCCGGCTGCAGCGAGCGTGCGGCCACGGCCTGCTCCAGCTCCTGCCAGCGGCTGCGCGCCTGGCCCCAGGCGGCCTGCTCGGCAGAGGGCGCCTCGGCCGCCGCCAGCTGGGCGGTGACCTGCTCGATGGCCTTCGCCACCGCATCGCGCGCGGCCGGGCGGCGCGCCGCCAGGCCCTCGTCACCGCCCAGCATGCCGGCCGAAAGCCCCCGGTGCACCTGGATCACCTGCACGGCCTTGTAGACCGCCAGCAGCGGCGGTGCGCCCTGCACCTCGCGGGCGGCATGGCGGATGTCGCCCAGCGCGCTGCTCACATGGAGGTAGATCGGGACGACGCTCATCAGCATGCTCACCAGCGCGAGGATGATGAATTTCTGCAGGAGCGGGAGGCGAGTGAGTAGGGCGTTCATGGCGGTTCTTCAGCAAAATGCGTGCGCCCTGCACAGGCACCAGGTTGGTGCATTCCATGAGGGTGTAACGCAATGTATTGATGCGTGCCAAGTAAGGGCTTGATGTACGTCAATTGCGCCGGCGTTTGGAAAACGGTGCCCTGTCTGCCCCGCTGGTGTCCGCTGCCGTGGATACTCGGACGGCTGCTGCGCCCCGGAGCGTTGCCTTTTCCCTACTGCGATGCACCTTCCCATGGATTCCTCCCCTTGCACCGGCCGGCGCCGCGGCCCCTCTCTCACCACGCCCCACGGCCCTGCGCACAGCCTGGCGAGGGCTTGCCCATGAACGCTCCGACCCGGTCCCCGGCGGCCGTGATGGGGTTACGCGATCTGCTCGCCGCGCTGGCGGTCGTCGTCATCTGGGGCGTGAACTTCGTGGCGATGAAATGGGGCCTGCGCCACTTCACGCCGTTCCAGCTGGGGGCCGCGCGCTACCTGTGCGCCGCCTTGCCGCTGGTGCTGTTCGTGCGGGCACCGCGGGTGCAATGGCGCTGGCTGGTGCTGTTCGGCCTGTTCCAGGGCGTGGGGCAGTTCGGCTTCGGCTTCTTCGCGCTGCGCGTCGGCATGACGGCGGCACTGGCCAGCGTGCTGATGCAGACGCAGGTGTTCTTCACCGCGCTCTTCGCCTTCGCGGCCCTGCGCGAGCGGCCGGGCCGGCCGCTGGTGCTGGGCATGGCGCTGGCCGCCCTGGGGCTGGCGTGCTTTGCCATGAACTTCATCGGCCCGGCTGCCAGCGCGGGCGAGGTCACGGCCCTGGGCGTGCTGCTCACCCTGGGCGCGGCCGCGTCCTGGGCGGTGTCCAACATCGTGGCGCGGCTGGCGCAGGCGTCCTCCCCGGGCTACGACCCGCTGGCCTTCGTGGCCTGGATCAGCCTGGTGCCCATCCTGCCGTTCGCCGCGCTGTCCGCGCTCTTCGACGCCGACGCCGCCCGCTGGCTGCACGCCGAGGCCTGGGCCGGCGTGCCGCTGCTGGGCTGGGGCGCCGTGGCCTATCTGGGCTGGGTGGCCACCATCATCGGCTACGGCCTGTGGACCAGCCTGCTCACCCGCTTTCCTGCCAACCGCGTCGCGCCGTTCAGCCTGGGCGTGCCGGTGGTGGGCCTGGCGGCTGGGCTGCTGGTATTGGGCGAGGTGGTGACGGCCTGGCAGTGGGCGGGCGTCGCCTGCGTGGTCGCGGCGCTGGCCTGCGTGGTGCTGGGGCCCCGCTGGGCGCGGCGGTAGCCCGATATTGGTCTTTTTGCCTGCTAACGCTCGTCGAATAAGCGCGGTCAGCTATTCAATGTATAGCAGTGTGCCGCCCTTGGCAGGCAGACCCGTGCTGCCTGGCCGCGCAACAGCGCGGTAAGCGCGAGGGCTATGTGCCGCGGCTCCCATCCTGCCTGCGCAGGCCTGGACGCGCCCGAAGGGCGACCGCCGGGAGCGGCACAGCCGCTCGGCGGGGCTTCACTCCATCCGTCGCCGCTGCGCGTAGCGCACCACCGTCACGCCGGCGCGGGCCTGGCGGGTGGAGGGCATCACCAGCACGCAGTCGTCGTACGGCGTGGCGACCGCCTCGCCGTCGTTGTCGCCGATGACGGTGCCGGCCTTGGCGATCACTTCCAGACCCGAGAAGGGCTCGGTGAAGCGGAAGCGCTCGCTCTTGGCGACGACCGGGCCGGTGACTTCCAGCGCCCACTGGCGCGGGGCATCGGGCTGGCGCCAGCCGGGCAGCAGGCGCGCGGTGTCGGCGGCGTCCAGCGTGCCGGCGGCTTCCAGGAAGCGCACGCACTGGTCGTAGGCCACGTCACGGCTGCCCACGTCGCCGTGGAAGCCGCATTCGACGAGCAGCGAGCGCGAATCGCCCGCGTCCGCATCGGCCAGGCCGAAGCGGCCGTAGTCGCGCATGCGCACGCCGTCCTTGTGGCCGGCATCGACGACGATGTGTTCCGGCGCGCCCATGGCCTTGGCCAGCTGCAGGTTGCGCGGCTGCACGCCGGTCAGCAGCAGCGGCGCGGCGCGCTCGTGCATCGAATGGATGTCCAGCAGCCAGGCGGCGCGCTCGATGAACGGGCGCAGCGCGGCGGCGCGGCGGCGTTCGCGGCTGTCGCCGGCGTCCATGCGCTCGTCCAGCCACTGGCGGTTCATGTCCTGGTCGATGAAACGCGAGGCGTCGTGGTTCTGCGGATCGAAGCGGTCGAACGCCTCCAGGTTGCAGAACGCCAGCGTGAGCGTGCCGCGCTGCGGGCGCACGCCGGCCTCCAGCAGGCCCTTGAGGGCCCAGGCGCCGCACAGCTCGTTGCCGTGCACCAGCGCGCTGATCATCACGTCGCGGCCGGGTTGGCCGCTGTCGAACTTCCAGACGCCTTCGGTGCCGGTGTTGCCGGCGCGCCAGGGCGCGATGTCCGGCGCGGGCAGGGTGAAGGTGAGGGGCGCGTGGGTGCTCATCATTCCTCGATCTTGGCGAACTGCACGATCTTCTGGTACTTGGCGATCTCGCTGCCCAGGTACTTGTCGATGTCCACGGTGGGCGAGGCCACCACGGAGCCGCTGGCTTCCATCTTCTTGCGGAAGTCGGGCGACTGCAGCGTGTCGTTCAGCGCCTTCTTCAGCTTTTCGTGGATGGGCTTGGGCAGGTTGGCGGGGGCCATCAGCGCGAACCAGATCGTCATGTCCACGTTCTTGAACTGCGGCGTCTCCGACAGGGCGGGGATGTCCGGCGTGATGGCCGAGCGCTTGGCTTCGCTGGTGCCCAGCGCGATCACCTTGCCGCTGCGGATGTGCGGCAGGCCGCTGGAGAGCACGAACACGCCGAACTCCAGGTTGTTGCCGATCAGGTCGTTGGTGAGCGGCGCCACGCCGCGGTAGGGGATGTGCGTCATGAACAGCTTGCCCTGTTCCTTGACCATCTCGCCCGTCAGGTGCAGCGCCGTGCCCACGCCGGAGCTGCCGTAGCTGAACTTGCCAGGGTTCTTGGCGACCAGCTGCGTGAACTCGGCGGCGGTCTTCACGCCCGCGCTGGGCGAGGCGACCAGCACCATGGGCTGCGAGGACACCATGCCGATGGCCGTGAAGTCCTTGATGCCGTACTTGATCTTCTTGTTGACCAGGTTGGTGATGGCCAGCTCATTGCTCGCGCCCACCAGCAGCGTGTAGCCGTCGGGCTGCGCGTTGGCGACCTTCTGCGCGCCGATGGAGCCGCCCGCGCCGCCCAGGTTCTCGATCACCACGGGCTGGCCCAGGCGGTTGGACAGCTCGGTGCCCACCATGCGGCCCACCAGGTCGGTGCTGCCGCCGGCCGGGTAGCCGACCACGATGGTGATGGGCTTGGTGGGGTAGGCCGGGGCCTGGGCGAATGCGGCGGGCGCAGCGGCCAGCAGCGTGGCGCCGGCGGCGAGGGCCAGGGCGCCGCGGCGCGGCAGGGAGGCGGTCTTCATGGGGGGGCTCCTTCGGGGGGTGATGGAGCCGATTGTGCGAAGGCGTGCACTGCAGCATGGTGCCGAAATGGCACGAAGCCGTGCCGATTGGGCCTGGTTGCAGCCGCCGCCGGAGTGCAGCGAGGACGCGGCGTGCGGCCTCAGAACGTGTTGACGATCTCCCTGGGGCCGCGCAGCGGCGTTTGCGGGAGGGGATGCAAGGCGCGGTGCGCCGTGGATAGCTCGGCTATCCACCAGCGCCGCAACGCCGCAGACCGCCCGCAAACGCCACTGCCCGAAGGGTTGGAGCGAAATCGGGCGATTGGACGCCTCGAATGCTTGCATGGGCACGAGCCCATGCGGCGCATACGAAGCGTCCACTCCTCCCGATTGCGCTTCAACGCGACCCCTGCGAGATCGTAAACACGTTCTCAGCGCCGGCTCATCAGCGTCCAGAGCGTCTCGGCCAGCGCACCCAGGCGGCGCTTGGGGCGGTACAGACGCACATCGAAGCGGATCTCCATGCGCTTGTCGCCGGCGGCGGCCAGCCGGCCCGCCTTCACGTCGGCATGCGCCATCGACCACGGCAGCCACGACACGCCCAGGCCCTTGAGCACGTATTCGTAGTGCGCATCGGGCGAATCACATTCCACCAGCCGCTGCAGGCGCGGCGCCGCGCGGTGGTTGGCCAGGTGGTCTTCCACCAGCCGGCCCAGGGCCAGGGTGCGGGCATACGCCACGTAGGGCACGGGGCCGTCCTGCGCGGCGAAGCGGAACACCGGCGCGCCGCTGGCGTCCGCACGCGACAGCGGCACCAGCCGGTCGCTGGCCAGCGTCAGGTGCGAGAACTGGCGCGCGTCCAGCGGCACCACCAGTGTGGGGTGGTGGTAGATGAGGGAGAAGTCGGCCTCGCCGCGCTGCATCTCGCCCACGGCCTCGGCCAGGGTGCGCGTGAGGATGCGCAGCTCGCCGTCGGCCAGCACCGGGCGCAGGCGCACCAGCAGGTCGGCCACCACGGTGCGCGCCAGCGTGCGGCCCGTGGCCAGCGTGACGGTGCGCGCCTGCCGGCCGGCGACGGCCTGCATCTCTTCATGCGACTGCGCGAGGTTGCGCGCCATCTGCTCGGCGCTGTCCAGCAGCACCTGGCCCGCGGGCGTGAGCCGCACGGGCCCGCCGCCGCGCTCGACCAGCGGCGTGCCGGCCCAGGCCTCCAGCGAGCGGATGCGCCGGCCGAACGCCGGGTGGGTGACGTGGCGCAGCTCCGCCGCGCGCGTGAAGCTGCGCTCCTGCGCCAGCAGGATGAAGTCTTCCAGCCACTTGAGCTGCATGGCGGGCAGCCGGGCGGTCAGGCCCGGGCTGCGTTCAGCGTGTCGCGCGTGGCGAGGGCGGCGGCGCGTGCGGCCGCCGCGAAGTCGTCGCCCTGCGACGCATACAGGATGGCGCGCGAGGAGTTGACGATGATCGGCCCGTTCTCGCGCAGGCCGGCGCGCACGGTGGCCACGGCGTCGCCGCCCTGGGCGCCCACGCCGGGGATCAGCAGGGGCAGCGTGGGGGCGAGCTCGCGCACGCGCTCGATCTCCTGCGGGCGCGTGGCGCCCACCACCAGGCCCAGCTGGCCGTTGGTGTTCCACGGCCCCTGCGACAGCGCGGCGATGTGTTCGAACATGCGCGGCTGGCCGGGCACGTCGGCCAGCGCGCGGGCCTGCAGATCGTCGCCGCCCGGGTTGGAGGTGCGGCACAGCAGGAAGGCGCTCTTGCCGTGGTAGGCCAGGTAGGGCGAGATCGAGTCGAAGCCCATGAAGGGCGACAGCGTGACCGAGTCGGCGCCGTAGCGCTCGAAGGCCTCCTTGGCGTACTGCTCGGCGGTGGAGCCGATGTCGCCGCGCTTGGCGTCCAGGATCACCGGCACGTGCGGGGCGTTGGCGCGCATGTGCTGCATCAGGCGTTCGAGCTGGTCTTCGGCGCGGTGCGCGGCGAAGTAGGCGATCTGCGGCTTGAAGGCGCAGGCGAGGTCGGCCGTGGCATCGACGATGGCGGCGCAGAAGTCGTAGATCTTGTGCGCGCTGCCTTGCAGCGGGGCGGGGAAGCGCGTGGGTTCGGGGTCCAGGCCCACGCACAGCATGGAGGCGTTCTGCGTGGTGGCGTCGCGCAGCATGTCGATGAAGGTCATGGCCGGGATTGTAGAAGGCGCCCCCCCCTGGCGCCGGCCAGGTGCCGCGCACGACTGCGCGGGCCGTGCCATGGCGGCACAATGCGCGCCCATGCCCGCCCTCACCTCCCGCCAGCTGCTCGTCCTAGTCCTCCTGACCCTGGTCTGGGGGCTGAACTGGCCGGTAATGAAGCTGGGCGTGACGGGCTTTCCGCCGCTCACCTTCCGCGCGCTGGTGCTGGGCCTGGGGCTGCCGCTGCTCGGCGTGGTGCTGGTGGCCCTGCGTGTGCCCTTCGCCGTGCCGCGGGCCTACTGGTGGCCCCTGGCCGGCCTGGGCCTGGCCAACATGGTGGTGTGGCATGTGCTGGCCATCCTGGCCATTCCCGAACTTTCCAGCGGCCGCGCCGCCATCCTGGGCTACACCATGCCCATCTTCTCGGCCCTGCTGGGCGCGGCCTGTTTCGGCGAGCGCCTGGCGCCCCGCGCCTGGGCCGGCGTGGCCGCGGCGGCGGGCGGCGTGCTCTTGCTGTTGTGGCACGAGCTGAGCGCGCTCGGCGGGCGGCCCTTCGGCGTGCTGCTGATGCTGTCTGCCGCGGCCGGCTGGGGCCTGGGCACGCAGCTGCTGCGGCGCAGCGCCATTCCGGTGCCCACGCTCACGCTGTCGTTCTGGATGACGGTGCAGACCCTGGCGGTGCTGGCCGTTCTCTCGGTGCTGTTCGAGCAGAGCCGCTGGGTGGTGCCCACGCCGACCGTGTGGGGCGCCGTGCTCTACAACGCCGTGCTGGCCTTCGGCTTCGCGCAGCCGGCGTGGTTCTACCTGGCGCGCGGGCTGCCGCCGGTGGCCTCCACGCTATCGGTGATGTTCATCCCGGTGCTGGGCGTGTTCAGCGGCGCGCTGTGGCTGGGCGAGCGGCTGCACTGGCAGGACTGGGCCGCCGTGGCGCTCATGGTGGCCGCCATTGCCTCGGTGCTGTGGCCGAGCCGGAAAGCCTGACGGCACATATCCCGCCAGATTGACGGGATCTGGCCTCGATCTGATCGGCTGCGCTGCCTGCGGTGCCGCGCACGGTTCCTAGAATGCAAGAAGTGCTTTCGGTCCGCCGGGGCCGTTTGTTTCTTTCTGCCTCCCTTCTTGTTCCCTCACCGCACAGGAGCCTTCACGCATGCAACTCACTAGCCACAGCTTCCAGGACGGCCAAGCCATTCCCGGCGAATTCGCCTTCGCCGTGCCCGATGCGGCCACGCACGTGGCGCTGTCCGCCAACCGCAATCCGCACCTGGTCTGGAGTGGCGCACCGGCCGGCACACAGTCCTTCGTCGTCGTCTGCCATGACCCCGACGTGCCCAGCCAGGGCGACGATGTGAACCAGGAAGGCCGCACCGTGCCCGCCAGCCTGCCACGCGTGGACTTCTTCCACTGGCTGCTGCTCGACATTCCCGCCAGCCGCACCGAGATCGCGGCCGGTGCGCATTCCAGCGCCGTCACGCCGCGCGGCAAGCCCGGCCCCGCCGCGCCCGAGGGCCTGCGCCATGGCATCAACGACTACACGGGCTGGTTCGCCGGCGACAAGGACATGAGCGGCGACTACTTCGGCTACGACGGCCCCTGCCCGCCGTGGAACGACGCCATCGTCCACCACTACGTGTTCACGGTGTACGCGCTGGGCACGCCCACGCTGCAGGTCGACGGCCCGCTCACCGGCGCCAACGTGCGCGCCGCGCTGGCGAAGGCACCGGTGCTGGGGCAGGCCAGCCTGACCGGCCTGTACACGCTGAATTCGGCCGTCGCCTTGCCTTGACGGCGCAGGCGTCCCGACAGCGGCGCGTGCACGAATGAAGAAGAGCCCGCAGACTGGGTGCCGGCGGGCTCTTGTTTTGATAGCTGCCTGCGCTTGCTGGACAAGCGCCGGAGGCCTAAAAGGCTCTGAAAAAAGCGGGTCGCCGGCCCTCAGCCGTTGGCGCGTTTCTGCAGAATCTCGAAGGCCGGCAGCGTCTTGCCTTCCAGCACTTCCAGGAAGGCGCCGCCGCCCGTGGAGATGTAGCCCACGTCCTTCTCGATGCCGTACTTGGCGATGGCGGCCAGCGTGTCGCCGCCGCCGGCGATGCTGAAGGCGGGCGATGCGGCGATCGCCTGGGCGATGGCCTTGGTGCCGTTCTCGAACGCGGCGAACTCGAACACGCCCACCGGGCCGTTCCAGACGATGGTGCCGGCGGCCTTGAGCTGCGCGGCCAGCTTCTGGGCCGTCTCGGGGCCGATGTCCAGGATCAGGTCGTCATCGGCCACGTCGCTGGCGGCCTTGATGGTGGCGGGCGCATCGGCGGCGAAGGTCTTGGCGACGACCACGTCGGTGGGGATCGGCACCTCGGCGCCACGCGCCTTCATGGCGTCGATCACGGCGCGGGCCTCGTCCAGCAAATCGGGCTCGGCCAGGCTCTTGCCGATCTTGAGGCCCGCGGCCAGCATGAAGGTGTTGGCGATGCCGCCGCCCACGATGAGCTGGTCCACCTTGTCGGCCAGGCTCTTCAGGATGGTGAGCTTGGTGGACACCTTGCTGCCGGCCACGATGGCGGCCAGCGGGCGGGCCGGCTGGGCCAGCGCCTTGGTGATGGCGTCGATCTCGGCCGACAGCAGCGGGCCGGCGCTGGCGATGGGCGCGTACTCGGCGATGCCGTAGGTCGTGCCCTCGGCGCGGTGGGCGGTGCCGAAGGCATCGTTCACGTAGATGTCGCACAGTTGGGCCATCTTCTTCGCCAGCTCAGGCGCGTTCTTCTTCTCGCCCTTGTTCACACGGCAGTTTTCCAGCAGCACGACCTGGCCGGGCTGCACCGTGACGCCGTCGACCCAGTCCGCCACCAGCGGCACCTCGCGGCCCAGCAGCTCGGACAGGCGCGCGGCCACGGGGGCCAGCGAGTCGGAGGGCTGGAACGCGCCTTCGGTCGGGCGGCCGAGGTGGCTGGTCACCATCACGGCGGCGCCGGCGTCCAGTGCCATCTGGATGCAGGGGACCGAGGCGCGGATGCGCGTGTCTTCGGTGATGCGGCCGGCATCGTCCTGCGGCACGTTCAGATCGGCACGGATGAACACGCGTTGGCCACGGGCCTTGCCTTGGGAACAGAGGTCAGAAAAGCGAAGAATGTGCATGGTTGCTGAGGGGCCGCGAAGGCGTGGGAAGGTTGGAAAACACTGCGCCGCATTGTAGGCGGCACGTGGTAACCGACTGGTAACCGCGCCTCTGGGCTGGAGCGGCGCCCGCCCGCCCGCACTTGCCGGCCTTGGCGGACGCTACCAGCCCAGGCCGATGTGCAGCGGCAGGTAGATCGCCATGCCCACAACGATGGTGCCCAGGATGTCCCGGCGCCAGAAGTAGTAGCCCACGGCGCAGACCACGGCGGGCAGGCGCGCGTCGACCACGGTGTGGATGAAACGGCCCTGCGTCATCAGCAGCTCGGGCGCGATCACGGCCGTGAGCGCGGCCAGCGGCGCGTACTTGAGGCCGCGCTTGAGCCAGTCGGGCAGCGGCAACTCGCGCTCGGGAATCATGAAGAACGCCCGCGAGACCAATGTGATCGCCGCCAGGCCGACGATGGCGATGACGGTTTCGACGCTGTCCCAGTTCATGGCCGGCGCTCCTCGGACGGTGCCGCCACGGGCGGCTCCTGCGGCGCGGGCGCCGGCACGGGCTCATCGGCCCGGCTGCGCGTGGTCAGCCGCCAGGCGGGCCGGCGCAGATGGCGGTCGGCCGCCTCGATGAGCAGCCCCGCCGCCACGGCCGCGGCGATCGCCACCAGGATGTTGAGCTTGAGCGGCAGCGCGAAGGCCGCAATGGCCGCCGTGCCGGCCACGCCCGTGGCGAGCCAGGTGGCGCGGTCCTGCAGCATGGACAGCAGCACGCCCAGCAGCGCCAGCACGCCCGCGAAGCCCAGGCCCCACGACAGCGGCACGGCATTGGCCAGCAGGATCCCGGCGATCGACGGCACCTGCCACGCCACCCAGTTGGCGGCCGCGGCGCCCCAGAAGTAGGGCACCTGCTCGGGCCGCGGCTCGGGCTTGGGAAAACGCTTCATGAACGCCACGAAGATCACGTCGCCGCTGAAGTAGGCGACGGCCAGCCGCTGGCGGCGCGGCAGGTAGTGGAAGTAGCTGCGCCACAGACTGCTGAAGATGACGAAGCGCAGGTTCACGCACGAGGCGGTGAGCCACACCACCCACAGCGGCGCGCCCACGGCCAGCAGCGGCAGCACGGCCAGCTGTGCGCTGCCCGCGTAGACCAGCAGCGACATGAAGATGGCCATGGGGGCCTCCATGCCGCTTTTGACCATGGCCACGCCCGTCACCAGGCCCCAAGCGCCGATGCCCAGGCAGGTGCCGATCATGTCCTTCACGCCCAGCCGGGCGTACGGATCGCGCGCCCAGGCGCGCACGTCGACCTCGGTTGAAAAAGGCCGCTCCGGCGGCGTCATGGCGCCGCGCCTTCGGCGGCCGGCGGCTGTCCCAGCACCTGGCCCGGCGCCAGCGGGAAGCCCCGCAGAAAGTCCGCCGCCGCCAGCCGCTTGCCGCCCGCGCGCTGCAGCGTGGTCAGGCGCAGCGCGGTCGCATCGCCGCAGGCCACGGCGATGCCGTGGTCGTCTATGCACAAAATCTGCCCGCAGCGCCCGTCTGTAGAGCACAGGCTGCTATCAATTTCGCAGCTCCAAATCTTGATGGCTTCGGTGCCGAACGCAGTGGCGGCACCCGGGAAGGGGTCGAACGCACGCACGCGGCGGGCAATGGCCTCGGCCGGCAGCGCCCAGTCGATGGTGCTCTCGGCCTTCTCGATCTTGTGCGCGTAGGTCACGCCTTCGGCCGGCTGGGGCGTGGCGGTGAGCCCGCCGCAGGCCGCCAGTTCCAGCGCCTCCACCACCATACGGCCACCCAAAGCGGCCAGCCGGTCGTGCAGCGTGGCCGTGGTGTCGGTGGGCGCGATGGCGATCTTCTCGACGAGCAGCATGTCGCCCGTGTCCAGGCCGGCATCCATCTGCATGATGGTCACGCCCGTTTCGGCGTCCCCGGCCTCGATGGCGCGGTGGATGGGCGCCGCCCCGCGCCAGCGCGGCAGCACGCTGGCGTGGATGTTCAGGCAGCCCAGCCCCTGGGTCCGCACGCCCCCTGAGGGAGCCTTCGCGCCTTCGGGCGGGCGTGCGGTGCCCATCAGATCCAGCACCCACTGCGGAAGGATCAGCCCGTAGGCGGCCACCACCATGGCATCCGCCCCGGCGGCGACCAGAGCCTCGCGCGCGGCGGCGGCATCTTCCGGGTACTTGCCGTCCAGGCGCAGGCTGCGCGGCTGGGCGACGGGAATGCCGTGCTCCAGCGCGCACTGCTTGACGGGCGAGGCCTGCAGCTTCATGCCCCGGCCGGCGGGGCGGTCGGGCTGGGTGAGCACCAGCGGGATGGTGAAGCCGGCCTGCAGCAAGCGCTCCAGGGCCACGCGGGCGAACTCCGGCGTGCCGGCAAAAATGATCTTCATGGAAACACGGGCGGGCGCGGTTGGCGCCTGCCGCTCTCAGAACACCCGGTCATCGCCGGGCAGGGGTTCATCCGTGAACATGACCTTGCGGACGATGCCTTGCGGGTCGATGTGGACATGCGCCATGCGGCGCAGGTTGATGTCGTCCATGAACCGGTAGGTCCAGACGGCACCCTCGAAGCTGGACACGCGCTGCACCTCGAAAGGCGGGCCGAAGAACGCATGCACATCCAGGGCCGTCCAGCCGCCTTGGCTCAGGGCGGAAAAGTGCCGCAAAGTGAGCACCTGCTCCGTGCGCACCACGCGCCCGTCCTGTCCGAGGTCGACGTGGTAGACCTCGCGGCCGGCGGGCAGGGTGGAATACAGCAGGCGCTCGCCGCCGTTCGGCAGGGCGGTGGCGGACAGCGGCTGGCCCAGCTGCGCCAGCACGGCCGACCGGTCCGTCCCGGGCCGCTGGGCGAGCGGCGAAGACATGCAGGCCGCCAGCAGCGCGGCCATGCCGGCGGCCAGCGCCACGCGGGCGCAGCGGCCTGCGGCACCCCGCCAGAGGCCGGGGTGGCCCGCCGGTTCGGCGCCTGCCACGCTCATGCGCGGCGTTCCTCGCGCTGCAGTTTCTGCAGCTTGGTCTTGATGCGGTTGCGCTTGAGCGGGGAGAGGTACTCGACGAACACCTTGCCCATCAGGTGGTCCATCTCGTGCTGCATGCAGATGGCCAGCAGGCCTTCGGCCTCGATCACGCGGGACTGGCCCTGGGCGTCTAGCGCGCGCACATGCACGGCGGTGGAGCGTTCCACGCCGTCGTAGATGCCGGGCACGGAGAGGCAGCCCTCGTCGCCCAGTTGCTTCTCGTCACTGGCCCAGGCGATCTCGGGGTTGATCAGCACCAGCGGCGTGTCGCGGTCTTCGGACACGTCGATGACGACGATGCGCTCGTGGATGTCCACCTGCGTGGCAGCCAGGCCGATGCCCTGCGCGTCGTACATGGTCGCCAGCATGTCGTCCACGATGGACCGCACGCGGTCGTCCACCGCCTCCACGGGTCGGGCGACCTTGTGCAGGCGGGGATCGGGATAACAGAGGATGGGAAGAATTGCCATGGCCGGGGGAAGAATATGTCGCTATTTTCGCCACTTTTGACCGGGGCCGCCGGGGGCGTTCGCAATAATCGTTGCCCTAAGAAGGGCTTGGGCTGAGAATCCCCCAGGCTTTTTTACATATTGCCGCAGTTCGATCGGGCCACCCGTTCGCTGCGGTGCCAGTGAGGGGGGCGTAGTGCAAATGCTTGGGACAACGAACGACAGGGCGGCCCACGATCGGGGGCTCAACACCGCGCGCGGCGCACTGGCGCTGCTGGCCGGAGCCCTGCTCGCCCTGCCTGCCCTGGCGCAGAACTACCCCGTCACGGCCGACCAGCGCTCCACGGCCCAGCAGGTCGCGTCGCGCGGCGTGCCGCTGCAGGAGCTGTCCCCCACTGCGCCCGACACCTACGTGGTGCGCCGCGGCGATACGCTGTGGGGCATCTCGGGCATGTTCCTGCAGCGCCCCTGGCGCTGGCCTGAGCTGTGGGGCATGAACCTGCAGACGATTCCCAACCCGCATCTGATCTTCCCCGGCCAGACGCTGTACCTGGAGAAGTCCGACGGCTATGCGCGCCTGCGCACCCGGCCGGCGGGCGGCTCGGCCGAGCCCACCGAGACGGTGCGCGTATCGCCCCGCACGCGCTACGACAGCCTGGCCGATACCGCGCTGCCGACGCTCCAGCCCCACCTGATCGAACCCTTCCTGGTCGAGCCGCTGGTGGTGGACGAACTGTCGCTGTCCCAGGCACCGCGCATCGTCGCCACCACCGACGAGCGCGTGCTGATGGCCAGCGGCGACCGCGCCTACGCCCTGGGCCCGCAGGAGCGCCCGCTGGTGCTGGCCCCGGGCGTGCCGCGCCAATACCGTGTGTTCCGCAGCGCCGTGCCCTTGAAGGACCCCGCCTCCGGCGAGATCCTCGGCTACGAGGCCCAGTACGTGGGCCGGGCCGAACTGGTGCGCAGCCAGACGACCGAAACCACGCCGGACGGCAAGGGCGGCAGCACCATCGACGTCGTGCCCGCCACGGTCGACCTGAGCCGCGCCAAGGAAGAGATCCGCGCCGGCGACCGCCTGCTGCCGGCGCCCGAGCGCGGCTACAACAACTACACGCCCCGTTCCCCGCAGTTCGCGGTGGATGCCCGCGTGGTGTCCATCTACGGCAGCACGGCCGTGCGCTACGCGGCGCAGAACCAGGTGGTCGCCATCAACAAGGGCACGCGCGACGGCATCGAGTCGGGCCACGTGCTGACGGTGCTCACGCAGGGCGACCGCGTGAAGGACAAGACCGGCGAGCCCGGCGCCGTGGTCAAGCTGCCCAGCGAGGCCAACGGCACGGCCATGGTCTTTCGCACCTTCGACCGCGTCTCCTACGTGCTCCTGCTGCAGGTCGAGAACGGCGTGCGCGTGGGCGACCGGCTGGTCACCCCTCAGTAACCCCGCGCCGCGGCAGCCGCGGCCGGAGCGCGCCGCCGGCTGACGGCGGGCGCGCCTCCGGAGCCGCATCGGAAGCTGGTTGCCCTATGGATCGCCTTGAACTCACGGCCTGGCTGCGCCTGACCCTCAGCGACGGCATCGGCAACACCACGGCCCGGCGCCTGCTGGCGGCCTTCGGTCTGCCGCAGCAGATCTTCCTGCAGGACGCGGCCGCGCTGTCGCTGCACGCCACACCGGCCCAAGTGCAGGCTCTGGGCGCGCCGCCCGAGGGGCTGGACGCCCTGGTGCAGACGACGCTCGCCTGGCTGGATGCGGGCGCCGCCCCGCCTGCGGGAACGCCCGCGCGCAGGGTGCTGACGCTGGGCGATGCCGGCTATCCGGCGGCGCTGCTCGAAACCGCCGACCCTCCGCTGCTGCTCTACCTGACGGGGCCCGAACACCTGGTGTGGAACGCCGCCGGCCCCTTTCCCGCGCAGCGCTGCCTGGCCATGGTGGGCAGCCGCAACCCGACGGCGCAGGGCGAGGAGAACGCCCGCCAGTTCGCCCGCGCGCTGCGGGCTGTGGGGCTGTGCATTGTCTCCGGCCTGGCTTTGGGTGTGGATGCCGCCGCGCATGAGGGCGCGCTGGCCGATCTGCCCGACGCGCTGCCGGGCGCAGGCACGCCGGGCGGTGCGGCCGCAGAGCCCGCCACCATCGCCGTGGTCGGCACCGGCCTGGACCGCGTCTACCCGCGCCGCAACCTCGACCTGGCCCGCCGCATCGCGCAGCACGGGCTGCTGGTGAGCGAATACCCGCTGGGCACACCGCCGCTGGCGGGCAACTTCCCCAAGCGCAACCGCATCATCGCCGGCTTGTCGCAGGGTACGCTGGTGGTCGAGGCGGCGCTCGCCTCGGGCTCGCTCATCACGGCCCGCCTGGCCTCCGAGCAAGGGCGGGAGGTGTTCGCCATTCCCGGCTCCATCCATGCGCCGCAGTCCCGCGGCTGCCACGCACTGATCCGGCAGGGCGCCAAGCTGGTCGAGTCGGCGCAGGACGTGCTGGAAGAGCTGCCCTTGCTGCCAGCGGTGGCCGCCGCTCCGGCAGCTGCGGTTCCGCCGGGCGAGGCGCCGCAGCCCCCAGCGGCCGGCGCCGGATCCGCGCACGGCAGCCTGCTGCAGGCCCTGGGCTTCGATCCCGTGGGGCTGGACGCGCTGGTCGCGCGGACGGGCCTGGGCGCCGCAGCGCTGCAGGCGGGCCTGCTTGAGCTGGAGCTCGATGGCCATGTGGCGCGGCTTCCCGGCGGCCTGTTCCAGCGTGTCGGGCGTGCGTGAAGGCTGCGGGTTGCCGTGGCTCCAGGCGCTATTAAAAACGTAGCTTCTTGCGCTTGTTGAAGCTGCGATTCAGATAGAAAGGTATCTGAAAACCAAGAGGGTCAAGCGCAGCATGCTCTCTTTTTGAGAGCAAAACCTCTGGGCGGCTGACCGCTTGCGACTGCGCCACACGCCTTGCTGGGGAAGCGGTCGGCGCAGTGCGTGCGCCGCCACCCTGGGGCGCCGCCTTGGCAGGCGGCCAGCGGCATCGCAGTGCGCGCGGATCGCCACGCCCTCAAGCCAAAGTCCACCGCGGCCTGCATCCCGCCGGTGAACCTACCCAACGCCGCGGCACTCACCCGGCAGAGGCGGGCCGGCGGCCCGGGGTCATAGCCCCAGCATCAGTTCCAGGTTCTGCACCGCGGCGCCGCTGGCGCCCTTGCCCAGGTTGTCCAGCCGCGCCACCACCACGGCGTGGCCGGCGTCCTCGTTGCCGAAGACGCGGATCTCCAACCGGTTGGTGTCCTTGAGCGCCACGGCGTCCAGCTTGCCCGACTCGGGCGCAGGGTCCACGGTCACCCACTCGCTGCCCGCGTAGTGCGCGGCGTAGACCTCCTGCAGCCGCGCCAGCGTGGGGCGGCCGGGGAGCAGGTCGAGGTGCAGCGGCAGTTCCACCAGCATGCCCTGGTCGAAGTTGCCCACGGCGGGGATGAAGAGAGGCCGGCGCGTCACACGGCCATGGCGCATGATTTCCGGCAGGTGCTTGTGGTTCAGGCCCAGCGCGTACAGCTCGTGCGCAGGCGCGCCGCCGGCCTCGTAGGCCTCGATCATCTGCCGGCCGCCACCGGTGTAGCCGCTGATGGAGGGCAGGGCGACGGGGTAGTCGGGCGGCAGCACGCCGGCATCGACCAGCGGGCGCAGCAGGGCGATGGCGCCCGTGGCGTAGCAGCCGGGGTTGGCCACGCGCTCGGCCTGTTGCACGGCGGCACGCTGATCGCGCGACAGCTCGGGGAAGCCATAGGTCCAGCCCTCGGCCGTGCGGTGGGCGGTGCTGGCGTCGATGATGCGCGGCTTCTTGCCGGGCAAGCTGTCGATCATGGCGACGGATTCGCGCGCGGCATCGTCGTGCAGGCACAGGATGACGAGGTCCACGCCGGCCATGATCGTGCGCTTGGTCTCCGGGTCCTTGCGCAGTTCGGACGGGATGCTGACCAGCTCGATCTGCGGCATGGCCTGCAGGCGCTCGCGGATCTGCAGACCCGTGGTGCCGGCTTCGCCGTCGATGAAGACTTTGGTCATGGTGTGCTCCTGCAGAGACCGGCGCGGGGCTTGCTGCGCCAGCGGGGCTGTAAGTTATATCCACATGGATGGTGCGTCGCAGCATGATACAGTCGTTGGTTGCCATGTCCCCATCCCGCGGCCAGACATCCGATCATGGCAAACGGGTAACTACCATCCTTTCCTGAGAGAGACCTCATGAAGATTCACGAATACCAAGGCAAGGAAATCTTGCGCAATTTTGGTGTGCCCGTTCCGCGCGGCATTCCCGCTTTCACGGTGCAAGAAGCCGTGGAAGCAGCCCAGAAGCTCGGCGGCCCCGTGTGGGTGGTCAAGGCCCAGATCCACGCCGGTGGCCGTGGCAAGGGCGGCGGCGTGAAGGTTGCCAAGAGCCTGGACGACGTCAAGAAGCTGGCCGGTGACATCCTGGGCATGCAGCTCAAGACCCACCAGACCGGCCCCGAAGGCCAGAAGGTCCGCCGCCTGTACATCGAAGACGGCGCCGACATCAAGAACGAACTGTATGTGTCCCTGGTCACCGACCGCGCCACGCAGAAGGTCGCCCTGATCGCTTCGAGCGAAGGCGGCATGGACATCGAGGAAGTGGCCCACTCCACGCCCGAGAAGATCATCACCGAGATGATCGACCCCATCGCCGGCATCACCACCGAGCAAAGCAAGAAGGTCGCGGCCGCCATCGGCCTGACCGGCGCTTCCATCGACCAAGCCGTAGACATCTTCGCGAAGATCTACAAGTGCTACATGGAAACCGACGCATCGCTGGTGGAAATCAACCCGCTGAACTGCGACTCCAAGGGCAACCTGATGGCCCTGGACGCGAAGTTCAACTTCGACGCCAACGCGCTGTTCCGCCATCCTGAAATCGTGGCCTTCCGCGACCTGGACGAAGAAGATCCGGCCGAAGTGGAAGCCTCCAAGTTCGACCTGGCCTACATCAGCCTGGACGGCAACATCGGCTGCCTGGTGAACGGCGCCGGTCTGGCCATGGCCACCATGGACACCATCAAGCTGTTCGGCGGCGAGCCGGCCAACTTCCTGGACGTGGGCGGCGGTGCCACCCCCGAGAAGGTCACCGAAGCCTTCAAGATCATGCTGAAGAACCCCAAGGTCGAAGGCATTCTGGTCAACATCTTCGGCGGCATCATGAAGTGCGACACCATCGCCACGGGCGTGATCACCGCCTGCAAGGCCGTGAACCTGAACGTGCCGCTGGTCGTGCGCATGAAGGGCACGAACGAAGAGCTGGGCAAGAAGATGCTGGCCGAGTCCGGCCTGCCCATCATCGCCGCAGACACCATGGCCGAAGCCGCGACCAAGATCGTTGCTGCCGTCAAGTAAGCCCGGAGAACACTCATGTCGATCTACATCAACAAAGACACCAAGGTCATCACCCAGGGCATCACGGGCAAGACCGGTCAGTTCCACACCGAGAAGTGCCAGGAATACGCGAACGGCAAGAACTGCTTCGTGGCCGGCGTGAACCCCAAGAAGGCCGGTGAGTCGATCTTCAACATCCCGATCTACGGCAGCGTCAAGGAAGCCGCTCAGCAGACCGGTGCGACCGTGTCGGTGATCTACGTGCCGCCCGCAGGCGCTGCGGCCGCGATCTGGGAAGCCGTCGAGGCCGACCTGGACATGGCCATCTGCATCACCGAAGGCATCCCCGTGCGCGACATGCTCGAAGTGCGCAACAAGATGAAGGCCAAGGAAGCCGCCGGCGGCAAGAAGACCCTGCTGCTGGGCCCCAACTGCCCCGGCCTGATCACGCCTGACGAGATCAAGATCGGCATCATGCCCGGTCACATCCACCGCAAGGGCCGTATCGGCGTGGTGTCCCGTTCGGGCACGCTGACGTACGAAGCCGTGGCCATGCTGACGGAAGTCGGCCTGGGCCAGTCGAGCGCCGTGGGCATTGGTGGCGACCCCATCAACGGCCTG
The DNA here is from genome assembly GCF_031453675.1 of Paracidovorax wautersii. NCBI lineage: Bacteria > Pseudomonadati > Pseudomonadota > Betaproteobacteria > Burkholderiales > Comamonadaceae > Paracidovorax > Paracidovorax wautersii. The sequence goes on along the minus strand of NZ_JAVIZX010000001.1, from coordinate 1,205,850 downwards.
AAGCACATCGACGTGATGAAGGCTTTCAACGACGATCCCGATACCGACGCCGTCATCATGATCGGTGAAATCGGTGGTCCGGACGAAGCCGAAGCCGCCCAATGGTGCAAGGCCAACATGAAGAAGCCCATCGTCGGCTTCATCGCTGGCGTGACCGCCCCTCCCGGCAAGCGCATGGGCCACGCCGGTGCGCTGATCTCCGGTGGTGCCGACACGGCGGATGCCAAGCTCGCCATCATGGAAGAGTCCGGCTTCATCATCACGCGCAACCCGTCCGAACTGGGCAAGCTGCTGAAGGCCCAACTGAAGTAATAAGCCCATCGCCGCGGTTCTGCTGCATAAGCAGAACTACGGACGAAGCGGGTGCATGCGCCCGATACACTGCCAGTTCCAAAAAAGAGAAGCGCCCGTAACGCATGTTCCGGGCGCTTCTTCATTCATAACAGCGGAGCTATTGCAATGGAATTCGTGAATTCGGCCGATTTCTGGATCGGCCTGGTGAAGATCGTCTGGATCAACATCATCCTCTCGGGCGACAACGCCGTCGTCATCGCGCTCGCAGCGCGCTCCCTCCCCCCGCATCAGCAGAAAAAAGCCATCTTCTGGGGCTCCGGCGCCGCCGTGTTCCTGCGCATCGTGCTCACCGTGGTGGCGGCCAAGCTGTTGGAACTGTCGTTCCTGCAGATCGTCGGCGGCTGCCTTCTGCTGTGGATCGGTCTGCAACTGCTGACCGACAGTGATGACGAAGGCGAACAAGGCAAGTCGGGTGGCGGCCTCATGGCGGCCGTGCGCACCATCCTAATCGCCGACCTGGTGATGAGCCTTGACAACGTGATCGCCGTGGCCGCAGCCGCGCACGGCAACATGGTCCTGCTCATCCTCGGCCTGGCCATCAGCATCCCGCTGGTGATCTTCGGCAGCACGCTGATGATCAAGCTCATGGAGCGCTTCCCCATCATCATCCTGCTGGGTGCCGGCCTGATCGGCTGGGTGGGCGGCGAAACGATCGCCAGCGACGCCTTCCTGCGCGACTACGCGCTGGCACATCCTGCGTTGCATTACATCGCGGCCGGCCTGGGAGCGTTGTTCGTGGTGGGGTTGGGCAAGTTCCTTCAGGCCCGCTCGCAGAGGGCAGCGGTTGCCGGCTGAGCGCCTTTTCGGTTAGAGACTGCGTGCTCTGGCCGCGTCCTGATGGGCGGCAGGCCCGCCCGCTCGCAGTCTTCTGGCTTGGCCGTCCCGTCGCTGTGCTGTTATGCACAACCTATGGCGACGCGTGTTTCGGAAACTGTCGTCTATGATGCCCGGTCCAACGCACCAAAGCACGACATGGCGCCATTTTTAGACACGTCGGTAGAGTCCGCTGCGCCCGCCGGCATCCCGCCCTGCAGAGGTCTCGCATGGTGCGCCTGACCGGCCCCTCCGCGCTGCGCTACGAGTTCTGCGCGGTGACCGACCGGGGGCAGGTCCGGGCAAACAACGAGGATTCGGTGGCCTTCCATGTACCCGCCCGGCTCGCGCTGTTGGCCGATGGCATGGGGGGCTACAACGCGGGGGAAGTAGCGGCGGCGATGGCCACATCGCTGGTGGGCGATGAGCTTGCTCTCTGGCTGGCTCAGTGGGGCGAAGACGCAGCCCTGTCTGGCGTGCGGCGGGCTCTGGCCGCCTGCATCGACAGTGCCAATCGGGCCATCCTGGATGCCTCTCTCTCCAATGCCGCTTACGCTGGCATGGGCACGACGCTGGTGGTGGCCGCTTTTCACGACACGCACCTGACCTTGGCACACATCGGAGACTCCCGCTGCTATCGGCTGCGGGGCGGGGTGCTTCAGCAGATCACCAAAGACCATTCGTGGCTGCAGGAGCAGATCGACGCAGGGTTCATGACTCCGCAGCAAGCCGCAGTTTCCGGTTGCCGGAACCTGGTGACCCGGGCTTTGGGCGTGGATGTCATCGCCGAGCCGGACATCAACGAATTCGCGGTGCGGCCTGGGGACCTCTTTATTCTGTGCTCAGATGGGCTGACCGACATGGTGAACGACGAGGATCTTGCCTCCGTGGCGCGCATGCCAATTGCTTTGGAAGACAAGGCGCAGCAGATGGTGTCCTTGGCCAATGCCCTTGGCGGGCGGGACAACGTCAGCGTCGTGCTGGTGCAAAGTGCGGCGGCCTAGCGGACCGCAGGCGCGCATCGCATCGAGTGCCGTGTGTCCATGGGATGGGCATGGGCAGAGCAAAGAACAAATCTACAAACAAGCCGTTGGCTGAATGAGCGAGGAGCGGAACATGCCCAAAATGGTCGTGTCGATTGACGGGGTGGTGATCAAGGAAGTCCAGTTGCTCAAGGAGCGCACAACGCTCGGGCGCCGGCCGTACAACGACGTGGTGATCGACAACCTAGCGATCAGCGGCGAGCATGCCGTCCTCCACATCGTGGGCGACGCCGTGGAGATCGAAGACCTGGGCAGCACCAACGGCACCTACGTCAACGGGCAATCCACCAAGCGCCAGGCGCTCAACCACGGCGACATGATCGAAGTGGGCAAGTACAAAATCCGCTTCGTAGGCGACGCAGAGGCGGATAGCTTCGACAAGACCTTGGTTTTCACGCCCGGTATGGAGGCTCCGCGACCTTTGACTTCGAGGCCAGCCCCGCTGACGTCGACGGCCGCCGCGCAGCCTGTGGCTCTGAATGGCTCCATTCGCGTGCTCTCGGGCGCAGCAGCCGGCCGCGAACTGGCCTTGACCAAGGTCGTTACCACCATAGGCAAGCCCGGATCCACGGTGGCGTCGATCACTCGGCGCCCGCACGCCTTCGTGCTGGCGCATGTGGATGGCGTTCAGCCGCCGTTACTAAATGGTCAGTCCCTGGGGGCCGAACCTGTCGCGCTGAAGGACGGAGATCGGGTGGAGTTAGCCGGCACCGCCATGGAGTTTGCTCAGCTTTAGGATGTGCCAAACGCGTCAGTATGTGTTGCCCCGGGCAACGAAATGCGTCCGCCTGGAGTGACAAAAATGTCGAAGTGGAGGCGCGCTAAGGTACTACTCGCGTAATGGGTCATGGCACGGTAACTGCTGTACAAGCATGACCTGGAGAATTTTCTGCAGGTTCGTGCAATTACTCCAAGGAGAGATTTATGAAGCGTACTCTGCAACAGGGTTTCACCCTGATCGAACTGATGATCGTGGTGGCGATCATCGGTATTCTGGCTGCCGTGGCACTGCCTGCTTACCAAGACTACACGGTCCGCGCGAAAGTGTCGGAACTGGTTCTGGCGGCGAGCTCCGCACGTACGTGCGTGACGGAGGCCTTCCAGGCTAACGGCTCGTTGCCTGCTGCTATCAGTTCGGACTGTTCTATCGCGCAAATCGGCAAGGTCTCGTCTGCAAGCGTCGGAACCGCTACGAGCGGTGCCGCGATCACCGTCATTGGCGCGTCTTCTGCAGTGGGCGGTCCTTCGGCCGTCACGGTGTCTCTCAGTGGTGTCACCACGGGTGGTACGATCACATGGACCTGCAGCGGTACGCCTGCTAAGTACCTGCCGTCGTCCTGCCGCGGCTGATCGTATTTGCGAAAGTCGCCGCTTCCGAGAAGAGTCCGTCTTCTCGGTGGTGCGGTAAGCCTGGCTGCTCATCCAGCCAGGTTTTTTTTTGCTGATTCGCTTTTGGCGTCTATTTCGACAGAGCCGGTTGAAGTATGGGGCCGAATTTGCAGCTTCAGTCCGTATGTTCTTATTGAGAGCATCCGGTGGTGTCTGCATCCAGTCCTCATGCAGGCAGCCAACGCTTCTTGACATTGTTTTGCGAGTAGAAAATGAAACAGTACAACGGGGCTCCTAGAATGTCCATATTTGAAAGGTTTTCCTTTCAGCGTGAAAAGCAAATGGCAGCAGGCGTGGCTGAGCACTTGATCAGAAGCCTTCCACCGAAGACTGTGAGTGATCGAATTCACACGTTATCTGCAAATCGTATTACGCGGGTGTTGGAGCAGGCCTTCGGTAAGCTCAATCAAGAGGTTGAAGTCGGTCGGGGATTTTGGGGCAGGGCCGTGCTGGCCAATAATTTCCGATGGGCGTTAAAAGATGCGGGCTACCCGAAGCAGTTTATCGATATCGCGGTCGAAGGTCTCATCGTAGAGTCTTCGCGTCGAAAACCAGATCAACTCTAAAGACCCTGCCGCCCATGCTGTTGGAATATGCCAAGAGATTATTTGTACGACGGTCCGCTAATTCTTTGACGCAATCATCGGCCGCCGATGTAGGGGCGTTACTAAGCGATGCCGCCAAACTTTACGACCAGCGCCGGCTCAGGGAATCGATCGAGGTATGGATAAAGTACCTCAAGCATCGGCCGCATGACGTGGATGCCTTGAACAACTTAGGGGCGGCTCTTGCGACTGTTGGCAGAGAAAACGATGCCATTCGATATTTTGACTTGGCATACTCGCTGGATGACAGCCATTTGCCGTCTATCGCTAACTATGCGAATGTGTTGAAGGGCCGCTGTCGAACTGCGGAAGCCCTGGATTTGTTGGCTAAGGCCCGGATCCAGGCCCCTGGCCTGCCTGGCATGAGGGCCGGTTATGCATCTTTGCTTTTTTCGATGGGAGAAGCGGAGGCTTCCATCGAGCATACGCTCCATGCTTGGCTCGGTGATTTCGACGCGCCCAGGGCGGCCGACCTCTTTCTTTTTACAGCCACATATGTAGAGCAAAACGAGATTCGTCTGGCGGCAGAGCACAAGTTCTGGGCGAACACGTTACTGCCTCGCCCTCACGAAATAGGCCCTGCTCTCCCTGCTACCCACCGGCGCCCCGCCTCTGTCCAGGGGCGCAAGTTGCGGGTGGGTTATTGGTCACCCGATTTTCGTGAACATTCTGTCCGGTACTTCTTCCGGCCTTTGCTGGAAGGGCACGATCGTGCTGCGATCGAGATTTTTTTGTACCACGACCATTACAGTGAGGACGAGCAAACGGCGCTTATGAAAAGCGCTGCAGACCATTTTTTTGCCGTCGCACCGATGAGTGATGATGAGCTAGCCGAATTGCTGCATAGCCACGAATTGGATGTCTTGGTTGAACTGGCGGGCCATACTTCAGCCAATCGCCTGGATATGCTGCGCTACCGATTTGCAGCGTTGCAGGTGACAGGGCTGGGCTATCCACCCACGACCGGCCTGAAAACGATTGACGCCAAATTGCTGGATCGGCACTTGGTGGATCCGCAGATGCCTGCACTATATAGCGAGGCGCCGGCGGTTCTTCCTCAGTCTTTCTGGTGCTTTGATCCGAAGACGGAAATACCAGCCCCCTCAGACCCGCCGGTTTTGTCCAAGGGTTACGTCACGTTCGGCTGCTTTGGAAATATCGGAAAGGTGTCTGCGGAAACGATGGAATGCTGGGGGCAGGTGCTTGCTCGCTTGCCGGGAAGCCGTTTGGTGATTCGTGCCGTGAATTTTGCCGATCCGCTACGCAAATCAGCCTTTGAGACATCGCTCCTCCGTTCCGGGATCCGCCCTGAACAGGTGGAACTTCTCCCACCCACGATGCCTCGAGATTTATTCGCAGCGTACAACGATATCGACATCGTCCTCGACACATACCCCTTCAACGGTGGAACGACGACCTGCTTTGCCACGTATTCAGGCGTCCCTGTGTTATCGCGTAAGGGGCGGGCGCTTGCTTCGCGCATGGGTGAATCCATCATGAAGAACCTTGGTGCCGAAGCTTGGATAGTGGACAGCGCACAGGCTTATGTCGACCAAGCGGTGCGTGGCGCACAAGATATCGAGGAGCTCTGCCGTTTTCGTCGAGAAGCTCGTCAGCGCTTTGAAACAACGTCTCTTGGGAACGGA